>CAWFEF010000007.1:0-645000 GCA_963814825.1 uncultured Gammaproteobacteria bacterium | reverse complement strand
CTCCTTACAAATTGCAGCTAAACGCTGTCATGAGTTCCCACAACAAATTATTTTGATCAAATGCAGTATGAGCCTAGGGCCTGTAGCTCAGTTGGTTAGAGCGCACCCCTGATAAGGGTGAGGTCGGTGGTTCGAGTCCACCCAGGCCCACCACCTTGCCGTGATGGCAAAAGTGATGTGGCCTAGGGGACTGAAGAAGAAACACTGGGGCTATAGCTCAGCTGGGAGAGCACCTGCCTTGCACGCAGGGGGTCAGCGGTTCGATCCCGCTTAGCTCCACCAATTCTATAACGTCTTTATTCTGGGTTAGTTGATAATTCAACTGATGATAGAATTATCAGAGACCTTATAGAATTGGTGCATTGAAATGCATTAATAGCTCTTTAACAATTTGGAAATCTGTAACACGTCATAACCTGGAAGAAAACCAGGAAGTGACGAAACGAGTTCGAGTGAACCGAGGTTACAACAGAAAGTCAACGAAGTCGAGCGTGTTAAGCAATTAACATGAAGACACTGAGTCGATGGAGCGTTGGAATCGACGAACACAAGAATGAGTTCTCAAAAAGCAGAAAAAAGCGATTAAGAAAGCTGATCGATATAACACAAGAAGACCTTTTACTTATTCAAGCGACTAGCAATTTCAACCGATAAGCGAGCGAGCAGACTTATTGGGGTTATATGGTCAAGTGAATAAGCGCATACGGTGGATGCCTAGGCAGTGAGAGGCGATGAAGGACGTTGTAGCATGCGATAAGTCTCGGGGAGTTTGCAAACTAACTTTGATCCGTGAATTTCCGAATGGGGAAACCCGGCCAGCATCAGCTGGTCACATTACAGTGAATACATAGCTGTATTGAGCGAACCTGGGGAACTGAAACATCTAAGTACCCAGAGGAAAAGAAATCAACCGAGATTCCCTTAGTAGCGGCGAGCGAACGGGGATTAGCCCTTAAGTTGTACAGTTGTTAGTGGAACAGTCTGGAAAGTCTGGCGATACAGGGTGATAGCCCCGTACACGAAAACGCTGTGCAGTGAAAACGAGTAGGTCGGAGCACGTGAAACTTTGACTGAACATGGGGGGACCATCCTCCAAGGCTAAATACTCCTTACTGACCGATAGTGAACCAGTACCGTGAGGGAAAGGCGAAAAGAACCCCGGAGAGGGGAGTGAAATAGATCCTGAAACCGTATGCGTACAAGCAGTAGGAGCGGACTTGTTCCGTGACTGCGTACCTTTTGTATAATGGGTCAGCGACTTAATCTCAGTGGCAAGCTTAACCGAATAGGGGAGGCGTAGCGAAAGCGAGTCTTAATAGGGCGTTTAGTCGCTGGGATTAGACCCGAAACCGGGCGATCTATCCATGACCAGGCTGAAGGTGGGGTAATACTCACTGGAGGGCCGAACCCACGTATGTTGAAAAATCCGGGGATGAGTTGTGGATCGGAGTGAAAGGCTAATCAAGCTCGGAGATAGCTGGTTCTCCTCGAAAGCTATTTAGGTAGCGCCTCGTGTATAACTGTTGGGGGTAGAGCACTGTTTCGGCTAGGGGGTCATCTCGACTTACCAACCCGATGCAAACTCCGAATACCAACAAGTTTCAGCACGGGAGACACACGGCGGGTGATAAGGTCCGTCGTGAAAAGGGAAACAGCCCAGACCGTCAGCTAAGGTCCCAAAATCTATGCTCAGTGGGAAACGATGTGAGAAGGCACAGACAGCCAGGAGGTTGGCTTAGAAGCAGCCATCCTTTAAAGAAAGCGTAATAGCTCACTGGTCGAGTCGGCTTGCGCGGAAGATTTACCGGGGCTAAGCATAGTACCGAAGCTACGGGTCACACTTTTAGTGTGGCGGTAGAGGAGCGTTCTGTACGCCTGCGAAGGTGAACTGAGAAGTTTGCTGGAGGTATCAGAAGTGCGAATGCTGACATGAGTAACGATAATGGGGGTGAAAAACCCCCACGCCGAAAATCCAAGGTTTCCTGCGCAACGCTAATCGACGCAGGGTTAGTCGGTACCTAAGGCGAGGCCGAAAGGCGTAGTCGATGGAAAACAGGTTAATATTCCTGTACTGGTGGTAACTGCGATGGGGTGACGGAGAAGGCTAGGTCAGCTGCCTGTTGGAATAGGCAGTTTAAGCGAGTAGGGAGGGTTCTTAGGCAAATCCGGGAACCTATATTCTGAGACGTGATGACGAGTTGCTCTTCGGAGCGACGAAGTGATTGATGCCCTGCTTCCAAGAAAAACCTCTAAGCTTCAGGTTACCAGTAGCCGTACCCCAAACCGACACAGGTGGATGGGATGAGAATTCTAAGGCGCTTGAGAGAACTCGGCTGAAGGAACTAGGCAAAATGGTACCGTAACTTCGGGAGAAGGTACACCCCAAGTAAGTGAAGTCCCTCGCGGATGGAGCTGAAAGGGGTTGCAATAAAATGGTGGCTGCGACTGTTTAGCAAAAACATAGCACTCTGCAAACTCGAAAGAGGAAGTATAGGGTGTGACGCCTGCCCGGTGCTGGAAGGTTAATTGATGGGGTTATCTTCGGAGAAGCTCTTGATCGAAGCCCCAGTAAACGGCGGCCGTAACTATAACGGTCCTAAGGTAGCGAAATTCCTTGTCGGGTAAGTTCCGACCTGCACGAATGGCGTAACGATGGCCACACTGTCTCCAGCCGAGACTCAGTGAAATTGAAATTGCGGTGAAGATGCCGTATACCCGCGGCTAGACGGAAAGACCCCGTGAACCTTTACTATAGCTTTGCACTGGACTTTGAACCTATTTGTGTAGGATAGGTGGGAGGCTTTGAAGCAGGAACGCCAGTTCTTGTGGAGCCAACCTTGAAATACCACCCTGGTATGTTCGAAGTTCTAACCTAGGTCCGTTATCCGGATTGGGGACAGTGTATGGTGGGTAGTTTGACTGGGGCGGTCTCCTCCCAAAGAGTAACGGAGGAGCACGAAGGTACCCTCAGCCTGGTCGGAAATCAGGCAATGAGTGCAATGGCATAAGGGTGCTTGACTGCGAGACGGACAAGTCGAGCAGGTACGAAAGTAGGTCATAGTGATCCGGTGGTTCTGTATGGAAGGGCCATCGCTCAACGGATAAAAGGTACTCCGGGGATAACAGGCTGATACCGCCCAAGAGTTCATATCGACGGCGGTGTTTGGCACCTCGATGTCGGCTCATCACATCCTGGGGCTGAAGCAGGTCCCAAGGGTATGGCTGTTCGCCATTTAAAGTGGTACGCGAGCTGGGTTCAGAACGTCGTGAGACAGTTCGGTCCCTATCTGCCGTGGGCGTTTGAGATTTGAGGGAAGCTGCTCCTAGTACGAGAGGACCGGAGTGGACGAACCTCTGGTGTTCCGGTTGTCACGCCAGTGGCATTGCCGGGTAGCTATGTTCGGACAGGATAACCGCTGAAAGCATCTAAGCGGGAAGCCCCTCCCAAGATGAGATCTCACTGGGACTATAAGTCCCCTGAAGGGCCGTCGGAGACTACGACGTTGATAGGCACGGTGTGGAAGTCCAGTAATGGGCGTAGCTAACGTGTACTAATTGCCCGTGAGGCTTGACCATATAACACCCAATCAGTTTGGAAGTGTTGTAAAACTAAGTAAGCCTTAGTCACAGCTGAATAATCGCGAACAAAGCAACAAAGAACACAAAAAACGAGAATACAACGTTACAGATTTCCAACACTCGGCATTAACCTGCCGAGTGAAGACGGTCGAATAAGCAACACTAGCCAGATGCGACAAGCAAAAGCTAGCAAGCCAAACCGACCACACCAGTTTGCTTGGTGACCATAGCGAACGTGAACCACCCGATCCCATCCCGAACTCGGAAGTGAAACCGTTTAGCGCCGATGATAGTGTGGCAGTTTGCCATGCGAAAGTAGGGAATTGCCAAGCTCTTAAATTAAAAACCCAAGCCTCATCGCTTGGGTTTTTTTTTGACTGAGATTTTGCAATTGACACAGCCGAACTATCACAAATATCGAATGGCAGGGCCGAAATTATAAAATTATCATTCCTTACCGACACTGAAAAGTCGTCATTTCAAAACGACAATGTACCGAAAAATCCAGTTTTGATTACAGACCCTGAATTCGGAAAGATACAACGATAATAAGCAGTACAACTGAAGTCATTATCAGGAAAGTTAATGGCAGTGAGAAGCTTAAAGGTAAGGACAAGTTATTACAAATTCACTTGTAAAAGTTGCTGCTCGTAATGTAAAGCTGCGGATTAACCTACATCCCGATTTACAGTAACAGCAAAAATTCAATTATTAATGTCCGCATCATCGGTTAAGATAGGATTCCTAATAAAATAAATAACGGAGAGCAGCACATGAGAAAATTACGAATTTATGTATTGGCGGTTTTTACGATTCTAACACTGTTTTCGTTTTCTAATGCCTATGCGTATGACTCGGCGCAGAAGTTCGGCAGGGGCTTGGCAGGAATGACTACCGGCTTTCTTGAGATACCGGGCAATATTGTTAAGGAAACCAAGGCTAAAGGGGCGATTGGTTTTCCTATCGGTCTTGCTACCGGTTTGGGGATGACGGTAACCCGTGAGCTGGTCGGCGTTTATGAATTTATTACTGCGCCTTTTCCGGTTCCGGCAGGTTTTAAGCCTATTTTAACGCCGGTGTACCCTTGGGATTATTTTGAATAAGTCTCTTTAGGGATAGGTGACTGACTGCCGGGCATGTCGTTTATGCCCGGCAGTATGATGTTTCAATATGGCGGGGCAAGATTTCTGCCCTCGCCATCCGATCAAATCACGACTATTTTTCGCTGATCAATAACTTCGCCCATAACACAGGCCTTGGATACGCCATTATGATGCAGGGCTTTCAGGCATGCTTCCGCCTGTTCGAATGGCACTGAGAACAACAGCCCGCCGCTAGTTTGGGGATCAAACAGCGCAGGAAATTCCTGATTGCTCACCTCAACGTTCAGAGCAGAGCTTAAGGACTGATAGTTTTCCTCGGCAATAGAAGCGTAATAGCCTTTTGCAAACAACTCGACAACGCCGTCGAACAAGGGTATCGCCTTGTAATCGATTTTAACGCCCAACGCGTGATCGTTGTTTTTCCCCATCATCTCAAACGCGTGGCCCAGCAGGCCGAAACCTGTAATATCCGTGCAACCGGAAACGTCAAAGGCCTGGATAGTTTCCATCGCTGTTTTGTTGGATTGCAGCATACTTGAAATAGTTTCGTCTACCAGCTTACCGTTGGCTTGAGCAAGCATATTGGCGGCAAAGACAACGCCTGTGCCGATCGGCTTGGTCAATATCAGCCGGTTGCCCGGTTTATTGAGCTGTTTCCTTAAAACCTGTTCCGGTGCGACTTCGCCCTGGACTGCAAGCGATATTGCAAGCTCCGCCCCTTCGCCGGTGTGGCCGCCGACCAGCGAGACGGCGCTTTGGGTCAGAATATCCAGCACGCCCGACATCAGTTGAAAAATATCTTCCTGATGAATTTTCCTGTTTGCGGCTCCGAGCGTCAGGCCGACCTGCGCGGTCCTGGCAACGCCGCCCATCGCGTAGATGTCGCTTAACGCATGCTGGGTGGCGATTTGCCCCAGCAAATAAGGGTCTGAAATGAACGAGCGGAATTGATCGATGCTTTGCAGGCACAGGGTATGCTCGGAAAAGCGGGTCAACGCGCAGTCTTCGCCATCCTTGACTCCCAGCAAAACGGCGTCATCTTTGGGGATGTCCAGTTTATTCAGGCTTAGCGTTAACGTGGAAGCCGCCAGCTTGCTGCCGCAGCCGCCGCAGGTATTGCTTTCCCAATCTTCGGGGACCAGCGTGGTCTTGGGCATCGGCATGGCTTTGTCGAAATGCCGGGGCTTTGCGCTGAAAGTCTTGGCCTGGAAGCGTTTCATAAAGCGTCTGTCGATGCCGTCCTTAACCGTCCACAACAATGACGGCCGCATCCATCTGAGGATGGATGCGCTATCCTGATGGACCAAGGCTTTGCGCTCGCCTATGGTGATTAAAGACAGCACGTTTTTCTTGGGTCTAAAGGTTTTTAACGCGGACTTCCCGGTGAAAAAAGCACGGATATTGTGCTCAAGCACCATGCCTTGCCGCACCGCATAAACACCCGCTTTTTTCAAAGGAGACGGCGAAAAGTGTATGCAATCGCCGGCGGCAAATAGGTCGTGTTCATTTTCAACCAGCAGGTTTCCGCTGACTTTTACAAATCCGTCCGTGTCCACCGGTAACCCTGAGTCTTTAAACCACTGCGGCGCGGAGGCTTGCGTAGCCGTCAGCACCCGATAAAAATCTTTAATCTGGATCAGTCCTTTATCATCTTTAAGCACCAGACCGTTTTCCTGTTCTTTAAGCGCCTGGGTGTTTTTAAAGACTTTTATGTCCAGCTCTTCGATCGTTTTTGACAGCCTTCTTTGGGCTGAAATATCTTTGGCTGAAACCAGGAACTCATGCTGGTGGATAAGGCTGACCTCGGCATTCCAGTTATATCGGTCGATTAACATTTTCAGGATGATCGAAATTTCAACGCCCGAGGCTCCCGCGCCAACAACGGCAAGCTGTAATGGATCCGCGCCTTTATATGCTTTCAGGTCGGCTATCAGCCGATCCCAGTACGCGATAAACCTGGAAATCGGCTTAAGCGGAATAAGCTTTAAGGCCGCATCGGGAGATGAATACTCTATGTTTTTAGGCGCTATGCCGACGTTAATGGACGCGCAGTCGTAACTGACTTCCACCCTGTTTTCCAGCTGGATTTTTTTCCTTTGCGGATCGATGCCGATGATTTTGGCCTTGATAAACCGCTGGCCGAGTTCTTCGCAGATACGCCTTAAATCGAAATGGCATTCTTCATAGGAATAATAGCCTGCCAGATAGCCCGGTATCATGCCGGAATACGGCGAATGGGTCTGGTCGGATATCAGGGTGATCCTAAGTCCGCCAATAGGATTCATTGCCAGCATTTTCAAGACCTGGATGTTGGCATGTCCCCCGCCGAGCAAAACCAGGTCTGAAACGATGGGCGTTGAACTTTTATTCATAATACAAAGGATTTCCGATAATGAATCTAGCAAAAAAGCATTGTCCACGAAAGATACGAAAAAATCTTGTACCGCGATTTTTTCGACTGCTTTTTCGTGTTTTTCGTGGACCCTATTTTTTCTTATAGATCGATCTTTTGATGGGAAGTTCTTTCTTGGGAATCGACTAAAAAATCCAGACAGTCCTGCCATGGCCCTTTAAACAAAGTCTTCCGAGATTTTAGTGACAGCGAATGGATATAAAGTTTGTCGTAATAATGCGTCAGCAGGCGCTCAATCCAGTCGAGATAGATATCTGAGCAAGCTTCATTCAGCGCATCGAATTGGAACGATTGGCTCAACATAATCTTAATGTTATCGCACTCCAGGCCGCCCAGCTTGTTCCTGATTCGTTCCACATTTCTTGCAAAGCTGGTTTCCAGTTCTTGCAACGGCATGCCGCCTGCAAAAGGCGCCTGCACATATTCCTTGAAGATTTCCAACGCCCGAGTCCGCGCTGGCGTTTCTATCATCACCATCGGCGCCGAGATCATTCGTGCATAAAACAGATCAGGCACATGGCATCGGCCGATATTGGGGCTTTCATCTTCAAGTACAAAATTGTCCGCAGCTTGGTAAAGCGATTGCGCCAACTTGTTTTCAAATGAGGCTTGCTGGGGCTGACTTGCGCCAACATGTGCTCCGAAAGCGCTGCCCCGATGGGTGGCAAGCGCTTCAAGATCGACAAAGTTGCGAAGCTGATGAATCAAGCGGGTCTTCCCCGAGCCGGTCATGCCGGACAGGACAACAAAAGGAGCGGGATTTTCTATGATCTTGAGCGCCTCGTGCCTTAAGCCTTTATAGCCGGACTCAACCCGGAGAACTTCAAGCCCGTTTTGATGCACCCAGTCCTGGGCTAGCCGGGAGCGCAGCCCTCCGCGCCAGCAAAAGATCAAAGCGGGGTGCCGGGGATGGCTTTTAATTGACTCGCACCATTGCCGGATCATCCGCTCCTTGTATTCGCCGCTGACCAGTTTGTGTCCGAGCGCTTTGGCGGCTTCCGAGCCTTCTGTTTTATAGGTCAATCCCACATCATGACGATGAGCGTCTGAAAGTATCGGGATATTTACCGTGTTTTCAAAGTGCGCCTTTTCATATTCCCCCTCGGACCTCACATCAATGACGGCCGTTTGATTATTGGTGCTAAGCAGTCTAAAGGCTTCGGCCGCGGGTATGGTAGGGTGGTTGTTCATACAGATTACGAATGGTTTATGACGGGGCGTAATATAACAGAAAGGCTTGGTTTCATTTTTTGATTTGTCCGGTGAGCTGAATTTTAATAGACTTGAACACCGTTAAGCGCTTGGCAGATTATGTATTTATGTTTTTTCGGTTTTTAAGTAGGGTACGCTCTGCGTACCTTTATAAATTATCTCAAGAAAACCAATGCAAAAGGTACGCAGAGCGTACCCTACGGCTAATCCATCCCGATTAACTTCACTGACCGGAAACCCCGGAAGATTTTATTGCCATGACCGTTAATGTTGATGTGCTGTGCGTAGGCCATGCCTCTTATGACTTGATTTTTTCGGTAAACCGGCATCCGGGTGCCGATGAAAAAATAGTCGCCGACAGTCTGCTTAGTTGCGGCGGCGGCCCGGCCGCCAATGCCGCGGTATGCGCTGCCAAACTAGGTTTGACCTCGGCCTTTGCCGGTTATCTGGGGTGCGATCTATACGGCGACAAGCATTTTCAGGAACTTAACGATTACGGGGTCAACATAGAGCTGATCGTACGCGGCGCTTCTCCTACGCCGTTATCGACGATATTGGTCAAGCCCGATGGCAAGCGCTGCCTGATCAATTACAAGGGCGACACGCAAGTCTTGCCGGCCGATGCGCTGAACCTGTCTCATGTCCCGGCGAAGGTCGTGCTGTTCGACGGCCATGAACCTTTTATCTCACTGCCGCTGGCGGACAGGGCCCGGCAAGCCAACATCCCAACGGTGTTGGACGCAGGCTCGGTACATGAAGGAACCTTGTCATTGATGAGTCGCGTCGATTATCTGGTTTGCTCGGAAAAGTTTGCAATCCAGTATGCCGGTGACGAGTGCAAAGCCTTAAGCCGACTCGCTGAACTCGCACCCAACGTGGTCGTCACGCTGGGTGAGCGGGGCCTGATTTGGCAACGCGGCAATGAGCAGGGCGCCCTACCTGCCTATCCCGTTAGCGCAATTGATACTACCGGTGCCGGGGATGCTTTTCATGGTGCTTTTGCCGCGGCCCTGGCTGCCGGCATGGAATGGCAAACGCTGCTTCGGTACGCCAGTGCCGCAGGCGCTTTGTGCTGCGCGCAAATGGGCGCGCGTTTAGGGCTGCCCGGCCGGGAAGAGCATGCGCTGTTATTTAACCAAATCCCTGCTGTAATTAATAAGTGACAGCAGTGACGGCATGGCGCAGCAAAACCGGCTCGGAAAATAATGACGTATTAGGATTTGCTGTAGTATTCTGTAGTCTCAAATCAACTGGTTATTGAAGGATGCTCAGATGCGAAACAAAGCGATTTTATTCACTTCATTTTTATTGATCTCAAGCTCCGTGCTGGCCGAGCAAAGTTTGCTTCTTAAAGACGTGGCAAAACAAACGGCTAGAGATACCGCTAAAATCGTAGCGCCGAGTGCTGTTGAAAAGGCAGAGTCAGCAAACCAAAAGCTGGAAAATGCCAAAAAATTCAAAGAAGGCGTAGAAAATGCCCCTGATGCAGTTAAAGATCAACTGAAAGAAACGGCAAAGGAATCGGTTAAGCAAAGGATTGAGCAAGCAACGCCGGAAGAGACAAAAAAAGCTGTAGAAACATTAAAAGCCAACAAAGAAGCCGCTAAAAAACTGAAAGAAAGGGTTAATAGTGCGCCTACATCGACTGAGGCCATCAAGAGCAAAGCTAAAGAAAAAGCAGCTGAAAAAACACTGGAACTGTTGCGTTAATCCCCAACGAGCTCAAGTCAAAAAGGCTTGGCTTATGGGCTTGGATTTCCCCATTGCTCAGCAGTTTTGTATAATACTGATTTAATAAGTAAAGTTTTACCTGATAAATTTGCTGACTGTCCCGGATTATATACGTGAAGGCTAAATTACCAACCGGATTGATATAATGTCAGTTGATTTTGTAGTGCGAGAATGGAACGCCTGGGCGCCCGGCATCAGCAGTCACGAAGATTGGCGGGACTGGCTGGCCCATCAATCCTTTGCCCAAGCGGGAACAGCGGCCATCCCGGTTACGGTGCCCAAGATGCTTCAACGCAGATTAAGCCCATTAGCCAGGGCGGTTTTTAATGCCGCGGAAGGTTGCATTGATAGCGATGATAGCCTGCCTATTGTGTTCAGCTCCGCTCATAGCGAAACGAATAAATCGTTGGAGATGCTTAAAAGCATACAGAACGGCGAGGAAGTTTCGCCGACAGCCTTCAGCCTGTCAGTGCATAACGCCATAGCGGGATTGTTTTCGATGGCCTATGCCAACCATCAGGAAATTACTGTGCTTGCGCCGGGCCAGGACGGCATTGCCCCGGCATTTATTGAAGCGCTGGGACTATTGCAGGAGCGTCATGGTGAGGTGCTGGTGGTTTTGTATGACGAACCGCTATCGGATTTCTTATCCGTCGCAACCGTTTGCGCTTAATGCGCCTGCCGTTTGTGCATTGGCCTTGAGAATCTCTTTAAGCGGGGATGGCTTGGCGCTAAGGTTTTGCAGGTCGTCGAAGCATCGCGATGATGGCGAGCATGCCTTGCAGATAGTCTCTTTTTTGAAATTTCTTGTTGCAGACGAGCAATCGTTGGCGCTGGGCAATCATAGACATAGCTGGGAATGGTACAAAAAATAGCAGTAAAATTTGGCTACGGCTGGCGTCTTTTTGCAACAGGATTGAGTTTTTTTAGTTTTGGCGCGGGCGGTTTATTGCTGTGGCTATTCGTATTTCCGGTGCTGTCTCTGTTGCCCGGTAATCCGCAGCAAAAAGTCAGTCGGGGCCAAAAAGTAGTGTCTTACAGTTTTTATGTCTTCATCGGTTTGATGCACAGATTGGGGGTGATGACTTACGAAATCGTAGGTCTGGAAAAGCTTAACCGGCCCGGCCAGTTGATCATCGCCAATCATCCCACGCTGGTCGATATTGTGTTTTTGATCAGCCGAATCAAGCAGGCCAGCTGTATCGTCAAAGCCCGGTTGTTTCATAACCCGTTCATGCGCGGCCCCATCGTCAATGCGGGATACATCAGCAACGGCGATCCCGAGCAAATGATAGCCGAGTGCGTCGCCTGGCTGCGTTCGGGCGGGTCGATGATTATTTTCCCGGAAGGAACGCGATCAATACCGGGGCAGACAACCCGCTTTCAACGCGGCGCGGCGGCCATTGCCTTGCAGGCCAATGCCATAGTGACGCCGGTGACGCTGAGCTGCAATCCCAGCACCTTAACCAAAGCCGAACGCTGGTATCAAATTCCCTCGCGCCGCTTTCATCTGACTATGCATGTCGGCGATGATATTGTGCTGGATGGATTTGCCGAGATCAGTCCAAAATCGGTAGGTGTGCGCCGCTTGACCCAGTACCAGCAAGATTATTTTACCCAACAGAGAGAGCTTTATAAGCACTATGGAAAATGAATTAAAACAACTGATTATCGACACGCTGGATCTGGAAGACATCAGCGTGGCGGATATAGACAGCCATGCGCCGTTGTTTAATGACGGTCTGGGGCTTGGATTCCATCGATGCGCTGGAATTGGGCTTGGCGATTCGCAAAAAATACGACGTAAAAATCGATGCCGAAAAAGAAGACGTGGTGAAGATTTTCTCCTCGGTTTCAACATTGGCCGAATACATTCAAGCGGCGCGCGGTTGAGGCGATTATGATAAAAGAGCGCGAAGAAATTTTAACGGCCATCAAGGAGATTATGGTCGAGATGTTTGAAATGGACGAACAGGCTATCACGCTGGAAGCACGGCTATATGAGGACCTGGACTTCGACAGCATTGATGCGGTGGACATGATCGTCAGGCTTAAAGAAATGACCGGCAAAGCGATCAAAGCCGAAGATTTCAAAACCGCACGCACCATAGGCGATGTGGTCGAGGCGGTTTATAAAATGCTTAACGGCTAATATGCATTTGATAGACTCATGTCTCCTACAACTCCAGTTAATCCAGTCATACGGAAGGGATTGTCGCTATCCAGAATACATATTACATGTTTGAAGCAGATGGTATTATGTGCAATGAAAATTCATTTTTTTACCCGGTAAGTTTATGCCGCTCATCAGCAAATTAATGTGAAGAACAAAATGAAAAAATATCTTATTACTCTGCTTTTTATCTTTTTCGTTTCAGTAGCTAATGCACTGGATACTTTAGACACAACTACTAAACAGTTCGTTTGTGGCCAAAATAATTTTACAGTTCCTATCTATAACGCTATTGCTACAGGTATGACAATAGATCAAGTTAATCAAACGATTGGGTGTAGCTATAAACCGTCAATGACTCAAAGAAGCCAATCCTACACAGCATATGTATGGTCATATGGTACTGCTAATATTTTGGTCTTTTTTGATGTTAATGGATCAATTGTTTCTCCACTGTCAGATGGTATATCTTATAAATCAAGCTCTGGTTTTTAACAGA
Source organism: uncultured Gammaproteobacteria bacterium (assembly GCA_963814825.1). GTDB lineage: Bacteria > Pseudomonadota > Gammaproteobacteria > Methylococcales > Methylomonadaceae > Methylobacter_A. The sequence continues at coordinate 632,290 of CAWFEF010000007.1, read as the reverse complement.
TATTTTTTTCTTCTTGTTCTCACACGCAGCATGAGATAAATATGCGCTTGTTTGTAAACGGCGTGATGGGAATATTGACCCTGTTATATCCGCTGGCGGTTTTTTTCGGCAGAGAGTATTTCGAGCCCTGGAAAATAGCTGCCCTATTGATTGTGTTGCTGCTGGTCAGACTGGCGGCCAGTTATTCCATTAAACATTGGAGTACCCCGTTATTGATTGCGGGCATCGGCTATTGCCTATTTGCGATGTGGAGCAATCAGTTCAATACCTTGCTGTTCTACCCGATTTTGGTCAATGGTTTGATGCTGCTCATTTTCGGCTGGAGCCTGTTCTCGCCGCCCAGTTTGGTTGAGCGTCTGGCGCGCATTCAGCATCCCGATTTACCGCCGGAAGGCGTTGTTTATACCCGCCGTGTGACCCAGGTCTGGTGCGGATTCTTTATCATTAACGGCGCTCTGGCATGGATAACCGCTTTTTGGTGCAGCCTGGAAGTCTGGAGTTTATATAACGGCCTGATCGCTTACGTGTTGATGGGCGTTTTATTCGCCGCCGAATATCTGGTCAGGATGAGAACCCAGAAGCATGTCAGATAAGCTGCTGCCGCTGTCCCATTGTCTGGCTGCCCCAAGATCGTTTGATACGCCTATTGCCTATCATGCCGGACAGTATTATTCGGCAGGGCAGTTTGTAAATGCTGTAAGTTTTTGGGTAGATAAACTGCAAGCGCAGCCGTTTCAGCATTACGCCTTGTACACAGAAGACGCCTATCCTTTCGCTGTGCTGTTGTTTGCGTTGCTGCATGCCGGAAAACAAATCTGGATACCCGGCAATAACCGCCCCGGCACGGCTGAGCAATTATCGCCGGACTGTCAGCTATTGGGCGATTGGCAAAACGGCGAGCGTTTCGATTATTGTTTGGATGCGCAGGATTGTTCCAACCGGCCTTTGTCGCCGCTAAACCCTTTGGACAGCCAACTGGTTATTTTTACCTCCGGTTCTACGGGGCAGGCCAAGCCGATAGCCAAATGCCTGAACCAGTTCCAGCTTGAAATTGCCACGCTGGAAAAGTACTGGGGCGAGCAACTGGGGGATGCAGCGGCATTGGCAACAGTCAGCCATCAGCATATCTACGGCTTGCTGTTTCGCGTGTTATGGCCGCTGTCGGCGGGGCGATGTTTTCATAGTCAGGCTTATATCAATCCTGAAACGCTGGTCAGTGCGGTTCAACAAAGGCCTGCTAACTGGATTGCCAGCCCGGCGCATTTAAAACGCTTGGATCAGCTTCGCCCTGGGTAGGAATTGCCGGGTTAAAGGCTGTTTTCAGTTCCGGAGGCGCGCTGCCGGAGCAGGCGGCTAAGCAGATATTGAACGATGGCAAGCAGGCGGTGATTGAAGTCTACGGCAGCTCCGAGACCGGCGGTATTGCCTGGCGGCAGCAGGATAAGGCTTGGACGTTATTTCCCGGCATGGAGTTAAGCAATATCGATGGGAAGTGGTTACTGCATTCGCCTTATCTGCAGGCAGAACAAGAATTCCAACTGGACGACCAAATCACCTTGCTGGACGATGGCCGCTTTATGCTGCACGGCAGGTCGGACCGCATCGTCAAAATCGAAGAAAAACGCCTGTCTTTAGTCGAACTGGAGCAGCGTTTGATGGCCGGGCCATGGGTAGATGAAGCCCATGCTTTGGTGATAACCAATCACAGGGATGTCGTCGCGGCGGTAGTGGTGCTCAGTTCACAGGGAGTGGAACAATTGAAAAATCAGGGAAGAAACCGGTTAATCAGGCAATTGCGCAAGGCGCTTGAGCCATGGTTCGAATCCGTAGTGTTGCCTAGAAAATGGTTGTTTGTAAACACGATGCCGTTAACGGCTCAGGGCAAAATCGACCAGCCGCTGTTAACAAGCCTGCTGGATTTTGATAACCGAAAATTGCCTCAAGTGGTGAGCCTGGATGTCGCTCCCGACAGTATCCAGCTTGGCCTTAGAGTCCCTGAAGATTTGCTTTATTTCCCCGATCATTTTGCCAGTTACCCGATTTTGCCGGGCGTGGTGCAATTGGCCTGGGTCGAACATTTCGGCAAACTGTTTTTTGTTATTGATAAATCCTTTTCTCATATGGAAGTTATTAAATTTACCCAAGTTATCCAGCCCGGCGATCAATTAACGCTGGCTCTAGACTGGAAGATCGCATCGGGAAAACTGTATTTTAATTTCAGCTCAGAGCGCGGTGCGCATAGTTCAGGACGGATGGTTTACGGGGGGGATGCACAATGAAACTACTCAGCATAAAAACGAATAACCACGAAGAACACAGAGAACACGAAGTTTTCAAACTATTTTTCTTCGTGTTCTTCGTGTTCTTCGTGTTCTTCGTGTTGAATAATGCTTTCGGAGTTTCATAGCTAATGAAGCCCTGCATCGTAATTCCCGTTTACAATCACGAAGCCGCAATTCCCTATGTGCTGGCTAAATTAAAAGATTTCGGTATCCCGACATTACTGGTCAATGACGGCAGTTCGGCGCTGTGCACTCAAATCCTGGCCGACTGCGCCGAACGGGAACCGGATTGGCTGACTTTGATCAACCGCCCGGAAAACGGCGGCAAAGGCGCGGCCGTGCTGGACGGTTTTAAGGCGGCACGGTCTTTGGGCTTTACCCATGCGATCCAGATCGATGCCGATGGGCAGCATGATGTTAGCGACATCCCGGCATTTGTTGAAGCCGGTCGGCAACATCCTGAAGCCTTGATTTTAGGCCAACCGTTGTTTGATCAAACAGCGCCCAAGAGTCGGGTTTACGGCCGAACCATTGCCAACCTGTGGGTATGGATCAACACCTTATCGCTTGCGGTTGAAGACAGCATGTGCGGCTTTCGCGTATACCCTTTGGCGGCGGTGGCGGAATTAGCCAAAGGCACACAGATAGCCAGAGGCATGGATTTTGACATCGACATCCTGGTGCGGTTGTATTGGCAGGACGTGGAGGTGATCAACATACCGACCGCCGTGCAATATCCTTACGACGGCGTGTCGCATTTCAAGTTGTGGCGGGATAACGTCAGAATTTCACAAACCCATGCCAAACTGTTTTTCGGCATGCTGATGCGCATTCCGCGACTGCTGGGCAGGCACCGGCGATGAGCAAATCGTCGCATTGGTCGGACATGGGCGAGTGGAGCATGATCTGGGGCATGCGTTTCTTGCTGTGCGTTTACCTCTTGCTTGGACGTACTGTGTTGCAGTGGTTTTTATACCCAGTCGTCAGCTATTACTGGCTGGCGAACAAGCCGGGCAGGGCGGCCAGTCAAGCCTATCTGAAGCGCATTGCCCAGCTTTTGCCCGAATCAAATTTAAGCGGAAATCTCCGGGACAGCTACCGGCACTTCATCAGCTTTGCCAACGCCATCATCGATAAATTGGCGGCCTGGTCCGGCGCGTTGACGCTTGCCGACGTAGACTATCAAGGACGCGACCGCCTGCTGGCTCAAGTCAAGACGGGCAGGGGCGCAGTCCTGCTAGGCTCGCATCTGGGCAATCTTGAAGTCTGCCGGGTGATTGCCGATCTGGATGAAACGCTCCGCATTAACGTGCTGGTGCACACCAAACACGCTGAAAAATTCAATCGCCTGCTCAGGCAAACCAATGCGAACAGCGGCTTAAACCTGATCCAGGTAACCGACATTAGCGCCGCCACGGCAATGCTGCTGAGCGATAAAATCGACAACGGCGAGTTGGTCATTATTACCGCAGACCGAACGTCGGTCAGCCGGAATCCGCGCGTGAGCCGGGCCAGGTTTCTGGGCGGCGAGGCGTTGTTTCCGCAGGGCCCGTTTATCCTGGCCTCACTTGCTTAAATGTCCGGTTTACACACTGTTTTGCCTGAAACAACAGGGCAAACAGGTGATCTATTTCGACCATTTCAGCGATAGGCTGATGTTGCCCAGGAAAACCCGCGAGCAAGCCTTGCAGCAAACGATACAGCGTTATGCCCAGCGGCTGGAGCATTATTGCTTAATGGAACCGTTACAATGGTTTAACTTTTTCGATTTTTGGCGGCTGAATGAACAGTAAGAATACCGTGGTTTTTGATGGTCGGTCGTTGACGATCGAGGCCGTTTGCCAGATAGCCAACCAACAAGCGCAGGTTGAATTGGGCAGGCAGCCGAAATTTATTGAGCGCATCAACAAAGGCGCCCGGTTTATCGATACCTTGCTCAAGGAAGAAGGCTTCGTCTACGGCGTAACCACCGGCTACGGCGAGTCCTGCACGGTATCCATTCCGCTGAATCTGGTCGAGCAACTGCCCAGGCAGCTGTATACCTTCCACGGCTGCGGGCTGGGCGATCATTTTGATGCCGAGCAAACACGGGCTATATTGGCGGTGCGTTTGACCAGTCTGGCGCGCGGTTACTCGGGCGTCCGTTACAAGCTGTTGCAGCAGCTGACTGAATTATTAAAGCAGGACATCCTGCCGTTGATTCCGCAGGAAGGCTCGGTTGGCGCCAGCGGCGATTTAACGCCGTTATCCTATGTTGCAGCCGTGCTGGCCGGTGAGCGGGAAGTGCTGTATCAAGGCGAGCGACAACCCACGCAAACGGTTTTTGCCGGGCTCAATATCGAAGCGCTGACCTTAAAACCCAAAGAAGGTCTGGCGATTATGAACGGCACTGCGGCCATGACCGGCATTGCTTGTCTTGCCTATCAACGCGCCGAGTATTTATCCCGGCTGACCACGCGCATCACCAGCCTGGCTTCGGTCGCCTTGAACGGTAACGCCTACCATTTTGACGAGCGGTTGTTTTCGGTCAAGCCGCACCCTGGTCAAAACCGGGTCGCCGAGCGGATACGTGCGGATTTGCAGTTGCGGCGTAGTGCGCCGCGCCACGATACCCGCTTGCAGGATCGCTATTCGCTGCGTTGCGCGCCGCATATCATCGGCGTGTTGGAAGACTCGTTGCCCTGGCTGCGGCAGTTTATCGAAAACGAATTAAACAGCGCCAACGACAACCCGATCATCGATGCCGAAGGCGAGCATGTTCTGCATGGCGGCCATTTTTACGGCGGCCACATCGCCTTCGCGATGGATTCCCTTAAAACCGCCGTAGCCAATCTGGCCGATTTAATGGACCGGCAAATGGCGCAGTTGATGGACCCCAAATTCAATCACGGCCTGCCTGCCAACCTTTCCGGCGCTACCGGCGAGCAAGCCTTGTTGAGCCACGGCTTCAAGGCCTTGCAAATAGCCGTATCCGCCTGGACAGCCGAAGCGCTTAAATTGACCATGCCCGCCAGCGTATTTTCCCGCTCCACCGAATGTCATAACCAGGATAAAGTCAGCATGGGCACGATTGCCGCCCGGGATTGCATCCGCATTTTGGAGTTGACCGAGCAGGTTGCTGTGGCTGTGTTGCTTGCGGTTGTTCAGGGTGTTGAGTTGCGCGGTAATGTGGATGCGTTGAGTCCGGCTTTGAGAAAGACTGTTGAGCAGCTGCGTGAGCATAGTCTGTTTTTGAGTGCTGATAGGGCATTGGAGCAGGAGTTGCGGTTGTGTCTGGGACTGATGCGCAAGCAGCATTGGGATTTGTATGAATAACGTTTCCTCGTTCCCTCGCGCCGCACTCATCGTTATGCATAAGTGTCTGGGCGACACTACGATTCGTCATCCCGGCAGGGATTGCCGGGATCCAGAAGCCATGGATGGCAACTAGCCTAGTAACGTGGAATGTGTCGCTAGCGCGGTTGATTGAATCGGGGTCTCGCCCCCGAAGGCGAGATACTTTCTTTTGCTTCGCCAAAAGAAAGTATCCAAAGAAAAGGCGACCCGATTGCCGCTTGATTCCTGCGTTCCTCACTTTCGCCGGGGCTTGCCGAAAGGGGCTCCTGCCCCTTCGTCAACGTGCGGCATCCATGCCGCACCCCTCGCGGGCTATTCCCGCCGAAAGCTCCGGTACTCGGCGCGGCATACGGGATTAAATCCGTGCCACCGGCCGGTTTTCTTCGATACTGCAAAATACTCATTGTTATACACAACCATTTAAAAGTACGTCATTCCGGCAGGGATTGCCGGAATCCAGGGCACAGGGATGTGAATCTGTTGGTTGGTACTTTACTCTGCCGGGCAGAGCATGTTGCCCCGCTCGAAACGTTTGATGCTAGTTAGGTATTGTATAAACGGTAGGGAGCAGGGCTGCAAACCTCGCCTCGCTTGAAGACCAGCGCAGGCGTGGAATACTGTTTAGTTAGGCATATCTGTCCGATATGGCCTTTAAAGCCAGTATTAGCTCTGGCGCTGTGTTCTTTACAAACTCAACCTGTGCGGCTGTTGTTTCCTCGCCATGAATAGCTGGAGAACAAACTGAGTAGACCTCACGAATAGCATGACCGATTTCGCTTGATATAAGCTCATTTTTGATTAAGGATTCAACAATCCGGTAGACAGGTTCGGTCCGGCGTGTGGTTCCTTGACTAACATATTGCTGAATTTTTCTAAGCTCCTTTTCAATGCCAAGGCGAGCGCGGAACAGCAGGTCAATATCTGTTGTAGGTGTCTCGATCGTATGAGCTTGGGGCGTAACTGTTGGGGTTCCGAAGCTGCCCATGGCTGAATGGATGGCTGTCTTGATCTGTTCCTGAATGTTGTTCAACTGCGAGTCCGGCGGCGGTGGATAGCCAAATAAAAACTGAGGACTCATGGTTTGCCGGTTATCTGATGTGGTTTGAATCGTTGTACGGATTGATGCAAGCTCACTAGTTACATGTTCTTTGAGCTTCTCAACCTCTTGTTTGAATTTGAACCCAAATATCTCCATTTCTTTAAAGAAGGGGCCGATGGCTAGGGCTACCCACACGACAAAAGCAAGCGCATCAAACCAAGTGGGATTGCCTGCTTGTAGTTTTTCATATCGGCCTAATAGGTAGTAACTAATGCTGAAAACTAAGACGGCCCACCAAAACGCTTTAAAGTTTCTTGTGAATTCCATATGCAGATTGCCTTGGTGAATGCCTACCAAATGATTAGAAAATTTTCGCTATCTTCTCTACTTTTGACTCTAAAATCAACAAAGTCGTGATATTAGTCATGCCTGCTAACTATATATCATCCCTCTGCTGGGTGGGGTATGTTGCTCGCCCAGCAGAGTAAACTACTAACCGACCGACTCACATCCCTGTGCTCTGGATTCCGGCAATCCCTGCCGGAATGACGTGCTTTTAAATATTTGGGTATAACAGTGAGTATTTTGCAGGATCGAAGAAAACCGGCCGATGGCACGGACTTAATCCCGTATGCCGCGCCGAGTACCGGAGCTTTCGCCGGGATCAGCCCGTGAGGGGGGCGGCAGGGAGGCCGCACGTTGGCGAAGGGGCAGGAGCCCCTTTCGGCAACCCCCGGTGAAAGCGAGGAACGCAGGAAGCAAGCGGCAACCGGGCCGCCTTTCTTTTGGATACTTTTCTTTGGCGGAGCAAAGAAAAGTATCTCGCCCTCGGGGGCGAGACCCCGATTCAAATAACCGTCGCGTTAGCGACACCTTATAAACATGACAGCGACAAAAATCATAATTTAAAGTCGCGCCACCAAAATGTCATTAATCTCCTCATCCGTCAGCACAATCGGATTAGTCTGCATACTACTGCCGCGACTATTCGCAACAATCATCGGGAAATCTTCCGCGCTAATGCCATAGTCCTTGAGGCGCGGCAGTTGCAGCCGCTCGCTCCATTCGGCCAGTAGGACGATTAACGCCGAACGTGCCGCAGCATCATCAAGCTCATCCCGACCAGTCAATAACCGCCCAACTTGCGCATATTTAGCCAAAGCCGGGTTTTCAGGTTCGCGTTCCTGCATGGCCTTGATATTGACCTCGGTCGCGGCAGATACCAACGTGCCGCAGACCACACCGTGCGGGATAGGGAAGTAAGCGCCCAGCGGCGAGGCCAATCCGTGTACCGAGCCCAGGCCTACTTGGGCCAAGGTGATGCCGGAGAGCAGGGCGGCATAGGCCATTGCGCCGCGACCTTGGCTGGCAGTCGGTTCGTTACCTTCCCAGGCGGCAAAAAAACCTTCCTTCACCGCGGTCATGCCGCTCCAGGCCAGCGCGTCAACAAAGGGGTTGGCTTTGAGCGAAACGTATGATTCCAACAACTGGGTGAACGCATCCATGCCATCGGCTGCGACCAGTTCGCGGGGACAGCTCGCTAACAAATCGGGGTCGATCACCGCGTATTCGGGGATTAAGCACTCATCACGGAAGGATTTTTTGAAGCCGTCACGGCCTTGTACGCTCAGCACCGAGTTTTTGGTTGCTTCGCTGCCGGTTCCTGCGGTGGTGGGGACGGCGATAAACGGGGTGCTGGGGCCGTGATACGGGACATTCTTGCCGACGCCTTCGAGGTGATCCATGACAGAATTGCCGTGCGGCAACAGTCCTGCTATCGCTTTGGCGGCATCGAGCACACTGCCGCCGCCGATGGCGATAACCACGTCAATTGCTTCGCCACGAAATTGGCTTACCGCCTGATCGACCAGCGTCGGCGACGGTTCGCCGGAGACGGTAAAATGCAGCCAGTTGATGCCCTTGCTTTCCAGCGCTTGGGTGAAAGACTGCCAACGCGGCGTAGCGCAAAAAGAGTGTTTGCCGGTCACCAGCAAGGCTGTGCGGCCATAGGCCGCTGCCAGCGCCGGGACTTCGTTGATGCGGCCGCTGCCGTAGCTAATGCGCGGCAAGCGCGAGATAGAGAAAGGAGTAAATTGCATTGGGTTATCCTTGCGGGAAAAGTCCGTTATAACGGATGCCTTGGCGCGGCTGGGTCATCCAGTCCGCCACGGTATCGCGCCAAGTTAAATAATGGGCTGTTTGCTTGTGGGCCGCCGCTGCATCGGCAGAAGCATAGGCTTCATAAAGAATAAAGTGGCCGGGGTTTTCCGGTGATTGCAGTATGTCGAATCGACGGTTGCCGGGCTCCTGGATGGAAGCTTCATGGTTGAGCCGTGTCGCGGCAATAAAATCATCGATGTGATGCGGGTTTTACTTGAACTTGAACCAAGGTAACGTGCATAGCGGTGCCTTATATAAGTTATGAATGTGGTTGATATTATACTTCAGGCAATGCGGTTTTCAGGTTATGAAAATGACTGAAAGCTAAGTGCATAGTTTTGATTTTGGCTGCGGCTACATTATAGGGAATAGGCTGATTGTAAGGGATGAGATAATATATAGCGCTGAATTGGGTAAGAATGATTCGCTCTAGTTCCCACGAGTCGCGTCATTGCTATTAAGTTAAAAAATATTTAACAAACAGAATGTTAATCGAGTAGGGCGCGCCGTGCGCGCCAAAGGGATAGCAATATGATTCATGCATCGGGAAAGGCGCGCACGGCGCGTCCTACAGCTGCGGAACATTTACAAAGAATCGGCTGGAATTCGCAGCGCGCCTTACACTGCATTCCCACGCGGCGCATGGGAACGAGATTATAATGACTCATCAAACTTCAATCGATCTGCAAATCCCCTTCCATGATGTCGACATGATGGAGGTGGTCTGGCACGGGCATTATGCCAAGTATTTTGAAATCGCCCGCTGCGCGCTGCTGGATAAAATCGATTACAACTATCCGCAAATGCGCGATTCGGGCTATGCATGGCCGGTTATCGATCTAAATATCCGCTATGTGCAACCCGCGGTATTCGGGCAGGCCATTACGGTAAATGCCAAAATCGTCGAGTGGGAAAATCGCCTGAAAATGAACTACCTGATCACCGATAAACACACGGGCTTAAGGCTGACCAAAGGCTATAGCATCCAGGTGGCTGTAAACTTGGCAACCCGGGAAATGTGCTTTGCATCGCCCGCTGTGCTGTTTGAAAAACTCGGCTTGGAGGCGGCTTGATTTTAATTAAAGCGCTGATGTTGTGTTTACTGGCATTCGGCCACGCCGTCGCAGGCGACGCTACGTTGACTGAAATCGCCGCACGCTTGGCAAAAACGCCGATCACCCAGGGCGACTTCCGCCAGCAAAAACAGCTGAAGGTACTACACAAGCCTCTAATTTCCACGGGGTCATTTACCTATGACCAAAGCAAGGGCGTTATCTGGAAAACCCTGACGCCGGTTGTTTCATTGCTGCTGGTCAATGAGTCGAAACTGTTAACCGGGCAGGGCGAGCAAGCGGTGCCTGCGGCTTTCGGCAATGTGTTCAAGGCCATGCTGGGCGGCGACTTGGCGGAGTTGGCCGACGGCTTTAGCGTGACCGGTACCGATCAAAAAACGTCCTGGCAGCTGGAGCTAGCGCCCAAGGACGAGATGCTGAAAAAAATCATCAGCGCGATACTGCTGTCCGGCGACACCGAGCTGCGCTGGTTGGAAATACGCGAAACCGGTGGCAATGTCACCCGCATTACCTTCGATAACATCACGCACCCAGCACAATTAACCGGTGAACAGGAAGCCGACTTTGAACGTTTATCACCCTAAGTTGACAGCAGGGCTTTGGCTGGCCGGAATGCTGGTCATCTGCATTCTCGGCGGACAAGCGTTGACTAAAGACTGGCTGGAAACAGGCTTTCTAGCGTTATTGCCGACCGGCGAACAACAGCCGGAAATCGCCAAAGCCACCCGGCAGCATAACGAACTGTCGAACCGGAAAATGGTCTGGCTGGCGGGCGCGGCGACGTCCGGGGAAGCCATTAATCATGCGCAAAAGCTTAAACAGCAACTGGAGCAGAGCCAGCTGTTTAGCAAGGTGGTGCTGGAGTTTCCCCAGCAGCAATACATCCAGCAATATCAGCAACTGTTTCCTTACCGCTATCAACTGCTGGATGCGCAAACCCAAGAGATGCTGGCTAAAAAACCGGAAGATTTAATCAAGCAAAACCTGGAGATACTCAACAGCCCCATCGGGCAGATGCAGGCGGCCGATCTGGAGCGCGATCCGTCGTTGATATTTAGCCGGTATTTCAATGCGCAAAATCCGATCAAGTTGAATTTGGAGCAGGGCATCGTCGTGTTGTCCGATCAGCACCGGTTTTGGGCGTTGTTATTGACCGATTTGCAGGATGACAAGCTACAGCTGGATAAGCTGGAAACCTTGTCTAGCCTGGTTGACAGCGCAACCGAACAAGTCAAAACGGCTGGCGGCGAGTTGCTGGTTTCCGGCATGCCGTTGTTTACCGCGCATGGCGCACAGTCGGCCAAACAGGAAATTTCCACGGTCGGCATAGGTTCGAGCCTTGGCATTATTGTGTTGCTGTGGGCGACTTTCCGAAGCGTCAGGCCGTTGCTGTTATCGAGCCTCGCCATCGGCAGCGGCCTGCTTGCCGCGTTGGTTATCTCTGTGCTGTTTTTCGGCAAGATACATATCCTTACCCTGGTTTTCGGAGCCAGCTTGATCGGCGTCGCTGACGACTATGCGCAACATTTTTTGTGCGACAGTTTCGGCGAGAAGGACTGGAATCCCCGGAAAGGCCTAAAGTTTATCCTGCCGGGGCTTTCTTTCGGGCTGTTAAGCAATCTGTTAAGTTATGCGGGCTTGGGTTTTTCGCCGTTTCCAGGCTTGCAGGAAGTGGCGTTATTTTCCGCCATCGGCTTGTTGGTCGCCTGGCTGACGGTGGTGCTGCTGTTTCCATTGCTGCTAACGGGCTTCACATTCGATCATCAGCCGGGCATACTTAAACTGACGACCTATTGGGAAGAACACTGGCCGCTTTGGGTCAGCAAAAACCGGCGCTGGCTGGGCCTTGATGTTGACGGTTTTTATCGCGGGCGGTCTTTGGATGCTGACGCCGCAGGATGATGTGCGTTTGCTACAGTCGGCACCGGCCGAGTTAATCCGCACCGCCGATAAAATCCGGCATCTGTTTCCGATGAGCCCTGACAACCCGTTTTTTCTGGTGTCAGGGCAAGATCAAGCCGATTGGCATCAAAATGAACAAAGACTGCTTAAGCGCTTGGAAATGTTAAAACAGCAAAAAGCGCTGACTGCTTATGAAGGCTTGAGCAGCTATTGGCCTGATGCGCATCAGCAGCAACAAAATTACCAACTGTTAAAGAATAAGTTGTACGACTCAGGCTTGCTTGAACGCTATATGACCGATCTTGGCTTTGACCAAGCAGCCGTGCAAGCCGAATACAAACAATTTGCCGCCGCAGCGCGCAATACGCTGGCCTTGCCGGACTGGCTGGCGACTGCCGATGAAACCAAGCAGCAGTTGTGGTTAGGCTGTGAGCAGGGCCGCTGTCAAAGCACGGTTGCCTTAATCGGTATCAGCGATACTGGAGCGTTAGCGGCGCTACAGGATTTGCCGGGCGTGGTCTGGGTGGATCAGGTAGAGTCGGTATCGTCATTGTTTGCGCGTTATCGGATCAGGGCCAGCGGCTTGTTGCTGGTTGCTTTCTGTTTGGCCTCGCTAGGCTTGGGCTGGAAGTTCGGTTGGCGCAATGGCGTGACCATCATGTCGGTGCCGGTTGTTTCGCTGGCGGTTTCGCTGGCCATGCTGGGCTGGTTCGACCAGTTGTTCAGCTTGTTCAACCTGTTTGCGTTGTTGCTGGTGCTGGGCATCGGCGTCGATTACGGACTGTTCTTTTTCATGGCGGGCGACAGGCGCGCCAGCACTTCGCTGGGAGTTACGCTTTCGGCATTGACGACCTTGCTGGCGTTCGGCTTGTTGGCGATAAGTTCCACCGAGATCGTGCATGCCTTTGGGGTTACCGTAACTGCCGGTATTGTAACGGCGCTGCTGTGCGCGCCATTGATTGGGCTTAAGGAACATAAAATATAATGGAACACGGATGAGACGGATCGGGCGGATTTAAACGGATTTTTAAAGGCCGAAGCCAATGTGTTTTGCGCTTGTTAATCAGTGTTTATCCGCTTAATCGGTGTCATCCGTCGACTGCATGGATGCAGGAGGTAGAGCAATGCAGGAGCAATTGCCGAGTTCTATTTTTTAACATCTGAGTAATGACAAATCACCATGACAAAGAATAATAAAGGCGAAATTATCATCATCGGCGCCGGGCCTTCCGGCAGTATTGCCGGTGCATTGCTGCAAAACCAGGGCTTTAAAGTGACCATTCTGGAGCGGCAGCTGTTTCCGCGATTCAGCATCGGCGAAAGCCTGCTGCCGCAATGCATGGAATTCATCAAGCAGGCCGGGATGCTGGACGCGTTGGTCAATGCCGGGTTCCAGTATAAAAACGGTGCGTCTTTCGTATGCCGAGACCTGCAAACCGAGTTTTCCTTCGAAGACAAATTCAGCCCCGGCATGGGCACCACGTTTCAGGTGCAGCGCGGCCGGTTCGACAAGCTGCTTGCCGATGAAGCGATACGCATGGGCGTTGACATACAGTGGCAAATGGAAGTGCTGGCGGCCGATTTTTCCGCCGACCGGCCGGAGCTGACGGTGCGCAATCAACCAAGGCGAAGTCATGACTTACCGTGCCGACTTTGTGCTCGATGCCAGCGGTTTCGGGCGCATCTTGCCCAGGTTGCTGGATTTGGAATCGCCTTCCGGGTTTCCGGTCAGGCAAGCCTTGTTCGGGCATATTGAAGACCGGATCGGCGAAGGCCAATTCGACAGAAACAAAATCCGGATCACCGTGCATCCCGAGCATAAAGATGTCTGGTATTGGCTGATCCCGTTCAGCAACGGCCGCAGCAGCGTCGGCGTGGTTGCGGAACCTGAATTTCTTCAGGGCTGGGACAGTAATGACCAGGCCTTGAAAGACATCATCAATCAAGACCCCAGCTTGACCGGTTTGCTTGAGAACGCCGTGTTCGATGAGAAAATCAACACCATCGTCGGTTATTCCGCCAACGTAAAAAGCCTGTACGGCAAGGGCTATGCGTTGCTGGGCAATGCCGGCGAGTTTTTGGATCCGGTGTTTTCGTCCGGCGTTACCATTGCGATGAAATCAGCCAGCCTGGCTGCGGATGTGTTGGTCAGGCAGTTTAACAATGAAGCGGTCGACTGGCAGCAAGATTACGCCGAGCCCTTGCAGCGCGGCGTCAATACCTTCCGGGTGTTTGTCGATGCCTGGTATGACGGCCGTTTTCAGGATGTGATCTTTCACCCAGGGCAGCAGCCCGAAGTTAAGGCGATGATCAGTTCTATACTGGCCGGTTATGCCTGGGATGAAAATAATCCTTACGTCAAAAATGCTCGTTCGAGGTTGGATACATTGGTTGAGTTATGCCGATAAGGATTTTGAGTGCTAGTTCCCAAGTTCCAGCTTGGGAATTCAGTGCGGGAAGCTCCAGCTTCCTGTCTCGCGAAGCTGCGACTGCATGGATGCAGGAGGTAGAGCAACGCAGGGAGCAGTTGCCGAGAGCGTTACCTGGGTTCCCAAGCTGGAGCTTGGGAACCAGCGTAAGGATTTTCAACGCTGTGTTTTTGCTCTGGCTGTCCGGCTGCGCACTGATACAGCCGGAGCAAGTCGCCGCTAAACCCGAATTGATGCCGATCGCGCAGCCATTAGGCCCAGCCAGACGGATCGTGCAGCAAATAAACGCGGTATGGACTGATCATCAGGAATCTCTGTTGGCGGTTCTGGAGCTGGATGCGCGGCATATCGCGATGGCCGGACTCAGCAATGACGGCTTGAGCCTGTTCAATTTGACCTACGACGGCAACACCGTGGTATCCGATAAAAGCCCGTTATTGCCGGAGTCGGTCGCTCCGGAATTTATCATTACCGATCTGCAACTGGTTTATTGGCCGATTGCCGAGCTGCAAAAAAAACTCCCTGCCGGATGGCGCTTGGAAGCCGGGCCAAACAAACGAATTTTAACTATCAGCGGTAAAAAACAAGTTGAAGTGAATTATTTATCTCCCGATCCGGTTTGGCCTAAAGCCGTCGAACTGGTCAATTTCCAGTACAATTACCGCCTGAACATTAAAACGATAAGTTATGACCTTATACCTGAATGACTTAGGCCTGTTATGTGCGGTCGGCAACAGCAAAGCTGAAGTTTTAAAGCGCCTGCTGGCCGGTGACCGGTCGGGATTGGTGTCTAGCGATGAGTTCGGGACTCGCTGCATCGTCGGCGCTGTTGCGGCTGAGCTGCCGGAGATTGCGGCGCGTTACCGTATTTACAACTGCCGGAATAATCGCCTGCTGCTGGCGGCATTAAGCCAGATCGAATCAACGGTGACTGGCATGATCGCCCGGTTCGGCGCCGATCGTATCGGCATCGTGCTGGGCACCAGCACGTCGGGGGTACGCAATACCGAGCTTGGCTTTGGAGTATATGGGCTAAAAATGGCGTATTGCCTGAAGAGTTTCATTACAAGCAGCAGCAAATGGGCGCCGGGGCGGATTTTTTGGCGGATTTCCTGGGCGTGCAAGGTCCGGCCTACACGATCTCTACGGCCTGTTCTTCCAGCGGCAAGGCGTTTGCATCGGCGCGGCGGTTAATCAGGCAGGGCTTATGCGATGCGGTCATCGTGGGCGGGGCAGACAGTTTATGCGGCTTGACCGTTAACGGTTTTGCGGCGCTGGAATCGATCAGTAGCGGACTTGTGCAAGCCGTTCGGCCTGCATCGCGACGGCATCAATATCGGCGAAGCGGTCAGCCTTTTTGTGTTGAGTAAAGAACCGGGCCCGATAATATTGCAAGGCATAGGCGCAAGCAGCGATGCCTATCATTTTGCAGCACCCGATCCGGACGCAACCGATGTGATCAGGGCCATGCAGAATGCGTTGGATGACGCGGGCAAAACTCCGGCCGAGATCGATTACCTGAATCTGCACGGCACGGCTACGGTGTTGAACGATGCGATGGAAAGCAAAGCCGTTAATGCCGTATTCGGGCCCAAGGTCGCGGTAAGTTCCAGCAAGGGCATGACCGGGCATGCTCTGGGTGCTGCCGCCGCATTGGAACTGGCATTTTGTTGGTTGTTGCTGACCCAGGATGACGAACAAGGCGCGTTGATTCCGAATATCAACGATGATGAGCCGGATCCGGCATTGCCCGAGTTGAATCTGGTCAAAAAAGGCGGGGCGTTAGGGCGCAGGATTAAAACCTGTCAAAGCAACTCGTTTGCCTTTGGCGGCAATAACGTGTCTATTGTGGTGGAGCGGGCATGATCGATGTTGTCGACCTGATTCCGCATAGCGGCAGCATGGTATTGCTGGATCGTATTATCGACTATGACGACCAGGGCCTGACGGCCGAACTGCTGGTGCGCGGCGATGGTTTGCTGGGTGATGATAAAGCCGTCCCTGCCTGGGCCGGGATTGAATACATGGCTCAAGCGATAGCCGCCTATGCCGGAGTGATGGCAAGACGGGTCGGTGAGCCGATACGACTGGGTTTTTTGCTGGGCACCCGGCGCTATAACAGCAATGTGGCTGTATTTAAGGTCGGCGCAACCTTAACGATACGGGTGAAAAAAATCATGCAGGATGATAACTTAGGGGTTTTTGACTGCCGGATTCTGGGGGACGGTATGGAAATTACGGCCAATCTTAATGTTTATCAACCTCCGTTAAACAACACATGAGTACAATATGAACGAGTTGAATGATTAGAACAACACATGAGCACAATATGAATAAAACTGTTTTAGTAACCGGCTCCAGCCGGGGCATCGGCAAAGCGATTGCGTTATATCTGGCTAAACAGGGCTTTGATTTGGTCATCCATTGCCGCAGCCAGCGTGCACAGGCCGAGGAAGTCAAAGCTGAAATCGAGCAGCTGGGCCGACAAGCCCGGATATTGCAATTCGACATTGCCGACCGCGCGCAATGCAGCGAACAACTCAATCAGGATATTGAAAGCCACGGCGCTTATTACGGTGTGGTTTGCAATGCCGGCATCACCGCCGATAACGCCTTTCCGTCGCTGACCGGCGAACAGTGGGACAGCGTGATTCACAGCAATCTGGACGGTTTTTACAATGTCTTGCAGCCGGTGGTGATGCCGATGGTCAGGCGGCGAAAACCGGGGCGTATCGTCACTTTATCTTCGGTTTCCGGCTTGATGGGCAACCGCGGCCAAGTCAATTACAGTGCGGCAAAAGCCGGTATTATCGGTGCGACCAAAGCGTTGGCTTTGGAGTTGGCAAAACGCGACATCACCGTCAACTGCGTAGCGCCGGGCCTTATCGATACGGAGATGGTCAGCGAATTGCCGCTGGAAGAAATCAAGAAAATGATTCCAGCGCGCAGGGTGGGCAGTCCCAAAGAAGTGGCGGCGGTCGTGGCTTTTTTAATGTCCGAAGATGCCGCCTACGTGACCCGGCAGGTCATTTCCGTCAACGGTGGCTTATGTTGAAACGCGTGGTGGTGACCGGCATGGCGGGAATTTCGCCGATAGGCAACGACTGGTCGCAAGTTGCCGAGCGCCTTAAAAACAAGTCTACCGGCATTCGATTCATGCAGGACTGGGACAAGTACCAAGGTTTGAATACCCGTTTGGGAGGGCCCGCTGATTTTACCAAGCCTGAGCATTATTCGCGCAAGCAGGTTCGCTGCATGGGGCGCGTCGCCTTAATGGCGACTTACGCAACCGAATTGGCGCTGAGCGATGCCGGTTTGCTGCATGACGATTGCCTTAACAGCGGGCAGATGGGCATTGCCTACGGCAGCTCATCGGGCAGCCCCGATGCGATCGCCGAGTTCGGCAATATGCTGCTCAATCATGCGACCGGCGGCTTGAATGCCACCTCGTATATCAGGATGATGAGCCATACCGCCCCGGTCAATATCGGCCTGTTTTTCGGCATAAACGGCAGGATTTACACAACCTCAAGCGCCTGCACTTCGGGCAGTCAGGGCATCGGTTATGCGTATGAGGCGATAAAATTCGGCCAGCAAAAACTGATGGTGGCAGGCGGAGCCGAAGAACTATCGGCCATACAGTCCGCCGTTTTCGACACCTTGTTTGCAACCAGCCTGCGCAATGACACGCCCGATAAAAGTCCCCGGCCTTTTGACCGCGACCGGGACGGCTTGGTCATCGGCGAGGGCGCAGGCACCTTGATATTGGAAGAGCTGGAACATGCCTTGGCGCGCGGCGCGCATATTCATGCCGAACTGGTGGGATTCGGCACCAATTCGGACGGTTTGCATGTCACCCAGCCCGACAGCGATAGTATGCAGGTCGCGATGCGTCTGGCCTTGGAGGATGCTGAGCTTGAAGCCTCCGACATCGGCTACATCAGTGCGCACGGCACTGCAACAAGCCACGGCGATGTCGCCGAAAGCCATGCGACTGCGGCGGTATTCGGCGATAAAACGCCGATCAGTGCATTGAAAAGTTTTACCGGCCACACTCTTGGGCGCTTGCGGTGCACTGGAGGCTTGGGTGGCGGTCAATATGATGAATGAAGGCTGGTTTCATGCCACGGCTAATCTTGACAACATTGACCCGGAATGTGCCCGGCTGGACTATATTAAAGAGGATTGCCGAAAGCTCGATTGCGACTATGTGATGAGTAACAATTTCGCGTTCGGGGGGATTAACACCTCTTTGATTTTTAAGCGTTGGGATCGTTAATATCCCACTCAACCTGGAGAACTACAATGATAAAAAGAATGTGTTTAGCCTTGGTTTTATTGGTCATGGTCGCTGGCTGTACCACGACGGGTACGTTCAAAGTGCCGCCCGGCACTGACCTGCATGTCTACAAAAGATCGGAGCCGGTAGATATTAAGGCCGATGGCAAGGTAACCACCAAGCCGTTTTTCTGGACGGCGGCGGGAATACCGCCGGAAGGAGGCATTCCTTATACCTTGGAAAAAGGCGGGAAAGTAATTAAGGAAGGCAAATTGAGGACAAAATTCCGCACCGTTTCAATATTCTGGCCGCCTTTTGCCTCTATCTATTGGCCTATGGGCTTTAACCCTGACATCACCTACGATTTGGTGAACGACAAACAGGAATAAGGCGCTGACATGATCCATCAGGGTGGGCCAAAACTGGGCTCGCCCTGATGGCTTTAACGGTAAGGCACTTTGCTGGTGCTGCTCAGCACATCAAAAACATACTCCACCCCGTGGCTGAATCGGAATAGGTTTAGGCGGAAGTCGACAATGAGTCGATGCCCAGATTAGCCAGCTCATCCGCCCGGTCATTATCTTTATGGCCTGAATGTCCTTTTACCCAAAACCATTCGATATTGTGCCGTTGAATCGCGGCATCCAGCCTGCGCCACAGGTCTTCATTTTTAACCGGCGTTTTGGAGGCGGTTTTCCAGCCGCGTTTTTTCCAGTTGCTTATCCATTCGGTAATGCCCTGCATGACATATTTCGAATCGGTATTGAGCTGCACCGAGCAGGGCTTGGTCAGGATTTCCAGCGCCTGGATTGCCGCCATCAGCTCCATGCGGTTGTTGGTCGTTTCCGGGTCGCCGCCGTAAATTTCCTTAACGGTTCCCTTGTAGCTGAGTATTACGCCCCAGCCGCCCGGCCCAGGATTGCCTTTGCAGGCGCCATCGGTGTAAATAATGACGTGATCAGTCATGTCTGTTTATCTGTGTTGTCGGTGAGTTAAGCGGGTTGGTCAAAACCAAACGGGAATTTAGCGCGGATACCGGCGTTAACGGGATCAGGTTGTAACGGCGTTTGATAGCCTTGACCGCATAGGCGGTCGAGGTGAGCGAGATGCCCTCGCGTGATAAATTTTCCATGCGTCGATTTGACCGTATCCAAATTAAACTCGGACGACACGGTGACTTCAAAATTTAATAATTTTAGCCAGTCCAAAATCCTTGAGCGGGAAATAAAGTGCCCGCCCCATGAATCGGCCATTTTTTTATCCCACAAATACTGGTATCTGATCCATAGGCTCCAGGGATTGAAATTCAGTACGATCAATAGGCCTTCCGGCTTTAAAACCCGTTCCACTTCGCGCATGGTCTGAAACCGAAAAGCATCAAATTCCAATAAATGCGGGATGATAATCATATCGACGCAGTTGCTTTGCAGAGGCAGGCTGTAGGATTTTGCCTGATTTTTCTAGCCTTGTCGCAGCCCAGGCTTTTGGCATCGAGTACCGTAAAATTCTTGTACAAAGTGCAGTCGATAAATTCATTTTCCCAGCCTAAACCGCCAATCTGCAAAATGGTCTGCTGACAACTGACGGTAATAGACCGTTGTATATAGTCGGCTTCAAGCTGTTGCAGCAGCTTGCCTCTAGGGGTTTGATACCAGGCAAATAAGAAATTACGTTTCATATGCGAATTCTACACTATCTGACTTTGATGATTTTCAATAAAAACAAGCTATAATGATAACATCCTAATAATAAACTTCACTCTTAAAAGGCTTGGATGATGCGCGTTAACTTTAACAAGTCAGTTAAATTTTTATTTATATTGACCTTTTTAATCGCTAACAGGCTGCTCTACAACCTCAAAAGACCTTTAACGATAGGCCGCCTGACAGCTCCGAAACGGATAACAGCTATGTAAGACATGCTCTGCATCCGTTCGGCAAACAAAAATACAATGTACCGGCAAAATACAAGAATACCGTTTGGGAGCGGTTAATATCGCTATATTCGCTGCCCGATATTCAAAATGAACGGATTGACCGCGAGTTAAACTGGTACTTGCGCCACCCCGCCTATCTTGCCAGAGTTCAGCAACGGGCGGAACCTTATCTGCACCTGATACTCGACGAGGTCGAAGCCAAAAATATCCCCGGCGAACTGGCCTTATTGCCGATAGTTGAGAGCGCCTTTCTGCCGGAAGCGTACTCAAAAAGCGATGCCTCAGGACTCTGGCAATTTATACCGGCTACCGGCCGTCTGTACGGACTGCAACAAAACACTTGGTACGACGGCCGTCGCGATGTTTATGCATCAACCAAGGCGGCAACCGCTTTTCTCAAACACTTGGGCGAGACCTTCGACGGCGACTGGCATCTTGCATTGGCTTCCTACAATTACGGCAAAGGCAATGTAAGAAAAGCCATCGAAAAAAATGAAAACCTCAATCTGGACAACCGATTATTGGTCGCTAGATCTTCCCAAGGAAACCGCAGACTATGTGCCGCGGTTGCTGGCGATAGCCAAGATTTTTGCCAATGCCGACAAATACAATATTCAATTGCAACATATCCCCAATAAACCTTATTGCGAACTTGTTGACGCCAAATCCCAGCTGGATTTAAACAAAGCCGCAGAGCTGGCCAACACGCCGCTGAATGAATTTTTAAAATTAAACCCCGGCTTTAACCTGTCAAGCACCGCGCCGCAAGGGCCGCATCACCTGTTGATTCCGGTTGCCAAGGCGCAATCATTCAAACAAAACCTGGCTCAACTGCCCTATGATGAGCGGGTCGATATAAAGCGATACCATGCCGAAACGATGGCGCAAATTCGCCGTGATGAAATCCAGACTATCCCAAGCCAACACAAAGTCAAGGCTGGGGAAAGTCTCGTATCCATTGCCGACAAGAACAATACAACGCCCCAATCAATCCGTCAGGCCAACCACTTGACGAGCAATTCCATCCACTCCGGCATGATTTTAAAGATGCCGACGGCGCAAAAACCGGCTGGCACATCGTACAACGCTGAAACGGCAAAAGCTAAGCCGGGAAGCGCTCAGGTCTATGTCGTAAAACAAGGCGACACCATTCTGGAATATCGGGCAGAAGTTTTCTGTTAGCGTTAATGACATCGCGGACTGGAATAAACTCAACTCAAAAATCGGCATTGGTTTTAGGCCAGAAGCTGACCATTAAAGCCGCGAACCAACTGGCTAACGCTGTCGCGTCAAAGACGGTGGCTTCATCTGCGCCATCCGTTCGATCAGTTACACGGTTAAACAAGGCGATTCGCTGGCGCAAATTTCCCGTAAATTTAACGTCTCGATCGCAGATCTGCGTAAATGGAATCCACCGACACTAAGCAATTCCCTGACTCCCGGCAAAAAACTGAAAGTGATTCTTAATACTTGATGGCTGGTTAACGCGGTTTTGTTTAAAAAGCCAATAATATGGGCTAAAAATTCATAGTATGGTTAAGCGTTATAGGATGGGCCAAGACACGAAGCCCATCCTCTTGCTCTAAATCAACGCCCGACTAATGCGGCGCTTAAGCTATTTACCAATGCCTCATTACCATGGGCTTTGACATAGTCGACAACCACCGGGATAAATTGCTGCACCATCGCAGGCGACATGCCTTGCTGCTGGAAAGCGGAAACCACCGAAATCAAATTCCCCGCCGTTCCTCCCGAAGCTCCCGCGATTGAACCCAATTGCCCGGCCAAACCGCCCAGTTGCGATGGGGCAGGTGCAGCTCCCAGCATTCCCTGCATACCCGGAACCGACTGCTTCCAGCTGGGCAAACGAATCAGCCGGCATAGCTGTTTTAGCGACCTGAAACAAAGCGCCTGCGCCCCCTTGAGCCTGGGCTCCCGTCACGCCCGTCCGCTGCATCAATAACTCGGCCAGACTGCCGGGCTGCACCGCCTGGGCTGCATTAACGGCCTGTTGCCCTTGCCGCAATGCTTGGCCTGTCGTGTTCGGCTGACCATTGACATTGTTATTGACAGCATTAAGCACATCCTTCCAATTAGCGGCCTCGGCGTTGTTGGTCAACGCCACAGAAAAGGCCAGCGACGCACAGAGCGTTAGAATTGTTTTTTGCTGCATATATTCCTCTTATTGAGTTTAAGCGTGGTTTAAAAATCCAACATAGTACGGAATAAAACTTATATTGAGATTAAGCCAGTAGATCACGAATGCTGTGCCTCGTATTGCCTTACAGCTTTCAGGATAAACAACATTTGAAGTTGTAGGTTACAAGAAAATTAGCTCCAGTCGATGATTAGGGTGTTGTTCGTAGGCTGGACAAGTGTAAACTCTATGGGTATCGATAACTTATAATTTTTTCTTTACTGGAAAATTTCATAGCCTTGTATAACCAATACTTCCATTTTAGCGAATCGCCGTTTTCCATAGCGACTGATCCGCACTTTGTTTATATGAGCCCGCGTCATCAGGAGGGCTTGGCTCACCTTCTTTACGGCATCAATTTTGGCGGGGGCTTTGTTGCTTTAACCGGCGAAGTGGGTACCGGCAAGACGACACTTTGCCACTGCCTTTTGCAACAAATACCCAAAAATATAGATATTGCCCTGATATTGAATTCGAAGCTTAATGCCATCGAATTATTGGCTACCATCTGCGATGAATTGGGCATCGTTTATGATAAAAATCAGCAGTCTTTGAAAAACCTGATCGACCGTTTAAACCAGCATTTGCTCGCCACCCATGCTAATGGCAGGCGTACGGTTTTGCTGATCGATGAAGCGCAGAATTTGAGCATGGAAGTGCTGGAACAAATCCGCCTGTTGACCAACCTGGAAACCAACAAAACAAAATTATTGCAGATCATTCTGGTCGGTCAGCCGGAATTGAAAGAATTGCTGAAACGACAGGATTTGCGCCAGCTAAATCAGCGTATTACCGCCCGCTACCATCTGTTGCCGTTATCGCTGGATGAAACCAGTGCTTATATTCGCCATCGGCTGACAGTTTGTAACGGTCATCCGGAGATTTTTAAACAAAGCGCGATACGCAAAATTTACAAGCTTTCTTCCGGCATACCCAGAGTGATTAACATCCTCTGCGATCGCGCCTTGCTTGGCGCCTACTCAACCAACACGCATGTTATTACGCCCGCAATCGTTAGCGATGCCGCCGATGAAGCGCTGGGGGTTACTGATATAAAATCTCCTTATTTGGCCCCATTATTAGTCCTGCTGTTTCTGGCTTGTGTTGCCGCAGGCACTTTTTTTCTAGGCTATTGGCTCAACGCAATTAATCGCGGCCCGGTTAACTTGGCAGCACTCTCTCCTGCCATCCAGACAAAACCCGTAATCATCAGCCAAACGAAGCTGCCGGATCAAAAAGAACCGCTTCCTATTGAAAAAATCAACGCCGATCCTGCTTCTAAAACAACGACCTTTCACGACTGGATCAATAATCCCGAATATTCTTTAAATGCTGCATTAATCAGTGCGCTGAAGAGTTGGGGTAAGCCCATCCCTGAGAGTAATCAGGTTGATTGCCATTACGTGGAAACGACTGGGTTGCGTTGTGTATCTGGCAAAGCCACCTGGAAAGAGCTACGGGCAATTAATCGTCCGGCCATATTGGAGTTCTCATCGACAGGTAAAGAAAAGCGTCACGCCTTACTGACCGGACTAGGACAAAATCAATCGATAATTCATTTTAAAAATAATGACGCCTTTCCGGTAGCGGAAGTCTTGAAAGATTGGAACGGCTATTATTTAATACTGGAACCGCCGCCCATCCCGGATGTCAAATTCATATACCGCCACCAGACATCGGATAATATATTATGGTTACGTCATCTGTTTAATAGAGCCAGCGGAAAAATTGAAACCGTAGAGCAACCACGTTTGTATGATGATAAGTTAATCGCTCGCGTTAAGAATTTTCAGCGCCAGCATCAATTACCGGAAGACGGTATAGTGGGAGACAAGACTATGGCTCATTTTAAAAATATAGCACGCACTCTGGACTCCCCTCACTTAGAAATAACCGATTAATTATGTCTTTTATTCTAAATGCCTTACGTAAATCAGAGCAGGAAAGACAAACTCTTCAGCCTGAGACCGTAACTGACAGAATCCTACAACCTCAACCGCAACAACGGCACAGTAAGACAACGAAATTATTAGTTTTTCTTGTTATCGCTAATGTGCTGGTTATTGCCTACATCGTCTGGTTTGTCCGAAATAACTTGGCACCGACGCCTGCCGTAACATCGCCGGCTATTTCAAAACCTCTGTCATTGCCGGAAACAATACGTGAGCCTAAAACTCATCAGGAAAGACCGCCACAAAAAACGGGATCCGAAACAGCTTCTATTGCAGAATTGATTGAAGGGGAAAAGCAGGAACCTGTCCCGTTACCGGCTAAGCCTGTCATCACAAAAAAACCGGAAGCCGACACGATTAAGCAACCGGCAATTGTCAACAAATCAGCGCTACCGATACCAACCATTCCGGCACCGGCCACCGTCAAAGATCAACCGACTCTGACCGAAACGGTGCCCGAACAAAAAGACATCCCTTTTTTAAATGACCTTTCGTTTGAATTTCGCCAGACGGTGCCGAAACTCAGCATCAATGTATTTGTCTATTCGCAGCAACCCGAAGAACGCTTCGTCATGATTGATATGGTCAAGTACAAACAGGGCCAGCAAATAAAGGATGCTCTGCTGCTGAAAGAAATTCGTCCTGACAGTCTGGTTATTGATTACAAAAATCAGACGTTCAAGATTAAGCGGCCATAGAACGATTCTTTCGCAAAGATTGTTGTCAAAATAAGGCCGAATGTCCCGTAGTAAGCCGGGAACCAAAAGCAGGTAGGGTGCGCGCGCCATGAATGTTTAAGAATGTCGGGCATAAAAGCATGCCCGGCCATCAGTAATCTTTTACGCAACGGCCGGCTTCAACATCGAAGTTTTCCCTACCATAATGTCCACTGCTTTCAGCAATCTTTTAAAAACCGACTGTTGGAGATAAGGGATATTATGTTTTTTGCACAGCGCCATCACTTGCGGCTGCACTTTTTGATATTGACTTAACGGCATATCCGGCCATAAATGATGCTCGACCTGATAATTCAACCAGCCGTAAAAAAAGTCATTAAAATTAGAACCCGTTGGATAATTCACCGAGCCTAAAATCTGCCGCAGATAAAACTCGCCTTTGCCTTTGGCTTTTTCGTCAAACATCATCACATCATCCCCGGCATGATTCGGGATCATCACCAGGAAGCTGTGCATGTTGGTGAAAATTTCCGCCAGAATTGAATTTATCAATACGCTGAAAGCTGCAAAACTTCCCAGCGGTAAAAACAGCAAGGGCAGCAACACAAAGCGATAGGCGATGTAAGGCAAAATACTTTGCAGCCAGAATGACCTGCCTTGTTCGGTAAACAGACTCCACGCGCCAATCCGGGTCATCACAGGTTCAGGCTCACCCTGCTGTCTGGCAGAATTTAAGTGCAATTCCTTATGGGTTCTGGGCGTGTAATAAACCAATTTCCACATCCCTGAGAAAAACGCCACAATCACATAGCGTTGCCACATCGGCAGGTTTGATTGCCTTAACCATTCCATATTATGCTGCGCATTGTTGGGGTCGTTTTTTTCACCCAAACTGTAATGATGCAATACGTCATGTTCATGATGCCAACCGGTAGGCGTCATCCAGTCCGGCCAATCCATAAAACGCCGCCAGCCTTGCGCAAATTTCTTGCTGGTGTAATTTTTGTCTACACCTTCAAGTTTGTCGTAGGCTCTATGAACAACCGGATGCGCGACTTGTGTCCAGCGCGTGAAACTGCCTTGGCTGATTAACAACGCGGAAATGGGATTGGGGAAAATCCAGGCCGTACCATAGCCGATGATGGAACAAACTTTCCCCCAGCGTTCCATTTTTGTTAAATGCTCAAAATCGTCAATGCCGATATTGGCTAAAGCTTGTTGGTGAATTTCGCCGATGTCCTTGGCTAATTGCTCGCGATCTACCGATTGATAACTGTGTAAACTCAAAACTTGCTGCCCCTGTAAGTGCAATGGTGGGAGGTTGAATAACTTCGCTGCTGCGGTGAAGTTTGCGATGGTTAAAAAGCCGACCAGAATAGGGCTTTATCGGGTATTTACCTAATTATATTGTCGTTCCGTCGCTCTGTGGCGCTGTTTACGGTTAAGAAATTATAATTTTATTTTCAACAAGATATTTTGCGGGGGGTAACTTTTCATTAGTCACCGGTAATTTAGACACGTAGCCTGTAAGGAGCATAGCGGAATACGGGGTGATCGGAGTTGCAAAGCCCTGGATTCCGCAGGCTTCATCCAGGCTACTTGCTTTATAGATTATCCGGCCAAAGTCGTGCAGCATGGATAACGGCAAGCACCTGAATTTCGTTTTCGTGAATCCGGTACGCGACGATGTAAGGGGTATGCGTGATCACCAGTTCGCGGGTGCCGTCAACTCGACCGGAACGGCCCAACGAAGGATTTGCCGTCAGACCGGCAAGGCTGTTACGAATTCTGGTAATGATTCGCGCGGCAGCGTGGGTATTGTCTTGAGCGATATAGTCGAAAATTTCGCTCAAATCGTTTTGGCTCGCCGGGTATAGCTAAGCCTCATTTACCAAGCGGCAAGGAGCGCTGTTTGAAAAATGCATCCATTTCCTCCAAGGCGACAAATTCACCGCGACCCGCCTGAGCAAGACCTTCCCTGATTTTATTCAGCGCCTGTTTTTCCCAAGCGATGTAGTTTTCGAGCGCCTCGTTGGCAAGCTCAGTTTCATCGCGATGGGTTTGTTTTGCAAGCGCGCTCAACTCGGCTTTTAATTCGGGGTTGACTTGTAGGTTAGCTGGCATAATTCGATTTTCCGTGGAAAGAGCAAAGTACACTGCTGGGAACGTTGTCGTGGCTACCCGACAGAACTTTTAGTTGCCGGACGAGTTTAGTTTATTAGGTATTCTCAGTGCAACAAAATCAAGCAAATAGGTAACTATTCAGCGTATGCGGATTCGCTGGTTCCCAAGTCGGAGCTTGGGAACCAGCGCAAACTCCGTTTAAACAAAGTGCAGGACGCCCTCGGATTTTCGGTTGTTACATTTTTTGATGGTTAAGCTTTAATTCAGTTATGTATGCCTTTAGAGCGCCCTGCATTATTTCTATCCAGTTACTTTCTGTTGCTGCTTGAAAAGTATCAGATGTTTTTATAGCTATTATTTTTTTATCTAGCGCACTGTTACTTTTAATTGCAATTTCTGTAGAAATTTCCGTACTTAATGTGATCGCCCAAAATCCGGGATTCATCCAAGACCATAACTTATTTATTTGAGCATCAATAATATATGTATTATTCGTTACCAGTTCTTTACTGTTGATAACTTTATAGCCACTTTCAATGAATCCTTCTCGAAGGGCCGCATCTATAAGTAGATCAACTGTTTTTCCTTCAGGTAAAAGGATGTCTCCCAACCCCATACCATAACTGTTTCTTTTGCGGGCAATGGCGCGGAGCTTTATTTTATCTCCCTGCTCTTCACTGGGGTCAAGAGATGGAGTACTAGGTTCGGGCGGCTTTATTTCAAATAATCGTTTATCTGTTATTGAATTGATATAGATTTCTTTTCCATTTGATTTGGAAAGTTCTGTTGATACCGGCATGGGAATATCTATAACTGATCGGCTTGTAGCACACCCATTAAGAAATAGAGCGATGATAAAAACTGCAGAAATAGATAAGTTAAATTTTAATTCCATTATATTTTTCATTTGATTAGATGCAGACTGGGTTTATGCATACTTTAAGCCATAACTTATAAATAGACCCCGAAATTCGATGTATATTCAAAATCCAAACATCGGCGCGCAAAGCCGCACTGGATATCTGTTAGTTAGTACTCTACTTTCATTCAATATTGATAGCAAACTTAATATGCAGGAATTCAACGAATAAAAATAAAAACTGTCATCAACGACTGGCATGCTCAATATGCAAATAACTCTCCGACTGCATATCAATCAATCTCGACACCGTCCGTTCAAATTCAAACGAGCCTTCGCCGGAGGTGTAAAGTTCCTGAGCCGGTACTTCGGCCGTGCAGATCAGTTTTACTTTATGCTCGTACAGCGCATCAATCAGCGTGACGAAGCGCTTGGCTTCGTTGCATTTTTCGTTGGTCAGTTTGGGAATATCGGCCAGTATCACGATGTCGAAGCGGTTGCCGATTTCCAGGTAATCGGCTGGGCCTAAGGCATGCATGCAGAGCTCGTCAAAAGAGGTGAGGGCGACATTGCCGTGTACAGCCGACAACACCACTTTTCTGCCTAACACTTCGACAACGCCCGGTTTCAGCGGGGCGAAATTGGTCAATTCGTTATAACTTTGCCGTATGAATTCGGCGGCCTGTTCATCCAGCGGATAATAATAAGTGGTCTTCAGCGCGTGTAAATGGCTGAGCCGGTAATCCTGGTCTGCAACCAGTTCTATGACCTTGGCTTTTTCTTGCAGGAGTCCGACAAAAGGCAGGAACAATTCCCGTTGCAGGCCGTCATGATAGAGCTCGTTGGGATGACAGTTGGAGGTGATCACGACGACGATGCCCAATTCGAACAGCCTGCGAAACAGCCGCACCAGGATCATCGCGTCGGCGATGTCGGAGACATGAAACTCGTCAAAGCAAAGCAGCAGTTCCGATTCCCTGATATGTTTTGCCAATGCGGAAATGGCGTCGGTGTTGTTTTGCCTGCGCCATTGGTGGATGAAGGCGTGGACTTCGAGCATGAAAGCATGGAAATGAACCCGCCGTTTTTGGCGGATCGGGCAGGCTTCGAAAAACAAATCCATCAGCATGGACTTGCCGCGGCCTACGTTGCCGTAGATGTACAGGCTTTGGTAGTTGGACGGTTTGGGGAGGAATAGTTTATGTAGTGTGGATTTTTGCTGGTACTCGACAGCTGTCATCAGGTTGTCGAGCAGGGTTTGCAGGTGGTGTAGGGCGGTGATTTGCGCCGGTTCGTATTGGATGTGGCCTTGGGCTACTAGGGCGTTGTATTGCTTTTCCAGCAAGTCTGGGGTGTGTTGGGTCGGTTCGGCGATTGGTTGTCTGGAAGGCTTTTTTAGCATGGTTGCTTTTGTCTGTGCGGGGTAGTATGTTTCGTAGCGAGAAGTAAAGATAAGAACGAAACCCGTCATCCCGGCAGGGAATGCCGGGATCCAGCTGCCATGGATGGCAACCCCAAATCAGGCGATAAGTCTTGCCACATGGGATTGCTTAATTCGATTAATCGCTTTTTGGCTATTCGAGACCAATTTTTGAGTTGTTTTTCCCGTAAGATGGCGCTTTCCATTTGTTCGTGTGGTTCGTACCAGACCAAATTATGCACGTTGTAACGTTGGGTAAACCCGGTAATTAAATTCTGGCGGTGTTGATATATGCGCCCGATTAGATTGGATGTGACTCCAATATAAAGCGTTCCGTTGGGGCGACTGGCAAGAATGTAAACACAGGGTTGTCTTTCTATAGGTTCACTGTAGCACATCCCTGTGATCTGGTTCCCGGCATTCCCTGCCGGGATGACGATAATACGAATTGTGCGATACCTCAGAGATTCACGCTAAGAACCCAGCAGTTTAGCCTAGGCTATACTGCTAGCCTTTTTCTGATAACTATCCATCTGGTCAAAATTCAAATAACGATAGGTATCATCAGCCGTTTCATTAATCTGACTCGCATAGTGCATATATTCATCAAAAGTCGGAATCTTGCCAAGGATTGAACAAACCGCCGCCAGTTCTGCCGATGACAGATACACATTAGCGCCATCTCCTAAACGGTTGGGGAAGTTGCGTGTCGAAGTGGAAACTACGGTGGCGTTCTCGGCGACTCGCGCCTGGTTACCCATGCATAACGAACAGCCCGGCATTTCGGTGCGCGCACCGGCTTTGTCGAAGGTGCTGGAATAGCCTTCTTCGGTTAATTGGGTCTGATCCATTTTGGTGGGCGGCGCAACCCACAACTGGGTCGGCAATTTGCCTTGGTGTTTTTCCAGCAACTTGCCGGCGGCTCGGAAATGGCCGATATTGGTCATGCAGGAACCCAAAAACACTTCGTCGATTTTGGTTCCGGCCACGGCGGACAGCGCTTTCACGTCATCAGGGTCGTTCGGGCAAGCCAGCAACGGTTCTTTGATTTCACTCATGTCGATTTCGATGACTTCAAAGTATTCGGCATCGGCATCCGGTTCCAGCAATACCGGATTAGCCAGCCATTCTTCCATGGCTTTAATCCGGCGCTCAATGGTGCGCACATCGCCGTAACCTTCGGCTATCATCCATTTCAGCAGGGTGATATTGGAATTCAAATACTCGCGGATCGGCGCTTCGTTCAAGCGCACCGTGCAGCCACCGGCAGAACGCTCGGCCGATGCATCGGACAATTCAAAAGCCTGCTCCACTTTCAAATCCGGCAGGCCTTCGATTTCCAGGATGCGGCCTGAAAACACGTTCTTCTTGCCCTGCTTTTCAACGGTCAGCAAGCCGCGCTGTATCGCCACGTAAGGAATCGCATTGACCAGATCGCGCAGGGTAATGCCCGGCTGCATCTCGCCTTTAAAACGGACCAACACCGATTCCGGCATATCCAGCGGCATCACGCCGGTTGCTGCGGCAAACGCGACCAGACCGGAACCGGCCGGGAATGAAATGCCGATAGGGAAACGGGTATGCGAATCGCCGCCGGTGCCGACGGTATCCGGCAACAGCATCCGGTTTAACCAGGAATGGATAATGCCGTCGCCGGGACGCAGCGACACGCCGCCGCGGTTCATAATGAAATCCGGCAACGTATGTTGCATGGTCACATCGACCGGCTTCGGATACGCCGCGGTATGGCAGAACGATTGCAGTACCAAATCGGCTGAAAACCCCAGGCAAGCCAAGTCTTTCAATTCGTCGCGGGTCATAGGACCGGTGGTATCCTGGGAACCCACGGTAGTCATGCGCGGTTCGCAATAAGTATTCGGACGAACGCCCGCAACGCCGCAGGCTTGGCCGACCATTTTTTGCGCCAGCGTATAGCCTTTGCCGCTGTCTTTGGCGGCAACAGGACGGCAAAAAACAGTAGATGCTGCCAGTCCCAGCGCCTTACGCGCACGGTCTGTCAGACCCCGGCCGATAATCAACGGAATACGGCCACCGGCGCGCACTTCGTCCAGAATCACATCGGTTTTCAGTTCGAATTTGCAAATCAGTTCACCGCTGTCGTGCCGTTTAACCTCGCCCGCATACGGATAAATGTCGATCACATCGCCCATCGCCATATGGGTCACATCGCATTCAAACGGCAGGGCGCCGGAATCTTCCATCGTGTTAAAGAAAATCGGTGCGATCTTGCCGCCGATGCAAACGCCGCCTTCGCGCTTGTTGGGAATATACGGAATGTCATTGCCCATGAACCATAACACCGAATTGGTCGCCGATTTGCGCGAAGAGCCGGTGCCAACCACGTCGCCGACATAAGCCACCGGAAAACCTTTTTGCTTGAGTTCGGCGATTTGCTGCTCGGCGTTGGTAATGCCTTCGCGCGGCATTTTCAGCATGGCTTTGGCGTGCAGCGGAATGTCGGGCCGCGACCAGGCATCGGGAGCCGGTGACAAATCGTCGGTATTGGTTTCGCCGGTTACCTTGAACACGGTCACCGTCAGTTTTTCAGGCACTTTCGGTTTGCTGGTGAACCATTCGGCTTCCGCCCAGGAATTGAGCACCTGCTTGGCGAACGGGTTACCGGCATCGGCTTTTTCCTGCACGTCGTGGAAAGCGTCGAAGATCAGCAAGGTATGGGACAGCGCCTTGGCGGCAATCGGGGCCATCGCTTGGTTATCCAGCAAATCGATTAACGGCGCGATGTTATAACCGCCCAGCATCGTGCCCAGCAGTTCGGTGGCGCGCGCCGCATCCAGAATCGGCGAACTGACTTCGCCTTTTGCGACAGCTGCCAGGAATCCCGCTTTAACATAAGCCGCCTCGTCAACACCGGCTGGAACGCGGTTTGCCAGCAGGTCGAGGATGAAATGCTTCTTCTCCGGCGGGCGGTTGTTTAATCAGCTCAACCAAAGCGGCGACCTGTTCGGCATCAAGCGGCTTGGGGACGATGCCTTCGGCGGCGCGTTCTGCTACGTGTTTACGGTATTGTTCTAGCATGAGGAATTCCTGGGAGATGGTTTAAAACATTTAATCGTTCCCACGCTCCAGCGTGGGAATGCAGTAAGCGATGCTCCAGCGTCGCATTCAACATCGGTCACTGGACGCTGGAGCGTCCAAGGCTGCATTCCCACGCCGCCGGAGCGTGGGAACGATGTCGTTATTTCATCGCCTCAACAATCGCATTACCCATTTCAACCGTTCCGCATTTCGATTGCGGATTGAGATCCGGCGTAACAAACTTGCCTTCATTAACCACTTTTTCAACGGCTGTTTGAATTTTATCCGCCGCTTCGTGTTCGCCGAGATGATGCAGCATCATGACCCCGGCCATGATCACGGCGGTGGGGTTCGCCAGATTTTTTCCGGTGATGTCCGGCGCGCTGCCGTGTACGGCTTCAAACAAGGCTGCATCATTGCCGATATTGGCGCCGGGAATCAAGCCCAGTCCGCCGACCAGACCGGCGGTCAAATCGGACAGGATGTCGCCGAACATGTTGGTACAGACGATCACATCAAACTGCGTCGGATCCATCACCATGTGCATGCAGGCGGCATCGATGATTTTTTCGTCAAATTGAATATCGGGATATTTCGGGGCGATTTCCCTGGCGACATCCAGAAACAAGCCTTGCGTGTATTTTAAAATATTGGCCTTATGGCAAACGGTTACTTTTTTGCGATTGTTGTCCCTGGCGTATTTGAAAGGCATACTCGATAATTCTTTCCGAGCCTGCTCGGGTGACGACGGCCAGACTTTCGGCGATGTCTTTTTTAGGCGTCAGGTAATGCTCAAGCCCGGCATAGAGTCCTTCGGTATTTTCCCTGACGATAACAATATCGACATCGTCGAAACGGGTTTTTACGCCAGGCCAGTTTTTGGCAGGACGCACATTGGCATACAGGTCGTATTTTTGCCGCAACGCAACGTTAATGCTTCTAAAGCCAGTGCCGCCGACAACTGTGGTCAACGGGCCTTTAAATGCCAGGCGGGTTTTGTCGATTGAGGCCATGGTTTCATCAGGCAGGGGCGTGCCGAATTGTTCAAAAGCGGCCAAACCGGCAAACGCTTCCTCCCATTGAATTTTTACGCCGGACGCGTCAATAACTTTAACAGCCTCATCCATGATTGATGGGCCAATACCATCACCTTTTATCAACGTAACTGCGTGCATTCATTTCTCCATTAAGTTAAAAAAACAGGTAATTATAGTGCTTTAGGCCGGTCTTTAGCCAGTTGCAGTGGTTAAATGATGCAAATCGCTGTGCTTTTGTTATGATGCAAAAGTCCGTAGAGACGTTGCAGTACAACCTCCCTACCTTGCACAGCATTACTCAATATTATTTGAAGGAGTTGTTATGGCTAGTCTCACGCTCAATCCCCCCCCAAACGGCAGTGCTATCACCATGCAAAACGGCAAACTGGTCGTGCCGGATAATCCGATTATTCCTTTTATTGAAGGCGACGGCACCGGGCCGGATATTTGGCGCGCCACCGTTCGTGTTTTGGATGCGGCTGTTGCGAGCGCCTATTCCGGGCAAAAGAAAATTCACTGGATGGAAGTGTATGCCGGGGAAAAAGCCCACCGCTTGCTTGATACCTGGCTGCCCGATGAAACCGTCGAGGCCTGCAAGAATTATCTGGTGTCCATTAAAGGTCCGTTGACCACGCCGGTAGGCGGCGGCATCAGTTCTTTGAACGTGGCTTTGCGCCAGTTGCTGGATATGTATGTGTGTTTGCGGCCGGTCAGATGGTTTCAGGGCGTGCCTTCGCCGGTAAAAAATCCCGGAGCCGTCGATATGGTCATTTTCCGGGAAAACACCGAGGACATCTACGCCGGTATCGAGTTTGAGCAGGGCAGCGACGAGGTAAAGATTTTTCTGAACCTGCTGAAAGAGAATTTCCCGAAGCAATACGCAAAAATCCGTTTCCCGGAAACGTCCGGCATCGGCATAAAACCCGTGTCGCAGGAAGGCACGGAGCGCCTGATCCGTTCGGCTATCGACTATGCGATCGCCAATAAGCGCAAATCCCTGACTATTGTGCATAAAGGCAATATCATGAAATACACCGAAGGGGCGTTTCGTAAATGGGCCTATCAATCTGGCGGAACGGGAATATCCCGATCATGTCTATACCTGGGGGCACTGGGAAAAAACCCGTGCCGAGTTTGGCGTAGACGGCGGCAAACAAGGTGCAGGCCGAAGCGTTGGCAAAGGGGCGTATTTTAATTAAAGACAGCATCGCGGACATTACCTTGCAGCAAGTGTCTGACCCGGCCTGAAGACTTCGATGTGATCGCGACATTGAATTTGAACGGCGACTATTTATCCGATGCCTTGGCCGCGCAAGTCGGCGGAATCGGCATTGCTCCCGGCGGCAATATCAACTATCAAACCGGCACCGCTGTATTTGAGGCCACGCACGGCACCGCGCCCAAGTATGCCGACCTGGATAAAGTCAATCCCGGTTCGTTGATCCTGTCCGGCGAAATGATGCTGCGCTATATGGGCTGGACTGAAGCCGCCGATGCGATCATTAATGCGATGGATGCCGCCATCTCCAGTAAACGGGTGACCTATGATTTTGCCCGGCTGATGGATGGGGCGACAGAAGTCAAATGCAGCGAATTTGCCGATGTGTTGATTGAGAATTTGAAGTAGCGCTCTAGGAGCCATAGCTAATTAGGTGATACGAATGCCGTCCGGTTCGCCCTTTATGAGTAATGATCCGTTAGGTAATCGATACGTGATTTAGATCGTCGGTTGGCTTTGAAGATCCATTTGATATGGGCTCATCAAGCGCATCTGGAGTAGACGTTATGGCAGAAAAATCGGCTCGACAACAAGTTCGTTATGAAAGAAATGACATCAATGCTGTTTTTAAAAAGACGCCTGTTTTCTTTAACGGTTATTTAATCGGGTACAGCCGGTAAAAATAATTAATGTCAGCAAGCAGGGCATTGCCATCTGTAGTAATCAGGCGTTAAAAACAAACAACCGCCTTAAACTCACGCTATGTTTTGCAAGGGGCGACAGCTTTTTACTTGATGGACAGGTTGTGCATTCGTTTAATAAACAAAGCAGTTCCCGGTATGATGAGTTTGTGGAATTGTTTGTTGAGGGGGATGAGCCGCCTGTTCCTTTGCCGTTTAAATACGGCATTCATTTTGAACAGCATTATTCCCAGTTCAGGGATTACCTGATTGAGTCCGGTTGTAAAAACGGCTTTGAAGTCCAACGTTGCGATAAATCGCGCTGGCGTCGGCGCGTTTATCAAAGGTAAGTTTATTGGTATCTACTTTAAAAGACAGGGAAAACCACAAACGGAGCCGCGACTTTAGTCGCGCATGAGCGTTCATGCATAAGCTGTGATGATGTGGACATTATCGCGACTAAAGTCGCGGCTCCAAATGCTCTTAGATTTAAAGCGGATCCGACTATTTCTTGGCTAACAGGGATTTTAGGTCGGCAAATGGGTTGTGAGTGGAGGCAGGCCCTGTGGCTTTGCCCGTTTTTGCGCTATCAAAGCGGGTTTCTTCGTATCTTGAATGCTCATTATCATGGCAATAAAGGCATAATAATTCCCAGTTGCTGCCGTCGGACGGATTATCGTCGTGGTTATGGTTTTTATGATGCACGGTCAATTCGGTCAGGCTCTTGTGGTCGAATTCACGGGCGCAACGGCCGCATACCCATGGGTATAGTTTAAGCGCTTGTCCGCGATAAGACTGCTCCCTGAGTTCCTGGTTGCGCCGCGCGTCGGTCACGATTTGATCGAGCTTGTTTTTGTCGGGTTGGGTTTTTTTGATGGTCATATCAGTATCTTCTGTAATGCGGAAAAATCACGCTAAGCCGGTATGGCTGAATTCTAACAGAAAAAACAATAAAGGATAGTAGCCAACCTTTGTTATCCATTGGTCATCAGAAAATTAAACAAGCCATGCCGGCTTAAAGAATTTATACTTAAAAACTGTTCAGCATAAAGAAAAACGGAACACGGATGCCACGGATTAGACGGATAAGCACTGATTAAATAATGCATAATAAACTTTGCTTC
Source organism: uncultured Gammaproteobacteria bacterium (assembly GCA_963814825.1). Classification (GTDB taxonomy): domain Bacteria; phylum Pseudomonadota; class Gammaproteobacteria; order Methylococcales; family Methylomonadaceae; genus Methylobacter_A. The sequence continues at coordinate 595,508 of CAWFEF010000007.1, read as the reverse complement.
GGCTTTTAAAATCCGTTTAAATCCGTTCTATCAGTGTCATCCGTGTTCTATTAGATATTCACTGAATAGTTACAAAATAATTAATGAGCCTAAGGTGGCGTGTGGATAAACGAACATTTACAAATAGACTGGTGGTCCTCGATACCGAAACGACCGGGTTAAATCCGCAGGAAGGGCACAGGATTATCGAGATAGGCTGCGTGGAGCTGGTCAACCGCCGGTTAACGGGCAAGCGCTTTCATGTCTATATCAATCCCGAGCGGGTCATCGATGCCGGCGCTATTGAGGTCCATGGCATCACCAATCAGTTTTTGGAGGACAAGCCTGTATTTGCGGGCATCGTTGAGGACTTTATTGCGTTTATTCAGGGCGCTGAGTTGGTCATTCATAATGCGCCGTTCGACGTCGGCTTTATCAATTATGAATTTTCGCGGCTGAATAACGGAGCCGGAACGGTCACCGATTACAGCAAGGTATTCGATACGCTGACCTATGCCAGGAAAAAGCATCCGGGGCAGCGCAACAGCCTGGATGCATTGTGCAAGCGTTACAGTATCGACAACAGTCACCGGGACCTTCATGGCGCGTTGCTGGATGCTGAGATTCTGGCTGACGTGTTTTTGTTAATGACCGGCGGCCAGTCTTCGTTGCTTGATGAAGGGCAGGGAAGGGCGGAGGAGTCGGTTGTGGGTAGCGAGGTTAAATATTTGTCGGCGGATCGTCCCGCCTTAAAAGTCATACGCTGCACGGAAGATGAGCTTAGCGCGCATCAACAACGTCTGGAGGCTATTGAAAAAGCCGGTGGTGTTTGTATCTGGAATCAGTAAACGTAAACGGATTGATAAATAAACCGCGAATGACTGAGCGGTTAAGAGACCATGAATGAGGGAGTCCAAAGCTTGCTTGGGAGAGCTATAGAATTCTTCTTGCAATAGCCAAAGCAAGCTTTGGACTCCGGAGGGGCGACCGGCAGGTCGCCCACAGAACTGTAAGTTATTCCGCTTTCGGTTTAGCCCGTCTGGATGTCGAGCCTACTCTTTTCTTGCTCTTATCCACTTTTTTAGCGCCATCGTCGGCTTTGGCCGCTTTTTTCGCGCCTTCGCTCATTTTGGATATGTTGAGTTGCTGGCCGGCCACCCTGACTTTTTTCAATTCCTCGAACAACTCTTTTGGCATACCCGCTGGTAATTCAACGGTGCTGTAATCGTCCTGGATTCTGATGCGGGCGATATGGTCGCCGTCAATTCCCGTTTCATTGGCTATGGCGCCGACGATGTTGCCGGGTTTTACGCCGTGATTGTGACCGACTTCAATCCGGTAAGTTTCCATTTCAATATCCGCGCCGCCGCCGAATGCGCGTTTTGGTTTGCGGTCTCTTTGCGGTTTGTCAGATCTATCGAATCGTGATGGACGATCGTCCCGGGACGGCCTATCATCGCGGCTGTCTTTGGCTCTTTTGGGCGGGTTTTGCATTAACAGCGGCGTGTCGCCCTGAACCAGTTTTGCCAATGCGGCGGCTATTTCCAATGCGCTGACATTATGCTCTTGCTGGTATTGCTCTATCAATTGGCTGAAAAAACTCAGTTCTTCGGCAGCCAGGGTGTCGGTAATGTTCTGTTTGAAGCGGGAGATGCGTTTATTGTTGATGACCTCGGTTGAAGGCAAGCCCATTTCTTCAACTTTTTGCTTGGTTGCTTTTTCAATATTATTCAGCAGATTTCTTTCCCTAGGGGCAATGAACAAAATCGCATCGCCGGTGCGGCCTGCACGGCCCGTTCTGCCGATACGGTGCACATAGGATTCGGTATCGTAAGGAATGTCGTAGTTGACGACATGGGTGATACGGTCTACGTCCAGTCCGCGTGCAGCAACGTCGGTCGCGATCAAAATATCCAGTTTGCCGTTTTTCAGGTTGGCAATGGCGCGCTCACGTAACGCTTGAGACATATCGCCGTTAATCGCGGCGGCGGAATAACCGCGCGCTTCCAGTTTTTCCGCCAGTTCAACGGTTGCGGTTTTGGTTCTGACGAAGATAATCATGCCGTCGAACGTTTCCACTTCCAGGATACGGGTCAGCGCGTCCAGTTTGTGTATGCCGCTGACCAGCCAATAGCGTTGGCGTATGTTTTCAGCAGAGGTAGTGGTGACCTTGATGGTGACATGTTCAGGCTCATGCAGGTATTGCTGGGCGATTTTGCGGATAACCGTCGGCATGGTCGCAGAAAACAAGGCGATTTGTCGTTGTTTCGGGATCTGTTCCAGTATCCATTCCACATCGTCAATAAAGCCCATGCGCAGCATTTCATCGGCTTCGTCAAGCACCAGATAGCCAAGTCCATCAAGGTTTAGCGTGCCTTTGCGCATATGATCCATGACCCGGCCCGGTGTGCCGACTACCACGTGTGCGCCGCGTTTTAGCTGGCGCAACTGAGTGGTATAGTCTTGTCCGCCGTAGATAGGCAGAACATGGAAGCCTTTTAAATGCGCGGCATAACGTTGAAACGCTTCTGCTACCTGAATCGCCAGTTCGCGGGTTGGCGCAAGTACCAGCACTTGCGGGTCTTTTTGTTTGAGGTCGATGCGCGACAAAATCGGTAATGCGAACGCGGCGGTTTTACCGGTTCCTGTTTGTGCTTGCCCCAGAACGTCTTTGCCTTTTAGTAGGAGCGGGATGGTTTGTGCTTGTATGGGTGAGGGTGTTTCATAACCGACATCATTCAGCGCTCTTAGCACCGGTTCAATCAGCGCTAAATCACGGAAAGAGGGTAATGTAGAAACATCATTGGACATGGATTTACCTGTTGTAGATATGGAATGCGCGAAAGCGCGGAGAAATGTGTTTGTTTATCAGAGCATTATAACGCACTATATTAAGATTTGCAGAAAAATTAACGGAGCAAAGAGCTGGGTAATGAAAATTTGGGTTGATGCGGACGCATGTCCGAATGTGATTAAAGATATTTTATATCGGGCGGCGGAACGAAAGCAGTTGCCGCTGACGTTGGTGGCCAATCATTTTTTAACCGTACCTCCATCCAAAGTCATCACGGCAGTGCAAGTCTCGGGCGGTTTTGATGTGGCTGATAATTACATCGTCAAACACTTGCAGCAAGATGACTTGGTGATTACCGCCGATATTCCGCTGGCTGCCGAAGTGATCGCAAAAAACGCCCATGCCATTAATCCCCGGGGCGAACTTTATACCAAAGAAAACATCAGGGAGCGGTTGGCGATGCGGGATTTTATGGAGGAAATGCGCAGTTCCGGGCAAACATCAGGAGGGCCGCCGCCTCTTGGGCAGCGGGACAAACAGGATTTTGCCAATGCGCTGGATCGTTTTTTGGCTAAATACCAGTAAAATTGCGTATCAGGCTGAGTTTTACTTATTTGCTTGTTATAATGGCGGCAATTTTGTAACAGCATTAATTCTGATCGAGAGATTTCATGATTCAAGGTAGTATCGTTGCTTTAGTAACACCGATGGATGAACGCGGTGCGGTGGACAAGGAAAGCTTAAAAAGGCTGGTGGAATTTCATATAGCCGAGGGCACAGATGCCCTGGTCGCAGTCGGCACCACAGGCGAGTCGGCGACGCTGGATGAGCACGAGCACTGCGATGTGATCAAGTCTGATTGTCGACTATGTCGGCGGCAGAATACCGGTGATTGCCGGAACCGGCGCAAACTCGACGACCGAAGCGATCAACCTGACCCGTTTGGCCAAAGAAGCCGGGGCCGATGCCTGCCTGATCGTGACCCCTTATTACAATAAGCCGACTCAGGAAGGCTTGTACCTGCATCACAAAGCCATTAGCGACGCGGTCGACATTCCGCAGATTTTATACAATGTGCCGGGGCGCACCGCCTGCGACATGCTGCCGGAAACCGTCGGCCGCCTGTCTCATGTCAAGAATATCGTCGGCGTTAAAGAAGCGACCGGCGATTTGTCCAGGGTTAAAAAAATCCGCGATCTGACCGGTGACGATTTTGCGATCTATACCGGCGACGATGCGACCAGCCGCGAGTTTTGCCTGCTGGGCGGCAACGGCAGCATTACCGTAACCGGCAATGTCGCGCCAAAACTGGTGCATGAAATGATTATGGCTGGCGATAACGGGTGATGATGAAACCGCTTTAGCTATCGACAAAAAACTGGCCGCATTGCACAAAAACCTGTTTATTCAGTCCAACCCGATCCCGGTTAAATGGGCGGTTGCCGAAATGGGCTTGATGGGCAAGGGCATACGTTTACCGTTGACCTGGTTGACTGAAGATTGCTTTGATGCGGTTCGTGACTGCAATGCGTCAGGCCGAAGTTATTTAACACAGATTATGAAAACTAAATTCAGGTCGCTTATTATCGTTGCTGTGTTGGTCAATTTATCGGCGTGCAGTTATATAAAAAGTTTATTTCCGGACAAAGAAAAAGATTATCAGTTTACGACTGAAATTCCGCCGATGGTTTTGCCGACTGACCTTGCGGGTGGTTCAATCGCAAGCGTTCCTCCCGCTTCGACTGCTGGAAAGGCTGATTCCGCACCCGCCGCGGCAACGGGCGATGCCGCCCCGGCTGCAGAAACGACGGGGAGGCGTCTGCTGCTGCGCCTCAAGCCGAAACGGCTCCAGAGATAGACCGGAAATTAATTCAGGTTGAACTGGTTGACGCGGAGGAAGGAACAAAGCGATTGCGTATCGGCGCGCCGCCGGCAAGAGCATGGCGTATGGTTGGCAAAGCATTAAGCCGAAAGTCTATTGAAGTGACCAATCGCAATCAGGAAGAGGGGCTGTTTAATGTCCAGTATGATCCGGACAAACAAGGAAGTGGAAGACGGTTCTGATTTTGGATGAGGTCAAGTTTTTTTCTCAAAGGATTTGAAATCACCGAACAAGAGTATGTTCTCAAATTGGTAGAAAACAACCAGCAGACCGATGTTATTATCTTGGACAAAGAACAAAAACCGGTGGCTGACGAGATGAGTTTAAGTTTGTTGACGCTTTTGCATGACACTATTAAGGCTGATTTGGCTAAGTGATTTACATGAGGCTAAGGGCGAAAGGCTAAAGGCTAAAAAAGCCGATATCTGCCTTTCGCCCTTGCACCTTTCACCTTTTACCTTGAATCTTTTTTACCCATGTTAAAAATCCCTGGAACTTCCGCGCTTTCCGACTTTCGCATTAACAAACTACTGGCTGAACTTCAGTCTATAGAACCCGCTATCAAGGCTGTCTCAGCGCGGTTTATTCACTTTGTGGATATTGAAAATGACTTGAGTGACGATCAAGCCGCGATTTTAAAACAGTTACTGGCTTACGGTTCCGCGCAAGCCGGCGCTGATATTTCGGGCGCACGTTTACTGGTCGTGCCGCGCTCAGGCACGATTTCACCGTGGTCCAGCAAGGCGACCGAGATTGCCCAGCGCTGCGGATTATCCGAGGTTAAGCGTATCGAACGGGGCATTGAGTACACGCTGGATGTCGATGCAGCCGTTATCGGCGTCGGTAAAAGCGTTGCTGCATGACCGGATGACTCAAACCGTTTTGGACGGCGACATCGAACCGGATTTATTTGCTCACCATCAGCCCAAACCGTTACTGAGTGTTGCGATTATCGAGCAGGGCCGTGACGCGTTGGTTAGTGCCAATACCGAACTGGGCCTGGCCTTGTCGGACGATGAAATCGATTATCTGACCGAGAGCTTTCAAACCTTGGGCAGAAATCCGACCGATGTCGAATTGATGATGTTTGCCCAAGCCAATTCCGAGCATTGCCGGCACAAGATTTTTAATGCCGACTGGACGATAGACGGCGTAGAGCAGGCGCAAACCTTGTTCAAGATGATCCGCAATACCGCAGCAAAAAGCCCGGAAGGCATTTTGTCGGCTTACAGCGATAACGCCTCGGTCATGGCCGGTTCAACCGAGCAGGTTTTTATCCGCAATGCGCAGACCGGCGAATACGGCTATGTCGAAGAAGACGCGCATTTGCTGATGAAAGTCGAAACCCATAATCATCCTACCGCCATTTCACCTTATCCGGGCGCGGCAACCGGCTCCGGCGGCGAAATTCGCGACGAAGGCGCGACCGGCCGCGGCTCTGCGCCCAAAGCCGGTTTAACCGGATTTTCGGTGTCGCATTTGAAAATCCCCGGTTTTCCGCAACCCTGGGAAGCCGATAACGGCAAGCCGGAACGCATCGCCTCGGCGTTGACCATCATGCTGGAAGGCCCGCTCGGCGGCGCGGCGTTTAACAACGAATTCGGCAGGCCCAATCTGACCGGTTATTTCCGCAGCTTTGAGCAAGCGGTTCCGGGCAAGGACAATGAGTTCCGGGGCTATCACAAACCGATCATGATCGCAGGCGGCCTGGGCAACATCCGGCCGATGCTGGTCAAGAAACAGCCGATACCCGGCCGGTTCGTTGATCATCATCCTGGGCGGTCCTGCGATGCTGATCGGCCTTGGCGGCGGCGCGGCTTCCTCGCAGGCTTCCGGCGCAGGTTCGGAAGACTTGGATTTTGCCTCGGTGCAGCGGGAAAATCCCGAAATGGAACGCCGTTGCCAGGAAGTCATCAATCATTGCAATTCGATGGGCAGCGATACGCCGATCGTGTCGATCCATGATATTGGCGCGGGCGGTTTGTCCAACGCGGTGCCGGAAATCATCCATGACTGCGACCGCGGCGGCCGCTTCGAATTGCGCAAGGTGCACAATGCCGACATAGGCATGTCGCCGATGCAGATCTGGTGCAATGAAGCGCAGGAACGTTATGTGGTTGCGATCAAACCCGAATCGCTGGAATTATTTACCGCCTTTTGCGAACGCGAACATTGCTTGTTTGCGGTGATCGGCGAGGCGACCGAAGAAGAGCATTTAATGCTGAACGACGAGTTGCTCGGCGACAAGCCGGTCGATATTCCGATGTCGGTATTGTTCGGTAAATCGCCGAAGCTGCACCGTAATGTCGAGCATGTTCCAGCCAATACCCAAGCGCTGGATTTGAGCGGCATCACGCTGGACGAAGCGGTCAAGCGCGTGTTGTCATTCCCGGCCGTTGCCGATAAAAGCTTTTTGATCCATATCGGCGACCGTTCGGTAACCGGTCTTGGTGGCCCGCGATCAAATGGTCGGTCCCTGGCAGGTGCCGGTGGCCGATGTTGCGGTCACCGCAGTCGGGCTTTCATTCCGTGACCGGCGAAGCGATGGCGATGGGCGAGCGTTCGCCGATTGCGGTGATCGACGCTCCGGCATCCGGCCGCATGGCGATAGGCGAGGCCATCACCAATATCGCCGCCGCCAGCATAGATTCGCTGAAAAAAATCAAACTGTCCGCCAACTGGATGGCCGCAGCCGGTTATCAGGGCGAAGATGCGGCATTGTTCGATACCGTCAAAGCGGTGGGCATGGAATTGTGTCCGGCGCTGGGCATCGCGATACCGGTCGGCAAGGATTCCTTGTCGATGAAAACCGTGTGGAAAGACGGTGACATCGAAAAAACCATGACTGCGCCGTTGTCGCTGGTCATTACCGCGTTTGCGCCGGTTGCCGATATTGGCCTTACCCTGACGCCGCAATTGCGCAGTGTGCAGGATGAAGACAGCGCTTTGATCCTGATTGATCTGGGCGCCGGTAAAAACCGTTTGGGCGGCTCGGTGCTGGCGCAAGTCTACAACCAGCTCGGCAACGAATGTCCCGACCTGGATGAAGCAAGTTTGTTGAAAGCTTTCTTCGATAGCATACAAACGCTGAACTCCCAAGGCAAACTGCTGAGTTATCATGACCGTTCCGACGGCGGCTTGCTGGCGACGGTGGCGGAAATGATGTTCGCCAGCAGGTTGGGCGTGACCCTGACGCTCGACAGCCTGGGCGATGATGTGCTGGCCGCATTGTTTAACGAGGAGCTGGGCGCGGTATTGCAAGTGCGGCAGAGCGATTGCAAGGACGTCGTGGAGCAGTTGAAACAGTCCGGCCTGATCGATTGCACGTATGTGATCGGCAAGGTCAATACCGACGACCAGCAACTGAACATTCGCCATTTAGGCGAGATTATTTATTCAGCCGGACGGGCCGAATTGCAGGCAGTCTGGTCCGAGCTCAGCTACAGAATGCAGGCTTTGCGCGATAACCCGGAATGCGCGCAGCAGCAGTTCGAGCGGATCGCCGACGATGAAGATCCCGGATTGAATGTTGCGTTGACTTTCGATGTCAACGACGACGTGACCGCACCGTTTAAAAATGCAGTAAGACCCAAAGTCGCGATACTGCGCGAGCAGGGCGTTAACGGCCATGTGGAAATGGCGGCGGCATTCGACCGCGCCGGCTTCACCAGCATCGACGTGCACATGAGCGACATTATTCATGGTCGGGTCAGCTTGGCTGATTTCACCGGCTTGGTTGCCTGCGGCGGTTTTTCTTATGGCGACGTACTCGGCGCAGGCGGCGGCTGGGCAAAATCGATCCTGTTCAATCCGCGCTGCCGCGATGAATTTGCCGCATTTTTCCAGCGGCCCGATACCTTCGGTTTGGGCGTTTGTAACGGTTGCCAGATGATGTCGGGATTGAAAGACATCATCCCCGGCGCCGAGCATTGGCCGCGATTCATGCGCAACAACTCGGAACAATTCGAAGCGCGCGTGGCCTTGGTCGAAGTGCAAAAATCGCCGTCTATCCTGTTTGCCGGTATGGAAGGCTCCCGAATGCCGGTCGCCATTGCGCATGGCGAAGGGCGCGCCGAATTTGCCGTAGATCCGGCAGTTGCGCTGGAAGCAGGCGCGGTTGCCTTGTGCTATGTCGATAACTACGGCGAATTAACCACCGAATTCCCGGCCAACCCCAACGGTTCGCCGTTCGGCATTACCGGGCTGACCACCACGGACGGGCGCTTTACCATCATGATGCCGCATCCCGAGCGTTGCTTCAGAGCCGTGCAAAACTCATGGCATCCGGATGATTGGGATGAATATGGCGCGTGGATGCGCCTGTTTAGAAACGCCAGGGTTTGGGTAGGCTAAACTGTCTTTAATTAAGACTGGGTTAATAGAATGAGCAAGCTCAGACATGTTTGAAGTGTGATAAGAATAATCAAATCCTAATAATAAAAAGTTTAAAGGTTGTAGATTATGGATAAGGTCAACATGACGAAAAATAAAAATCGAAGAGTTTTTTTTCGAATTTATGACGAAGTTAATCTGTTTTACCACAAAATAGATCCAACACTGTTGACCGAATCGCAACCCGCCGCTGATGATATTCTGAAATGGCCTACAGAGATTGAAAAGGTTCCGCAGGATCGGGTATTGGAATTGCCCAAGCTGGAAAAAGTCCTGCCGGAGGACATGGCGCCGGGCTTGCACTTTGACGAGAATGAAACCCGCGACGTGAACATCAGTGCCAGCGGCATGGCTTTTAATTGCGAAGACTCGCTTAAAGAAGGCGACTATCTGGCAATCAGGATACTGCTGGTGTCCAGCATGGCAGGCCATCGTGACTTACGGCAAGGTTGTTTATTGCAGAAACAGCGATCCCAACGAAACCCAGTACCCTTATTTTGTTGGCGCGCATTTCATCAATATGGCAAGATGAAGACCACGAATTGCTGGTTAAGTATGTTAACAAAAAGCGGTCCCAGCAAACCTGGGTTAGAGCATTTATCCTGGCTGCCGTCATGACAGTTGTCGTCGCGCCGGATGTTGTATTCGGCCTGTTGTTTCGAACTGCTCCATTTCCTGTTCGAGCATTTTCTCGAATCCCTCCATCTTGCCTTTGAGTTCATCGAGATAAATCTGGATAAACTCATCGAGCATTTTTTTGAAACCGACCTGCATCAAACTCAGGTTATCGTTTTTTATATCATAGCGTCTTTTGTTTTTTATGGCCTCTACCGACTGGGCCGGGCAGCGCCGCTCTTTTTCCGGCAATTTAAAAAAAATCAGATCGCTTACTGGTCGCGTAAGAAGGCAAGTCTGTTGTTTTATTGGCGGGAACAGTCTTTGTTTAATAAAATCAAACTGGTTGCAATCGGCGTTGCAGCGGTCACTTGTTACGTCTTTTTTGGTATGTAGTTTGGCTTGTGAGGTTGCTCGGCACCAAAATTTGAAAAACGGTAGCGTTGATCTACAATCACGGCAGACCCATTAATTGATAAATTATGAATATAAACACGCTTTACAAGAAGGAAGCCGCCCGTATTCTGATTGTAGACGATGAGCCGGTAAACCTGAAATTACTGGATAAAATGCTGTCTGCTCAGGGCTATGGCAACCTGGTATTGGTACAGGACCCAAGGCAGGTACAGGATGTTTACCTACAGCAACGCACCGACCTGATTTTGCTGGACATCAATATGCCTCATCTGGATGGATTCGGGGTGATGGAACAGCTTAATGCGCTTAACGACCCCCTACTTCCGCCCGTGGTGATCCTCACCGCACAGCACGGCCAGGATTTTCTGTTGCGGGCGCTCAATGCCGGTGCCCGCGATTTCATCACCAAGCCGTTTGACCGTAACGAACTGCTGGCCCGAGTACGCAACATGCTTGACGCGCAATTGGCGCATCGTCTGGTTTATGAGCAGAAAGACGTGCTGGATGAAATGGTGCAGAAACGTACCGACGAGCTGCGCCGCACCCGCTTACAGGTTGTTCAGCGGCTGGGCCGTGCGGCTGAATATCGCGATAATGAAACCGGTAACCACATCCTGCGCATGAGCCACATCTCGGCTTTATTGGCGAAATCTATAGGATGGAGCGAGGCCGATTGCGAATTAATCCTGCATGCCAGCCCCATGCACGACATCGGCAAGATCGGCATCCCGGATCATATCCTGCTCAAGCCCGGCAAGTTCGAACCCGAAGAATGGGAAATCATGAAAACTCACGCCGTCATCGGCGCCAATATTCTCGAAGGCGACGATTCCGACCTGATGAGGTGTGCCGGCGAAATTGCGCTTAGCCATCACGAGAAATGGGACGGCAGCGGTTATCCCCATGGCCTGTCAGGCGAGGCTATTCCGTTGACCGGGCGTATTGCGGCGCTGGCCGATGTATTCGACGCATTGACTTCGGAGCGGCCTTATAAAAAAGCGTGGACGGTCGACGCGGCCGTTGACTTGATCACGGAAAATAGCGGCACCCATTTTGATCCTGATTTGGTGGCTGTGTTTTTACTGCAACTACCGGAAATTCTTAATATTCGGGAGCAGTTTTCCGAGCCAGTGAGTTGAATGTGATTAACCTGGTCCAATCCCTACAAGAGAACGTCCTGTTTACTCAGGCCATACTCGATAACGTTATCGACGGCATTATTACTATCGATAGCAAGGGCATTGTCCAATCGTTCAATCGCGCCGGTGAAACTATCTTCGGCTATACGGCGGACGAAATTATCGGCAGAAACATCAATATGTTGATGCCTGAGCCGTATCACAGCGAGCACGACAGCTATCTGCAAAATTATCATGCGACCGGCATACAGCGCATCATCGGCTTGGGCCGCGAAGTGGAAGGCCGGCGCAAGGACGGCAGTGTTTTTCCGATGGATCTCGCCGTGTCGCGCAGTACCCACCATGGAGAGCCGTTGTTCATCGGGTTGGTGCGCGACATCACCGAACGCAAACGGGTAGAGCTGATGAAAACCGAGTTTGTCTCCACCGTGAGCCACGAGCTGCGCACGCCGCTGACCTCTATCAGCGGCGCATTGGGGCTGATCATCGGCGGAGCGCTGGGCGAGTTACCCGAGCAGGTGAAAGTGATGCTGGATATTGCCTATAAGAACAGCAAACGTTTGGGCTTGCTGATCAACGATCTGCTGGACATGGAAAAGCTGACAGCGGACAAAATGTGTCTTGACTTACAAACGCAAGCGCTGATGCCGTTGGTGGAACAAACGTTGGAGGCGGTTCGAGCCTATGGCGAGCAATATCAGGTGAATTTCGAGCTGATCGAGCGGGCAGACGATGTTCAGGTTCGGGTTGATAGCGGACGGTTGCAACAGGTATTAACCAATTTCCTGTCCAATGCCGCGAAGTTTTCGCCCCCCGGCGCCCAGGTCGAAGTTGCCGTGCGGCTATGTAAAAACTCGGTCCAGATCGAAGTCATCGATCACGGCCCCGGCATTCCTGACGAATTTCGCAGCCGTGTTTTTCAGAAATTTTCCCAGGCCGATTCATCCGATACCCGGCAAAAAGGCGGTACCGGGCTGGGACTGTTCATCAGCAAAGAGTTTATCGAGTGCATGAACGGGTTGATCGGCTTTGATTCTGAGGAGGGGCAAGGCGCGCGTTTTTACTTGCAACTGCCGGTCTGGCGGGACGAGGAATCAGCGCCACAAGGAGTCAACGCATTAATTCCGGATGCTCCGCGCTTACTGGTGGTGGAAGATGACCCGGACATCGCGGCATTGCTGTCGACGATGCTGCAACGTGCCGGCTACCAAGTGGATGTAGCCGCCAGCGGTGAGCGTGCCCTCTATTATCTTGCGCATAACGAATACGCGGCGATGACCCTGGATTTGGTGTTGCCGGATCAAAACGGTGCCGCCCTGATTCGCCAAATTCGCAGCCGAGCCGAGACCGAAACGCTGCCTATCATCGTGGTGTCGGCTTTTGCCGAGGATGGCAAGCTTGCCATTAATGGCGACTTTAATGCCTTAGACTGGATCGAGAAACCGTTTGATGAGGCGCGATTAACCGCCGCGGTATGCCGCTTCCTGCCGGCGCAGTCCGCTTGCAAACCGCGGGTGCTGCATGTGGAAGATGACGCCGACCTGCATCGCATTGTCGCGACCATCGGCCGCGATTTTGCCGATTTCGATGTCGCCCATAATCTGGTTGAAGCGCGTGCCAAACTGGCGCTGGAACGTTACAGTCTGGTGGTGCTGGATATTGGCTTGCCCGATGGCAGCGGCTGGGAGCTATTGCCTGATTTGAAGCGGTTGAATCCTGAGCCGCCGGTGATTGTGTTGTCAGGTTCTGAAATGACTGAAGAGCAGCAAAGTCGCGTGCAAGCGGTGCTGGTCAAAACGCGCATTCCCAATCAAGATTTACTCAAACACTCTCAAGCGGCTGCTTGCCGTTGATACTTTAAGCAAGGGAAGATAATCGCTATGAACCTGGAACGCATACTGTACGTGGAAGACGAACCGGACATTCAGGTCGTGGCTAAACTGGCGCTGGAAATGGTAGGCGGTTATCAGGTGATGATTTGTAGCGGCGGACAGGAAGCTTTGGATAAAGTGGGCGGCTTTGCGCCGGATTTAATCCTGTTGGATGTGATGATGCCGGGCATGGACGGGCCTACTACCCTGCAAAACCTGCGCGCCGACTCCGTTACGGCCGCCATTCCAGTGATCTTTCTTACCGCCAAGGTGCAGCCGGCTGAAGTGGAGCAGTATCAGGCGCTTGGCGCACTGAATGTGATTGCCAAGCCCTTCGATCCGATGACGCTGGCAGCGCAGGTGCAGGGGATTTGGGAACGTAAGTCATGACCGATGCCGCCGGTTTTGCTGCCCAGCTTTCAGCATTGAGAGCGCATTACGCCAGGCAGATTGAAGGCACTTTGGACGAACTGGCCCGTCGTGTTGCCGGCCATGAAGCGGGTCGTGTCCATCGTGAAATGTTGGTGGAACTTCATGCCGACTTGCATAAATTGGCCGGTTCCGGCGGTACTTTCGGCTTTTCCGAGTTGTCTCGTCAAGCGCGGCGGCTGGAAGTGACAGCAAAGGCTTGGCTTGACGGCTCAATCGTGCCGGAGTCGGTGCAATGGGAGGCATGGAAAACCGACTTGCTGAGGCTACGCCGGACGCTTGAAGTTCCCGATGCAAAGGAGGAAGTAACGGCGTCGATGCCCAAACCCGAGCAAGAGGCACCCATCCGCGTGGTGTTGATTGAGGATGATGAGGCAGCCGGGGCGGAGCTTAGCAAGGGGCTGAGCCAGTTCGGTTATGAGGTCATGCACTATACGAATTTTGCCGAAGCCGAAGTTGGCATCCTCGCTGATCCACCCGATGTGCTGGTAGCCGACATCATATTGTCGAAGCAAGTTTCTGTAGAGGGTACCGATGCAGCGACTTTGCTGTACAACCGTCTGGGCTATTTGTTGCCTACTATTTTCATTACCTCGCGAGCCGATTTTTCGGCGCGTTTGGCCGCAGCAAAAGCCGGGGGTAGCGCCTGTTTGATCAAACCTGTGGATATTCCTGCCTTAGCCCGGTGCATTACCATGTTGCAACAGGAACGGGAGCTTGCGCCCTATCGCGTGTTAATCGTCGATGACGATGAGGGATTGGCCGAGCATTACCGGTTGACCTTGATGTCCGCCGGTATGCTGGCGGAAAAAGTATGTCGGCCCAAGGAGGTGCTGGCGGCGTTACAGAGATTTCACCCCGATATACTGCTTATCGATTTGTACATGCCGGAATGCACCGGTGCGCAACTGGCTAGAGCCATTCGCTATGAAGATATGTGGCTGAGCACGCCTATCATCTACCTGTCGGCAGAGGATGATCTGGATGAGCAGGTTAAGGCCTTGGATATTGGCGGCGGCGATGATTTTTTGACCAAACCTATTGTTGACAAGAAGCTGGTGGCTGTCGTGCGGACAAGGGCGGCGCGGGCACGCAAGGTTGACGAATTAATGAGCAAAGACAGCCTGACCGGACTGCTCAAGCATTCCAGTATTAAGGAACGGATAGAGCAGGAATTTGAACGGGCTCGCCGGCATGGCAAGATTATGTCCATGGCAATGGTGGATATGGATCATTTTAAGCGGGTCAACGATACCTGGGGTCACCCGATGGGCGATCAGGTCATTAAGACCTTGGCGCATTTGCTGCGCCAGCGCCTTCGTCGGCAGGATAGTATCGGCCGTTATGGCGGCGAGGAGTTCGCTGTGGTGCTTCCTGAATGCGATGCTGCGGATGCGATGAGGTTGCTGGATGATGTCCGGCTGCGCTTTGGCGATATACGATTTGTTCATAATGGGCAAAGTTTTACCGTCACTCTTAGCGCCGGAGTGGCCGATAGCGAACAGTGTGCCGATGCGCAGAGCCTGTTATCGGCAGCGGATGCGGCGCTTTATGTTGCCAAAAATGATGGCCGCAATCAGGTGCGCCGGTTTGAGGATGTTGCCGATTCAGCATCGTAATGAGTTGGGTTTTTAATAGATGCTGATTTAATAACTATAACAAAAGAGGTTTTGCTATGAGTGCCGACTTTTCCCTATTACTTGCCGGGATGCGCGATGATTTCATCAGGGAACTGCCTGAACGTTGCGACCTTATTGAAGAATCTGTATTGGCTATGGAGCAGGATCCGGCAGGGGCCTTTGATGATCTTTTTTGCCATGTCCATAGTCTTAAGGGTTCCGGGGGCACTTTCGGCGTACCGCTGATCACCCGCATCTGTCACCAGTTTGAGAGTTTCGTCAGTGCCGCACGCGGCCGTTTTGATCCGTTGGCGGTGAGCCATGCCCTGAGTTATGTGGACTTGCTGTGCCGCGTTGCTGAGGCGCCTGTCGGTGACAGCGTTTTTGCCATGGCTATTGAGCAGGATTTGGAGCAACTGCGCATTTCCAGTATGCCGCTTTGTATGTCGGCATTATTGGTCGAGCCGTCGAGTGCTACGCGAAAATTCTGTCAGGGTGTGCTGGAACCGCTGTCGGTGCGATTGGTCAGTCAGGACCGGGGGCTGTCTGCGTTGGAACTGCTGCTTCACCAGCCGTTCGATTTGCTGGTCGCCGCTCGCGAACTGCCGGATCTGAATGCGCTGGCACTGGTGGCAGCGCTGCGGGAATCCGGCAGTCGTAACAAAGACATCCCGGTCATTCTTATCAGCAGCAATTCAACGCCGGCCCCGGCTTACCTGAATATTAACACCACCATCAAACGCGATGCGGAGTTTGTATCCAATCTTGCCCGTTATGCAGGTGATGTTTTAGCTGGTTGCAGTAACTGATGTTACGCAAATTAGAAAATCACCACGAACGACTTGCATGGACAGATATTTGCTCCTGCATTGCTCTACCTCCTGCATTCCCCACATCCTTGTGGGTTATGCAGGAGGTAGAGCAATGCAGGAGCAATTGCCGAGACACGAAGAACACGAAGTTTTTATCTCGGCTTTTCTTCGTGAACTTCGTGCCTTCGTGGTGAAAAATTCTTTACGATTATTGCAACCTTAATTAGAACCAACCATGGAAAATGATATTCAGGCCGCTCTTTCCCAAATGCGGGATGAGTTCATTGTTCGTCTGCCGGATCGCTTGGCGCTTCTGAAGACGCTGCTGGCGAATCTGGAGCAAGGACAGCGCGAGTCGCTTGAGGACTTGCACCGTGCGGCGCATAGCTTGGTCGGTTCGGCGGGGACTCACCGGCTGATGACGGTTTCCGAGGCGGCGCGCAATCTGGAACAGATCGCGGCAGCTATACCCTCTGACTGGACGCTGGATGAACATGTGCTGGACACCTTGCGTAAAGCGCTGGCGAACCTGGAAACGCAGACAGTCAACCCCAACTACGTTTTTGTTCCCCCATTACCGCTAGGGCGAACAAAGATTCCGCGCGTCGTGGTCGTAGACGATGATCAGGAACAGGCCGGCTGGTTGCGCTCGGTACTCGAACAGGCGGGTTACCGGGTTGATGTATTTCACGAACTTGCCGCTTTTAGCGCCGCGGATCTTATCTCCGATCCGCCTGCTGCGGTGATCATGGATATGATATTTCCCGAGGGCGGCGACGCAGGCGCGTGTGCTATCGCAAAATTGAAGGAGCAGTGCCTTAACGGTTTTCCGGTTATCTTTATTTCGGCGCGGCAGGAGTTGGCGGCGAAGCTTGCCGCCTATCGGGCCGGTGCTACTTCTTATCTGGTCAAGCCGGTGAACAGGGATACCTTGCTGCGAGTGGTTGGCGACTCCGCAGCATTGACGCCAGCGGAACCTTTCCGTGTGTTGCTGGTCGATGATGATCCCGACCAGCTGGCGGCTCACGGCCTGATCCTAAGGCAAGCCGGCATGACCGTGCTGGAAGCGGCCAACCCTCTACAAGTTCCCGATATGCTGGAGGACTTTGCGGCCGAGCTGCTGGTGCTGGATATGTATATGCCGGCCTGTTCCGGCCCGGAGCTGGCGGCGATTCTGCGTGACGATGACCGGTATGCGGAAACGCCGATTATTTACCTGTCGACGGAAACGTGTGTAGCCAAGCAACTGTTGGCGCTGAATCGCGGCGGCGACCATTTTCTGACCAAGCCGGTCGATCCTCGTCATCTGGTCGCGGCGATAGCTTTGCATGCACGACGTTTTCGCCAAGTACGGGAGCAATCGGAGTCGTTGCGCGCTACGCTCTATGAGCGGGAACGCCATCAGCAGGCTTTGGATGCCCATGCGATTGTCAGCGCGGCGGATGCCACGGGCACCCTTATTTATGTCAATGATCTGTTTTGCCAAATCAGCGGTTACAGCCGGAATGAACTGCTGGGCCGGAATCATCGGATAGTGAAATCCGGTGAGCATCCGCCGGAATTTTACACCGACATGTGGCGGACCATTGCGCGCGGCAATATCTGGCGCGGTGAGGTTTGCAACCGAAGCAAAGACGGCAGCTTGTATTGGGTGGAAACCAGCATCGTGCCTTTTTTGGATCATTCGGGGCGACTTTATCAATACGTTTCGATCCGCACCGACATAACTCATATCAAACAAGCCGAACTGCGCCTGCGTCTGTTGCAGCGAGCCATGGAGGCCAGCGCCAGCGGTATCAGTATGGTTGATGTCAACCAGCCTGACATGCCGTTGATTTACGTCAATCCTGCTTTTGAGCGTATCACCGGATATAAGCGAGATGAAGTGCTCGGGCGCAACTGCCGCTTTTTGCATGGTAAGGAGACTGATCAGCCGGGCCTGGATGAAATTCGCGCAGTGCTGCGAGAAGGACGCGTCGGAGAGGCGCTGCTGCATAACTATCGCAAGGACGGTTCGCCGTTCTGGAATGACTTGCGTATAGCGCCGGTGCATGATGAACAAGGCCGGCTTAGCCATTTCATCGGTATTTCCGATGACGTCACCGAACGCCGCGAGGCTGACGATGCGCTGCGTAAAAGTGAAGAGCGTCTGCGCCGCAGCCAGCTCTATGCCAACATCGGTACTTGGGATTGGAACATTCAAACCGGCCAGCTCCATTGGTCTGAACGCATTGCTCCATTGCTTGGGTACCCGGTGGGCAAGCGGGAATCTACTTATGAAAATTTTCTTGATGGCGTTCATCCCGATGATCGGCAGCAAGTGATTGATGCCGTGAATAGCTGTGTGGAGCTGGGAGTCGAATACAATATCGAGCACCGCTGTGTGTGGCCGGACGGCACGGTGCGTTGGTTGTTGGAGCGTGGCGATGTGGTGCGCGACCGGGACGGCACACCGCTGAATATGTTGGGCGTGGTGCAGGACATTACCCAACGTAAGCTTGCCGAGCTTAAAATTTTGGAGAAGCAGGCCCGACTGGTTATTTTCAATCACATCATTAAAAACGTGGCGGACGCTGTCATCACTATCGATTCCGTCGGTACTATCGGCTCATTTAATCCCGCGGCAGAAAAGCTTTTCGGTTACAGCGCGGCTGAAATAATTAACTGCAATGTCAATCTGTTAATGCCGGAACCCTATCGTAGCGAACACGACCGGTATCTTGCCCGGCATATGGCCGAGCAACAGGCGGGTATCATCGGTAAACAGGTTGAGTTGACGGGACAGCGCAAGGACGGGGCAATTTTTCCATTGGAGCTGGCGATTACAGGGATGGAAATCGATAAAAACAAACACTTCGTCGGCATCTTGCGCGACATTAGCGAACGCAAACAGTACGAACGGGCTATCATCGCAGCCAAAGACGAAGCGGAGCGAGCCAACAATGCCAAGTCCGAGTTTCTGTCTAGCATGTCGCACGAACTGCGCACGCCGATGAATGCCATTTTGGGTTTTGGGCAGTTGCTGGAAATTGATGACGGACTTAATGAGGATCAAGCGGATTGTGTTGACGAGATGCTTAAGGCTGGCCGTCATTTGCTGGAGCTTATCAACGAAGTGCTGGATCTATCCAAGATTGAGTCGGGTAATATCAATTTGTCGCTGGAACCGTTGTCTTGCTCCGAACTGATCGGGGAATGTTTGGCGCTGGTCAAGCCTATCGCCCAAATGAAGGGCATCACCATCAATGATGGGGCAATCGGCAGCTATTTGATCCGCGCCGACCGTACCCGGTTAAAGCAGGTATTGTTAAACCTGCTGTCCAACGCGATTAAATACAACCGCCCGCAAGGAGAAGTGTCGGTTCAGGTTATGGCGCATCAGGGCTTTGTGCGTATGTCGGTGTCCGATACCGGCTACGGCATTCCGGCAGCACGACAGCAGGAGGTTTTTCAGCCATTTTCACGCTTGGGCGCGGAAGATACTGATGTTGAGGGTACCGGTATCGGCCTGACCATCAGCCGCCGGCTGATGGAAATGATGGGCGGCAGCATCGATATGGAGAGCGAGGAGGAGCGGGGCAGCCGCTTCTGGATTGAACTGCCGGAAGTCGTTTCGGAGCAAGGAGGCTTAGGCAATGATGCGGAACAACCGGCAATGACGGCCAAGGCAACATCGGGCGGGGAGAGCCTTCATACGGTGCTTTATATCGAGGACAATCCGGCTAACATCAGGTTGGTCAGCCAGATCCTGGGCAAGAACCCGCAATTACGGCTGATTACGGCGCATACCCCGGAGTTGGGGCTGGAGCTGGCCTCAGCGCGCCATCCTGAGCTGATTCTGCTCGATATTAATCTGCCGGGCATGGACGGTTATCAGGTGTTAAGCGTACTGCGATCGCTGGGTTCGACGAAAAAAACACCGGTGATCGCGATCAGCGCCAATGCCACGCCACGCGATGTTGAACGAGGGGTGGTGGCGGGTTTTGCTGAGTACATTACCAAGCCTATTGATATCAGGCATTTTCTTGAAACCGTGGATCGATTGCTTCCCGGTGGTACGGCAGAATGAGTTGTTACGCCACACAATAATCAGCCGTAGGACGTGCCGTGCGCGCCTTTATCGCAATAACGTGTAAAAAAGGGCGCGCATGGCACGCCCTACGCGCTTTAAAGCAGGAGCAAGATTAAGCTGTGAAAAACCACCTTAACATTATCGCAGTGCTGGTCTTAACAGGTATCCTGATAAGCGTTACGTTTATGGCTTGGCGACATTACTTTGTTGCGGCAACCCCTATTAAAATCGGCGTATTGCATTCGCTGACCGGCACCATGGCGGTTAGTGAAAAACCGCTGGTCGATGCGGTGCGTCTGGCGGTAGAAGAAATCAATGACCAGGGCGGCTTGCTCGGTAAACCAGTGGAAATGGTCGTTGCCGATGGCAAGTCCGACCCGCAGGCGTTTGCCGCCGAAGCCGAACGGCTCATTGAACAAGAGCAGGTCAGCGTTCTGTTCGGATGCTGGACATCGGCCTGCCGCAAGGCGGTAAAATCGGTGGTCGAAAAACACCGGCACCTGTTGTTTTATCCAGTGCAGTATGAAGGCATGGAGCAATCGGCCAATATCATTTACACCGGCGCCGCGCCCAATCAGCAGATCGTGCCGGGCGCCCGTTGGGCTATGCAGACATTCGGGCAGCGCGTTTATCTGGTCGGGTCGGAGTATGTTTTTCCGCGCACGGCTAACGGTTTTGCCGATTATTTGACCAAGCCTCTGGATATTCCCAAGCTTTTGGCTCTGCTGGACACGTTACTCAAATGACAGGGGATTAACAAGCTGCAAAGCCCGGTTAGCGGCGATGACAGAAACGCTTATATTTTCAGCGGGTACGTCGTATACCACTGGTCAACAGCGCATGAAATGGATTCATTTTCTGCCTGGAGCAGATTTGCATTGACCCGAAGGGGGCATGGCAGGGATAGCCATGCATGACTCATTTCTCGCCAATGTGGATTTTAATGGTGGGGCTGACGCCGGTGTTTTCTCTTAATGAAATGATGTTGTTAATTATTTTCTGATCGGCAATGCAGTTTCTAATATAAGGCTTACCTTCAAAATAGACGCTAACTATTTCCATGCCGGGTTTTAGTTGTATCCATGTGATGTCAACAATCGGCCGGCCCACGGTAACACTTTGCGACGATCCATTATTAAGTAGCCTGCTGTTTCTCCATGATTTTCTGACAACAGGGAGATCCTCTTCCTCCTCCACTTCAACGGTTGGGTCTTCTTTAAGCGTTTTAACGAAAGCGTCGATAATATCAGGATCGTAATAGCTTTCTTTTCGAGTGATTAAATGATTGATTGCGGCGTTGACGGACATGGCTTCACCGGTCATTGAACCCTCAAGATATTCGATATAGTCT
This sequence comes from uncultured Gammaproteobacteria bacterium, assembly GCA_963814825.1. Taxonomy (GTDB): domain Bacteria; phylum Pseudomonadota; class Gammaproteobacteria; order Methylococcales; family Methylomonadaceae; genus Methylobacter_A. Next base: position 574,136 of record CAWFEF010000007.1, on the reverse strand, counting down.
CTGATCACATTGAGAATGCGGGAGCCCAAGGGGATTTTTTGTTTGGCCAAGCCGTCGGGAAAACCTGAACCGTCGTAGCGTTCGTATTGATGACGGATTAAAGTGGAAGCGCCTTTTAACTGGATCTGTCCCTTCAATAAGGTTTCACCTTCTACAGCATGTCTTAAATAGCGGCTTTTGTCGATAAGAGGTATTGAGAAATAAGATTCTGCCAGTAAGGCATCCGACAAACTCATTTTGCCGATTTGTATCAGTAATCCGGCATAAAAGATATTTTTCTTTTCTTCTTCGTCCATGCTCAGTTCACGGGCAACCAACAATGCTTTTTCGGCGATATATTTTGACTGTCCGCTTTTAATGCCGGGACGCATTTCAATAATGCGGGAAAATGCCCTGATAGAATCGATATATTGCTTTTCCAGGTTTTTGTTTGCGCGGTCAAGATGCTGCATCGTGTTGTTGAGCTGCTTGGTGCGTTGTTCGACTTTTTCTTCCAGATGGTCGTTGAGGTCTCTTAGTTCTTTATTTTGCAGGTAAACAATTTCCGATAAACGATCCCGCTGCTCGTGAAGATGCTTTTGTTCCAGGGCATTGCGAACCAATAGTTTAAGCTCATCATCATTCCAGGGTTTATTGCAATAATAGTAAATGCGTCCCTTATTGACGGCATCAATCGTCGACTGCAAATCGGCATAGCCGGTCAATAAAATGCGGATAGTCTCCGGCCATTGCAGGGCCGCCTGGGTTAAAAATTCGGCACCGCTCATTTCCGGCATGCGCATGTCGGAAATAATCAGGTCGACGGCATTTTTCTGCAATATCTCCAAGCCTTCTGCGCCACTTGATGCAAAATAGGTGACATAAGCTTCACTATGAAACAATCGGCGCAAGGCTTTAAGCACATTCGCCTCATCATCAACAAACAATATCGCGGCAGGCTTGTCATTAGTAACGCTGGCCAGCAGGTCAGTCGGCATAACTGCTCCAGTTTTTTTGAATCGTTATGATTGCCATTTTATGCATTTTCAATAACCGCACCGCTAATAGGTAACACGACCCGAAATGTTGTTCCCTGACCTAACTGACTAGTCAATTGGATTTCTCCCTGATGTTTTTTGATAATACTGTAAGAAACAGAAAGTCCTAGTCCGGTGCCTTTTCCGACCGGCTTGGTGGTGAAAAACGGATCGAAAATTTTACTCTGATGCTCAGCGGCTATGCCTTTGCCGGTATCGCTGATTTCCACCCAAGCGTAATCGTTTTTCGTGCCGGTACGTAAGGTGATAATTCCTTCATTCTCAATCGCGTGCGCCGCATTGACCAGCAGGTTCATAAACACCTGATTAAGCTGATGCGGTAAGCATTTTACTTCAGGCAGGTCGCCAAATTCCTTAACAATTTTTGCTTTGTATTTAATTTCATTGTTAACAATATTGAGAGTGGATTCAAGCCCTGCATGCAAATTAGTCCATTGCCAGTCATCATCGCCGCCCAGATGAGAGAAGTCTTTAAGGTCTTGAACAATTTTTCTTACCCGGGTGGTGCCTTCGTGAGATTCTTCCAATAAATCGAGTATATCGGTCTTCAGGAATTCCAGGTCTATTTTTTGTTTAAAAGCTTTAACTTGTTCGAGTTGATCGCTATTGGCGCCTGTTGCTTCAGCTGTTTCGTAAATCGTCACCAGTGCCAGCAGATTGTCTATGTAATTTTTCAGGGAGCTTAGGTTGGAGTTGATGTAGCCAATGGGATTATTGATTTCATGCGCCACGCCTGCTGCCAGTTGACCGATAGAAGCCATTTTCTCCGATTGCACCAGATGCGATTGCGCTTCTTTTAATTGACTGTTTAACAGCAATTGTTGGTTTTTTTCAAATTCCAAGGTTCGGTTGATTTTGATGAGTTCCTGAGTGCGTTTTTCAACTTCTTCTTCCAATTGCACATTGTTGTGGGCGAGCGCGGTTTCGGCTTGTTTTTGCGAGGTAATATCCATGCCGCATCCCATCAGGCCGGCAAAGCTTCCGTTTTTCCGCACCCGGGGTGCTGCTGTTTCATAGATCCAGGTGATTTTGCCGTCGGCGGACAGCAAGCGGTATTGAATTTTGAATTTACTGCGCTCCTCAGCCGCCCGGCTATAGGTGTCGGTTACTTTGTCCCTGTCTTCAGGGTGGATGGCGTTTAGCCATTGCTCGTGGCTGGGGATGCCGGATGGTAAATTGAAAGTGGTCAACCAGAAATGATTGCAAAAAATCGGCACATGATTAGCGTTGGTGATCCAGATTAATGCGGAAATATTTTCGGCTAATTCCTTAAAGCGGCTTTCACTCTCGCGTAAGGCCGAGTACAGATTGCTCTGCATAATTTCATTGTGCTCTTGTTTATCGATGCGGATTTGTGCCGCATCAACGCCGTTAATCAGGCTGAGCGCCATTTGTTTGTCGGTATTGAGGATATGGTGGTAAAGCCAGTTGATCAAATAGTCGATTAAGTTGTCCGAAAGAGCGTTAATATCAGCCTGGATTTCGCGTTGGACCGTCAGCATTTTTACCACAAATTCTTTATGCTCAGCTTCATGTATGGCATAAATCGTTGGGTTGAAATTTGCAGCCGACATCAGTTGTTCTTCGTGCTGAAAGTGGTACATCGTGTAATCAATCAAGCCATTTACAATATCGACGATGGTGTCCCGCTCAGCTCCGATGGCGACAGCTTCGTTCAATTGGTTGGTTAAATCGATAAGATGTTTATGTTGATTGTCAACGGATTCTATACCTAGCACCAGTTGATCATTCCAATTCAAAATGGTCATGTCGTTTGCAAGAAATTAAAGAGAAGCGTGGTATGCATTATGGCACAATCCTTTAATAGCATATTTTTTCCTGTTTAAGATAGGGTAAGAATCTGATCGGCAAACTGCTGGCCGTTGTGAGTGCACCGTGCGGCCTGGTCGATTGAAACATTGAGTATGGCAAGCGCGGAGTGAATGGGGTCGTGCCCCTCCAAAATCAATGCATCGGATTGCTCAGTCTTGATGGACATCAAATTGGCGGTATAGACCAGCAGTCCGAGCGACTTGTCGGCATCTGGAGCGGGGGTTGTTTTGTGTTGCTCAATAGCCTCTTGAATAGCCACTGGAAGATTCCAGTATTGTGCGGCTTTGCCGCCCAGGATCATATGATCGAAACCTAGCAGCTGTTGTTCTGCTTCGATCCCGAATGTTGCAGATATTTTAACAAGTTGGGTGAATTCGTCAGGAAAAAGCATGGCAAGCACCAAGTGTCCGATGTTATGCAGCAATCCAGCCGTGAAAGCAAGATCAGGGTTGGCGCCGGCACAGTGTGCCAGTTGCCGGGTGGATTCGGCAACGGCCATGCTATGGCGCCAAAATCGGCTGTAATCAAAATCTTTATGTTGTGCGTGCGCTATTTTCGAAAAACAGATACTGATCAACATGTCCCGTATTCGGTTAAGGCCCAGTAATACAATGGCTTCGCGTAAAGAACCTATTTCCCTCGACATACCGTAAAAAGGTGAGTTGACAATACGTAATATCCGTACTGCCATGGATGGGTCCTGGCCAATTTTATCCACCAGTGCGGTCAAATTTTGTTTGCTATTAATCTGTTGTATTGCCTCCGTAAGCAATGCCGGCATTGTCGGCAAGTCCGCCAAGCGCGCAAATTTATTTTCCAGCGTGGACATTTCAATGTTCCTTTGGCGCTGACAATACAATAATGATTCCTTTCGATTGGCTGGTATCTCCCATTGCGCTTATCAATACATGCATAGAGGTATCTTCATTCAACCTTACAATACCGCAGTCAGACTGCATCTGATCACTGGGATAGAAAGATTGCAGTAATTGCAAAAGCATTTCGGGTAAAACTTCGCGCGCCATAAGACCGAGTAGACAGGTGCTTGGAGGTTGGCTGAATATTTCCTCGGCGCGCCGATTGGAGGCTACGATCATATGCTGTTCGTCAATGCCAATAATGCCTATTGGCAAATGCTCAAGAATTTCCTGTGAAATTTGTAATAAATTACTGCTGTGTACAATTTCGCGGGTTTTATCGGCTACTTTTTTCTCAAGACTTTGATTGAGTCTGGAAAGCTCGTCATTGGCGGATTGAAGTTCCTTGGTTAAACGCAGATTTTCCTGTTCCATTTCATAGTACTGGAATGCCTCGCGGATGTTATCGCGAAGCAAGTCATCATCCCAAGGCTTGGTTAAGAATTTATAAATCGCACCTTCGTTAATGGCGCTGGTGACGGATTCAAGTTCGGTATAGCCTGACAAGACAATGCGCAGTGTCTTAGGATAAAGGAGTTTAACTTTACGCAAAAATTCCACACCGGTCATATGCGGCATACGCTGGTCGGAAATGATGACGCCCACTTCTTGCTTTGCCAATAGGGCAAGTCCGTCTTCGCCGCTATTGGCGGTCAGGATGGTGTAGCCATCGCGACGCAAAGTACGCTTAAGAGCACTAACGATGTTAATTTCATCATCTACCAGCAGGATGGTGCGTGAGGTTTCTGATACATCTGTCATAAATGAATCTCGTGTGTCTTTCAGGGCTCGTCAGTTAGAAATAAAAAATAGCACCGAGGGCTTGATAAATTTAAAAATCAGGATGTTTACCCATAACACAACCGGTTCATGAGCAGAACGTGAGACGAATGTATACAAAATCAATATCCATGCACTTGTTGAACCTTATATTCATAGATTCAAATAATAATGCAGGTTAGTGCCTCAGCAGAATCGATAGCATCAGTTATAGTCGATTATATGCCTATCGGATTTTCACATCCCAACAATGTTGAGTGTAGCATTTTTTATTCCGGCAAGGGGTATTGCTTTTTCATCATCGCTAGGCAAAGAGTCGCCGCTGGCCTGATTTCAAGTGCGCGATGCCGCTCGGCTGATGTCGTTATAGCCGCGTTGGAAATGGAAATCAGTGATATCAGTCGCATCAACGATTGTCGCTATGCCATCGAAGACCCGAGCGGGGTATGCAGGCGCTGCGTTCGAAAGCGGAGAGGGCGTTGTTGACGGGTTTATAGCATCCCGCGCTCAATATGGTTGGGCCTTCATGGCGCGTAGTATAAAAGCTGCCTTGGCGTTATTGCTGCAAGCAACTGAGCGTTTTTGATATGAGGCGCCGCTGTTTGTGCGGCCTATGGACAAGCTTAAGCTGGTGGAAACGCATTTGTTTCAGATGCTTAATGGGGAGATTTCTGCCGGAGACCGGTTGAAAGGGGAGCGCCGCCTGATAATTCGTGCTCCCCTTTGTTGTTCGCTTATTTCAACAGGACTGGATTATCATCTTCCTGGGTAACCTTCACCCACTTCATTGCCCAAGAAAGCCCCTCCCGCTGCACCCAGGCCGGTAGCAAGCGGGTCGCCGTTACCGAGTTCATAGCCGAACACGCTGCCTATAACGCCACCGGCTAAGCCTTGGTGGGAGCGTGGATCGGTAATACCGCGGTTGCTGGTAATAACGAACCGGCGGTTGATAATATTGGACCGGTGGTTGCGGGTAATAGTATTGGACTATCGGTTGAGGATAATAGTCGTGGTGATGATGGTGATGGTGTCCCCAGCCGTGACCACGGTGACCCCAATCATCGCCATCAGCATAAGATGCCGGTGAAAACAGGATTACAGCAGCCGTTAATTGAATTAAAAAAAGCAATTTTTTCATGGGATGTTCCCTCTAAATTATTTAGTTCGGTATTGAGTTAACAAAATCAAGCTTGCCGGCCAATCAAACAGAATTAACGTCGTCCAGCGACTCCGTTGCCCAGGTAAGAGCCTGCGGCCGCGCCCAATCCGGTAGCAATAGGGTCGCCGTTACCAATTTCGTAGCCCAAAACACTGCCGACAACACCACCGGCTAGGCCTTGGTGAGAGCGTGGGTCCTGATAGCTTTGATGTCGGGGCTGCTCAGGATAATATCTAGCTTCCTCGGAATAATGGTGTTTGTGGTGTCCGTCTGCCATGACCGCGACCTTCGCCCCCAGATGCCTGGGATGCTGATGAATAAATAAGTGCCAACGCAATCAAGTGGGTTATAAAAAGCGATTTTTTCATAGTTATGTTATTTAAGTATTGTTTATTGGTTCTATGTTAGGTCGGTAAGGCTGCTTAGCCCGTGAAAAACTTTGGTTTTATATTATTCGTTTTAACCTTAATGGCTACTTAATGAAAGTAATAATTTAGCCGGGTTAAAGCTGATTCTCGGATTACACTCAAGCCGTTTCGTACAACAATTAATTGCCGGAATAATTCCGCTGTGTCGCTTATAATAATAGCCTACTCGAATCAATATTTACCCAATCTTAATGGCATCTTAATAAATGGAACAGTTTATCCCCGGCCAACGCTGGATTAGTAACACCGAGTCTGAACTCGGCTTAGGTCTTATTCTTGAAGTAGCGCACAAGCGGATCACGGTGCTTTTTTTGGCGTGTGACGAAAAGCGGATGTATGCGCAAGATAACGCGCCGTTAACGCGCGTCCGGTTCTCGGCAGGCGACGTTATTGAGTCGATTGATGAGGATAAGGTGACCGTCACCGGCTTAATTGAGACAGGACGGCTTGATTACTTATCTGGGCAAAGACGAAGATGGGCAGGAAATCCGTTTGGATGAGGTGGAGCTGAATCATCATATTCAATTCAACAAGCCCCAGGACCGGTTGTTTATCGGTCAAGTCGATCCTTCCGCCTGGTTTTTGCTGCGTTATGAAACCTGGCGCAGATTGCAACAGCATCAGCAGTCGCCGGTTAAAGGCTTGCTGGGCGGCCGTGCCTCGCTTATTCCGCATCAGTTGTTTATTGCGCATGAATCGGCTAACCGGTCGGCGCCAAGAATCATGCTGGCCGATGAAGTGGGTTTGGGGAAAACCATCGAAGCCGGCTTGATTTTGCACCATCGGCTGATTAACGGTTTGAGCAACCGGGTGCTGATTATCGTGCCGGAAACGCTGCTGCATCAATGGTTGGTCGAAATGCTCCGGCGTTTTAACCTGCGCTTTAGTATTTTTGACGAGGCGCGTTGCCTGGGTGCTTATGCCGAAGACGATATGCTTGCCGACGCTGAACCATCGCTGGCGACAGCGGGCGACGATGATGCGGATTCGGATAACCCGTTTCTAACCGAACAACTGATATTATGCAGCCAGGGCTTTTTCTCCAATTACCCGCGTCGCCAGCAGCAGGCGATAGAGGCGGGCTGGGATATGGTGATCGTCGATGAGGCGCACCATCTGGAATGGAGCGAACAAGCGCCGAGCCCTGATTACTTGTTTGTTGAGCAATTGGCCCAGATTTCCCCCAGCCTTATCTTATTGACGGCGACGCCGGAGCAATTGGGTAAGGAAAGCCATTTTGCCCGATTAAGATTGCTCGATCCCGACCGGTTTTACAGTTTCGCCGCGTTTGTCGAAGAAGAGCGCTTGTTTGAGCCGGTGGCAAATGCGGCCAAAGTGTTGCTGGCGGAAGAAGCGCTGGATGAAGAGGCGCAGCAGCATTTGACCGCACTGCTCAAAGACGACAATGTCGACGGCTTGCTGAAGAATTTGAATGATCCTGAGAAATCGGCGGCGGCGCGCGAGGCGCTGGTTAATGTGCTGCTCGACCACCACGGCACCGGGCGGATTTTGTTTCGCAATTCCCGGCAAACCGTGCAGGGTTTTCCCGAGCGGGAGCGTTACGGCTATGCGTTAGCAGGATCGGCGAATGAAGATGACTTGCAGCAAGACCCGCGCTATCTGTGGCTGGTGGACATGGTTAAGCAACTGGCCGGGCAACGCCGCACCGGCTCCCAGCCGGTTGGCGGCATACACACCCTCCCTGGCGATAAAGCCTTGGTGATCTGTAAACAGGCGCAAACTGCGATCGACCTGGAACAAACGCTGAAAAACCGTGCCGGTATTGCATCGGCCGTGTTTCATGAAGGCATGAGCATTATTGAACGCGACCGGGCGGCGGCTTATTTTGCCGACCCGGACAGTGCCGCACGGCTGTTGATTTGTTCCGAAATCGGCAGCGAGGGCAGGAACTTCCAGTTTGTGCATCATCTGATCCTGCTGGATTTGCCGACCAATCCCGATTTATTGCAACAGCGCATAGGCCGCCTTGACCGTATCGGGCAGAAACATGTTATCCAGATTCATGTGCCGTATCTGGAACATACCGACAATGCGGTGTTGTACCGCTGGTATGATGAAGGCTTGAATGCGTTTGCCTGTAACAGTTCATCCGCCCAGCGGGTTGCGGATTTGTTGCACGATGAGCTGGAGGCTGCTTTGCAAGGCGGCAATATCGATGCCTTTATTGCCAAGACCCGAGCACTCAGCGCCGAGCTTGAAACGGAAATGCATAATGGTCGCGATCAATTGCTGGAGCTGAATTCCTGCCGCAAGGACTTGGCTGACGAGCTTATCGACCAGCTGAATACTTACGAGAAGGAAGGCGTGCTTTGGCCTTATATGGAAGATGTCTTTGAATGCTATGGCGTGGATACCGAGTTCCATTCGCCCGATTGCTTTATTATCCGTCCCAGCGACCATCTGCGCGTGTCGCATTTCCCCGGGTTGACCGAGGACGGCATGACCGTCACCGTCAACCGGCAGATCGCCTTGGCGCGGGAGGACATGCAGTTCATGACTTGGGAACATCCGGTGGTTACCGCGTCGATGGATATGGTGCTGTCCAGTGAAACCGGCAATGCCGCGATCAGCGTGATCAAGCATAACGATCTTAAAGCCGGGCAATTCTTTTTGGAGTGCTTGTTTATTGTCGAGTGCAGCGCGCCTGCCGAATTGCAAATCGGTAGGTTTTTGCCCCATACGCCGATCCGGGTATTGATCGATCAGAACCAGAAGGATGTCAGCGACACCATCGACCACCGCGACCTGGTTGAGGCCGGAATCAAGTTCGATAAACACAAAATCATTGCCTTTTTGAACAGCCAGCGCCCGCACCTTATCAGTATATTGGGCGTGGCCGAGCAAAAAGCCAAAGCCGATATGCAGCAGTTAGTCGATGAAGCGACCCAAGCCATGCTGGAATCGCTCAGCAATGAGATCAAGCGCCTGGTCAGGCTGAAAAAAGTCAATCCGACCATCAGGACGGAAGAAATCGAGCAGCTAAAGGATATGACCATGTTGGCGCATGAAAACATCCAGGCCGCGCAGCTAAGGCTGGATGCAGTCAGGTTTGTGATTACCAGTTGATTCATAACTATCCAGCAGTTAGAAAAATAGAACACGGATGACACGGATTTGACTGATAAGCACTGATAGTGAACGTTTTTGAATTTCGGTAAATATCAGCAATAAGAAGAGAATTATTTACGATAGATGAAAAAATAAATCCGTTTTAATCCGTATAATCAGTGTTATCCGTGTTCTATTAATTACTCAGCAAATGCTGAGTAATTACGGTTATTGACCTTTTGAGTATTTTATAAATGATAAATATCGGCAAAATAAATAAGCTGAAAGTCGTTAAGCAGCAAGGCGCTAATGTTTACCTTGGCAACGGACTCTCCGGGAATGTGCTGCTGGCGGACAGGAAGCTGCCCGCAAACTGCCAAGTTGGCGATAGCCTGGAGGTATTTGTCTACGTCGATTCGGAAGGCCATCTGGCCGCCACGACCAAAAAGCCGTTGGCCCAAGTGGGCGATATCGCCTGGCTGAAAGTGGTATCGCTCAATTATGTCGGTGCGTTTCTGGATTGGGGGCTACCGAAAGATTTGCTGGTGCCGTTCAGCGAACAATACCATGAGATGGAAGTAGGGCGTTCTTATCTGGTCAAAGTGTTTCTCGATGAGCAAAACCGCATTGCAGCAACGACCAAGATTGATAAATTGCTCAGCGATGAATCGGACGATTTTGAAGTCGGCCAGAAAGTATCGCTGATTATTGCCGACGCCACGGATCTGGGTATTAAAGCGATCATCAACAATAGCCATTGGGGCATGTTATATCAAAATGAGTTGTATCAGCCGGTCAGGAAAGGCCAGAAGCTGGACGGCTATATCAAGCAGGTACGGGAAGATCGTAAAATCGACCTCAGTTTGCACCAGCCCGGCTACGGAAAGGTCGTATCCCTGACCGACAGCATCATAGCCAAGCTGAAAGCCAACAACGGTGAGTTGATGCTGAGCGACAAAAGCCCGCCGGAAGCCATTTATGCAACATTCGGGGTCAGTAAAAAAGTGTTTAAACAGGCCATCGGCGCATTGTACAAGCAACAATTAATCACTATCGATAAAAGCGGAATCAAGCTTGTTGATTGAAAATTGAAAACGGTATGGCTAAGATCAGAACCCATTATGACAATTTAAATGTGTCGCGCAATGCGCCTGCAAGCGTTATCAAAGCTGCTTATAAAGCGCTTTGCCAGAAATATCATCCCGATAAATATATAGGCGGGCATGAAGAAGCGCTTCGGATAATGAAAAGCATCAATAGCGCTTATGCGGTGCTATCCGACTCGGGTAAAAGAGCCGAGCATGATCAGTGGATAGACCAACAAGAAAGGAGGCGTGCGACCGACGATGCGCAGCGGATGGTGGAAATTATTACTCAAAACTATGCAGCTCAGTCGGTAGCAGCCTCAAAGAATCCTCCCGCCTACCTTAAATTTCGGGACAACGTCCGCTCGTTCGGCAATAAGGTGCGGCTTGGCAGTACTCGGGTATTTAAAAAAATAAACGGGGGGCTTTGGTGCAAAGGTGCAGCTGGTATCGTATTGGCGGCAACAGTTTGGTACGTAGCTGACTTAAAAACTGCGACGGCGCCGGTTAATCAAGATGTTGCGGACATGCTAAAAAAGGCCAAGCGGCTGGTTAAACAGGGTCAAGTTGTCAAAGCGCTGCCGCTTTATTTGCAGGCTGCTGAGCAGGGCGATGCGGATGCGCAGTTTCAAGCCGGCATGATGTACGCCATGGGGCAGGGTGTAACCGAGGATGATAAACAGGCGGCAGACTGGTTTGGCAAGGCGGCTAAGCAAGGACATGGGGAGGCGCAAACCAAATTGGGTTTTATGTATGCGACGGGAAAAGGCGTGGCACAAAATTTCAGTTCCGCCATTGATTGGTTTTACAAGGCCGCCGAACAGGGCGATCCCACCGCGCAATATAACCTGGGCCTGATATATGCCGAAGGGCAAGGCGTGGCGAAAGACATGAGTCTGGCTTTTTCCTGGTACAGCAAGGCGGCGGTACAGGGCGATGCCCCCGCTCAATATAAGTTGGGCGATATGTATGCAAATGGCGTGGGTGTGGCAAAGGATACCAAACAGGGGGTTGTCTGGTATCGCAAGGCGGCAAAACAGGGTTTGACGGAGGCTATCGCCGCTTTAAAGAAGATGGATGAATAAATATAGGGTGAGCTAAGCGGGGAACCATGAGTTTTTTCCTGCTTGATTCAGCCCCATTACCAATCCTTGATAAAGCTGGTCGGGTGACACCGGCTTGTGCAGCAGCGGTATGCCGCTTGCCTGCGCTTCCCGCAAACGCGATGGCGCGGTATCGCCGGTGATCAGTATGGCTGGAAGTTGCTTGCCAAGCACAGCCCGTAGCGCCTCGATAGCCTCAGTGCCGGTGCGTTGGTCGCGCAAGCGGAAATCGCTGATGACCAAGCCCGGTGGACGCGTCTGTATCAACGACAACGCTTCTTCTATCGATTCGACGGCATCGCAATCGCAGCCCCAATCGCGCAACAAATGCAACATGCCGGTGCGTACGCTTTCATCGTCGTCTATCACCAGCACACGCACATCAAGCATAGCCGTATGGTTTGTTGTTTCGCTAGGAAGGGCGGCGGTCTCATCGAACTCCGTCGCGTCAGCAATCGGCAAGACCAGCCGGAACACACTACCGCGCTCCAGCCGCGATTGCAGGGATAAGCCATGCCCCAAGACCCGCGACAAACCATCGGCAATAGCCAGTCCCAGGCCTAGCCCATTACGGCGGTCGCGTTCGGGATTGCCGAGTTGGTGAAATTCACGAAACACATCTTGCTGTAGAGCCGGAGCGATACCTATGCCGGTATCCCACACTTCAACCACCGCTACGTCGGCCCCCTCATTTTTGCGCAGTCGGCAAACCACCAGCACGCCGCCGCTGTCGGTATAGCGGATCGCGTTCGTCACCAGATTGCGCAAAATTAACTCCACCAGCACCGGATCGGAGTGCGCAATTGCACCCGTCTCGCGCGAGCGGTAGACCAAGCCTTTGGCGTTGGCCTGCGGCGCCAGTTCGTTTTCCAGCTTGTTGAACAAGGCTTGCAAGGGGTATCGCCCCAGCTGCGGTTCGACCACACCGGCGTCGATGCGCGAAAAATCGAGCAAGGTGTTGAGCATCTCTGCTGAAGCTTCCGAAGCGGAGCGTGCATGAGCCAAGACCTCACGCTGTTTGATTGACAAATCACCTAATGCCAGTACTTCCAGAAACAGGCCTTGCGCATGTATCGGTTGGCGTAAATCGTGGCTGGCGGCTGCGAGAAATTTGGATTTTGCGATATTGGCCTGCTCCGCCTCCTGATGTGCTTTTTCAGCTTCCATTGCCTTTATTTCCAGCTCTTGATTTGCTTGAACTAACTCTTTAATACGCTCATCAACCAAAGCCTCTAATAATTCGTTTTCCATTTTAATTACTCTAATAACCGTTTCTCAATCCATATCTGCTATGCTGCTGTAAATATTAATGTATTTTCAGGATTCTACCGATGGCAATTTTAACCCCTAATTTGCAGCACTTTGCTCATCCCCAGTGGCTGCATCATCATCCTCATCAATGGACAGCCGGAACACTCAATCGACAAGCTTTATATGACTGTGCAGATCAATTAGTACTCACTGCTGATTTTCATAACGCATGCCGGGGCTTTGCCGAGAATATGCTCGCTACGTACGAATCTAATTGGTTACTTAATAAAATAACGAGGGAAATTCCTCGTTTTGCATTGATGGGATTTGTGATGTATCTGCATCATCGCCGTAAACTGGATGAGCCCGGCGTAACCTATACCCGCATTCAGGAGTTGTATGCGCGAGGTAGTAATGCAGGTATTCTGGCATCGCCAACGCGGGTTAAAGCCATGCTCGGATTGGCGGTGGTGGCTGGGCAGTTGCGGCGGGTGGAATCGTCGGATCGAAGGGTTAAATTGTTGGAACCGACGGAAAAACTGATCGCGCCAGCCTTACTCTGGCTAGAAAGCTATCTCGATGCCGTTGGACGAGCTGTACCATTGGTCAAATCGCCGCAAGAGCTGGTCGCCATACCGGAAATTCTCGGTGAACTGATGACCTATGCCATACAAGCCTATATTCATGATCGTTTTGGATTGTCTGAGGAGTTTCCTGCCGTGGATTATTTCTTATTGCGAGAAAATGGTTATATGACTTTAATGGAGATTATCCGTACTTTACGTTTTGAAGAAGGCGAGTGGCGCGCCCAAGCACCTTCTGTGGTCTTATCGAAAAAGTTTTCGATGGCGCGCGGCACGGTGCGTAATCTGCTGGCAAATAGTGAGAAACAAGGTTGGTTGACAATCGGAGCTCGCGGAGGTCATAAACTAATACTGTCCGCTGACTTTGCAACCTTGTGTCATCGCTGGGTGAGCTTAGAAATGGTCTGGATGGGCGGGCTGGTGAATGCGGCGGCAGTAAATCTGAGTAATAATCAGGTAAATAATTGAAAATCATTTTTCCCATCCACTACCCCCTCACGCACAGAGACTTCATTGCCTAACCTGAGTCTGGGATAAACCATTAAATTTTAGCGAAACCGTTGACCTTGGTCAAAGATAAGGTAAGCCTATGGCCTGACAGGCAAAAAAGTAGGCGCTCGCCCACCGTATGTTCCTCGCGCAGCATGTTTATTCAGCTTCTATCGCCTTTGCTTGATCCAACACCATTAGCAGTCTTTGATAAAGCTGGTCGGGCGATACCGGTTTGTGTAGCAGTGGTATGCCACTTGCCTGCGCTTCCCGCAAACGCGAGGGTGCGGTATCGCCGGTGATCAGCAGAGCCGGCAGTTGCTTGCCAAGCACAGTCCGTAGCGCCTCGATAGCCTCGGTGCCGGTACGTTGGTCGCGCAAGCGGAAATCGCTGATGACCAACCCCGGCGGACGCGTCTGTACCAACGACAACGCTTCGTCTATCGACTCGACAGCATCGCAGTCGCAGCCCCAGTCGCGCAACAAATGCAACATGCCGGTGCGTACGCTTTCATCGTCGTCTATCACCAGCACGCGCGCATCAAGCATAGCTGCATGGCTCGCTGTTTCGCCAGTCAGGACGGCGGTCTCATCGAACTCCGTCGCGTCAGCAATCGGCAAGACCAGCCGGAACACACTGCCGCGCTTCAGTCGCGATTGCAGGGATAAGTCGTGCCCCAAGACCCGCGACAAACCATCGGCAATAGCCAGCCCCAGGCCTAGCCCATTGCGGCTGTCGCGTTCAGGATTGCCGAGCTGGTGAAATTCACGAAACACATCCTGTTGCAGAGCCGGAGCGATACCGATGCCGGTATCCCACACTTCAACCACCGCTACGTCGGCCCCCTCATTTTTGCGCAGTCGGCAAACCACCAGCACGCCGCCGTTGTCTGTGTAACGGATTGCGTTCGTCACCAGATTGCGCAAAATCAACTCCACTAGCACCGGATCGGAGTGTGCAATTGCACTCGTCTCGCGCGAGCGGTAGACCAATCCTTTGGCGTTGGCCTGCGGCGCCAGTTCGTTTTCCAGCTTGTTGAACAAGGCTTGCAAGGGATATCGCCCCAGCTGCGGCTCGACCACGCCGGCGTCGATGCGCGAAAAATCGAGCAAGGTGTTGAGCATCTCTGCTGAAGCTTCCGAAGCGGAGCGAGCATGAACCAACACCTCACGCTGTTTGACTGACAGATCGCCTAACGCCAGCACTTCCAGAAACAGGCCTTGCGCATGTATCGGTTGGCGTAAATCGTGGCTGGCGGCGGCGAGAAATTTGGATTTGGCGAGATTAGCTTGTTCCGCCTCGCGATGTGCTTTCTCAGCAAGCTTTTTTTCCACGCGTAATTGATCTACCAACTCAATATTTTCGAAGCGCAGCTCGATGAACGATTTGATCGTATGTGAAGAGTTCAGTGCATGTCCGAGCAAGGTGAAGAGGTACACCATGCACAAAACAGCCAAGGCGTGATAAGCAGGATCATCCAATAACCAAAGCTTCAACGCCATGAAAACCATTTCAGGAATGACGAACGCAAAAAACACTGGCAGCACAGACGATAGCGCCGATATAGCTCCTGCCGGAAGAACCGCCGCCACCATGATCACCAGAATACCGCCTGCCGAGGTGGAGGTATCCAGCACGATCCATGGAAATATCGCCCAAAGCATACCGCCCGCCATGTAAAACAACATCAAAGTCCAGACCATACGCTGTGCTTGATTGAATTGAATACCCAAAGGGAGATGTCGACGTGAATAACAGTAGAGATTCAAGTTGGATAAGAACACTAACGCGCACCACGCCCTTAAAGCCGAAACGTTACTGTCGTTGGATAATGTCCAAAGCAACAGCACTGCCCCTAAAACAAGGCCGATAGAGTTACCGGCAATATTGGACATTAACAGCCGCAACTGCTCAACCAGGATGCGTTTTTCGGCAAGGCGTAACGGGTTATCCGGCACCTCAGTCTACCAAGCCTTGGCGGCGCGCAACAAAGGCTGCTTCCGAACGGCTGGCTACATGCAGAAATTCGAGTATCGCCTGTACATGCCCGCGCACGGTGTTTTCAGATAATGCCAGCCGCCGCGCAATCGCCTTGTTTGATAAACCCTGACACAAGAAGTCGAGCACCTCGCATTGACGTGGCGTTAAATTCGACGACGTAGTTTCAATGTTTGGCGCAGAGGATCTCTTCAACGCATCAGTATTGGTTGCGATAGGTTTACCGTGCAATATCTGCTCAATCACGCGAACGATTTTATCCGCACTCTCCGTCTTCGACACGAATGCAGCCGCACCGCGCGCCAGTGTTGTGCTCACCGTTTCTGTATCGCTGTGGGATGAAAGCATCACCACCGGCGTTTGCTGCCATTTGCGCTTTAACAGCGCGATGCCATCAATGCCGTTTAATCCCACCAGTTGAATATCCAGCACGACCATCGCAGGTGCCTGCGACCCGCTACGCATTGCTTGCTCCAGCGACTCAGCTTCCAGCACGTCCAAATCCGGCATGCTGGTGTTGAGCACCAATCGCACCCCGGTGCGAAACAGGGCGTGGTCGTCTATCAGCAGGATAAAGGGGGAGGAATTCATGTTGATAATTAGACCTTTGCAACTACCGAAGCGCAAGCTTTTTTGGGGCAACCAGTCCAAATGGACTATTTTCGATGTCAAAATTTTGCCGCAAACTGTGCCCTTATTTCGAGCAAGAACCGCCCGTCACATAAAGGTACGCATCGCGTGCCATTTTGCTAACAGCACCCGATAAATAGCCTTATGAAACGCCACGCATCAATGAACCGCATCTACCGGCTGGTCTGGAGTCCTATCCATAAAGTCTGGATTCCGGTCGCGGAAATTGCGCGGGGACGCAGCAAGGGCTCAAGCCGCAAGCTGTTTGCAGCGGCCTTGTCGCTGAGCGCAGCGGTAGGCCATACCGAACCGATCGGCGGGCAGGTTATTTCCGGTTCCGGCAGTATCGAGCAATCCGGCTCCACCACCACTATTCACCAATCGAGTCCGAACCTGTCGGTCAATTGGCAGGGCTTTAACGTCGCCCCCAGCGAAACGGTCAACTTCGCCCAGCCCTCAACCAGCGCAATAGCGGTCAATCGTATTGCAGATACCAACGGCACGCAAATCCTCGGCCACTTGAACGCCAACGGGCAGGTGTATTTAATCAACCCGAACGGCATCGTGTTCGGTCAAGGCGCACAGGTCAATGTCGGAGGACTGGTCGCCTCGACCTTGGATGTGAATGACGCCAGCCTGAACACCAATTCCAGAACCTTTTCCGGCAACGGCACCGGCAGCGTCGTCAATAAGGGCGCCATTAACGCGGCCGGCGGCGGTTCCGTCGCCTTGCTTGGCAATCATGTCAGCAACCAAGGCACCATCACCGCCCAGCTCGGCACCGTCGCACTTGGGGCGGGCAGCGCTGTGACGCTGACCTTCAACGACAATAATTTAACCCACCTGCAAGTCGATCAAAGCGTATTAAACAGCCTGGCCGAAAACGGCGGGCTGATCCAGGCCGACGGCGGACAGGTATTCATGACCGCCGGAGCACGGGATACGCTGCAGGCCAGCGTGGTCAACAACACCGGCGTAATCGAAGCGCGCACCGTGAACAACCATGAAGGCGTTATCACGCTGCTGGGCGGCATGGAAGCAGGGACCGTTAATGTCGGCGGTACGTTGGATGCATCCGCACCGAACGGCGGTAACGGCGGCTTTATCGAAACTTCCGCCGCGCATGTGCATGTGGCTGATAACGCCAGGGTCACCACCAACGCACCCAGCGCCTGTACTGAGCCATGCCGAAGTGGCAATAGCGGTACTTGGCTGATCGACCCGGTCGATTTCACTATTGCCGCCAGCGGCGGCGACATGACCGGTGCGGCGGTGAATGCGGCATTGGCGGGAGGCAACTTCACCATCATGAGCACCTCGGGCGCGGCAGGCACGACGGGCAATGTTAACGTCAACGACGTCGTGGCTTGGAGCGTTAACAAGCTCACCCTGAATGCCTTTAACAACATCAACATCAACGCCAACCTGAATGCTTCAGGCACCGCCAGCTTGGCGCTGGAATTCGGCCAGGGTGATGTGGCATTGGATAACACAAGCAACATCATCACCGCCAATGGCGCGGCAGTGAATCTTCCTGCGAGTACGACCAACTTCACCACCTTGCAAGGCTCGGATGGCGTGGTCAAAAACTACACAGTGATCACCAGCCTGGGAAGCGAGACCAGCAACAACGATGGATCTTTGCAGGGCATGGGCGGCGACCTTGCGGCTAACTATGCCCTGGGCGGCAACATCGACGCGACTTCGACAAGCACCTGGAACAGCGGCGCCGGCTTCGTGCCGGTTGGGAATTATGGCTCATCGTCCACCCCATTCACCGGCACTTTCGACGGCTTGGGTCACACCATCAGCAATCTCACCATCAATAGGCCGGCAACACCTGATTATTATGTCGGCTTGTTCGGGGTTGCAGGCATTTCGGGTACGAGTTCGGCCATCCGCAACGTGGGTCTGGTCGGCATTAATATGATAGGGAATGACCACGTCGGCGGACTGGCGGGAGCCAGCTACGGCGCGGTCAGTAACAGCTATTCCACCGGCAGCGTGAGCGGGAGTGTCGCCGTCGGCGGGCTGCTGGGTTCCAACTACGGCGGTGTCAGTAGAAGCTATTCCACTAGCACCGTGAGCGGCTTTTCCTCCGGCGGGTTGGCGGGGATAATCAACCACGGCTGGATCATCAACAGTTACGCCACGGGCAGCGTGAGCGGAGGCGGTCAGGTGGGCGGGCTGGTGGGACACAACTACGCCGGCACGATCAACAACAGTTACGCCACGGGCAACGTGACCGGCACCGGCGATGAAGTCGGGGGATTGATAGGGAGCTTCAACAATGGCACGGTCAGCAATAGTTATTCCACGGGCAGCGTAAGTGGCGTTGGCACCTCCATCGGCGGGCTGGTAGGGACAAATGCCGGGGGCTCGATCACGAACAGCTTCTGGGACACCGACACTTCCGGAACCGCCACCGGTGTCGGTACCGGCACTACCACCGGCATCACGGGCATGACCACCGCGCAAATGCAGACTCAGTCCAACTTCAGCGGCGCAGGCTGGGATTTCGCCAATACTTGGGTCATGTATGAGGGGCACACTTCTCCGCTGCTGCGCTCATTCATGACCGCACTAACGGTGACGGCGAACAACGCCACCAAGACCTACGACAGACTGGCATACTCAGGCAGCGGCGGCGTGAGTTATTCCATCACGCCTAACAGCAATTTGCTCGGCACGGTTGGTTACAGCAGCGGAACCAATGCAGGCAGTTACGCGATTGCGGCAAGCGGGCTGTACTCAAACCAACAGGGCTACATCATCAGTTATGTCGATGGCGTACTGACCGTGAATCCCAAAGCGATCACCGTGAGCGGCGAAAGCGCAAGCAACAAAGTGTACGACGGCACCACCGCCGCGACCCTGACCGGCGGCAGCCTAGTCGGCGTCATTGCGGGCGACAGCGTGACGCTGACCGAGGCGGGCGCATTTTCTTCTAAAAATGCCGGTACGGGTGTTGCCGTGACCGCATCGGATAGCTTGGGCAGCACGGACGCAGGGAATTACACATTAACCCAGACCGCCGGGTTGACGGCCGACATCACAAAGAAGACGATCACCGTGACCGGCGAAAGCGCAGGCAACAAAGTGTACGACGGCACCACCGCCGCGACCCTGAGCGGCGGCAGCCTGTTCGGCGTGATCGCGGGCGACAGCGTGACGCTGACCGAGGCGGGCGCATTTTCTTCTAAAAACGTCGGTACAGGCATTGCAGTGACCGCATCGGACAGCCTGGGCAGCACGGACGCAGGGAATTATGTGTTGACCCAGACCGCAGGATTGACGGCCAACATCACCCAAAAGGCCATCACCGTTACCGCGACCGGCGTCGATAAAGTCTACGACGGCAGCGTGAACGATGCGGCGCTGCTTTCGAGCAGCGGCGTAGTCGGCGGCGACAGCGTGACATTCGTCGACACTTCCGCCACCTTCCTGAACAAGAACGTGGGCAATGCCAAGACGGTTTCGGTTTCCGGCATTTCGGCATCAGGCGCTGACGCCGGCAATTACAGCCTGAATAACCTCATCGCATCCACCACGGCGAGCATCACCCCTGCATTCCTGAGCGTCATCGGCGAAACCGCAGGCAACAAAATATACGACGGCACCACGGCTGCAACACTGACGGGCGGCAGCCTGGTCGGCGTCATTGCGGGCGACAGCGTGACGCTGACCGAGGCGGGCGCATTCGCCTCGAAAAATGCCGGGACGAATGTTTCGGTGATTGCATCGGACAGCCTGGGCAGCACGGATGCAGGGAACTATACCATTGTGCAGCCTAGCGGATTGACGGCGAACATCACGCAGAAGACGGTCGCCGTGACCGGCGAAAGCGCAACTAACAAAACCTACGACGGCACCACCGCTGCGACCCTGACGGGCGGCAGCCTAGGCGGCGTCATTGCGGGCGACAGCGTGACGCTGAACCAGGCGGGTGTCTTCGGATTTAAAAACGTCGGCGCCGGCATTACCGTGACGGCATCGGACAGCCTGGGAAGCACAGACGCCGGGAATTACGCGCTGACCCAGAGCACCGGGTTGATGGCCGACATCACTGCCGCCAACCTCATTGTGACCGGCAATGCCGCCAGCAAGACCTATGACGGCGCGGCTTACAGCGGCGGCAACGGGGTTGCCTATAGCGGCTTTGTTAATGGCGAAACGAATGCCGTGCTCGGCGGCGTGCTCAGTTATGGCGGCAGTTCGCAAGGCGCGATCGACATCGGCGACTACTTCATCACGCCGAAGGGCCTGAGTTCCGGCAACTATGCCATTACTTATGTTGACGGGGCGCTGACTATTGCTGCGCTACCGGTTCCAACTCCAACTCCAACTCCAACTCCTGATCCTGTATTACCGCAGACTTTAACACCAACTCCTGACCCGGTTCGCAACGTAACCGCGCTGCTGACGTCGAACCTTTCCTCATCCTCAGAAAACAGTCAATCTGGAACCACCACTGAGAGCACCCAGGATTCCGATTCAGACCAAGACGCCGGCGAGATGCTGCCCTTGTTCAACGTCGGCAAAGACGTGATGAGTATTGGTGAGAACGGCCCGACCATAGTCATAGAAGACGGCGGCGTAAAGCTGCCGGACAATATTTAACTTAAAGAAAAAAGACATCTCATGAAACTTAACTTCGGACCGAATCAAGCCATGGAATCGTTATTGGAGTCCCTGTTCGTCCTTTCCTCGTTATCCGCACAGTCCTGTAGAGTACGCATCGCGTGCCATTTTGCCAACAGCACCCGATAAATAGCCTTATGAAACGCCACGCATCAATGAACCGCATTTACCGGTTGGTCTGGAGTAATGTCCATAAAGTCTGGATTCCGGTAGCGGAAATTGCTAGGGGACGCAGCAAAGGCTCAAGCCGCAAGCTGTTTGCAGCGGCCTTGTCGCTGAGCGCAGCGGTCGGCCATACCGAACCGATCGGCGGGCAGATTATTTCCGGTTCCGGCAGTATCGAGCAATCCGGCTCCACCACCACTATTCACCAATCGAGTCCAGAACCTGTCGGTCAATTGGCAGAGCTTCAACATCGCCCCCAGCGAAACGGTCAACTTCGCTCAGCCCTCAGCCAGCGCCATTGCGGTCAACCGCATTTTCGACACCAACGGCACGCAAATCCTCGGCCACTTGAACGCCAACGGCCAGGTGTATCTGATCAACCCGAACGGCATCGTGTTCGGTCAAGGCGCACAGGTCAATGTCGGCGGCCTGGTCGCCTCGACCTTGGATGTGAGCGACGCCAGCCTGAACAGCAATTCCAGAACCTTTTCCGGCAACGGCACCGGCAGCGTCGTCAATAAGGGCACCATCAACGCAGCCGACGGCGGCTCCGTCGCGTTGCTCGGCAACACGTCAGCAACCAAGGCACCATCACCGCCCAGCTCGGCACCGTCGCGCTGGGGGCGGGCAGCGCCGTGACGCTGACCTTCAACGGCAATAATCTAGTCCACCTGCAGGTCGACCAAAGCGTATTGAACAGCCTGGCCGAAAACGGCGGGCTGATCCAGGCCGACGGCGGACATGGTGTATCATGACCGCCGGAGCCAAAGATACGCCTGCTGGCCAGCGTGGTCAACAACACCGGCGTAATCGAAGCGCGCACCGTGGACAACCATGACGGCACTATCACCCTGCTGGGCGGCATGGAAGCGGGCACCGTCAATGTCGGCGGTACGCTGGATGCAGGGCACCCAATGGCGGTAACGGCGGCTTCATCGAAACCTCCGCCGCGCATGTACATGTTGCCGACGACGCCAGGGTCACCACCAAGCACCCAGCGCCTGTACTGACCAGTCGAAGGGCACAGCGGCACCTGGCTGATCGACCCGGTTGACTTCACCATTGCCGCCAGCGGCGGCGACATGACCGGTGCGGCGGTGAACTGCGGCATTGGCGTCGGAGGCAACTTCACCATCATGAGCACCTCGGGCGCGGCAGGCACGGCGGGCAACATTAACGTCAACGACGTCGTGGCTTGGTGCGTCAACAAGCTCACCCTGAACGCCTTTAACAACATCAACATCAACGCCACCTGAACGGCTTCAGGCACCGCCAGCTTGGCGCTGGAATTCGGTCAGGGTGATGTGGCAGCGGATAACACCAGCAACATCATCACCGCCAATGGCGCGGCAGTGAATCTGCCCGCCGGTACGACCAACTTCACCACCATGCAGGGCTCGGATGGCGTAGTCAAAAACTACACCGTCATCACCAGCCTGGGATCGGCCGGCAGCACCACCGGTACCGACTTGCAGGGCATGAGCGGCAACCTGGCCGGGCAACTACGTGCTCGGCGCGAACATCGATGCTTCCGGAACCGGCACCTGGAACAGCAATGCAGGCTTCACCCCGATCGGCAATTTAACCACCAAATTCACCGGCATCTTCGACGGGCTGGGCCATACCATATCCAACCTCACCATTAATACACCGTCGAATAGCTATGTCGGCCTGTTCGGCTATGCGGACACAGGTTCAGTTCATCCGCAATGTCGGTCTAGTCGGCTACAGCGTGACCGGGATTAATTATGTTGGCGGGCTGGTGGGTTATAACGCAGGTACGCTCACCAACGATTACGCCACCGGCAGCCTGGTCGGGGAAGGCAACGACGGCGGACTGGTCGGGAACAACGTCGGCACGATCAGCGACAGCTATACCACCGGCAGCGTCACCGGCGGTGCCCTCGGCATCCAGTCTCTGGGCGGGTTGGCGGGACGCAATACCGGTACAATTTCGAATTCGTATTCCACTGCCGCAGTCACCCCAAACGGCCTTTCCAGTGATATTGTAGGCGGACTGGTGGGGTTTAACTTCGGCGGCACCATCAGCAACAGCTACGCGACCGGGGCGGTGACAGGTATGGCAGGAAAAGCCGGCGGACTGGCGGGGTACAACAGCGCCGGCACCATCAGCAACAGCTACGCCACGGGCGTGGTGACGGGCGGGGCGGGGGTTACCGGCGGATTGTTGGGGAGCAACGGCGGCACGGTCACCAACAGCTTCTGGGATACCGTCACTTCCGGCACGACCACCGGTGTCGGCAGCTTAGGTAGCACCGGCGTCACCGGCTTGACCACTGCGCAGATGCAGACCCAGTCAAGTTTCACGGGATGGGATTTCACCAATACCTGGGGCATGATCGCCGGGGTCAGCTACCCCTGGTTGCGCACATTCAATTTAACCGCGCCTACAGTCGTCTCCGGTATCGCCTACCAGGGCGCTGGGGATGTGCGGCTCGCCTCCACATCCAGCGGCGCGGCCTATGTCAGCGCCCTGGTCGACGGGCATAGCATCGGCCAAGTCACCACCGGGGCGAACGGCTATTACTATTTTCTGCTGCCTGCCGGGACAGTGGCGTCTTCAGGCTCGCAAATCCTAGCCTACACCACGACCGATGCCCTGAGCGGCGCGGCCAACGGTGCAACCCTAGCGCAAAACGCGAGCGCATCGGTCAGCTATCTCGACGTACTCGGGAACTACATGGGCTACCAGACTTCTGCCGCTAATTACGCTGCGGCAGCGCCGACATTGGCGAGCGCACCGGGCAATCTGGTCACAGCTCTCGGCTCAAATGCCATCTCCTCATGGGTTAATACGCTGGGCAGGACGGCCATCATCAGCACGGCGGCAAATTTCAGCGTCGATGCGATTCCCGCAGGCAACTATGCCGTAGATGCCGCCGCCGGAAACCTCACCGTGACTGCGCCGATCTCGGTGGCGAGCGGCGACAGCCTGAACCTGCTTTCCAGCAACAAAGTGTCCATCAACGCCCCTATTACTATTGCCGGCTCCGGTGGGTTGATCCTAAATGTGCCATTCGTATCCGGCATCCCGATGCTGGGCTTCTCCATCGCAGGGAGAGTGCAATACACCGGAGCCGAGGGGGCTGGCCAGTTCCTGAACATCAACGGCACGGACTATACCCTGCTCTTCACCCTGCTCGAATTGCAGGGGCTGCAAAACACGCTTTCGGGGCATTACGCCCTGGCCGGCAATATGGATGCCACCGCAACCTCGGGCTGGAACTTGGGGGCGGGCTTCGTGCCTATCGGCAGTTTATCCACCCCGTTCACCGGCACTTTTGACGGCTTGGGCAATAGCATATCCAACCTCACCATTAATACACCGTCGAACGACTATGTCGGCCTGTTCGGCTATGCGGGCGTAGGTTCGTTCATCCGCAATGTCGGTCTGGTCGGCTACAGCGTGACCGGGATTAATTATGTTGGCGCTCTGGCGGGATACAACGCAGGTACGCTCACCAACGATTACGCCACCGGCAGCCTGGTCGGGGAAGGCAACGACGGCGGACTGGTCGGGAACAACGTCGGCACGATCAGCGACAGCTATACCACCGGCAGCGTCACCGGCGGTGCCCTCGGCATCCAGTCTCTGGGCGGGTTGGCGGGACGCAATACCGGTACAATTTCGAATTCGTATTCCACTGCCGCAGTCACCCCAAACGGCCTTTCCAGTGATATTGTAGGCGGACTGGTGGGGTTTAACTTCGGCGGCACCATCAGCAACAGCTACGCCACGGGCGTGGTGACGGGCGGGGCGGGGGTTACCGGCGGATTGTTGGGGAGCAACGGCGGCACGGTCACCAACAGCTTCTGGGATACCGTCACTTCCGGCACGACCACCGGTGTCGGCAGCTTAGGTAGCACCGGCGTCACCGGCATGACCACCGCGCAAATGCAGACCCAGTCCAACTTCAGCGGCGCAGGCTGGGATTTCGCCAATACGTGGGTCATGTATGACGGGCACACCTCTCCGCTACTACGCTATTTCATGACCGAATTGACGGTCACGGCGAACAACGCCACCAAGACCTACGACAGGCTAGCATACTCAGGCAGCGGCGGCGTGAGTTATTCCATCACGCCTAACAGCAATTTGCTCGGCACGGTGGGTTACAGCAGCGGAACCAATGCAGGCAGTTACGCGATTGCGGCAAGCGGGCTGTACTCAAATCAGCAGGGCTACATCATCAGCTATGTCGATGGCGTGCTGACAGTGAATACCAAAGCGATCACCGTGACCGGCGAAAGCGCAGGCAACAAAGTGTACGACGGCACCACCGCCGCGACCCTGAGCGGCGGCAGCCTAGGCGGCGTCATTGCGGGCGACACCGTGACGCTGACCGAGGCGGGCACATTTTCCTCTAAAAACGTCGGCACAGGCATTGCCGTGACGACCGCAGACTCCATAGGCGGAGCATCAGCATCCAATTACACGCTGACCCAGCCCACCGGCTTGACGGCGAACATCACGAAGAAAACGATCAGCGTGACCGGCGAAAGCGCAGGCAACAAGGTGTACGACGGCACCGCCGCCGCGACCCTGACCGGCGGCAGCCTAAGCGGCGTTATTGCGGGCGACAGCGTGACACTGACTCAGGCAGGCGCATTTTCTTCTAAAAACGTCGGTACGGGTGTTGCCGTAACTGCATCGGACAGCTTGGGCAGCACGGACGCAGGCAATTACGCATTGACCCAGACCGCCGGGTTGACGGCCGACATCACAAAGAAAACGATCAGCGTGTCCGGCGAAAGCGCAGGCAACAAAATCTACGACGGCACGATGACTGCGACCCTAAGCGGCGGCAGCCTAGTCGGCGTCATTGCAGGCGACAGCGTGACGCTGACCGAGATGGGCGCATTTTCCTCGAAAAACGTCGGCACAGGTGTTGCCGTGACTGCATCGGACAGCCTGAGCAGCACGGATGCCGGGAATTACGCGTTGACCCAGACCTCCGGGTTGACGGCGAACATCACGCCGCTGGCTATTACAGTTGCCGCGACTGGCACAAACAAAGTCTATGATGCGACACTGAACGACAGCGTCACCCTCGCCAGCTCAGGAGTAATCAGTGGCGATGTGGTGAGCTTCGCCGATAGCTCGGCGACCTTCGCCAACAAGAACGTCGGCATCGGCAAAACGGTTTCCGTTTCTGGCATCTCGGCTTCCGGCACGGATTCCGGCAACTACAGCCTGAATAACACCACCGCAACTACCACGGCGAACATCACGCAGAAGACGATCACCGTGACCGGCGAAAGCGCAGGCAACAAAGTGTACGACGGCACCGCCGCCGCGACCCTGGCCGGCGGCAGCCTGTCCGGCGTGATCGCGGGCGACAGCGTGACGCTGACCGAGGCGGGCACATTTTCTTCTAAAAACGTCGGTACGGGTGTTGCCGTAACTGCATCGGACAGCTTGGGCAGCACGGACGCAGGCAATTACGCATTGACCCAGACCGCAGGATTGACGGCCGACATCACCCAAAAGGCCATTACCGTTACCGCGACCGGCGTCGATAAAATCTACGACGGCAACGTAAACGATGCGGCGCTGCTTTCGAGCAGCGGCGTAGTCGGCGGCGACAGCGTGACATTCGCCGACACTTCCGCCACCTTCCTGAACAAGAACGTGGGCAATGCCAAAACGGTTTCGATTTCCGGCATTTCGGCATCAGGTGCTGATGCCGGCAACTACAGCCTGAATAACCTCACCGCATCCACCACGGCAAGCATCACCCCGGCATTCCTGAGCGTCATCGGCGAAAGCGCAGGCAACAAAATATACGACGGCACCACGGCTGCAACACTGACGGGCGGCAGCCTGGTCGGCATCATTGCGGGCGACAGCGTGACGCTGACCGAGGCGGGCGCATTCGCCTCGAAAAATGCCGGGACGAATGTTTCGGTGATTGCATCGAACAGCCTGGGAAGCACGGATGCAGGGAACTATATCGTCGTGCAGCCTAGCGGATTGACGGCCAACATCGCGCAGAAGACGGTCGCCGTGACCGGCGAAAGCGCAACTAACAAAACCTACGACGGCACCACCGCTGCGACCCTGACGGGCGGCAGCCTAGGCGGCGTAATTGCGGGCGACAGCGTGACGCTGAATCAGGCGGGTGTATTCGGATCTAAAAACGTCGGCACCGGCATTGCAGTAACGGCCTCGGACAGCCTGGGAAGCACAGACGCCGGGAATTACACGCTGACCCAGAGCACAGGATTGGCGGCCGACATCACTGCCGCCAATCTCATCGTGACCGGCAACGCCGCCAGCAAGACCTATGACGGCGCGGCTTATAGCGGCGGCAACGGAGTCGCCTACAGCGGCTTTGTTAATGGCGAAACAGATGCTGTGCTCGGCGGCGTGCTCAGTTATGGCGGCAGTTCGCAAGGCGCGATTGACATCGGCGACTACTTCATCTCGCCGAAGGGCCTGAGTTCCGGCAACTATGCCATTACTTATGTTAATGGGGCGCTGACTATTGCTGCGCTACCGGTTCCAACGCCAACTCCCGATCCTGTATTACCGCAGACTTCAACACCAACTCCTGACCCGGTTCGCAACGTAACTGCGTTGTTGACGTCGCATCTCACCCCATCCCCAGGGAACATCCAATCCGGAACCACCGGCCAGTCCATTACTACTGAGAGCACCCAAGATTCCGATTCAGACCAAGGCGCTCCCTTGTCCAACGTCAGCAAAGACTCGATGACTATCGGTGAGAACGGCCCGACCATAGTCATCGAAGACGGCGGCGTAAAGCTGCCGGATAATATTTAACTTAAAGAAAAAAAACTCTGATGAAATTTAATATCGAACCGTATCAAACCATGAAGCCGTTATTGGCGTCCCTGCTCGTCCTTTCCTCGTTATCCGCACAGGCTGCAAACCCTGTCGATTCAGGATCGGGTTCGATCCTGCAACAGATTCAACCGGTCAAGCCGCCTGCGCCTTCGCCTACCGGGCCGAAGTTGAATATCGAACGGAAAGATGTCGGCAAGCTGCCGCCCAGTGCGCCGTTTTTGGTGAAGACCATCCAGATTTCCGGCAATGACAAGATCGATACGCAAACCCTGCACGCGCTGGTGGCGGATACGGAAGGCAAAAGCATAACACTGCCCCAACTGGATGAGCTGGCCGCCCGCATCACCGAGTATTACCACGGTCACGGCTATCCACTGGCTAGGGCTTTCATCCCGGCGCAAACCATTGCCTCAGGCGTGGTTCGCATTGAGGTTATGGAAGCGCGTTACGGCAAAATCAAGCTCGACAACCATAGTAAGACGAGCGATTCGTTATTGCAGGATACGCTGTCCCCGTTGCAAAGCGGACAAACCATCGGCCAGTCCGGGCTGGATCACGCAATACTGTTGTTGTCCGATATTCCCGGCGTTACGGCCAATACCACATTGAAGGCGGGCGAGACGCTTGGTACTTCGGATCTGCTGGTCAACGCCTCAGCCGCCCAGGGGGTTACCGGCAACCTGATGGTGGACGATTACGGTAACCGCTATACCGGACGACCCCGAGTCGGCGGGACAGTGAACTGGATCAACCCGCTGCACCACGGCGATGTGCTGAGTGTGACTGGGCTGAGTTCCGGGGGCGGGATGAACTATGGCCGCATTGCTTACGAATCGCTGGTCAACGGACAAGGCACCCGCGTGGGTGGGTCGTATTTGGCATTGCACTATGATTTGGGCGGGTCTGTCTCGGCATTGAATGCATACGGCACCGCGCAGGTTGGCAGCGCTTGGGCGAAGCATCCGCTGATACGCACACGGAATTTCAATCTGTACGGACAGATCCAATATGACCGGTTGGAACTACGCGACCGTATCGACGTCAGCGGTATCAAAACTTATCGACATTTGGATGACGGCGCGGTGAGCGTTTCCGGGGATGCGCGGGACACCTTGTTGTCCGGCGGCGTTAATACCTGGAATCTGGGTTGGACGGGCGGTCATGTCGGTTTTGATAACCCCGAGGCGCAGGTAGCCGATGCGGCGACCGTGAAAACCCAAGGCATGTTCTCGAAATGGAACGCGAATTTGTCTCGCCTGCAAAGTCTGACTCAGCAGGACGGATTGTATCTGGCTTTTGCCGGGCAATGGGCGCAGAACAATCTGGACTCGTCGAAGAAGATGATCGTGGGCGGGCCATACACGGTGCGCGGCTACGACATGGGCGCAATGTCAGGAGACACGGGCTATATCGGTACCGCCGAACTTCGGCATGATTTAGGCTCAGGGCGGTTCGGGCAATTTCAGGCGGTCGGATTTATCGACAGCGCGCAGGTGACGGTCAACCAAAACCCTTGGGCTAGAGGAACCAACCGGGCCACGCTGAGCGGAGCGGGCGGCGGGCTTAACTGGCTGGGGCCGAAGTTCCACTGGGTCGGTGCAAGTCAATTGAGCGCCAGGGCTTTCGTCGCTACGCCAGTCGGTCCAGTGCCTGAGTTGATTGGTAAAACCGACTCGGTGCGGGGATGGGTGGAACTGGGCATGGGCTTTTAAAGAAATATGCAACATGCCTTTTTAGACTGTAGGGTGGTTTTGCGTAGCAAACCGCCAATCATCGCACAACGCCGATGATAGCCTACCGAAGTTGCGGAGGATTGCCTCGGCAACCGCTCCATGCGTTGCTCTACCTCCTGCATCCATGCAGTCGTAACGGCGAATCCACGCTACGCCTTGCAGCTTTGATTTTATGCGTTATGCACGCCTTTCCGGTTATGGCCGGGGCAGTCGATGGCGGAACGGCTACCGGCACCAACAGTGTAGCCGTGGGGCCAAGCAGCGTTGCCAGCGGAGGAACCGGCAGCACCGCCATCGGAAACAACAGCAAGGCCAGCGGAGTCGGTGCCACCTCCACCGGATACAACAGCACCGCCAGCGGGGACAACAGTATCGCTGGAGGAGTCGGCAGCAACGCCAGCGGAAGCGGCAGTACCGCCAATGGGGCTTACAGCGCCGCCAGCGGAATCAGCAGCACCGCCAACGGATTACTCAGCAACGCCAGCGGAAACAACAGCACCGCCAATGGGGCCTCCAGCACCGCCAGCGGAAACAGCAGCACCGCCAATGGGTCCGCCAGCAACGCCAGCGGAAACAACAGCACCGCCAATGGGGCCGCTAGCACCGCCAGCGGAAACAACAGCACCGCCAATGGAGTCTCCAGCACCGCCAGCGGGATTTACAGCACCACTAGCGGCTACCTGAGCCGCGCCACCGGGGACAACAGCAGCGCCTACGGCTACAAAAGCTACGCCAGCGGCGGAGAGAGCAGCGCCTACGGTTTCCTCAGTTCCGCCAGCCAGCCAGCCAGCACCGCCAATGGCTATTACAGCACCGCTAGCGGCAGTTACAGTTCCGCCTACGGCGCGTTCAGCCATGCCACCGGGTTCTCCAGCACCAGCAGCGGCATCAACAGCACCGCCAGCGGGAACAGTAGCGCGGCCTATGGTTCCGGCAGTTGGGCCAGCGGCGATTACAGTTTAGCCAGTGGAGCCAACAGCATCGCCAGCGGCATTCAAAGCACGGCCAGCGGCTACCAGAGCACGGCCAGCGGCGATGTCAGTTTAGCCAGCGGCATTCAAAGCACGGCCAGCGGCAATTACAGCACCAGCATCGGCTACCAGAGCACTGCCAGCGCCGAGGACAGCATTGCCATCGGCGACGGTAGCTACGCTACTGGCTACGGCAGCATGGCCTTCGGCGCAGCCAGCATCGCCAGCGGCTCTATGAGCAGCGCCTTCGGCTACCAGAGCACCGCCAGCGGTGCCCAGAGCAACGCCTACGGCTACAACAGCATGGCCAGCGGCGATTACAGTTTGTCCACCGGAGGCAATAGCGTCGCCAGCGGGTACAAAAGTACTGCCAGCGGAAGCAGTAGCGTGGCTGTCTTGGATTATAGTACGGCCACCGGAGCCGATAGCGCGGCTTCTGGGTATAACAGCACTGCCACCGGGGCCTCCAGCTGGGCTGACGGGCATTATAGTACGGCCAGCGGCTACCAAAGCTTTGCCAGAGGGAACAGCAGCAGCGCCTATGGCTACAACAGCGCCGCCTTCGGCAATTTTAGCAGCTCCTTCGGCTACCGGAGCACCGCCAACGGTCATTACAGTGTGGCCACTGGCAATGGCAGCACCGCCAACGGGGCCTTCAGCACCGCCAGCGGAAGCGACAGCAGCGCGGCCAGCGCAGGCGACATCGCGCTGGGCGGGTCGGCGACCACCGCAGGCAGCGCCAGTGGCGGCAACATCGCAATCGGCAGTTCTTCCGGCATTGTTTCTGGCGCTACGCCGAACACCGCGACCACAGCGACCGGCGGTAATTCCATCGCCATCGGTACAGCGGCGCAATCCACCGGCAGCAACTCTGTGGCGTTGGGTGCGGGTTCTACCGATGGCGGCCTGGCCAATGTGGTGAGCGTTGGCTCGGCGGGGCAAACGCGCACCATCACTAATGTGACGGCCGGAAATATCAGCTCGGCTACCAGTACCGACGCGGTCAATGGCGGGCAGCTATACACCACCAATCAAAACGTTGCGACTGCGCAGGCCACAGCGAATAACTCAGCGCAGTACACCAACGGCGGAGCCAACCTGGGTCTGAATGCCAACGGCGGCGCCGGTACGGTAATCAACAATGTCGGCAGCGGCGTGGCGGCCACGGATGCCGCCAATGTGGGGCAGGTTCAGGCTGTCCAGGCCTACACGGCGCAACAGGTTGCGGCTATAGACCAAGCATTGGCCAGCCTATCGGCCGCCGGTGTATGCAAACCGGCTGCCGGCGGCGGGGTCTATTGCGGGCAAGGGGCAACGGCGAACGGGGAAAATGCTCAAGCGATGGGCAATAATGCCCATGCAAACGGAGCAAACACGACGGCTATCGGCAATGGGGCGACGGCCAATTTCGAAGGATCGGTGGCGATTGGCAATGGCGCGAAAGCATTGGCCGATCCGACCACTGCGGTGGGCAGCAACGCGGTGGCCCGTGGCAACAATTCGGTCGCCTTAGGTGCAAATACCACAGCAAATGGAATTAATTCGGTGGCGTTGGGTCAGGGATCGGAGGCCAATCGCGACAACTCGGTGAGTGTGGGCAGCAGTTCACAGCAGCGGCAGATCACCGATGTGGCACCTGGAACGCAAGGAACGGATGCGGTGAACCTCAATCAGTTGAATGCATCTGTCGGCGGCTTGCGTGAAAGTATTGATCAGACAGGCGCTATTGCGGCGGCGCTCAATCAAATTCAATTGCCTAATGGTCATAATCAAGGCATCGGTATTGGTACAGGTACCCAGGGAGGGCAGGGCGCATTGGCTATTGGGCTGATGCTCGCGCCGATAGCCTATTCGAATATTCTTGTGAAAGTCAGTGCGGGGTTATCCGGGAGCACAACCAACGCGGGCGCGGGTGTTAGTTTCGGTTTCTGACGCCTGGGACAATCGGTAAAGATTTAAGGTAATTGGACGAAATAAAGTCGTAGCGAAACCGGTAAGCTTACCGTTCATAGCTCTGGATACGGGAATTCCTGCCAGTATGACGACAAATTTTTGGTTCAAATTGGACTTGTGTATAACAACGAGCGCTGCAAGTGAGAACGAGGAGAATGTCACGCCTCCACTGTTCCTTGTTTCTGGATTTTCTCAATCGGTAGGCAAGGGACGCGATTATCTCTTGCTCGGATAATAACTCTGGTAAAACCAGGAGCAGGCGGATTCGATCTGGGCCTGAATCCGGGGCGGTATGTCATGTCTTTTGGGCTTCGCGATCCGTTTCGACTGTTTGTGGGTGTATTTCATGTGGTAATGGCTGTCGCTTTCCTGTATTCCGAGTTCAAGTTTCTCCGGATTGATCTCAAACGGAGAAAGTCCCAGCCATGCATAGAGGTGCGACATGCAGGCTGCCGGTTGCTCGATCATGTCTTCGAAGCGGACGAAATACAGGCGTTCTTGCACTTCTTTGGGCAAATCCGGCACCGCATGCAGCGAGATCAACGGCGCGCCGATGGCCTTGTCCTTGGCGAACAGGATGTCGGCCCGTCCGAAGCGGTCGAAATCGGCCAGATGATCGATGAAATCGATCAGGATGGTGCGTTGATGCTGCGCCTCTATGGAACCGTAAATCTGTCCCAGCTCCCGAATGCAAACGACCAGTTTTGCGTCAGGTTCGATATGCAAAAGCAATTCTATGGCATGGAGCCAAGCGCGGTTCTTGTCTATCACCGCCTTCTTACGGCAGTCATGATTCCAGCCCCGCAAAAATCCCTGCATCGCAGAAGCCAGATGTGCATAGCTGCTGTCGAATGAGTTGTCCAACTGGGATAGGTAAAATTGGTCGTCGCTGATCATCCGGCGTATGCCCAGTAATGTGTTGCATAGCGGCGAGCTGTGTCCTTCGCAGTGGATTTCTGGATGCTGGGCAAGTAGTTGGCAGAGTAGTGTCGAGCCTGCTCTTGGCAGTCCGGCCACGCCGATGAAATTTGGCTTCACTTGAGATTCTTTCCTTTGATTAAAGTTATGCTGGGTTACGACTTAGGTCTAAGCCGACGAGCTTTAGAAAAAGATGGTGAGTAGGAAGTGGTGCGCTTCTTATTCACCACTATCTACTTTTCAAAGGCTGCTGCATCTCCGATTGAGGCATGCCGATGTGATAGCCTTGGGCGTAATTAATACCCATATCTTTGAGTGCGTCCCAAATTTCCTGGTTTTCGACAAATTCGGCAACAGTGAGGATGTCGAGGTCCTGGCACAGTCTGGACAAGTTATGCACTAAGGCATAATCGACTTTAGAGTTCAGTATGTTGCGCACAAATGCGCCATCGATTTTGACGTAATCAAAATGCAATTCGCGCAAATAATGGAACGAGTTATAGCCTGTGCCAAAATCGTCCAGTGCAAAGGCAAAGCCTTTGCGGCGCAGATTGGTCAGAAACCGGCGCATGTTGGTCATATCGCCGATCGCATCGCGTTCCAGCAATTCAAATACGATGCTTTCGGGGGGGAGTTGCAGTTGCTGGCAAAGTTCCTCGGCGTAACCTAAAATGCCGCGGCCTTGAATTTCCTGCACCGATAAGTTGATAAATATCTTCGCGTCCGCTTCCGGGCGCTTGGCGTCCATGCAAGCGCGTTTGGCTGCAAACGAGTTGTTGATCATCGCTAGGTCAAGTTCGCGCGCCAAGCCGTATTTGTCAATGGTTTCGATAAATGTTGCCGCCGAAGTCGTCTCACCGGTTGGGGTTTTGAGTCGGGCCAGCGTTTCAAAAGCATAGAGCTCGCCGGTTTGGCAGTTAACGATCGATTGATAATAGGGAATAATGCGCCCTTCTTTCAATGCCTCGCGCAAGTTTTCCGCATTGTCGCGCGTCTCGCGAATACTGATCCGCGTTTCCGTCGCATCAAAGGCGTAGACGCCGTCTTTGCCCATATCTTTAGCTTTGTACATCGCCGCATCGACACCCTCCAGCAGGGTGTCGATGGTTTGGCCATCGGCGGGGTAACTGCTCACGCCGATGGAAACGGTTAAATGAAAGCGATTGCCTTGCACCGAAGTGATGGCCATTTCCCGTAGCGCACGGCCTACATTTTCAGCGACTACCCGCGCGCCTTCGGGGCCGGTTTCGGTCAGGATAATAGCGAACTCATCTCCGCCAACGCGGGCGCACAAATCGCCATTGCGGGTATGTTCAAGCAGGACACTGGCGATTGCGCACAGCGCTGTATCGCCGGTGGGATGTCCATAGGAGTCGTTAATGTCTTTAAAGTCGTCCAGGTCAAGCATCAGTACGCTAAACTCATGCTTATGGCGTTCGGAACGGCCGATTTCATAATGTAAAAGATCGTTAAACTGACGCCGGTTGTGCAGACCGGTAAGGGGATCATGCGCCGCGTAGTATTCAAGTTCTAAAAGCGTACGCGACAACACTTTGCTGGAGCCCACCACCATGACCATGACCGCGAGTATCGCGCGGATGACGCTGGCTTCCTGCGCTGATAAATTGTTTTCAGCGGCGTAAGCGACTCCCAGTAAACCGGCCAAATTGGGCGAATGATCGGGCACAGGCACGCTGATCATGCGATATCGAGATCCGTTTTGATTTCGGCCCCGCAATGGATATTAAATTCTTCAATATCCAGCGGTGCATCAAGGGGCAGTCCGATGCTTTGCAGCATCTGTTGGCTCAGTATGCCGCGCGCCTGTGTGCGTACCTCGTCCGAGCAATGGCCCAGATAATACAAATAGAGCGATAAGCCATTTTCTTCGGCAAAGGCGATATAAAAAAAGTTAAACGGGAAAATGGCGTAAAAATCCGCCAGAATTTCCTGTACAAACTCTTTCCATTGCGAGATGTGTTCGTGCGACAGGATAATGCGTTCCAACACCTGGCTTTGCCGCTCCAGCAAGTCTTTTTCAATCAAAACCGAAGATAGTTCAAGCAAGGTTTGATTAAACTCGATCATCAGGCTCTTGGATGTGCCGATCATTAGCCGCCCACTGCTCGCTACGTTGCTGGAAGAGTAAGTCAAGGCTGTGATCCAGCCGGGTGCAGGTATTAATGATATGCGTGATCGTTGGGATCATGGCAATCATGGTACCGGAGTCATCGGCAGCCATAGTGGCCATAGCCGCCATTAATTTACTGATAATCTCTTGATGTACGTTATGATTAAGCTCGGATAAGCTCATTGCATAGCGCTGGGTGCGTGTTTGATTTTCTAAAATTTCGGCAATCTGGCTGATAATCTTGAAGCGCAAAGCCTCCAGATGATTGGCCGTAGGTCGGTAACTTGCTCCATGCTCTCAGTCCTCTCTGCGGAAAGCGTCCGCCAGGCTGCATCAAGTCAATGCCGCATTGCAGGTCTTTGAGCCAGCTTAGAAAATCCTGTACCGCAGCGCCCCGGTAAATCGGCCCGTGCTGCGGGGCAATCATGTCAATATCCAGATCGGCAATGGTGTCCAGCCAGCAACGTATCGCTTTGTTAGAGCACATGTAACGGCGGTGAAATCCCTTGATATAGGGGATGTGGGCTGGCAAAATCGTCTACAAATGCTTCATTTTTATCATTGGGCAGCATTGCCGCGCCGATGTCGCCGGTGAACAGGATTTTGGAAATCGGGTCATAGACATTAATCTGGCCTTCGGAATGCAAAAAATGTGCGGGCACGACTTTCAGTTTAAAACCGGGCGACGGCTCGCAGTCCATGCCTTCGTTGGGTACCCCGACAAATCGGCGCCATGTCTTTTAAACCGTAATGGGGTAAAAAACGTATCCAGATGCTGGAAACATAGACCGGCGAACGGCACAGTTCCAGCCAGGTTGATAGGCCGCCGACGATGTCGGGGTCTTGATGCGACAGAAAAATAGCCTTGATTTGCTCGGGGCCCAGGTAACGTAACATTTCCGCCAGTACCCTGGGCATCACCCCAAAACCGCCCGGATCAAGCAACACCCCATCATTATGATGGGTGATCAGGTACTGGTTGGAACGTACTCCGTCTTCTTCGCCCGGTTCACTCTCGTTGAGCAGAATAAAACGGTGGTCAGCCGAGTCAAATAATTTAATGTTGCGCATATTTTCCCTAATTTACTGCTGAGTTAGAATGTTATTATTCCCTAGTTTACTTCAGGTTATTTCGAAAAGTATAGCCTCTTTTTTATGCGCAACTGAGGAGTGCAAATCTTTTTTCACTCTGTCCTGAAACCGGCAAACAACGGTAAAATTACAGCCGGTTATTCTCTGTATCACCGCTCACCAGAAGCGGTAATGCGAGAATGGCTAGGCACATTAGCCATACTATCAGCTGACAATTGGTTACGGAAAACATAAAAGCCATGCCGATTCTTTTGGCGACATTCGGATAAGCAAGGATAAAGTCGCGGCTTACCACGAAGGCTTTAGTTTCCCAGATAACAAGCAATCAAGCCCATGATCAGCAGGGCATAGCCAATGATCTTATCCTGATCGGCTTTGGTCTTTATGTGTCCTGCCAACCGGTTAATCTCAACGGCCTTTAACGACCATGGGCGTTCGGCCATATAACTGATGATCATTAAGCCGAACATGCCGACAACGGGGATGTAAACGGCTACTGTGGGGAAGCTGATATAACGCCCATTCAGCGCCAGACCGAAGGTTTTATAAACGGCATATCCGGCAAACAGTATGCAGAGTGTGTATATCCAGGCGCCGAATTTTGGATTGGCGGCGCTGTTGGCTAACAGGCCATGGCCGCGCTGCAATATCAAACCGGCCAGGATGGCGTTTAAGCCCACGAGTTAATACCGTTTGAAAACGCTGCCAGTCGCTATAGCTGGTATACCACAGGTTTTCGAGCCATATTTGCCAGCAAAAAGGTCAGCAGTTGCGTGAAGGCTAAAAAGAATGCCAGACGCGATGTGGATAACGATTGCAACGGCTTCCAGCAGCAGGCAACGATGATCAGAAAAAGTATCGTTGACGCGATAACGCCGTTAAGCCAATCAGGATTTTCGTAGACCTTGCCGGTTAAAGGGAAAACCTCTTTGCGATCAACCGAAAAAAGTCCCCAGTTTGCGCCGACCACGCCTTCAAGCTCGCTTTTCCATGATTGGTTAAAGGCTTCGACAATGTTGTAATCGAAGCCGTTCTTGTTGGCTACTTTAATCAATGCGCGGATGAATTTTGCTTCGTTGACCACGCTTGGCACCGACCAGCCGCGTTGACGGCCTTCGCCCGGCCAGCCCGATTCGCCGATCAGTATGGGTTTGCCGGGGGCAATGGTATCGGCTTCCTGCTGAACCTGTTTGACAATGCGTTCGATGTGTCGCCGGTGCCTGATCTACGGTGATAGGCTCGTCCTCCCAGTAGGGCAGAATGTGGATGGTAATAAAGTCCACTTCTTTGATTAGCTCCGGGTATTTCATGTACATGGACCACACATCGGCATAAGAAACCGGCTGTTTAACCGAGCGTTTTACTTCCCGTATGTATTCGATCAGTTGTCCCGGATTGCAGGTCGCCTCGTAATAACACTTCGTTGCCGACGATAACCCGTTTGACCACATCGGGGTGCTGCGTTGGCGGAACGGATCACTTCGGCGACTTCCGCTTTATTGTCGGCTTTGTTGCCGCCCAGCCAGGCTCCCTGAATCATCGTCAAGCCATGCTTTTGCGCCAGGGCGGGAACCATCTGCATACTGCCTTCAGCGCTGGCATAGGTGCGGATAGAGTGGGTTGTTTCTCCCATCAGGCGCAAGTCGGCGTCGATTTGTTCGGGTATCGGGAATTTTTCATCTAAAGGTCCCTTGGCCTTCCCGGAATGGGGCGAATGACAGGCTGTTGAGTTTTCCTGATGGAACGTCCGGGCCTACATCTTGGGGTAAGTTGGTTGACCAGCCAAGCAAAGCGTTAAGCAAAACAACCAATACAGCGAATGAAGCAATTTTCATAAATAAAAAGTTAAGTAGCAGGTTGTGAGTAGCGAATAGTGAGTGGCGAGTAACGGGTGGCGTTTATGCGATCTACACCTTCCACTACTCCCCACTTTTTATAGTGGCATCATCTCATAATTGCTAACCTTTGAATACGGTAGCCTTTTTGTGAAGAATAGCAGAAAACCGGTTTTTTACGGCTTATGCTACGCAAACCCTAAGTGTTCGGCTAAAATGCGTTCCTTTTTGCTTTTGTAACATGATGGCTAAAGATATTCGTATTGAAAGATGGAGCGGCCCGGCTCTGGAGCAATTTATTCCCGAACTTGCCCGGCTTAGAATTGAAGTGTTTAGAGACTTCCCGTATTTGTACGACGGGGATATCGATTATGAAAAAAAATACTTACAGACTTATATCGATTGCCCGGACAGCGTTATTGTCATCGCCTTTGACGGCGATAAAGTGGTCGGGGCATCGACAGCAATCCCGATGAAATATGAAACCGATGAGCTGAAAAAGCCGTTTATCGAACAGGGTTACAACCTTGACGAGGTTTTTTATTGCAGTGAATCGGTGCTGGACAAGAATTATCGGGGCTTGGGTATCGGCGTCCGGTTTTTTGAGGAAAGGGAAGCTCATGCGAAAGATTTGGGTGGCTTCAAGCACATTTGTTTTTGTTGTGTGGAGCGGCCTGTCGATCATCCAAGGCGACCCGTCGATTATGTGCCGTTGGATCAATTCTGGACCAAACGCGGCTACGTCAAACATCCCGAACTTCATACGACGTATATCTGGAAAGATCTGGATGATGAAAATGAAACGCCCAAACCGATGACTTTCTGGTTGAAACATGAACTTTAAAATTGCGACCGCCCAGTACGACATCAGTTTCCTGGAAAATTGGCAGCAGTATCAAGAGAAGGCCGAACGCTGGGTTGCTGAAGCCGTCCGAGCAGGATGCGAAGATTCTGCTTTTTCCCGAGTATGCCAGCATGGAATTGGCCTCGTTATTCGGCGAGGCGGTTTATTCATCGTTAAGCAAACAGCTGGCAGCCATGCAGTCGCTGCTGATGATTATCTGGATTTGTTCCGCATCTTGGCGAAAAAATATCAGTGCATTATTCAGCCGGGCACGTTTCCGGTAAAAACCGATTCCGGCGCTTATCGAAACCGGGCGTACCTGTTTATGCCGGATGGTCAGGTTGATTATCAGGATAAGCTGATGATGACCCGTTTTGAAAACGAGCAATGGCTGATTCAGAAAGGTGAGGAGTTAAAGTGCTTTGATACCGAATACGGAAAAATCGCGATCAATATTTGCTATGACAGCGAGTTTCCGATACTGGCAAGAAAGCAGGTTGAAGCCGGAGCGAATCTGATTTTGGTGCCCAGTTGCACCGATACTCTGGCCGGCTATCATCGCGTTAAAATAGGCTGTCAGGCAAGAGCCTTGGAAAACCAGTGTTATGTCGTCCAATCGACGCTGGTAGGCGAATGCGCCGTGGTCTGAAGCCGTGGATGTCAATATCGGTGCGGCGGCTGTTTATACGCCTGTGGATCGAGGGTTTCCCGATAACGGCATTCTAGCCGCAGGACAAACTCAATGACGGTGCAATGGGTGTATTGCCGAAGTATCGCTCAGCGCTTGCGGTACAGTGCGGGAGCAGGGGCAGGTCTTTAATTATCAGGGACTGGCCGCTGCAAAATGCATTTGTTGTGTAACTTGTAGGGGCAATCCCTTGTGGTTGCCCCTGACAGTGTGGTCTATCAGGGCAGGCACAAGGCCAGCCCCTACGTTTAATTAAAAATCGCTTCAAAAGAATAGCCGTTGACTTCCAGGATTTCCTTCATTCTTTTTAAGCCATCCATTTGAATTTGCCTGACGCGCTCACTGGTTACGCCCAACTCTTGAGCAACCTGTTCAAGGGTTGAGCCTTCATAACCGCAAAGCCCATAGCGGCGGCAAATCACTTCACGCTGCTTTTCGGAAAGTTGGAACACCCATTTGGCAATATTGTTTCTGATTCCGTCTTCTTGGATTTTCTCAGCGGGCGACAAACTCTCGCCATCGGAAATCGACTCGACCAGCGGCTTGTCAAAATCCTTGCCGCCGGGTATATCGATTGAGGTAACGCGTTCGTTAAGCTTGAGCATTTTTTCGACTTTGTTGACCGGTATGTCCAGATGTCCGGCTATATCTTCGGCATTGGGTTCATGGTCGAGTAACTGAGACAAATGGCGCTGGGCTTTAAGATAGGTATTCATTTCCTTGACGATATGAATCGGCAAACGAATGGTTCGCGTCTGATTCATGATGGCCCGTTCAATGGTTTGCCTGATCCACCAAGTGGCATAGGTTGAAAATCTGAAACCTCGTTCAGGATCGAATTTCTCAACTGCGCGCATCAAGCCCAGATTGCCTTCCTCAATCAAATCCAGCAAGGGCAAGCCCCTGTTCAGGTAACGGCGGGAGATTTTAACGACCAGACGCAAATTGCTTTCGATCATGATTTTGCGGGCCGCTTGATCGCCCAGCAAGGCTCTGGATCCGTAGATTTTTTCCTGATCGGCGGTTAACAATTGCGAACGAGCCAGTTCATTCAAATAAACCCGCGTCGCATCCATGCTCTTGTCGTGCTGCGATTCAATGGTAGACTATCTCGTCAATATCCAATGATGTCTCGCCGATAACGGAATCTGTCTGAGGTTCATCGTCAAAAGACAAATCATCATCAAATAATACACAAACATCATCGTCCAATAGCTCAACTAATTCTGCCTTCATGATAACCTCTACATTGTTCGGTCTAAGCCGAAATGGTTTTATTATTTTTCCGGTAAAAAATTAAGTGGATTTACCGGTTTTCCGTTTTTTCGTATTTCAAAATGCAGCGATGTTTTGTTTGATCCTGTTTTGGCCCACTTTCGCAATAACCTCGCCTTTTCCTACCGTAGTCTCCCTCAGCAACAAGCAGTCGGCTGTTATTGGCATAAGCGCTTAAATACAAATCGTTGTGTTTGATGATAAGCAAATTACCGTAACCAATCAGGCCTTGTCCGCTATAGACAACCTTGCCCGCTTCAGCCGCACTTACGTTTTGCCCTATTTCACCGGCAATATCAATGCCTTTGTTATCGGCTTGAGCAAAAGCTTTTAAGACTTTTCCATTTATCGGCCATTGAAAGCTTAACTTTAACATGTTTATATTGTCAATTGAAATAATTGGTTTTTTTTGTGCGACTACTTCCGTTTTTGTCGGCGCTATTTTTAAGGCGCGTCAGTTTTGTCTGATGGCTTGTAAGCCGGGCTGGGTTTATTATTTAACGGAAGAGGGGGGCTTTTCTGTGAGCCAATTCTATTTGTTGGCGTTGCCGCGACGATTTTTTGTTTTGTCTCTTCCATCTTTGGGTGCGGCGGCAGCTGCTCTGCGGTATCGAGGGTGGATTTGTTTTCTAAATTCGGGTCGGAGAGTTTTATTTTTTGACCTATTTCTATCGTATAAGGTGGCGCTGATCTTGTTCCATTGCGCTAATTGCCGATAATCCAAATCATAAATCAAGCTTATGGCATACAAGGTGTCGCCTTTTTTTACCTGATGATATTTTGTTTCGTCTTTAGACAGCATCAGGATGATTTGTGCGTGACGGGCGCATAGTTCGGCGGCAGTTTTGCGCAGCCATTCAATAAAGCCGACAGCATTGCAATAAAAATAAGCTTTGAATAATAGTGGATGTCATAGCGGATTATTTTTTTAACAAAACCTTTTTAGCCAGATTTATTTTTGCCGCCAAATAATTCGATCCGCCATGATCCGGATGTATTTTTTGCATCAATTTGCGATGAGCGGCAATAATTTCAGATTCCGATGCACCCATCTTTCAAACCTAACACTTCATAAGCCTCTTCAACCGACATATTCGCCTTTAGTATCCGCTTTGTTTTGACGTTGCGATGTATTCTGTTTTGCCGCAGTTGAATTCCGACCATAGCCGGTGCAAATAAGGTGCATAACGTAATAATACCGGCATCAATCGGAGTACAAAGGCGACAGTCACGCCTGCCAGCGCAAAAAGCCAGTTCAAACGTCCGGTTGCGGCCAAATAAAGTACGATTAGGCCGGTAACGGATAGCAAGTAAGCTCTTGATGTAACGGGCCAATACGGCGGGCGAGGTTTTTAAAAACGCACGTATCCCAAAAAATGCGATGATGATAACTAACAAAATCAGATAAATTCGAATCAAGGTTTACTCCTGGATTAATGACCGTTCTAAGCTTCGCTCCAACTACTCGTCTCGTCAAGGGCCTTTGCACTGCATATGGATAGTGTTTGGATAAATAATACCTTAAAATATGACATCTTATGATAACAATCTAATAATGTTGGTTGATATGCTGAATGCCCAAATTCCGGTTTTAGGTTTTGTTGCCGCAAGCGGAACCGGCAAAACCACGTTATTGACTCAATTGATTCCGATTTTAAAGCAAAACGGTCTGCGTATCGGCTTGATCAAGCACAGTCATCATGATTTTGAAATTGACCAGCCGGGAAAAGACAGTTTTCGCCTGCGGAAAGCCGGTGCCTCGTCCGGTGATGCTGGTATCCCGGTATCGGCGGGCGATTATTACCGAACTTGACTCCGGAACAAGAACCTCGGCTTGGATGATCAGTTGAAGCAATTCGATCAATCCGAACTGGACCTGATCCTGGTTGAAGGCTTTAGGGCGGAACAAGTTTCCTAAAATTGAATTGCATCGGCCCTCGCTTGAAAAACCCTTGCTTTACCCAAACGACCCGGACATCATCGCGATAGCGACAGATGCAGCGCTGGAAACGCCAGACTCATTTAATGCAACTGGAACTAAACCGGCCCGAAATGATTGCCGCCTTTATCCAAAACCATGTTATGAAAAACCATGATTGACGCATGCAGCCAAGAATCCAAGCCGTTATTGTCTATTGACGACGCGCTGGACAGAATCAAAGCCGCCGTAAACCCGGTCAGCGGCACAGAAAAAGCTGACGTTAAAAAATGCCTTGGGACGGGTGCTGGCGGAATCGGTTTATTCGCCGATCAACATCCCGCATGACCGGAATGCGGCAATGGATGGCTATGCTTTTGCAAGTCGGGATAGGGTCGACGGGCAAGCGTTCACGCTTAGTTTGGCCGGAACTTCCTGGGCCGGACGGCCATTTCAGGGGCAGTTGCAACCCGGCCAATGCGTCAGGATTTTTACCGGCGCGGTCGTGCCGGAACGAAGCCGATTCAGTCGTCATGCAGGAACAGGTTCAGGTTCAGGGGCAAACCATCCATTTTCCGGCCGACACGCGAGCGCTGCAAA
Organism: uncultured Gammaproteobacteria bacterium; assembly: GCA_963814825.1. Taxonomy (GTDB): domain Bacteria; phylum Pseudomonadota; class Gammaproteobacteria; order Methylococcales; family Methylomonadaceae; genus Methylobacter_A. The sequence goes on along the minus strand of CAWFEF010000007.1, from coordinate 530,176 downwards.
ATATCAGGGAAATCGGTGAAGACGTCAAACAAGGCGCTTGTTTAATAGCCCAGCCTAAAAAACTGACAGCGGTTGATTTGGGTTTACTGGCCTCTGCCGGTATTGGCGAGGTAACTGTTAAACGCCGGTTGAAAATCGCCTATTTTTCGACCGGCGACGAACTGACTGCATTAGGCCAGCCGCTGGAGCCAGGAAAAATATACGACAGCAACCGCGCTATGCTGGGCGGATTATTGGCGGATCCCGGCTACAGCGTTGCCGATCTGGGCGTTATTCCCGACAACAAACAGCTGCTTGAAGATAGCTTTATTGAGGCTTCCAAAAATCTATGATGTGATCATAACTACCGGCGGCGCGTCAGTCGGTGAGGCCGATTATGTCAAAGAAATCCTGCAAAGCTGCGGTGAAGTCAATTTCTGGAAAATTGCGATAAAACCCGGAAAACCGCTGGCTTTCGGCAAAATAGGCGCGTGTTATTTTTTCGGCTTGCCCGGCAATCCGGTTGCCGTTGTCGTAACCTTTCAGCAGATCGTAGCGCCTGCGCTCAGGCAGCTTTCCGGCGTGCCGTCCTCCAAACCGTTAAGATTTACCGCGACCTGCACCACCGCGTTGAAAAAATCTCCCGGACGGCAGGAATATCAGCGCGGCATTCTCAGTCAAGATGTAGATGGCGAGTTCTTTGTCGCCTCTGCGGGTCAGCAAGGCTCGAACATCCTCAGTTCCATGAGCCAGAGCGGCTGCTATATCGTCTTGCCGAAAGAGTGTAATGGCGTGCAGGCGGGTGACAGAGTAACGGTTGAACCGTTTAGTTTGTTGATATAGCGGGTTGTCCACAACACGCTTAATGACTATGACGAGGCTAGGGGTTCCTTATGAAACCCCTAAGGCATTCACCCTTCATCATTTCTGAATGAGTTCGGGCTTATCGCCATGCTCTTTTACTATTAGACCTTTTTAACAAACTCTGATTTAAGCTTCATTGCACCAATACCGTCGATTTTGCAGTCAATATCATGATCGCCGTCGACCAGACGGATGATTTTGACTTTAGTGCCGACTTTGACAACCGATGATGATCCTTTGACTTTGAGATCTTTGATTACGGTGACGGTATCCCCGTCTTGTAACACATTGCCGTTTGCATCCTTAACGATACGGACATCGGCGCTATCTTCGGCTGCCCCATCTTTTGACCATTCGTGTGCGCATTCAGGGCAGATGTACATGCTACCGTCTTCGTAGGTGAATTCTGAGCCGCATGTGGGGCATTTGGGGAGGTTATTCATTGCTTTCCTTAATCTAGGGTTGTTTCAACCTTGTGGAATACAAGGTGTATTGAGGCAATATGATGCCAGATTTAGGCGTTTATTGTCCATTTTGCGAGAGGATGTGCTTATTTGAGGAGATGCAGACTCTGGATTTTAATGGAACTTGGCAATTCTAATCCCGTCGAGAATTTTCGTGCTTTTGGTGTATTTCGTGGACAAAATGAATAAATGTTAATATGCCGAATCCAGTTTTTATACTTGTTTTAAGGAATATCAAACCATGTTAGCCACCGAAAACCTGATGAAAGAGCATCAGCTGATTTTAAAATATGTCGCATTAATGGAGCGCTATGCCGAGTTCAGTTTAAAGCACCCAGGCACCCCCGTATTGCTGGAGAAAGCAGCTTGCTTTATAGAATTCATTCATGAATTTGCCGATCATTTTCATCACGCCAAAGAAGAGGATATTTTGTTCCGCTATCTTGTCTCGCCCGGCGTATTGACGCATTGCAACCCGGTCCCGCAAATGCTGATGGAGCACAGTAAAGCCAGGGAATATGTCCAAAACATGGAGCAAGCGATGCAGGAAAAATCCTTAACTGTACTGGCGGACAATGCCGCTCAATATGCGCGGCTGTTAAAAGAGCACATTTATAAGGAAGACAACATCCTGTACCCGATGGGCGAGGATGGATTGCCGGATGAGGCAAAAACCGCGTTGCTGGAAGAATACGCCCAGGCAGATGAGCGTCTTGATAGCCGGTCTATTTGGGCTAAATACCAAGCGCTTTGCACAGAACTTGAATTGGGGCTGGACGCGCTGGAGGACTAATTCCCCCGGTCAACTTTAACCAAAATATGCATCTGGTTTTTGTCGATTTGGCGCGTATTAACAAGCGCGCTGTTTGTATTGCTGGTGGTGTTTGCGCCAACTCCACCGAGTTCTACCCATTCGCCAAGATTAATCCTGATGGTTGATTGCGCACTCTGGGTCTGGATTTGTCCTTGGCTGTTTATTTTATCCGACCAGGGCGATACGCTAAGAATGACTTGTTGACCAGTTAGCCTGGGTGTTACCACAAACCCGGTTGTCGCTTCAGTATATTCGGTCGTCGAGCCGTAGCCGTAACCGTAGCCGGAAAAATTTTGTCTCGGATAAACATTGCCCACTTTGATTTGAGCCGGCACGCCTTCCATCGTACGAACGGTTTGGGTGTTTTGATCGGTGTCCCTGGCTTGGGTCTGGTACACATGGCCGATTACCCTGCCGCCGGATCTTGATGGATCATCGGCCGGCACATTCAGCTGTATTCTGGCGGCCGCGTTAAGTTCATCGGCGGTCGTCAGCCTGCTTTGCAGGACGGTGATGACCAGATTGCTCTGGCGTACATCCAGTTGCTTGACGATGGATTTGATTTCGGCCAGCCGGTCGGGCGTGGTCTTGACCAGCAGGTTGGAACCGTTGTCAACCAGCTGGGCGGTATTGCCAAGCAGCTGTGCCAACAGCGGCACTATCTCGAACGCCGGCCGATTGGACAAGGGGATCACTTCAATAACGGTGTTATCGGCAAACACACTGCTGTTCAGCAGGGTCATGAAAATCAATGCTAAAAGTTTTTTCAAGGTGAATCTCCGGCAGTGGTAACCATTACCCGCTATGGTATACCGTTACGTGTGCTGTTCGTAATCTTTTTCGTCATGCCGATTTTGGCGATTCGATGCCTGATTCCGGCGCCTTGAGCACAATAGCCGGCAGCTGTATTGGCAAGCTACTGATCCTTCCTGGCATTGAGTAGCTGATTGATTATATCGAAAACAGCTATGAGGAAAGGATTGCAGTCAATCGTCCTCTCAATGCCGGAGCAATTTGGCCTCAGTCCGGCAGTGCGTTTTTCACATACGTTTAAGGAACGGTTATGAATGAACCAAAGCTGAGCGAAGCGATGAAAGCAGGACAGCTGCACGCGCAGTTGCTGTCATGACTACATTGCGGCCTGTTTCGGCCAATGTCGTTTGGCACCGTGCCACCGTTACCCGCGTTCGGCGTGAAACGCAAAACGGTCATCGCGGCGCTATCTTATGGTTTACCGGATTATCCGGGTCGGGCAAGTCCACGCTGGCTCATGCCGTTGAAGAAGCGTTACATCAGCGCGGTTGCCGCACCTTCGTGCTGGATGGCGACAATGTTCGCCATGGCTTGTGTGGTGACCTGGGCTTTTCAGCGAAAGACCGCCAGGAAAACATTCGTCGCATCGGTGAAATGGCCAAGATTTTTATGGAGGCAGGCGTCATTGTGCTTACCGCCTTTATCTCCCCTTATCGTGCAGACCGGGAGCGTGTGCGCGGCATCGTAGAGCGTGGCGACTTTATCGAAATCTATTGCGATACGCCGATCGAGATTTGCGAATCGCGCGACGTAAAAGGCCTCTATAAAAAAGCCAGGGACGGACAGCTAGCGGAATTCACCGGCATCACGTCCCCTTACGAAGCCCCCGAAAACTGTGAGCTTACCGTGCAAACCGGTATCGCAGCGCTGGATGTCTGTGTGCAACAGGTTGTCGATAAAATGATGCGGAGCGGCATTATCAACGCTGCAAACTTTAGCCATGAAAGCTGAAAAAAGCATGAGCGATATTTCTGTCGCAGCTACACCGCATAGATAAAACCCGACTATGAGGAAAATATTACGGTCAATCGTCCACTAGGTGTGGAAGCTTTCACCACATTTCTGTGGATGATTACGCGGAGCCAGAACAATGCGCAGTGTGCCGGAAACACCCGCTTTCGCTGCCGCTCAAACGGGCTTATTCCGGCCTACAAAACTGCAATTCAACAGACGACTCATTCAACGAGAGTAGGGCAGATATGTTAAACAAACAACACAGCTTTGACGGCGTCGATGATGATGCATTGCTTGGTAACGCCGCATCCCTGGTTGCACTATTGCGGTTGCGGGCGGAACGGCAAACGCAGCGCACAGCTTATACGTTCCTGGAAAACGGCGAACAACCCACTAAGTCGCTAACTTACGGCGAACTGGATTTGCAGGCCAGACAGCTGGCCGTGCAGTTGCAGGAATTGGCTATGCAGGGTGAGCGCGCTGTTTTGCTCTATCCGCCGGGATTGGACTATATCGCGGCCTTTTTTGCCTGTCTTTACGCAGGTTCCATTTCGGTGCCTGCGTACCCGCCGACCAATGGCCGACACATGCCGCGTCTGCAGGCGATAATAGATGACAGCCAGGCGGCGGTGATACTCAGCACGCAAAGCGTTGCCAATACGGTGCGCCAATTTTCAGTCGGCAGTGCCGGTTTGTTAGATAAGCGTTGGCTGATTACTGATGATTTTGACGCCGTCGATGCAAGCGTCTGGCGATTGCCGGCATTGCACGACCATGATCCGGCTTTTCTGCAATACACCTCGGGTTCTACCGGTAACGCCAAGGGCGTGATAATCAGCCACGGCAATCTGATGGCGAATCAACGGCTGATCAAACGGCGCTTCGGCCACAATACGCAGTCGACGGTGGTCGGCTGGTTGCCGCTATACCATGACATGGGCCTGATCGGCAACGTCATGCAACCTTTGTATTGCGGAACCAGCGCTGTTTTAATGTCGCCTATGGCGTTCATGGAAAAGCCGGTCCGCTGGCTGCAAGCGATCAGCGATTACCGCGCCCACACCAGCGGCGGGCCGAATTTTGCTTTCGAGCTGTGCACCACGAAAATCACCAATGAAGAAAAAGCGGGGCTGGATCTTAGCAACTGGCGCTTGGCTTTCAACGGCGCAGAACCGATTAACCCAGACACTATGGTGCGTTTTGCCGCCGCGTTCGCAGAGTGCGGATTCAGACGTAATGCTTTTTATCCCTGTTACGGCTTGGCGGAAGCGACCTTGCTGGCTACCGGTGGCGACAAAAACGCCGAGCCTACCGTGGCGGCTTTTTATAAGGCCGGTCTGGAGCAAGGCAAGGTGCGTCCTGCCATGGACGGCGATGAGTTGAGTCGGAGTTTGGTAGGCTGCGGGGCTGTCGATGTCGATTTTGGACAGCAGATTCGCATTGTCGATCCAGAAACCGGCGAGCCGTGCAGCGTCGATCAAATCGGCGAGATTCAGCTAAGCGGTCCCAGCGTCAGCCTGGGCTATTGGCAGAATTCGATAGCCACCGACCACGCTTTTATCGATGATGAAAACGGCCAAAACCGCTGGCTGCGCACCGGCGATTTAGGCTTTGTTGAAGGCGGCGAATTGTTCGTTTCAGGGCGGCTGAAAGACCTGATTATCATCCGGGGCCGCAATTATTATCCCCACGATCTGGAATACGCGGTCGAAGCGGCGACCGATGCGTTAACCCCAGGTTGTGCGGCCGCCTTTGCGGTAAACGGGGACGACGGCGAAAAACTGGTCGTGTTGGCTGAACTCAAACGCAAGCGGTTAAGACAGCCCGATTACAAGGCCGAGTTTGCCGCAATACGCACTAGGCTGGTCGAGGAGAGCGGCATACAGGCTGATGTCGTGATGCTGTTGAAACCGGGTTCGATCTTGAAAACCAGCAGCGGCAAAATCAGGCGCTCGGCTTGTCGACTGGCTTTCGAGCAGCAGCAGCTTAAGGTGGTCGCCGTCGATGAGCTGAGCGGCGAAATCCGCGTAGCTACCGCTAGTTCCCAAGCTCCAGCTTCCAGTTTCGCGAAGCTGGAGCTTCGCGATCTAGGTTCCCAATCTGGAGCTCGGGAACCCGCACAAATAAGACAAGCCTTGCTGTCGGTTGCCGATGCAGAGGGCGCGCATTTACTGGCTCAGGTTTTGGCTGAAAAGGTGGCTGCGTTGTCCGGCTTGGCTGTTGATGCCGTGGATGTGTCGCAATCGCTGCCGAGTTTGGGCATGGACTCGCTAAAAGCGGTGGAACTGAAATACTTTATCGACGGCTTACTGGCTATCGATTTTCCGGTGGTGCAACTGCTCGGCAATCATTCCCTGGCGGCATGCGCGGAACAGGCTTTGAAGCTGGTCAAGACCGGTCAAGTGCAGATTGCACCGGTGGCGGTTGATGAGCAGGCGTTATCGTTCGGGCAGCAGGCGCAGTGGACCGTCAATCAAATAGAAGCGGACAGCTCGCTGTACAACATGCCCGTTGCAATGCGTATCCGAGTCAAGCCCGATAAAGCGGCATTACACGATGCACTCACTGCGTTGATCGAACGCCATGCACAATTACGCTGCGGCTTTCAGCTTAACCAACAGGCCCGGATCGTGCGGGTTCCGATGGAGGAGCCTCAACCCTGTTTAGTTAGCGTCACTTGCAATGGCAAGCGGCAACGCCGTGAAGCTATCGCCGATTTCGTACGCAAACCGTTCGATTTGCAGCACGGACCGTTATTGAGAGCCGCCTTGTTCAGCTGTGCCGACGACGATCATGTGTTGGTATTTTGCGCACACCACATCGTCGTCGATTTTTGCTCGTTGGTTATCTTGCTGGAAGAGTTGAAGCCGCTTTATCTCGGGCAGATAGCCGGGCATATTCTGGATATACCTAAGCCTGCAGCCAGTTACGCCGATTATGTCGCTTGGCAATCAGCCTACCTGGCCGATCAGCGCGCCGAGCAGGACCGGCAATACTGGCAGCGGCAGTTGTCCGGCGAGTTGCCGAAATTGGTTTTGCCTGTCGAGCGGCAAACGTCCGCTTCGCCGTCATGCCTGGGGCGCGCGGAAACGCTGAATATCGCACCGGATACCCTGCAACAGCTGAAACGGCTGGCTGCTGATAACCACACGACCTTGTATACGCTGTTGCTGACCGTATTCAAAACCCTGCTTTACCGTTACAGCGGCCAGCAGGACATCATCGTCGGCTCGCCGACGTTGGGCAGGCCGAAACGGGAGTTTGCCGATACCGTCGGTTATTTCGTCAACCCGGTGGCGCTGCGCTCGCACCCGGCCGCCGAACAGCGTTTCAGCGATTATCTGGCCGAGGTTAACGCCACCGTACTGGATGCGCAGGCGCATCAGCATTATCCATTTTCGCTGCTGGTGGAAAAATTGCAGCCCGAGCGCGAGCAAGGGCCGTCGGCGTTTTACAGCGTCTGGTTCGGGCTGCAAAGCGGGGCCGGATCTGTCTACGACGCAGCCGAATTGGCCTTGGGCATGCCGGGCATCGCGCTGGATTGGGCTGGCCTGTCGGCCGAAAGTTATGCGCTGGACGATGTCGCGGTGCAATTCGATATGACCTTGCTGATGGCGGAGACGGCGCAAGGCTTGGCAGCCTCGTTCCAGTACCGCAGCGGCTTGCTGTCCTGCGACACAGTTTTAAGGTTTATCGGTCATTATCAATACCTGCTGCACGGCATACTTGCCAATCCCAACAGACGCTTGTCGGAACTGCCGCTGCTGAGTTTGTCCGAACGTAACCAGATGGCGGAGTGGAATTCAACCGGCATCGATTACCCGAATCGCAGCACGGTGCACAGTGTTTTCGAAGCCGTTGCCCGGCGGCAACCGCAAGCCGACGCCGTGGTTTATCGGCAGCGGCGTCTAAGCTATGCCGAGCTCAATGCGCAGGCCAACCGGCTGGCGCATTGTCTACTGGCGCAAGGCGTGGGACCGGAAAAGCGCGTCGCCTTGTGCATCCAGCGCTGCCCGGAAATGGTGGTCGGGATATTGGCGATTCTTAAAGCCGGTGCAGTGTATGTGCCGGTCGATCCGGCTTATCCAAAAGATCGCCAGGCGTATTTGCTAAAGGATGCCGGTTGCAAGTGGCTGTTGACCAGCACCGCGTTGCTGCCTGGCCTCGACTGCGGCGATATGGCGACGATGTGCGTGGACGATATTGACGCCTATGCCAATTGCAGCAGCGAGAACCCGGAAATACCGCTGCATGCAGACCACGCGGCTTATGTCATTTACACCTCGGGCTCGACCGGAAACCCCAAAGGCGTGGTGGTCGGTCACGGCAACCTGATGCATTCGACCTGGGCCAGGAATGCCTATTACAAGGAGCCGGTCGGTTGTTATTTGCTGTTGTCGTCGTTCGCATTCGACAGCTCCGTGGCCGGGCTGTTCTGGACGCTGGGGCAGGGCGGTTGCCTGTGCTTGCCGGAGGACGACGTCGCCAAAGATCCGGCGGCATTGGTTGAATTGATTGCAAGGCATCAGGCAACACATCTACTGGCCTTGCCGTCATTTTACAGTTTGCTGTTGGATCATGCGGGCGCCGAGCTGCAAACACTGAAAACAGCCATTGTCGCCGGAGAGACATGTTCGACCGAAGTGGTTAAGCAACACTACGCGATGTTGCCGCAGGTGCAGTTATACAACGAATACGGCCCGACCGAAGCCACGGTGTGGAGCAGCGTTTATCCGGCAACTCAGGCCGATCTGGACAGGCCGTTATCGATAGGTCGGCCGATCAGCAATGCCCTGCTTTATATCCTGGATAGCACCGGCAACCCGGTGCCGATTGGCGTATCAGGCGAACTCCATATCGGCGGCGAAGGCATAGCGCGCGGCTATTGGCAGCGCCCCGAACTGACCGCGGAAAAGTTCATTCCCGATCCGTTTCAGCTTGACGGCGGCAGGCTGTATAAAACCGGCGACCTGGCGCGGTACCGCCCGGACGGCAATATCGAATTTTTAGGCCGTATCGATCACCAGGTGAAAATCCGCGGCTTCAGAATTGAGTTGGGGGAAATCGAGGCCAGGCTGCTTGAAAGTCCTGAGATAGATGAGGCAGTTGTCATTGCCAGGGAAGACCAGCCCGGCGACAATCGGCTGGTGGCCTATCTGGTGGCTGCTACGGAGCATGTTGCCAACATAGAAATGTTGAAAGCCCGGCTCAAGCAAGCGCTGCCGGACTACATGGTTCCCGCCGCCTTTGTGCTGCTGGACAGCCTGCCGCTCAGTGCCAACGGCAAGCTTGACCGTAAGCGTTTGCCGCAACCGGATATGAGCGGGATGTCGGCGCAACACTATCAGGAACCGCAAACGCCGGTCGAAAGGATTCTGGCCGATATTTGGCGCGATTTGCTGGCGGTCAAGCGCGTCGGGCGGCACGACAATTTCTTCGAATTGGGCGGCGACTCGATACTGAGCATTCAGGTCGTCAGCCGCGCGCGGCAGGCCGGTGTCGTGATCACCCCGAAACTGCTGTTCCAGAATCAAACGCTCAGCGCGTTGGCAGTGGCCGCAGAACAGATCCAACAGCTCTCCGCCGAACAAGGGTTGGTGTATGGCGACGTGCCGTTGACGCCTATCCAGCACTGGTTTTTCGAACAAAACCTAAGCAATCCTCATCACTGGAATCAGGCATTGTTGCTGGAAGCCAGCCCTGGCTTGACTCCGGACATTGTAGAGTCGGCCTTCGGCTACCTGCTGAACCACCATGATGTATTGCGGATGCGGTTTAGTCAGGATGGCGGCGAATGGCGGCAATACCTGCTTGAAGACGAGCCTCGGGAAGTTTTCGAACGCATCGATTTAGCCGACATCCCCACAGAATGGCAAGCAGAGATGTTGGAATCGGCGGCATCGATTCAGCAAGCCCAGCTGCATTTAAGCGAAGGACCGGTATTGCGTGCGGTCTGGTTCGATCTGGGCGAAGGGCAGGCTGACCGTTTGCTGATTGCGATTCACCATCTAGTCGTGGATGGCGTGTCGTGGCGGATATTGCTGGAAGACTTGGCTAGCGTTTGCCTGCAACTGATGTCAGGGCAGACACCGGCATTACCGGCAAAAACCACTTCATTCAAATACTGGTCGGAACAACTCGTCAAACAGACCGGCGCAGGTGGCTTGGCACTCGATGCTTTATGCTGGCTGAACCCAAACCGTAATACCGTGCCGGTAGACGAACCCGATGGCAGCAGCCTGTTTGCAACGGAAAGCGAAGTCACGGTCAGCTTAACTGAAGCCGAAACCCGCGCCTTGTTGCAGGACGCGCCGGCCGCCTATCGAACCCGGATAGACGAAATCCTGCTGACGGCGCTGGCATTGACTTTGTGCGACTGGACGCAATCGGCAACGCTGTTGATCGACCTGGAAAGCCACGGCCGTGAGGACATCGCTGCCGACGTCGATATTTCCCGTACCGTGGGGTGGTTTACGACCGTCTATCCGGTGCTGCTGAATATCCCCAACGATGCTTCGTTGGGTGACGCGCTGAAATCGGTCAAAGAGCAGTTGCGGGTCGTTCCGATGAAAGGCATCGGCTACGGCTTACTGCGCTACCTGTCGCCGGATGCGGAGATTAAAGCGCAACTGGCGGCCCAGCCCCAAGCGCAAATTATTTTCAATTACCTCGGCCAAATCGATACCGTCATGGCTGCCGATGCGCCGTTCGTGCTGACCCGTGAGGCGACAGGTGCGAACTGCGATCCGGCCGGCATCCGGGCGCATGACTTGGCCGTCATCGGCAGCATTGCCGACGGACGGATGCAGTTAAGCTGGAGGTACAGCCGGGAACGCTACCGCAAAGCCACCATCGAAACCCTGGCCGATCATTATGTGCAGCATCTTAAAGCGCTGGTAGCGCATTGTCTGTTGCCCGATTCCGGCAGCTACACGCCTTCGGATTTTCCGTTAATCGCCCTGGCACAATCCGATCTGGATGCCTTGGCCTTGAAGCCTAAACAGATAGAAGACATTTACCCGCTGGCTCCGCTGCAATACGGTCTGCTGTTTCATAGCCTATATGCTGCCGAGTCCAATGTTTACTGCATCCAAACCGGTTGCCGCCTGCTCGGCGAACTCAATGTCCCGGCATTCAAACAAGTTTGGCAACAGCTGGTCGAGCATCACCCGATTCTGCGCACCCGTTTTCATTTCGAGAACCGGGATCAGCCATTGCAAATCGTACACAAAAACATGCAACTGCCGATTACCGAATACGACTGGCGCGCCTATTCGGCAGACGAACAAGCCCAATGCTGGCAACAGCTACAGGCCTACGATCAGGCAACCGGCTTCGATTTTACAAAAGCCCCGTTGATGCGTTTGAGCTTGGTGCAATGCTCGGATCAGGCGTATTACTTTCTATGGAGTTATCACCACATATTATTGGACGGCTGGAGCGGCCCATTGCTGGTAAAAGAGCTATTTTCCGCTTATCGGGCGATGCAGCACGGGAATACAGCACTGTTACCGGCAGCGCGGCCTTACCGCGATTATATCGCCTGGTTGCAAAACCAGGATATGGCGTCTGCCGAAGCTTACTGGCGCTTGACGCTTGGCGGTTTTACCGCTCCGACGCCCTTAGTTACGGATAAGCCGGCGGGCAACACGGATCAACATCAAGTAAGCGATTATGCCAAACACGAGCTGACTTTATCGGCGGAACAGACCGATGAATTATTGGTTTTCGTAAAGCAGCAGCACCTGACCGTCAATACGCTGATGCAAGCTGCCTGGGGCTTATTGCTCAGCCGTTACAGCGGCGAGAATGATATCGTATTTGGTACTACGGTGTCTGGGCGTCCCGCCGATTTAATCGGCGTCGAGAGCATGGTCGGCTTATTCATCAATGGCTTGCCTCTGCGGATCAAGATAATGCCGGACAGCACCGTACTGGATTGGCTGCAAGCGCTGTTTGCGCAAAACCAGGACATGCGCCGCTATGAATATACGCCGTTAACGCAAGTCCAAGGCTGGTCGGAACTGCCGCGCGGCACCGCCTTGTTTGAAAGCTTGCTGGTGTTCGAGAACTACCCGATTAACCAGGCATTGGACGAACATGCCGATGGTTTGACTGTCGACGAAGTGAGCGTTATCGACCGAAGCAATTACCCGTTAACCGTCTCCGCATTTCCCGGAACGGAACTGCATCTGGAAATAACCTATGCCGCAGACCGGTTCGATGCCGAAACGGTTGCACGGATGCTGGAGCATTTGCAACGTCTGCTTGAAGCATTTGCCGGGCAGCCGCAAAGCCGCTTGTCCGAATTGTCGCTGCTGAGTGCGGCGGATAAACGGCAGATTCTACTCGACTGGAATGCGACAGAAGTCGACTATCCGAAAGACCGGTTTATTCATCAGCTGTTCGAGGCGCAGGCGGAAAAAACGCCGGATGCCGTTGCGGTGATGTTCGATGGGCAAGCGCTAAGCTATGCCGAACTGAACGCCAAAGCCAATCAGCTGGCCAATTATCTGCGTTCCAAGGGCGTCGGGCCGGATGTGTTGGTCGGCATCTGCGTTGAGCGGTCGCTGGAGATGGTGATCGGCTTGCTGGGCATCCTGAAGGCAGGCGGCGCGTATGTGCCGCTCGATCCCGGTTATCCGCAAGACCGGCTGAACTTCATGCTGCACGATGTCAATGCGCCGAGAGTGCTGACCCAAGCAACATGCCGGGAAAAAATCGCGGCTTCCACGGCGGCTGTTCTGTGCCTGGATAGCGAATGGGGCAAGGTAGCAAGCGCCAGTGAAGCCAATCCGGACGTCCCGCTGAGGCCGGAAAATCTGGCTTATTGCATCTACACCTCCGGTTCGACCGGGCAACCGAAAGGCGCCGGCGTACCGCATCAAGGCATCCTCAACCGGCTGCAATGGATGCAGCAGCAATACGGACTTGATCAAACGGATAATATATTGCAAAAGACCCCGTACAGTTTCGATGTGTCGGTCTGGGAATTTTTCTGGCCGTTGATGACCGGTGCGAAACTGGTTGTCGCCAAACCGGAACAACACAAGGATAGCTTGGCGCTGATCGATACCATTACCGCACAGCAAATAACGACGATTCACTTCGTGCCATCGATGCTGCAAGTCTTTATCGATACGCCGGGCGTGGAAAATTGCCGGTCATTAAAACGCGTCATTTGCAGCGGCGAAGCCTTGCCGGCTGACCTGGTCGCGCGTTTCCAGCAAAAACTCCCGGCCGCACTGCACAACCTTTACGGCCCTACCGAAGCGTCTGTCGATGTCAGTTATTGGGCCTGTTGGCCGGGCAGTGCTGATACCGCGATTCCGATAGGTCGTCCGATAGCCAACACCTCGCTTTATATTCTGGATAAGCAGCTTAACCCGGTATTGGCCGGTACGCCGGGCGAGCTGCATATCGGCGGCATCGGTTTGGGCCGTGGCTACCTTAACCGTCCTGATCTGACCGCGGAAAAATTCATCCCGAATCCTTACGGCCCAGCCGGTAGCAGGCTCTACAAAACCGGCGATTTGGCGCGTTACCGGCCGGACGGCACTATCGACTATTTGGGACGCAACGACTTCCAGGTCAAGATTCGCGGCTTTAGGATCGAACTGGGCGAGATTGAAAACCGGCTCAGTGCTTGTGCCGGTGTGCGGGAAGCGGTCGTTATCGCCCGCGACGACGGTCATGGCGGCAAGCGGCTGGTGGCTTATTTGACCCAAGGCGGTGGTGAGCTGGCGATTGCCGAACTTCGCGCCGATTTGGCCGAGAACTTGCCCGATTACATGCTGCCCAGCGCTTTTGTGGTGTTGCCGGTCTTGCCGCTGAGCGCCAATGGCAAGCTGGATCGCAACGCGCTGCCTGCGCCTGATACCGATTCGGTGATCAGCCATCGTTACGAAGCGCCGCAAGGATCGATAGAAACCGCGTTGGCTTGCATCTGGCAGGAACTGCTGGAACTGGAACGCGTCGGCCGCAACGATCATTTCTTCGAGTTGGGCGGCCATTCGCTGATGGCGCTGACGCTGGTCGAACGCCTGCGTCAACAAAGCTGGTCATTGGAACCCCGCGCGGTATTTGCCAATCCGGTACTGTCCGCGCTGGCCGTAGCGATAGCCGATAGCCAGTGCAATAGCCCGGCTTTTGAAATGCCGCCCAATTTAATACCCGATCATTTCGGGCATTCGTTAAGCAATTCCGTTGTTGAGGAGTTTCGGTTATGAGTTTACAGGAAGTTTTTTCCGCCATGCAGGAAAAAAATATCGTCGTCAGCGAGCTCGACGGCGAACTTGTCATTCGCGCTCCGCAAGGCGCGATGGATCAGGTATTAATGGCCAGACTGAAAGTCCATAAGCAGGATTTGCTGACTGCGCTCAGGAACGGTGTGGTGATGGAAGGTCATGCGGGGATACCTCCGAAAATTACTCCCGATATGCTGCCGCTGGTTAGCCTGACCCAGGACGAGATCGATCTGATCGCCGATAGCGTGGCGGAGGGAGCGGCCGGCATTCAGGATATTTACCCGTTGGCGCCATTGCAGGAAGGCATTCTGTTCCATCATTTGCTGGAAACCCAGGGCGATCCGTATATCACCCGCTCGATCATCGCGTTCGACAACCGCAAACGTTTGGACGCCTTTCTGGAGGCATTGCAGACGGTGATCAACCGGCACGACATATTGCGCAGTTCGGTGCGCTGGAACGGCTTGCCGCAGCCTGTTCAGGTGGTGCATCGCCGAGCCGTGCTACCGGTTGAAGAACTGGCGCCGGTTGCCCAGGACAAGATACAGCAGCGATTGTTGGACCGCACCGATCCCCGGCAGCTCAGGATGGATCTACAGCAAGCGCCGTTGCTGGCCGGTTATGCGGTTCAGGATAGCCAATCGGAGCAATGCTGGTTTGCGATGCTCAACCATCATATGGTCGACGACAACTATACGCTACAGCTGATTTTGTCGGAAATCCGGCTGTTGCTTAGCGGCCAGGCCGAACAACTGCCGATAGTGCAGCCGTACCGGAATTTCATCGCCCAAATGCGGTCGATTTCTCAAGCGGAACACGAAAGCTATTTCCGCAGGCAACTTGGCGACATCGACGAACCGACTGCGCCGTTCGGCTTGCTTAATGTGCAAGGCAGCGGCGGGCAGGTCGGTGAAGCGGTTTTGTCGCTGGAACCGGACTTGGCGCAACGCATACGCAACAGCGCTCGGCAATGCAGTGTTACCCCAGCCAGTTTGTTTCATCTGGCATGGGCATTAGTGATGGGGCAATGCAGTGGGCGTGAGGACGTGGTTTTCGGCACCGTGCTGTCCGGTCGCTTGCAAGGCGGCGGTGGGGGAGCTGAAAAAGCTGTGGGTCTGTTCATCAATACCTTGCCGATACGGGTTTCGTTGGGTGGCCGGACGGTGAGAGAAATACTCGGCATCACCCACCGCAACTTGAACGAATTGCTGGTGCATGAGCAAGCCTCGCTTGCGCTGGCCCAGCGTTGCAGCGCGGTGCCTGCCTCGACGCCGCTGTTTACCGCGCTGATTAATTACCGGCATTCGAACATGATTGTCGCATCGGATCAATCCGCGCTGCTGGAATGGGAGGGCATGCGCGTGATCAGCAGCGAAGAGCGCACCAACTATCCGCTGACGCTGTCGGTCGATGATTTGGGGCAGGGGTTTAACTTGACCGTACAATGTGCGGGCGGAATTGATCCGACGCGGATTGCCGTTTATCTGCGTACTGCCGTCGAAGGGTTGATTACGGCGCTGGAACAAAATCCGCAGCAGCAGGTAAATACTGTCGGCATCATGCCGGAGGTTGAGCGCAGGCAAGTGCTGTTCGATTTTAATGCGACTGCTGCCGATTATCCTGCCGAACAAAGCTTGCAGTCACTGTTCGAAGCGCAAGTTAAAAAAACACCGGCTGCGGATGCGGTGGCGTTTTCAGGGCAGACCTTAAGCTACGCCGAGCTGAACGCCAAAGCCAACCAGCTGGCCCATTTTCTGCGCTCCAAGGGCGTCGGGCCGGATGTGCCGGTCGGTCTTTGCGTCGAACGGTCGCTGGACATGGCGGTCGGCATGCTGGGCATACTGAAGGCTGGCGGCGCTTATGTACCGCTCGATCCGCATTATCCTGAAGAGCGTATCGCCTACATGCTTAAGGATGCGCAGATTGCCGTGCTACTTACCCAACAACGGTTGCTGCATAGCGCAAAGGAAACCATTTATCTCGATAGCGATTGGCCTGCCATTGCGCAATGTTCAGGCGGCAATCCGGCGACATGCAATCACCCGCTCGATTTGGCTTATATCATCTATACCTCCGGTTCCACCGGTCAACCCAAAGGCGTGATGGTCAGCCACCGCAACGCCGTGCATTCGACAGTCGCGCGGTTTGCCGGCTATCGGGAGCCGGTGACCGCCTTTTTGTTGCTGTCCTCGTTTGCCTTCGACAGTTCGGTGGCCGGACTGTTCTGGACGCTGGGGCAGGGCGGTTGCCTGTGTTTGCCGGAAGATAATGTTGGCAAAGATCCTGCGGCATTAGTTGAATTGATCGCAAGGCACCGGGTCTCGCATCTGTTGGCATTGCCGTCTTTTTATGCGTTGCTGTTGCAGCAAGCGGGAGTCCAACTGCAAACCTTGAAAGCAGCCATTGTTGCCGGAGAAGCGTGCCCAACCGAGGCGGTCAAACGGCATTACGCGGTGTTGCCGGAGGTGCCGTTATACAACGAATACGGCCCGACCGAAGGTTCGGTATGGAGCAGCGTTTATTTGGCGGGTTGGGATGATTACGACAGGCCGCTATCGATAGGCCGACCGATTAACAATGTCCAACTCTACATTCTGGATCGCAGCGGCAACCCGGTACCTGTCGGCGTGCAGGGGGAGCTGCATATCGGCGGCGCAGGCGTGGCGCGCGGCTATTGGCAGCGTCCCGAACTGACCGCGGAAAAGTTCATCCCCGATCCGTTTCAAGCTAACGGCGGCAGGTTATACAAAACCGGCGACTTGGCGCGTTACCGCCCGGACGGCAACATCGAGTTCTTGGGGCGTACTGATGACCAAGTGAAGATCCGCGGTTTCAGGATCGAGTTGGGGGAAATCGAGGCAAGGCTTATGGAACAACCCGGTGTGGATAAAGCTGTCGTTTTGGCGCGGGAAGATCAGCCCGGAAACAAGCGCTTGGTGGCTTACGTGATTGCCCGCGATAACGCGGCGTTAACGGAAGAGGCCTTGCGCGACGCGATTAAAGCAAGTGTTCCTGACTATATGCTGCCGTCGGCCTATGTGTTTTTGGATGGATTTCCTTTGACAGCCAACGGCAAGGTCAATCGAAAAGCGCTGCTTCCGCCCGACAGTTATAGTGCGGCTATCGGTCAACAAGGCGATGAACCTGCCGATCCGATAGAACAGGACTTGGCGCAAATCTGGATCGAACTCCTTGGGGTAACGGCTGTAGGCGTAAACCAGGATTTCTTTGAATTGGGCGGACATTCGCTGTTGGCTATCCAGGTTGTGTCGCGCATTCAAGAACATTTCGGCATTGAACTTGCGGTGGAAGATATTTTTCAGCAAACGACGATTAAGGAATTGGCAGGGTTGATCATGCAAGCGCAAATCGGGCAATTGGCTGACGAAGATATGGTATCGCTATTGGCGGAAATGGAGCAGCTCAGTAATGAAGAAGCGGAGCTTATGCTTAACCGGAAAGTCGTCATGCCGGCATCCAGCCACAAGGATGTGAAACTTTAAAATACAACCTGCTTTCGTTAAGTGCCTGAAAAGTTCCAAGTTACCGTCCTTGGCGCTGGGTTCCTGCATCCCTGCCGGAACGACGAGTTTGGAAAATTCGTGGGGATACCTCAGGTTTTTTCCAGGCTAACCGGGAAAGCCGTTAAACCGGCACACATTGCAATGATTAGAGAAAAATACCATGAACGATAAAACCTTATACCGCCTTGCCGACTCGACAGCGGTGGAGGCGCTGGTTGACAACTGGGTGGCTTGGCCGCATACCTTTTCGCCGGTGCCTTACAGCCTGCACATGCTGAATTATCAAAAGAAAAATCTGGCTTCGTATCTGCAAAATCCGGCAATTCATGTCAAATCCAGCGCCAATCCCAAGTTGCTGGGCGGGCCGTTTGTCAATGTTCCGGTCGAGCGGATGGCTGAAGTCGCGCAGATGCTGGAACGGATGGACACTGAGCATGGCGACAGTCTTCAAATGGCTCAGGATTTGATTGCCTTCCAGAATCTATTGGACCGGGAAGCGATGGGCCAAAGCATAGAGCCGTATTACGCGATGCTGCCTGAATCCCTGCGCGGCTATGTCGAATTGCTGTACGACTATAATAACCGGCCCATCGTGCGCTGTATCGAAAGCCTGTTTTACAAGAGTCCGCATTACAAGACGCATCTGCAATCGCTACGCTTGTTTACCCAGAGCCATGACCGCGCCCGGCCTTATTACATGAGTACGCCGCGGCTGCCGGAAGAGGGCAGCATCGAATGGACGATGCCGTTTGCCCGAGAAAAAATCGACGAACTGTTCAAGCTGGATTGCCGGCCGCGACCCTTGGCCTACATACGCGAGGTGTTGGGGCTTGATGAAGCCGACGACAGCAAGCTGGTTAACCTGCTCACCGACCAGCCGCCGCATTCTGCCGAAGCTTGGCAGGGCAGCGGCGTGCGGGTTCGTTATTTCGGTCATGCCTGTGTGTTGATCGAATACAACGGCGTTGCAATTTTGATCGATCCGTTCATTGCGGTACAGCCCAGCCAGGGCGGCATAGAGCGTTACACCTTCCAGGACTTGCCGCCGCGTATCGACTATGTGCTGGTTACCCACGTTCATCACGACCATTACGTGTTTGAGACGCTGCTGCGTCTGCGCCACAAAATCGGTTGCCTGGTGGTGCCGAAAAGTTCGGGGATTTTCTACGGCGATATTTCGATGAAACTGTTGGCCCGCGAACTGGGTTTTACCCATGTGATCGAAGTCGATCCGTTGGATACGATCGTGTTTCCCGGCGGGGAGATCGTCGCGGTGCCGTTTCTTGGCGAGCATAATGATCTGCCGTTTGCCAAAAGCGCTTATTTGATCTGCGCCGGCCGGCAGCGCCTGTTGTTTGCGGCCGATTCCAACTGCCTGGACAAGCGTATGTACGAGAATCTGCGCGTGGAATACGGTGTCATCCAGACCGTATTTTTGGGCATGGAATGCATAGGCGCGCCGTTGTCCTGGGTCTACGGGCCGCTGCTGCCGAAACTGCCCGAACACAAGCATTGCCAGTCGCGGCGTTCGAAAGGCAGCGATGCCGGTGCGGCGATTAACTTGTTGGAGGCGGTTAAAGCCGAGCGGGTTTATATCTATGCCATAGGCCGTGAACCATGGCTGCAATATTTCATGGCCCTGGAACCGGAAGACGATGACGCCTATATCAAGGAAATCGGCAAAGTGCTGGAAGCCTGTCAAGGCAAAGGGTTTGCCGATGCACGCCGGTTGTATGGCCGGGACGAACTGCGGTTTTTAGGATAATGGATAGCACAAGAGACTCCCCGACATGAACAGCACTGCCACACGAATCGAAAACCTTTCCGCCGAGAAGCGCGCTCTGCTTTCGAAGCTGCTAAAAGACAGAAGCGGACACAAAGCGCAAGCCATTCCGAAACGGCATACGGAAGACGGCGCGCCGTTATCTTTTGCCCAGGAACGCATGTGGTTTCTGGCGCAACTCGATTCTGAAAACCCGAATTACAACGTGGCGGGAGCGATCCGGATTTCAGGCCGGCTGAATGTTCCGATATTGGAGCAGTGCGTCAACGAGGTTGTGCGCCGGCACGAGGTGTTGCGCACGGCTTTTAGAACTGTGCATGGCCGGACCGAACAAGTCTTATTAAGCAATAGCCGGGTGCCGCTGACTTTGCTGGATTTGAACGCTATGCCGTTGCAGGATAAGGATAAAGAACAAGAGCGGCTGATAATGGCTGAGTTGCAAAAGCCGTTTGTGCTGGGGGGAACGGAGCCTTTGTTGCGCATGACGTTGTTGTTGAAAGAAGCGCAGGAATTTGTGCTGTTGCTGAGTATGCACCATATCGTTTCCGACGAATGGTCGCTACGTTTGCTGATCGGTGAAATCGGGCAGCTCTATCGGGCATTCATTAACGGAGGCCCGTCGCCGTTGCCGGAACTGGTCATCCAGTATGCCGATTATGCCGGCTGGCAACGCTCGACAGCACAGGGCGAAATGCGCGATAAACAAAGCGGCTACTGGTTGGATTTGCTTTCCGGCGCTCCGCAAGTTCTGGCCTTGCCGGCGGATTATTCCCGGCCGCCGGTTCAGACTAACCGGGGCGCAAATTATACGCTGGTTTTGCCGCAGGCCTTAAGCGAGGCCATTGTGCGGCTGGGCAGGGGGCTGGATATGACCCCGTTCATGACTTTGATGGGGGCTTTTGCATTATTGCTGCACCGCCACAGTTCCATGGACGATCTGTGCATCGGTTATCCCGCCACCAACCGGAATAAGCCTGAATTGGAAAAGCTGATCGGTTTTTTTGTCAACACCTTGGTGATGCGTTCGCAGCTGGCCGGCGAACCGTATCTCGAGGATTATTTAGTTCAAGTGCGGCGCAATCTTCTGGGTGCGCAAAAATACCAGGATTTTCCGTTTGAGCAACTGGTTGAAGCGCTTAACCCGGAACGCAATCTAGGCCATCACCCGGTTTTCCAGGTTATGTTCAGTTATCAAAATAGTCCGCTGGATTTGCCTGAAATCCCCGGTTTGGATATTCAGCTGATGGAGGAAGAGAACGTCACGGCAAAATTCGACCTGACCTTGCTGATAGCAAAAACAGATGACGGCATGGTCTGCACGTTTGAATACAGCACGGAACTGTTCGAGGAAAAGACCATTGCCCGAATGGCCGGGCATTTTGAAACATTGCTGAGCGGCATGGTCAGCCAACCGGAGCGCCGAATTTCCGAATTGTCTTTGTTATCTCAATTTGAGCAAAAACAGCTGCTTTTAGACTGGAACGCCACTGCCGCCGATTATCCTGCCGAATTGAGCTTGCATATGTTGTTCGAGGCGCAGGTTAAAAAAACGCCGGATTCGGCTGCGCTGGCGTTTGCAGGACGGACTTTAAGCTATGCCGAGCTGAACGCCAAAGCCAACCGGTTGGCTCATTACCTGCGCGCCAAAGGTGTCGGGCCGGATGTGCTTGTTGGCCTCTGCGTCGAGCGCTCGCCGGACATGGCGATAGGTATGTTGGGCGTCTTAAAGGCGGGAGGCGCTTATGTGCCGTTCGATCCCCATTACCCCGAACAGCGCATCGCCTATATGCTTAACGATGCGCGGATTGCCGTGCTGCTTACCCAGCAACGGTTGGTTGAGACCTTGCCGCACAGTGCGAAGGACACGATTTGCCTGGATAGCGATTGGGCGGACATAGAGCAATGGCCGGTCGACAATCCGGCGCCATACAATCACCCGCTTGACTTGGCCTATATCATCTATACCTCGGGCTCGACCGGGCAGCCCAAAGGCGTGATGGTCAGCCACCGCAATGCCGTGCATTCGACAGCCGCGCGCTTTGCCAACTATCGGGAACCGGTAACTGCCTTTTTGTTGCTGTCCTCGTTCGCCTTCGACAGTTCGGTGGCCGGACTGTTCTGGACGCTGGGGCAGGGCGGTTGCCTGTGTTTGCCGGAGGATGACATGGCCAAAGATCCGGCGGCATTAGTTGAATTGATCGCAAGGCATCGGGTATCGCATCTGCTGACGTTGCCGTCTTTTTATGCGTTACTGTTGAAGCAGGCCGGGGAGACCCTGCAAATCTTGAAAACGGCTATAGTCGCCGGTGAAACCTGCTCAACCGACGTCGTCAAACAACACTACGCGCTGTTGCCGAGTGTGCGTTTATACAACGAATACGGCCCGACCGAAGGCACGGTGTGGAGCAGCGTTTACTTGGCAAGTCCGGACGACCTGGACAGGCCGTTATCGATAGGCCGGCCGATTAATAACGCCCTGCTATACATCCTGGATCGCAGCGGCAACCCGGTACCGGTCGGCGTACAAGGCGAACTCCACATCGGCGGCTCAGGCGTGGTGCGCGGCTATTGGCTGCGTCCCGAACTGAGCGCGGAAAAGTTCATCCCCGATCCGTTTCAAGCCGACGGCGGCAGGCTGTATAAAACCGGCGACTTGGTGCGTTACCGCCCGGACGGCAATATCGAGTTTTTAGGCCGTAGCGATGACCAAGTGAAAATTCGCGGATTCAGGATCGAGTTGGGGGAAATAGAGGCGGCACTGGCGGAGCAGCCCGGTGTCTCGGACGCTGTCGTTTCGGTTAGGGAAATTCAGCCCGGAAACAAGCAATTGGTCGCTTATGTTGTCGGCGGCGCCGAGCTTACGGCGGAGGCGTTGCGGGAGGGTCTTAAAGCCGTCTTGCCGGACAGTATGCTGCCGGCAGCTGTGGTGTTTCTTGACCGGATGCCGCTGAGCGCAAACGGCAAAATCGACCGCAAGGCGTTGCCGGAACCGGATATGGCCGAAACTGCGGGCAATCGCTACCTAGCGCCTGAGACGGACACGGAAAAAACCTTGGCGGCGATGTGGGGCGAGATACTCGGCATTGAGCGCGTCGGCCGGCATGACGATTTTTTCGGCTTAGGCGGGCACTCGCTGCTGGCGGCCCAGTTGCCGTTTGCGGTGCGAAAAAGATTCAATATCCAATTACCGCTCAAGCGCTTTTTCGAGATGCCGACAGTTGCGGCTCAAGCGCGGTTAATCGATACCGGCGAAAGCGGGGAAGGCGGGGTCGATCTTGAAGCCGAAGCCACGCTTGATGCGGCGATTATTCCTTTACCATCCGTACCTATAAACGTAGCGGCAGCGACTGCGGCGTTCCTGACCGGTGCAACCGGTTTTCTGGGGGTGTTTTTGCTGGCCGAATTGCTGGAGCAAACGCAGGCCAAAATCTATTGCTTAGTCAGGGCAGCCGATGAGCAAGAAGCCTTGGCTAGATTGCAAGGTCAAATCGGCAATTACGCGTTGCAAGACGGTATCGATTGGCATCGGGTTATTGCCGTGTGCGGCGATTTGTCGGCGCCCCGGCTTGGGCTGTCCGAAATGCGCTACGAAGAAATTGCCGGACAGGTCGAAGTCATTTATCACAATGGGGCGCTGGTTAATTTTATCCAGCCTTATAAGGCATTAAAAGCCGCCAATGTACTAGGCACCGAAGCAGTGTTGCGTCTTGCCTGTTATCGCAAAGCCAAAGCGGTTCATTATGTTTCAACCTTGTCGGTGTTTAGCGAAGCTTCCGCCGATCCGGCGGGCCATCGGGAAAATGATGAGCCTAAGCTCAGCGCAAATTTGGATAACGGTTATGCGCAGAGCAAATGGGTCGCGGAAAAACTGGTGAGATTGGCCGGGGACAGGGGCGTTCAGGTGACTGTTTATCGACCGGCTACCGTTGCCGGCGACAGCCGTAGCGGTAGTTGGAATACCGAAGATTTCCTGTGCCGGTTAATCAAAGCCTGCATACAAATGGGCAGCGCGCCTGCTGAACGTTTTCGCATGGATATAGCGCCGGTCGATTACATCAGCCGGTCTATTGTCGCGTTATCGTTGCAGCCGGATTCTATCGGCGCTTATTTCCATTTAAATCATCCCGCCCCGCCTTATTCCGATGAGCTGATCGACGGCTTTAGCCGGTCGGGCTATCGCTTGGAGCGCATCCCTTATCGGGATTGGGTGAAAAATGTACTGGAGGCCGGGAACGCCAACCGTAAGGATTTTGCCTTATTGCCGTTGCTCTCGATGTTTTCGGAACAGAATTTGGAGGACGAAACGGAATTATCGGAAGAAAACACGATCGGCTACGCTTGCCACGAAACGCAAGCTGTGTTGTCGACATTAGGCGTCGAGTGCGCTTTGTTGGATGGCGAGTTGTTGATGCGCTATCAAGCCTATTTTAAACGTAGCGGCTTTGTTCCGGAGCCGGAGTATTACCAACAGAAATTAGTTACAACAAAATAATTTTCCGGGTGAGGTGAATTTTAAGCTCGCTCGTCTCCTTTCGGTAAAGGCATAGCTTGTACTGACAACGATGTCTGCAAGTAGTGGGTTAGGTTTTTTAAGGACTTGACGCGAGCACGAAACGACTAAGGAAAATTTTGGAATGGTTAATAAAAAGAAAAATGTTTTTTCCGGTGAAATTGCGATTAATCCAGGGGAAAAGCTCAAGAGATATTTCGTAAAAGGGGTTTTTATTTTGACGATTTGTCACGCTGTACCGGGATTATCGGACGCAGACAAAAGTCAAAAAATTCAATTTAACCTGCCTTCCAGTGATTTGGCTTCAGCATTGAACCGTTTCGCAGAGAAAACGGGCATGGAATTAAGCTATCCGGCTGCTATGGTAGCAGGCTCAAAAGCCAAGCCGCTTAGAGGCGGTTACAGCGTACAAGAAGGCCTGAATGAACTGCTGCGGGGAACCGGGTTGACCTATCGTTTGACCGGAGACAATGGCGTAACCTTGCAGAAAGTCGCTGATGTAAATCCTAAATCGGACACCGTCACGTTGGCAGCGATGACGGTGACCGGCAAAGCAACTTACGACACCGCCGACCCTTATAACCCTGACTACACACGCCCCAACGCCAGCACGGCTACCAAAACCGACACCCCAATCATGGAAACGCCGTTCTCGGTTCAGGTGGTTCCAAGCCAGGTTTTAAAAGACCAACAAGTGGTCAGAGTCGAAAAGGCGCTGACCAATGTCGCCGGTGTCATTCAACTACCCGGCAATGGCGGTGCGCAAGATATGTCCATGATTCGCGGATTTACCAATAATACGTATTTTAGGGATGGTTTCCGTTTGCCTACAGGCATTGGCGGCGGCGGCACGACAAAACGCGACACGGCCAATCTGGAGCGGGTCGAGGTGCTTAAAGGGCCGGGCTCCATTCTGTTTGGACGCGCGGAACCGGGCGGCATTGTTAACATGGTCACTAAGCAGCCGCTGGATAAACCTTATTATTCGATGCAGCAACAATTCGGCTCCTACGATTTTTATCGCACCACCGCCGACGCAACAGGCCCGGTCAATGCCGATAAAAGCCTACTCTATCGAGTCAATTTGGCTTATGAGAACTCGGGGTCTTTCCAGGATAACGTTAATGGCGAGCGAGTCTTTGTCGCGCCCACGTTGACTTGGAAAATCAGCCCAAAAACCAAAGTCGGTCTTGAACTGGAGTATTTGCACTTTAACGATCCGATCGATCACGGCATTCCTACACTCGGCAACCGTCCGGCACCAGTGCCGCGCAGTTTTGCCTTGAACGAACCGCAGTTCAATAGAAACGAAGGTGATCGCACCGGCGTTTTTATGAATTTCTCCCATGCGTTTAATGACAACTGGAAAGTGGAAAACCGTTTTGGCTCGGAATTTGTGGATTGGAATACGCAAGGGGTCACCTTCGGCGCGGCATCAGCTAATGGCAATTTAGTGCGCAGTTTCTACGGACTGAATGATCAAAGCTCACAACGCTATAGCAACACGTTGAACCTGACCGGTAAGTTCTCCACGGGCTTTCTTAAACACACCTTGCTGTTAGGATATGAGCATTTCCAGTTCGATCAAGATCGTATGTTTGGATCTAGCCCGACCGCATACTCCGCACCTTCCGCATTCAATATTTTCAGACCGACTTATACGGGCTTGGGGCCAACAATCAATCCAGCGCGGTACACGCCGCAAAAACTTTCCCAATCATGGGATGGCTATAGTGTGCAGGATCAAGTGGAGCTGCCCTTTAACTTTTTTGCGCTGGGCGGCGTACGCTATGACGATGCTGAAACCCAGTTTGACGTCAATAACCAGCTTAACAAACTGTCAAAAGACAGCGGGGTCAGTCCTCGCGGCGGTTTGCTCTGGCGTCCTATGCAATGGCTTTCGCTTTACGGCAGCTATACCGAAAACTTCGGGGCATCCAATTACACCAGCAATAATCTTGGCGCGAACTTAGGTCCTCAAAGAGGGCAGCAGTGGGAACTGGGCACCAAGACGGAATTCTGGGACGGCCGCTTGACTGCCAGCATCGCTTATTTCGACCTGACCAAACAAAATCTGCCGGTACCCGACCCTGCGAACCTTGACGGCCTCCATTTCCTGACGGTTGGGGCGGCAGAAAGCCGCGGTATCGAGTTCGAATCGACAGGCGAGATTCTGCCCGGTCTGAAATTAATTGGCGCTTATGCGTTCACTCCTTTTGCCTATGTCACCAAGGATGTTGCGGCTAATGGCGGCATCGGCTCGCAAGGCAAACGGCTGCCGATGGCTCCCGAGCATAGCGGAAGCCTATGGACCACTTATGAATTCCAAAACAATGAGCTTCGGGGCCTGAAACTTGGCGGTGGCGTGACTGCGGCAGGGCAACGCCAAGGCGATTCACTGAATACTTATCAATTGCCGGGTTATGCAACGTTAAACCTGATGACCAGCTATGCGCTCAAAGTAGGGTCAACCAAAGTCACCACCCAGCTCAATGTGGATAACCTGCTCGACAAAAACTATTTCGTCGGCAGTAATGGAGCGACTGCAGCGTTCTACGGTTCGCCCAGGACTTTCATGGGATCAATCCGCGTGGAATATTAAAGATTGGGCTGTGTCGGGTTGCATGTTCTTGTAACCCAACATGCTTGTTGGTTAATACGGAATAGATCAAAAAACTATGGAACAAACAAGGGCTAACTTACCGGACGGCGAAAAGATTATCGCTCAACGCTTCAATGCCGAGCGTTTGGCGCGGCTCAAAACCAGGCGCAAGTTGTGGCTGGATCTGCATTTATATCTCGGTTTGATTGCAGGGGCGATATTGGCTATTGTCGGCCTGACCGGCAGCATTGAGGTGTTCTTTGTCGAATTACAGGAAATACTCAATGCCGAACAGATCGTTATAGCGGCATCGCCGGATAGTCAGATAAAGCCGCATACCTTGGACGACATCGTCGCTGCGGCGGAAACAGTCAAGCCGCAAGGCGGTCGTTTATTCAAGGTCTATTATCCACGTAAGCCCGATGTCGCTTACAAGCTGCTGTATTTTGTCAGGGACGCAGGCCAAGCGAACAACGGCGACGGCTATTACATTTTTGTCGATCCTTATACCGCTCAGGCCAAGGGCGTGCAGCTCTGGCACCCCAAGGATCGCTACTGGGGGCGGCCTTTCATTAGCTTCATCATGCAGTTGCACTGGTGCTTGTTGCTGGGCAAAACCGGCGGCATTCTCGTTGGTATTTTGGCAGCGCTCTCAATTATTTCGGTGTTGACCGGCCTGATCGTCTGGTGGCCTCTGACCGGCAAATTCAAGCAGGCTTTAACCTTTAAGAAGCGTGCCGGCGCCGTGCGTTTTAACTTCGACCTGCATAAGGCTGTCGGCTTTTATTCGGCTATCGTGTTATTGCCGGTTTTGTTTTCCGGGATTTACATGAATCTGCCGGAGCAAGTGAATGTACTGGTCAAGCTGTTTTCGCCGGTTAACCGCCCCACCGCGTTTAATACTATTCCGGTAGAAATTCACAGCCGTCCGCCGCAAGCCGGTCAGCAGGCAATTAGTTTGTCGGCGGCGGAAGCTATTGTGCAAAAGCGCTATCCCGCCGGCCGGTTATGGATGCTGAATGCGCCTAAGGACAAGGAGGACGTCTATAAGATAATGAAAGACGGCGTGACCGAAATAAGCCGTTTTACCGGTTATCGCGATTTCGCCATCGATCAATACAGTGGCGACATACTCAAAGTTTACGAGAGGGGCACCGGCAGCGCCGGCGATGTTTTTTTGGACTGGCAATGGCCGTTACATAGCGGTAAAGCTTTCGGTTGGACGGGACGAATCCTGGTATTTCTTTCCGGCTTGGCTTGTCCTGTTTTGTATGTGACCGGGGTGATCCGCTGGCTGCAAAAGCGAAATGCCCGGAAAAAGGCAGCAGCTGTCAGCGGCTGAAAAACTATAAGGTTAATGACAATACGGTGAAAGTATGGATAAAAATCCCCCCCCGCTATTTATTCTCTCATGCGAACGTTCAGGGTCGACAATGCTCCGCTATATTGTCGATACCCACTCCAAGATAGCGTGTCCCAGTCATTTATATCTGGGTAACTTATTGGAAAATCTAAATCGTATGTTATCGGGAACTCTTGCACAGACGCAGGCTGGCCTGGACGAAGCATCAAAACAGCAGTTTGCAGTGAATGAAACCCGGAACATGGTTTTTAATATTATGTCCCGGTATGCAGAGGCCAAAGGCAAGCAATTTTGGTGTGAGAAAACACCGATGAATTTGGACTATTTGTCCTTATTGGATACCCACTTTCCGGATGCCAAATATATCTGTTTATACCGCCATTGCATGGATGTGGTTCATTCCAGTATTAATTTGAGCAAGTATCGCTTTCTTCCTGAGCATGTACCTTATGTGCATAGGAATCCGGGCAATATTATTGCCGCTATGACGGAGAATTGGTTAGAAAAAACCGCAAGGCTTTTGGCATTCGAAGCGGCACATTCGGAGCGTTGTTTCCGTGTGAAATATGAGTCCATTGTTATGCAGCCTGAACAAACGCTAAGGCCTTTGTTCGACTTTTTAAAGGTTGGCTGGGAAGACGGATTGCTGGAGAGGGTGTTTCAATCCGAGCATGATGTGGGCGAGGGTGACGGTAAAGCGGCATTATCGAGCAATATTCGGCAAAACGCAGTGGGGAAAGGCTTGGAAGTGCCGCGTTCGGGAATCCCCAAGAAATTTTTAACAGAAATTGACGGTTTACTTCATCAGCTGGGTTATGCCTCGCTGGAAGGTTATTATTCCCAGGATGCCCGGATTGTGCGGCATGAAGCCCAAACGGATGATGCTATCTGTGAACTGTTCGAAAATCGGCTTAAGGACGCAATCAACAAGAACAGGGCTCTATACCCTTTATTGGAAGGCGTGTGGAAAGTCATTGTCAAAGGCGAGCCTGATAACGTTTGGACTGTCGATTTATCGGGCCGGCAAGCAGTGATTAAACCGGGGGATTTTGGCGCGGATTTCACGCTTGCCTTGCCTGCAAGCTTGTTGCTAGATATGGTGAATGGAAAGAGGGACGCGATAGAAGCTTTCCTCCAAGGAGAAATTAAAACAGTTGGTATTGACGATACAGCGTTATTAATGAGTTTTGGGCGGATGCTTTTTTCTTGACCTGCAGCTACTCAGCCTGAACTCCGACATCCATGCTTCCTGGCTAATTATGTGTTTTTAATCCGTGCATGCATTTCCTTCTGCGCCGAATAGTAACCGATGATTATTGATTTATGGCTAGAAGAATTAGCCGTTACAGACGAACAGTATCGATATTATTGGTCGATGCTGGACAAGAACGAGCAAAACAAGGCCTTGTGTTTTGTACGAACGACGCATCGCAGGCGTTATGTGTCAAGTCACGGTAAGCTCAGGCTGATCCTGTCCGAGTATCTGGGAATGCCTCCGGAGAACATAAGTTATGCGGAACAGGCGTTTGGCAAGCCGGTTATTGTTACCAAGGGCATGGAGCATGACGTTAAATTCAACTTGGCGCATTCCGAAAATAAGATGCTGGCGGCGGTGGGGTTGGACATTCGGATAGGTGTCGATATTGAAGTCTGGAACCCTAAAATTGACGGTGCTTCAATCGCCAATATCTGTTTTGCCGAAACCGAACGCTGTTTTTGGAACGGATTGCCCAAAAGCAGCAAAGACGAGTTTTTCTATCGGCTTTGGACGAGGAAGGAAAGCTTTGTAAAAGCTGTCGGCGTGGGGCTCGGCTTAGATGTTTCCACAGTTGTTTCTCCGCCGACCGGTACGGGACGGTTTTTGTCTGTACCGGAGGGGTATGGTTCGGCTGGAGATTGGGCGTTGATCGATTTGGCTTTGGGCAGCGGCATCAGCGCAGCGCTGACGGTTCCGGCGCAATGTTATGACGGGGTTGAGTTTAAGCGGCTGGACAATGCTATGAGCTTTATCGGGCCTGTTCCAGATAAGGCCGTTACCTGAGAAAAAAAACAATAACCCGGCTATTGGGGACAAGTATTTACTCAATAGCCGGACACTCGTACAAAAGGGCATTTAATAATGGCAAACACAAACAATCGTCATCTGGAACTGATTAAACAACCGGTTTTTATCTTATCTTGTGTCCGTTCAGGTTCGACAATGCTGCGATGTATTGTCGATACACATCCCAATCTATGCAGTCCGGGGCATTTGAACTTAGGCCCGTTATGCGCCGACTTATATACGACGATTTATTATTCGCTGGGAAAATTGCCGGCGATGGAAACTGAACAGCAAAGAGAGCAGTTGGCTATTGAAGAAACCCGGCGCGTAGTAACAGACATACTGGGCCGTTATGCGCAAGGGAAAGGTAAAACGAATTGGTGTGAAAAATCGACCGTCAATATCGATTATCTGGCGATACTGACAAAAGTTTTCCCGCAGGCCAAATATATCTGTTTATACCGCAATTGCCTGGATGTCGCTTATTCGTGCATTAAATTCAGTCCATTAGGCTATATGCCCGAATTGGCTGCTTATGTGCAAAAACGCCCGACAAATCTTGTTGCTGCGATGATTGATAATTGGCTGGATAAGACCGGCAAGTTGACGGCATTCGAACAGACTCATGCAGGCCAGTGCATCAGGGTTAACTATGAGTCTTTGGTCAGGCAGCCGGAACAGGTCTTGGCAAAACTGTTTGATTTTCTGGGCGAGCCTTGGGATGAGGACTTGATTGATCGGATTTTTCATGTGCCTCACGATCAGGGGGATGGCGATGTGAAAGTCTGGTTTTCCGAAAAAATCAGCAAAGATTCTATCGGTAACGGGGCATCGATTCCATTGACCGCAATTCCGAATGAACTGATGGCTGAGGTTAACACGCTTCACCGGCAGCTGGGCTATCCGACGATAGAATCTCAATATGCCGAGCAACAAGGTGATGACGAGCAGATGCTTCCGCATCCGGATTTAAATGATTTTTTCCAAAACCGTTTTTTACGAAATACCGCTGCAAGAATGGATAAATTCAGCCAATTACAGGGTGTCTGTAAATTCGTGATAACCGGGTTAAAAGGCGGGGTTTGGACAATTGAGAGTCACAGCGGCGAGTTAACATTAAAAGAAGGTGACAAACCCTGCGATTGTACAATCGCTACGACCTATAAAGTTTTCCATGAGCTGATTGAGGGTAGGAAAACCGCCGTCAATGCTTATGAGCAAGGCGAAATAACCGGCGATGGCAATGTGGTTATGGCGCTAGAGTTTGGCAGGTTGCTGTTTGGGGGAGAATTTTAAGCATTCACTCAGGTCCGAATTTAAAAGACGGGATGCAAATCCCGTCTCTCTATTCACGGCTATTGCGATGCCGTTTGTTGCATGTGTATCTGCAGGCTTAACGGGCGCATATCCGTCCAGACTTCCTTGATGTAATTCAGGCATTCCTGTTTGTTGCCGATTTTGTCGACCATCCGCCAGCCGCCCGGTATTTCTTTGTACTCAGGCCAAATTGAATATTGTTCTTCGTGATTGACCACGATCTGATAAAGGGTTGTATCTTTTTCGTCCCAAGCCATTGTTTTTCTCCGTTGATAGCTAACTGTTATAAATGACCATGCCTTTCGTTACTATAGGCTGGTTTCCGTAGAGAAGACGATAGAAGCGGTAAACTACCTCAGTGGTCGAGCTGATCCAATGAATGGGTTTTGAATTGTTTGCGGCAGTGCAGCAGAGCCTTGGCCATATGTTTTTCAACGGCGCTGCCGGATATGCCGAGTTCCATGGCGATTTCGGCATAGGTCATGCCGTAAACTCTATTCAGGACAAATATTTCCTGCGTGCGCAAAGGCAATTCATCCAGTATCCGCATGATGGCGGCCAACCTTTCATTAACGGATACGAGGTTCTCGGCCGAAGGGAATTCACTAGGCGGGGGTAATGATTGCTCTTTCGTTTGAACGTAATTTTCCGTTACTTTTCGATGTTTGATGTGGTCGTAAGCGAGGTTTTTGGCAACCCTGAACAGAAAGCCGCGCGGATGGTCGATAGTTTGCTTTTGCGCTTCGCGGAAAAAAATAATGAAGCTTTCTTGAACAAGGTCGGCGGCTATATCCGGGCAGTTGACAAGTCGAGTCAAATGAAACTGCAATTCCGACTGGTGGCTTAAATAAATGGTTTCTACGTTCAAGTTCAAATCCCTCTTTGTTGTTAGGAATGTTTATCTTGCGGTTACGCTGACGGCGTCGGGATAAGGCCGGTATTCGATTTTTGCGATCTAACAGCGTTAGTGATTTGCTTGGCTGGATTTTGCATAGATGATTCCATGGTTTTTGCTGGGTTCGGTCGCGGCTATCGGCACATAGGTGTTGATTTGTAATATACCGAGTCTGCACGGCAAGTTGAGTTGCCGGATGTCGCCGCAGCGTATCGATACGTCTGTTGTTTTGAATCAGGTTGGGTGCATAGCTCCGGTTATGTTTTAAGCAGTTAGTATGCCAATTTATTAGTTTATTTATTTCAATTGGTTATCGGCTATGAGTTAGAGGAAGTCGGCATATGGCGCACTAAAATGCGTTAAATAACATAGTTTTTTAAAGGCACAATCATAGGTGGATGTGGTTTTTTGTTATGCACATTAAGTGTCCTGGATCAATGGATTTTGTCGTCAAGCCGGTGATCGTGAGCGTTTTTTTAGCGGAACGGATGAGGCTAAAAGGGCTATAAGGCGTCCTATTACTAGATTCACTTTGGCTTTGAGGCCTGATGCGCTGCAAAGAATTGGTTCTAACGCATTGAATTGTGTATACACGAGCTTAAAGGAAATGTTTTATGTTAGTTTTTTTGTGCCGCTCTTCCTGGCTAACGGTTGTTGGCGTATTGTTTGCCGGTATCTGTAGTGGCTTAGGCAGCGCAGCTCTGGTGGCGCTGATTAATTCGACGTTGTCGAATACATTGGATGCCACGCTGTTGCCGTGGCTGTTTGGCGGATTGTCTATGGCTGTGTTGTCCAGCGGTTTTATAGCCCATTATCTGCTCAAACGGCTCAGCGCCAAAGTTGTTTGCGATCTTCGCATCCGCATCAGCCGCTTAATTCTGGCTGCTCCTTATCCTTATCTACAAAAGCACGGCAAGTCGGCGTTATTGGCTAATTTGACTGAGGACATTACGGCGATTGCCAATGCCAGCCAAATATTGCCGGTAGTCTGCATTAATTTTGCGATCGTGGCGGGTTGTATGGCCTATTTAAGCTGGCTGTCCTGGTACTTAGCCCTGGTTTTGGCTGGGGTGATTGTATTCGGGGTGTTGAGCTTCAGCCTGTTCCGAGAGTGGCCGAAAAAAGCCGTGCTTAAGGCGCGGGAGGAATATGATGTACTGAGTAGCGATTTTCGGGCGTTGACGGAAGGCGTCCGTGAGTTGAAATTACATCGGCAGCGTAGCGATGCGTTTATGGCGCAGTCGCTCGCTGCCAGCGCCGAAGCCTATCGTAGGTATTCTTTTCGAGGGGCGGTGGCTTATTCGCTGGTCAATCAGTGGGCGCAGCTATTGTATTACCTTGTTATCGGCGTGATCCTCTATGTTTTTCCGGTTTGGCAGGTTGTTGATCAGAAGGTGATCGGCGGCTATGCGCTGGTGTTTTTGTTTATGATGTCGCCGTTGACTATACTCACCAACAGTTTGCCGGTGTTTAGCGGTGCTAATGTGTCGCTACAAAAAATACGGCAACTCGGCGATCAGCTCAAAAGACAGGTAGAGCAGCCCGATGTGCCGGAGAAAGTCAAAGCTTGCTCAAGCTTTTCCGCTCTGTCGCTACAAGGCGTGATGCACAGTTTTCATCGGGAAAAGGAAAATCGCAATTTCACCTTGGGGCCTATCGACCTGGACTTTAAGCCTGGAGAGCTCGTGTTTTTAGTCGGCGGCAACGGTAGCGGAAAAACGACATTGGCAATGCTGCTGCTCGGGCTATACCTGCCGGAGCAGGGACTTATTCGCTGGAACGGCGAGGCCGTTGACGACGTTAACCGGGATGATTATCTGCAAAATTTCTCGGTGATTTTTTCGGATTTTTATTTGTTCGACGAGTTGTATGGGGTCGATAACGGGAATAGCTACGCACTTATCGACGATTATTTGCAGGCGCCTGCACTTACATCATAAAGTGCGGGTTGATAATGGCCGGTTTTCCTCGGTGGACTTGTCGCAAGGCCAGCGTAAACGCTTGGCGCTATTGGTCGCTTATCTGGAAGACCGGCCTTTTTACGTCTTCGACGAGTGGGCGGCAGACCAGGATCCTGAATTCAAACATTTATTCTATACGGAACTGCTGCCTGCCTTGAAAGCCCGAGGCAAAACAGTGATGATCATCAGTCATGACGACCGCTATTTCTATTTGGCGGATCGCTGCATTAAGCTGGAAGAAGGCCGGATTGTCGCCATGGAAAAGCCGGTAGCGGCAATGGTAAGGACGAATAAAAATACAGACGATCTGCCCGTTTGATTGCATGTATCAAATTAAAGTATAACCACGAAGACACGAAGGACACAAAGTAAAACTTCGTGTCCTTCGTGTCTTCGTGGTGATAATCTTTTAAGCTTTTTAACCGCATTTCATAGCATTGGTTGGCAATGGCGAATATTCGAAAATACATCTTATACAGCGGCTTAGGGCTGGCGATTTTGGCGGCGATAGCTGTCGGCGGCGGTTTTTGGGTTTTGGCTAAAGCCCTGCCGCAACTTGACGGTACGGTAAAGCTGGACCGGCTCACGGCGGAGGTTCGCGTCCACACCGATGCGCATGGCATTCCGGTCATCGACGCCGCTAATCGGGTCGATGCGGTTCGGGCGCTGGGCTATGTCACCGCCCGCGACCGCCTGTTTCAGATGGAGCTGATGCGGCGCAAAAACGCCGGGCGCTTGGCGGAAATCTTCGGCGACATGGCGCTGGACAGCGACATCAAGGCCCGTACCTACGGTTTTCATCGGGAGGCAAAGACGATACTGGCAAAACTGCCGCCGCTTCATCTGCATTATCTGCAAAGCTATGCCGACGGCGTCAACAGCTATATGGCGGAATCCGGCAAACTGCCTTTCGAGTTTACCGTATTGGGTTATCAGCCGGAGTCCTGGACTCCTGAGGACAGTCTGATGGTGGTATTAGGCATGTGCGAAACCTTGACCGTCGGGGAGGAACGTAGCGAGCGCATGCTGAGCGTGATGGAAAAAACCTTGCCGGACGCCGCAGTGCGTTTTCTGACGCCGGATACCGATCCTTACACCGAACAGCTGCAAAAACAGGCCGAATCGCTACGCCCGGCGCAAGCGATTCCTGTCGAGGCTTTGGCAACGCGCATTAGTCCATCAACCGGCGGATAAAACCGCATTGGCGCAGGCCGTACAGCAATCCGATTTAATGGTCGGTTCCAATGCCTGGGCGGTCAGCGGCAAGCTTACCTGGGACGGGCGGGCGATTCTGGCTAACGACATGCATTTGGGTCTATCGGTGCCCAATATCTGGTATCGCGTCGAGCTGAATTACGGCGATACACATGCCGCAGGCGTGACCTTGCCCGGTACGCCGTTGTTAATTGCCGGCAGCAACCGGCATATCGCCTGGGGAGCAACCAATCTGACCGGCGATTTCCTGGATTTGGTCCGGCTCGAGATCAATCCTGACTAACCCCGATCAATACCGGGTAGGCGATCAATGGCAGCGCTTTGATGAGTATCCGGAAACCATCCTCGTCAAAGGCGGCGAGGCCAAACAGATCGTGGTCAAGCAGACGCGCTGGGGGCCGGTCTGCCAACCAGCCGTTGCTGGATCAGCCGGTGGCGATTCATTGGGCGGCGCTGGATGCCGATGCCATCAACCTCAATTTGTTCGATTTGGAGCAAGGCGAAACCCTGGAGCAGGCGATAAACATCGTCAACAGCAGCGGCGGCCCGCAGCTGAATGTGTTGCTGGCCGACGATAAAGGCAGCATCGCCTGGACGTCTGATGGGCAAAATCCCCAAGCGCTTCGGCAATGACGGCTTGGTCAGCCGCTCCTGGGCGGACGGCAGCGTGGGCTGGAACGGCTATGTCGAACCCGAGAATTTGCCGCGGGTCATCGATCCGCCCGAGGGCATTTTGGTGTCGGCCAACGACCGCCGTCTGGGCAAAAATTATCCGTATGTGATCGGCCACCAGTTCGGCAACGGTTACCGCGCCTATAGGATTACCCAGCAACTTAGGCAAATGCCCAAGATTGGCGAATGGGCCATGTTCGATCTGCAACTGGATACCGAAAGCGAGTTTTATGCCTTCTATCAGCAGTTGGCCTTGAATAGCCTGACCAGCCGAAGTGATTGCGAGCGCAGCCGGATTTGGCCGAGGCGCGCGACTATCTGCTGGCCTGGGACGGCCGGGCCGATGTCGGCAGCCTGGGTTTTGCGTTGCTGGTCGAGTTTCGCAGGCAATTGATCGAGTCGGTATTTACGCCGTTTTTAGCGGCCAGCCGGGAGATTGATAAAAACTTTAGCTATGCCTGGACTTATATCGATACGCCGTTGCAAGCCCTGCTGAACGAAAAGCCCCCGCAGACACTGCCTGATGCGGCAGCATTACCGAAATTGGGACGACTTTATTCTGGGGCAGTTGAAACATAGCATTCAGCAGGTACAAGCCCGGCAGCCGGATGTGGCAGTTAATGGAATTGAACTGGGGCAAGATAAATAAGGTCAAGCAAGCGCATCCGTTTTCCAAGGCGATGCCGATACTGAGCGATTTGCTCGATATGCCGGGCGATGCCCTTGCCGGGTTGCGCTTTTTGCGTTCGCGCGGCGGGGCCGGGTTTCGGAGCCAGCGAACGGCTGGTGGTTTCGCCGGGCCATTTTGACGACGCTATTTTACATATGCCCGGCGGCCAGTCGGGTCAGCCGTTATCGCCTTATTACCGGGATCAGCAGAACTATTGGTTAAAGGGGCTGCCCATGCCATTGACGGGCGGAAAGCCTGAATACACGCAGTTGTTGCAGCCTTAGGACGCATAAAGTCCAGACGAAATATGATAAACAAAGGGTTTTAGGTAGAATGAACAATATGAAACGTAACTCTTCGCAAGATGCCGGTTGCGTTTCCGGGCTACGGAGAGCTTTCTATGCAGAAACTGGAGTAGTTATTACCTATGAAACAGAAAAACGAGTCGAACAGTTTGGAATCCGAGCTTAATGACGATCTTGACGAGCAAGCGGTGGCCTGGTTTGTACGGTTACGGGCCGACGATGTCACCAGCGAGGAAAAAACGTCATTTCTGCGATGGCTGAACCAGGCCGACGCGCATCGAGAAACCTTTAATGAAATCAGCAAGCTGTGGGGCGATGCCGATCTGCTGCAAGCCCTTGGTGAAACAGCCCAAAAACACCGCATAGCACCGCGGAAAAAAACAACTGCTGCCAAATTCACACTGCCGTTGGCGATGGCGGCCTGTCTGGTCTTGACTTGGCTGTTCCATGGCGAACTGGCGATATTGATGCACGGCGATTATTCGACCGGAGTGGGCGAGCGCAAAACCGTCTATTTCGATGACGGATCTACCGCGATGCTTAACACCGACAGTTCTATCGCAGTCAATATGGATGGCCCGCAACGCAGGGTCGAATTATTGAAAGGCGAAGTCTACTTCGAGGTTCAGCCTGATCCCAACCGGCCGTTTATTGTCCAGGCCAGCCATTCGACAACCCGCGTATTGGGAACCCGTTTTTTCGTGCATGAAAAGAGCGAGAACGACGAGGTTAAAGTCGTGTCCGGCCGCGTTGAAGTGACCGACCGGCGAACTTTAAAACAGCCGCTGATTCTGCATGATCGCGAGGCGGTATCGGTTGATACAGCAGGATTAGGCGAAACGCGGTTACTGGATTCGGAGCTGACAACTTCCTGGGTGAACGGGTTTCTGGTGTTTGAAAATACCCCTCTGGAAAGCGTCATTAATCAGCTCCGCCGCTACAGAGCCGGCTTGGTGGTTTACAAGGACAATGCCCTGCGCGAACTCAAAATCAATGGCCGGATCAATTTGCGCGAGTCGGACGACATGCTGAAAGTCCTGGGAAAAAACCTGTCGGTAAAAATGACCTATCTGACCGACTGGCTGGTGATTGTCGGCTGATACAGGTTTTGAGATGATTTTCGGCAACAAAGTACATCCTGTATATCCGATTATTTTTTACCACGAAGACACGAAGGGCGCGAAGTAATTGAAGCCTACATTTTTAGGTCATTGTGGAATGATAGATACTCTTCCCCGTTGCGGTAATGATGGATACGTGAAATGCTGATAATTTGACTGAAGGTTGAATGTTATCAGTAGGCATTTTGTTCTTAAAATCTTCGCGCCTTCATAGTAAAAATTCCTTAGCCATTGCTTAACATCCAGTAAATCAGTACCCTGATGCCTGCGTTTCAACATAAACGACTTTTGGCTATTTATATGATTCCACTAGGCAAAAAACCACTCATTATCATCATCGGCCTTGCACTGGTTATTGCCGTTTATTTTTTTACTAAACAGCCGAAATTTGTTGATGTCGAAGTCGTCACCCTTGAGCAAGGCGAGGTGAGGGCGACGGTGTCCAATACCCGCGTCGGTACGGTTAAAGCCTGTCGGCGTGCCTACCTTGCGCCTGCAACTGGCGGGCAGGTTGCCGAGTTGCATGTCAAGGAAGGCGACAGCGTCAAGCAAAATCAGTTGCTGATGGAGATATGGAATAAAGACCTGAAAGCGCAGGTCAAATTGCAGGATGCTCAAATCAGGGCTAACCGGGCATCGGCCGAACAAACCTGCCAGCTTGGCGCAGGCGCTGAACGCGAGGCCGACCGTTTGTTGCGCTTGCAAAAATTCGATCATATTGTTTCCGAAGAACAGGTCGATACTAAAGCGACCGGTGCACGCGCCCAGCGGGCATCCTGCAACTGCCGCTCTTGAGGCCATCGCAGTCAGCCAGGCCAACCGCGATGCAGTCCAG
Organism: uncultured Gammaproteobacteria bacterium; assembly: GCA_963814825.1. GTDB lineage: Bacteria > Pseudomonadota > Gammaproteobacteria > Methylococcales > Methylomonadaceae > Methylobacter_A. Next base: position 491,224 of record CAWFEF010000007.1, on the reverse strand, counting down.
GCCGCTGTCGAACGCACCTTGGTTCTCGCGCCTTTCGACGGCACCGTGGCTGAAATCAATGCCGAACTCGGGGAATTTATCACGCCGTCGCCGCCCGGTATTCCGACTTTGCCTGCCATCGATTTGCTGGATGTCAGCTGTTTGTATGTGTCCGCGCCGATTGATGAAGTGGATGCGCCGCAGATCAAAACCGGCATGAGCGCCTGTGTGTCGCTGGATGCTTTTCCTGAAAAACGCTGTTCCGGCACGGTAAGCCGCATCGCACCCTATGTGCTGGAAAAAGAAAAGCAGGCGCGCACCGTTGAAGTCGAAGTTAAATTAACCGATCCGAAAGACCTTAAGGATTTGCTGCCCGGCTATAGCGCCGATATTGAAGTCTTGTTGACCAGCAAGCCCAAGGCGCTCAGAGTGCCTGCCGAAGCGGTATTGGAAAATAACCGGGTCTTGGTGATGCAGGGCTGACGGTTTGCTGGAAGAGCGCAGCTTTAAACCGGGCCTGGTCAACTGGAACACCGTGGAAGTGCTGTCAGGCCTGAATGTCGGCGATAAAGTCGTGTTGTCGGTAGGCCAGGATGGCGTGGTTGCTGGCGCTTATGCCCGCGTGACAAAAATGATCCGGCTGGAACATATCCACCGTTATTTCCAGGTCGGCGAGCAAACCGTCCATGCCTTGAATGACATCAACGTCACCATCGAAAAAGGCGAATATGTGTCGGTGATGGGGCCGTCAGGTTCCGGCAAATCGACTTTGTTAAATGTGATAGCCCTGCTTGATCAGCCCAGCTCAGGCCGATATCTGCTAAACAACCAGCCGGTTACGCAGCTTAGACGATGACGAACTCGCCAAAGTCCGCCGCGAAAACATCGGTTTTGTGTTCCAGTTTTTTCATTTGATCCCGCGTTTGTCGGCGGCTGAAAACATTGAAATGCCGATGATACTGGCGGGCGTAGCCGTTAAGGAGCGCAAACAACGAGTGCAGGAGGCGCTGGCGTCGGTCAGTCTGCAAGACCGAGCCGACCACAGGCCGGATCAGCTTTCCGGCGGACAACTGCAGCGCGTTGCCATTGCCAGAGCCATGATCATGCGTCCGGAGATTTTATTGGCGGACGAGCCGACCGGCAATCTCGACAGCAAATCCGGCAAGGAAATTATCGAGTTGCTGGAAGGGCTAAATCAGCAGGGCGTAACGCTGATGATTATTACCCATGACCAAAATGTGGGCGACCGGGCGCGGCGGAAAATCCGCATTGTCGATGGGCAGATAGGGTAAGCCGTATCGGATTCAGTAGTTAGATGAATGGAACACGGATGACACCGATGGGACGGATTTAAACGGATTTTCTTTTAGGCTGATTCATCGTTAAGCATTAAAGACAATTCATTGCACTGGCAGGCAAAGCCTGCAATCCAACTTTCACACTTAACAATGAACATAATTTTCTTTTATCCGCGTTAATCAGCCAAATCCGTGTCATCCGTGTTCCATTATATAAAATCAGCATTTGCTGAGTAATTATGCCAAGTCAGGAAACTATGCTCATCAAAGACACATTAACCCAATCTTTAGCCGCAATCAGCACCCAGCGTTTACGCGCGGGGCTGATTATCCTGGCAATGAGCATCGGTATCGCGTCGGTTTCGGTGCTGACGGCCTTGGGCGAAAGCGCCCGCCGTTATGTGGTTAACGAGTTTGAAGCCTTGGGCACCAACCTGGTCATCGTGCTGCCGGGACGCACCGAAACCACCGGCGGACAGCCGCCGCTGTTTGGCGAAACGCCGAGGGACTTGACGCTGGACGATGCCGAGGCCTTATTGCGCAGCCGTCATATTGCCGCCATCGCGCCGCTGACCATCGGTTCCGCGCCGGTTTCATCGCTGGGTCTGGAGCGGGAAACCAATATCTTAGGCTCGACGTATGCATTAAGACGGGTGCGCCGTTTGACCGTGGCGCAGGGCAGTTTCCTGCCGCAAACCGAGATCGATAAAGCCGAGTCGGTTTGCGTGATCGGCCAAACCATACGCAATGAACTGTTTGCCAATCAACCGGCGCTGGGGCAATGGTTGCGCATCAATGACCGGCGCTTCCGGGTGATCGGCGTGCTGGCGTCGGAAGGGCAATCGGTCGGCATCGATTTTGACGAAATCGTGATCATCCCGGTGGCTTCGGCTCAGGCGTTGTTCGATACCCATTCGCTATTTCGGGTGTTGGTTGAAGCCAAATCCAAGCCGGACATGTACAAGGCGGTCGATGAAATCAAGACATCATTAAGGCACGCCATGAAGGCGAGGACGATGTGACGCTGATTACCCAGGACAGCGTGGTCAGCACCTTCGACAAGATATTGACCGCGTTGACCCTGACCGTCGCCAGCATCGCCGGGATCAGTCTGGCGGTGGCCGGCGTGTTGGTGATGAATGTGATGCTGGTCAGCGTCACGCAACGCACTTCCGAGATCGGCTTGCTGAAAGCATTGGGCGCGACCAAACGTCAGCTGCTGTGGCTGTTTTTGAGCGAAGCGGCCATGTTGTCGCTGGCTGGCGCCGTGCTGGGCGTGATGTTGGGTTACGTAACCCTTGGCGTTTTGCAGGCTGTGTATCCGGATTTTCCGATGCAACTGCCGGGCTGGGCATTGCTTGCCGCATTGATGGTGTCGTTGTTTACCGGGCTGTTGTTCGGCGTACTGCCGGCCAGAAAAGCGGCCAATCTCGATCCCGTTGCCGCATTGGCGAAGCGGTAAAATATGCGCTACGCCGACCTAATCTCATTGTCATACCGGACGGTTATCAGCCACAAACTGCGTTCGGCGCTGACCGCGTTGGGGCTGATTATCGGCATCGCGGCGGTGGTCGTGTTAACCTCGATAGGCCGCGGCATTCATACCTTTGTGCTGGCCGAATTCACCCAGTTCGGCACCAACCTGATCGGCGTTCATCCCGGCAAAACCACCACCTTCGGCGTGTCGGGCGCATCGATCAGCACGGTCAGGCCGCTGGTCATAGCCGATGCGGTCAGCTTAAGCAAAGTGGAAAACATCATTGCCGCATCCCCGATGGTGCAAGGCAATGCGCGTATTGAAGCAGGGGAAAAACAGCGGCGCACCAATGTGCTGGGGGTCGGTTCAGCCGTGCCGGAGATATGGAAAATCAAGGTCGTCAGCGGGCGTTTTTTGCCGGAAGAAGAAAGCAATCCGCGCGCCTTTGCGGTGCTGGGCAATAAACTGGCGACCGAACTGTTCGGCACGGCCAGCCCGCTAGGTCAGCGTATCAGGATCGGCAGCGACCGTTACCGGGTCATCGGCGTGATGGAAAAAAAAGGCCAGATGATCGGCTTCGACATGGACGACACCATTTACATCCCGGCCGCCAAGGCGCTGGAGCTGTTCGACCGGGAAAGCCTGATGGAAATCCACCTGCTCTATAAAAGCAATGCCGCGATTGCCGAAGTAGAAAAAGCGATCAAGCGAAACCTGATTGCCCGGCACGGCAGGGAAGACTTCACCCTCGTCACCCAGAACCAGATGCTCAAAAAGCATGGATTCCATCCTGAATATCCTGACTCTGGCGGTAGCGGCATTGGGCAGTATTTCCTTGCTGGTCGGTTCGGTCGGCATATTGACCATCATGACCATCGCCGTTTCCGAACGGATTTCAGAAATCGGCCTGCTGCGGGCGGTAGGCGCAGAACGCAGAACCATTTTCCAGCTGTTCCTGTGCGAGGCCCTGGCGCTAAGCGCCGCCGGCGGACTGTGCGGCGTATTGCTGGGCATAACCATAGTCAAAATTCTTGATGCCGCGCTGCCCGCCTTGCCGGTGGAACTGGCCTGGGCCTATATCGTCGCGGCCTTTATCGTCTCATTGCTGATCGGCATAGCTGCCGGAGTAGCTCCGGCTATGAAAGCCGCGCGGTTGGAGCCGTTGGAGGCTTTGCGGGCTGAGTGATTTTTGTTTCCTATATCCGTGACCAGCATTTCTTACGAAACGAAACTAAAGCCTATCGAAAAATCAACTATTTTCCTTTTACACATTAGGCTTGCAAATGTTTCAGCCTAGGCTTGCAAATATTTCAGCCTAGACTTGCAAACAGTTCAGCTTGAGCTTGCATACATCAGCAGTTTTTTGCGCCACAATAAAACCGTTACCAAAATAGGCTAATGCAAAGTCAAATTTTGATGTCGATATTAGTCATTATGTTAGGCGTGTTCATGTAAGTGGCGCTTTATGCCTGACACACAAAACCGCTAACCGAAGTCCGCCTAGTATGGACGTTGGTCTTAGGGTAGGGTGCGCAGTTAATGACTAAGGTCTCCATCTGCTCATTCTGATATATCAGGGGTATGTTGTTTCTGTACTCTTTAATTTTAACTAAAATAAAAAGGTATCAACCATGAGTAAAAGTATCATTTCAGCAGCGTTTCTGATTTTTTGCGCATTTGCGTTGCAATTATCGGCTTATGCAGCCAATCCAGCTGGATCGTATCAGCAAACTTGTAGCAATATCGCTCTTAATGGGGAAACATTGAGTGCAAGTTGCACACGCTTCGATGGATCGCAGAATAATACCGAACTGCCATTCGCAACTTCCTGCGTGGGAATTATTAGTAACGTCGATGGTAACTTGGTCTGCACAGGCGCTACTGGTTCTTTTGCCAGAACTTGCAAAAATTCGTCCGTGGCAAACAACACGCTGTCCGCGACTTGCCAGAAAGTTGATGGTAGTTGGGTGCCTTCCAGCACCAGTTTTAGCGGTTTCCAACACCCTGTTACCAATTGCAACGGTCAACTGGTTGATAAACCGAACTGCTAAGAAAATATGGTTTTCGTCAGCGTTATCTTGAGCGCGAAAATCATACACTAAAAAGAAAGCCCTCGGAACTACGCGGATCGCCCGTGATTCCAGGGGCTTTCGCTATTAGGTACATTGAATCTTGAATCTGTATTCTGTGTCTAGTCATGTAGGGTACGTTGCGTACCTTAGAACCTCTATAATGTATAGCTAAAAGGTATCTACAAGGATTTAAATCATTCCAGTAAGCAATCCCGCATAATTTGTGTATAAAGATGTAACTTTGAGCTCGGGAGCTAGCCAATCAAATGATCTATCGACTCTTAGCCGATTCCGTTCTTATTCTCCACCTCCTGTTTATCGGCTTTGTCGTTTTCGGTGGGCTCTTCGCGTTACGTTCCCCCTGGATTATGCTTGTCCACCTTCCGGCCGCCTGCTGGGGCGCATTCATTGAACTGACCGGCGGGCTGTGTCCGCTGACGGCGCTTGAAATTGAGTTCCGCCAGATTGCCGGGGATGCCGGTTATTCGGGGAGCTTTATCGAGCATTATCTTCTCCCTGCGATTTATCCCGCCGGACTTACGAGAGACATTCAATTTTGGCTGGCGGGTTTTGTGATCCTGATTAATGCTGCGATATACGGGGCGCTTGTTTATCGGTGGCGGGTTTCCCGAGCAAAGCAGTCGGGGAAGTAGACGAGAATATGGTTAGTATCAAAAGCAAATCGAAAATCCTTTGCGCTGTAGCCGAATGTTCTATGCGGCGGTTGGCTTCTATGCTAATTTTGCAGCGCAGTACTTTATAGTGTTCGTACATCATTCGGTTTCTTATATCTCATTTCCCCAACCCTCTCCAGCAGGAGAGGGGACAAAGGTGCCGAATTTTGATGTGCGTTGGGTATATCCTAACTTAAGCGGAGGATACGACGATGGCTATTGGTGAATTTTGCAATCGCGAAGTGGTGTTCGCGACCAGAGAAATGAGTCTACCGGAAGCGGCGCAACTGATGCGCGAGCACCATGTCGGCGATCTGGTGGTGGTCGATGAGGTTGACGGAAAGCGGGTGCCGGTCGGCATAGTTACCGACCGCGATATGGTTATCGAGGTTATTGCCCAATCACTGGATTTCAATAAGTTTAGCGTGGGCGACATCATGAGCCCGCAATTGGTCAGCGTACCGGAAAAAGAAGGTGTATTTGAAACGATACGGTTGATGCGGGCCAAGGGAGTTCGCCGCATTCCGGTGGTTAATCAGGATGGCGGGCTTGCGGGAATAGTGTCGGCAGACGACATGCTGGATCTTTTGGCCGAGGAGATGGCTGAACTGGCCAAGGTCGCCCCGCGCGAACAGGAGCGTGAAGCTAAAACAAGAACCTTGTTGATGTAGCTAAAGGTGCTGCATTGATATAGGGCGATTATCGTTCATACGCCGGAGTGCGGGAGCGATGAAATTGCGGGGCATAAAAAAAACCTTCATCGCATGCAAGCGATGAAGGTGAACCCCTATGGCTAATCTAGGTTGTATCAACTACGTGTGAGAATATTCAGTGCTCTATATTTTTGGCGTTAGCTCTAAAACCGTAAATTGAATAAACAATGATGATGAGTAAATACACACTGAGTGCAGTTATAAATTCACTGGGTTGCTCGGCTGAAGCCTGAGGAATCGTTTGGCTGTTAACGATATGGGCAGTCAATGGAGTAGCCGGTGAATTTTCCTGATTCAGCGCTACTTTTACGACTGAAGACATTGTGTCTGCCGTAATAATCTTCGGTTCTTCCTGAACTTCAACAGCGAAAACATTAAACGACAAGGTTAATACGGCCAGGTAAGTTAATATGCTTTTCATGTTCATTGTTGCACGCTCAGGGAAAAATAAAGTTGACTGAAAAAAGATAGCGATACGAAACCATTATCGGTTTATTTCCCTCGGATGACAATGTTTTTTTATGGGCGTTTATGTGAGATCGGGTTTTGGCTAGCGCCTTTATCCGAGTGTGATTAAAAGTGCGGGTCTAAGCTCAAGGCAAACGATTGCTCAATAGATTAGATGTTGCGCAAATTGTATCATCGTCATCCCGGCAGGGATTGCCGGGATCCAGAACACAGGGATGTGATTAAGTCTGAACTATTACATGTAAAAAACAGCTCGAAAGTTAGTCTTGTGCAACAAAAAAACGATTAATCAAACTTGCGCACCTCCCTGTATTGCCATCCATGGCTACTCGGCAACTGCTCCTGCATCCTTGCCGTCGTGGATGCCGCAAATCCTTGCCGGGATGACGAGTTGTTTAAATACCTATGCACTCAAAGAATGGGGACAGGGAATAATCTTCTAAAAAACTGCACTTTTAATCAGCCTTTATTCATCTAAGTTGATGTTGATACGCTTCACGGCATCCAGCACATCCTACAAATTTTCCGCATTCAACAATATGACTTCAATCTCTTCGGTAATTTCTTCCTGGCGATAAATCTGGGATTTTCGTTGCAGCTTTACGGTTTCATCGTCCAGATGATTTACCGCGCCTTCCAGATGTTGCTGGCGGCGTTGGTTTTCGGCCATCAGCGAGATATAAAAAATTTCATGCAGCACGGCAAATAAATAATGATCGACCAAGTCGGCAAAAAAATCGCCGGGTTCCAGGTTGAGTACCGGCGGGTTGCCGATAATGAACGGTTTGCTCATTCTGCTGAGGAAAGGGGGGAAGCACTTGCCGTTGGCTGATTTGATTGGCTGCGTCATCGTGATAAACAACGGTCAACTGTAATGTGGAGGCGGCTTTGCCGTGTAATGCGCTGATGGTGTCAATCAGGCGGTTAATGATTGCGGGCACTTCTTCGGCGACATTGGCGCCTTCGAGTGTCGCGACGACTTCGGTGGCAATATCCTCCTGCCGGTTGCAAAGTCGGCTGCCGATCGCAATAACGCCGGTATAAGCTTTGTTCTGCGATGGCATTAATCAGGCTTTCGTTAAAATCGCCGCAAAAACCGCGTTCCGCTCCCAGCAAAATACAGAGTTGCGCGGCGTTGTCGTCATTGGCCTGCCAAGCCGGGATAAAAATCCAGGAAATCCAGCGCCGCGCGTTCAATATTAGCCACGGCCTGACCTTGCATGGTTTTAAAGCGCTGCAGTTTATGAATTTCCATGAAAGCCAGGTTTTTCATCGAATTTAAAATGCTGCGTATCTCCTTCAGCTGGGTGATATGCAGTTGCAGTTCGCGGCTTAGGCTCATGACGGTTTAAGCCACTCGCTGAGCGCTTGTTGCCACTGCTCAGGGCTGCTTTCCAACGTCAGTGTGGTGGTTTTAATGCCCTGCTCAATGCTAACCAGAATCTCGTGCAATGTCTTCAGGAACCGCCTGGTTAAACAGCCCGGAATTAAAGCAGTCAGCCAGGCCAGTTGAAAAAGGTTGCTGTGCGGAACCAGCCGATCCTGTTTCAAAATTTCCCGCAGCAGCCGCCCGCGTTTGATCCGCGCTTCCATTGAGGCTTCCAGGCGCTGGCCGAAACGGGTGAAGGTTTCCAGCTCCAGAAATTGCAGGTAATCCAGCTTCATTTGCCCGGCCTGATCGCGGATGCTCATGTCCTGGGCCTTGCCGCCTATCCGCGATACCGAGCGGGTGATGTCGATGGCCGGGCGAAATCCCGACACGAACAGGTCGTTATCCAGATAGATTTGCCCGTCGGTAATGGAGATCAGGTTGGTCGGAATGTAGGCGGCAATTTCCCCCTGCTTGGTTTCGATGATCGGCAAGGCGGTCATGCTGCCGCCGCCGTTTTCGGCATTCAGGCAGGTCGAGCGTTCCAGCAGACGGGAATGGACGAAGAAAATGTCGCCCGGATAGGCTTCGCGTCCCGGGCGGCCTGCGCAGCAACAAAGACAGTTCCCGGTAAGTTCGGGCGTGGGTAGACAAGTCATCGTAAATGATCAGCGTATCCCGGCCTTGCGCCATCCAGTATTCGGCCAGCGCACAACCGGCAAACGGGGCGATATATTGCAAGCCGGGCAGGGCGCTGGCTTCGGCGACCACGCACACGGTGTAGTCCAGCGCGCCATGATTTTTCAGGGTTTCCATGGTGCTGACCACGGCAGAGCGTTTCTGGCCGATCAGCACGTAGATGCACAATACATTTTTGTCTTTTTGATTAATAACGGTGTCGATGGCGATTGACGTTCTGCCCAGGCCTTCATCGCCGACGATCAATTGCCGCTGGCCTTTGCCTATCGGAATCAGGGTGTCGATAATTTTTATGCCGGTGTACAGCGGTTTATGGACAAAATCGCGGGCGATAATCGCGGGCGAGCCTTTTTCCATGTTTTCGCGCCCTGTCTGGGGCTGGCGGATCTAGTCCGTCCAGCGGCGTCCCCAGCGGATCGATAACCCGGCCCAAAAAATCGTTGCCGACCGGTATGCTGAGCGAGTGCTTGGAAAGATGAACCGTGGTGCCCGCGGTCAGGGCTTCGGTTTCATACAGTAAAATTGCGCCGATCCGGTCGCGGTTAAGGTCGAAGACCATGCCCCGGCTGCCGTCGGCAAAAACCAGGATGTCTTCGATAGCCGCCGACGGCAGGCCTTTGATCCAGCTGATGCCGTCGCCGATCGAAACCACCGTGCCTTGTTCGATAATACGCAGCCCCGGCTGGTAGTTAGCCAGCCATTCGGTTTGTTTGTCCAGCAGGCTGTTCCGTGCCGCCGGAGCGGCATCGGCTGCATTCTCACGCTGGAGCGTGCGGACGACAAGCGCCGTATCATTCGGGCTCATTGGCAATCTCGGCAAAACCGGTCAGTTCGTGTTGCAGGTTGGCGTTGAGTACCCAAGCGCCGATGTCCATGCGCAGACCGGCGATCAGCGCTTGATCCTGATGATATTGAAAATTGATTTGGCTGTTGATTAACGCCCCCAGTTTTTGTTCCAGTTGCCGGCGCATTTCAGCGGATAATGGATAGGCGCTGGTTATTTTGACAGGCACCGATTTTTTAGTTCCCAGCGTGGTCAAACACAGCTTGCAGGCTTCCGGCAAGGTCGTCAGGTTGTCTATCAGCAGGGCAAACAAACGGGCTTCCAGTTCAGGACCGGCGGACTGTTGCAACAGCATTCCGGCAAATTTGGCGCCGTTTTGCAAGGCCTGTTTTTCGGCCTGCTGTTGCAGCTCCCGCCGCTGTTTTGACAGCAGCACTTTGGCTTTTTGCCGTTCTTGTTCAAGATCGGCATTCAGCTTGTCCAGGTGCGTTCTTCTTTCGGCTTCGAGCTGCCGGTGCAGGGCGGTGATAGCGGCTTGTTTTTCTTGCTCCCACAGTTTTTGCCGGTTTTCATAACGGCTGCATTGTTCTTCCGCCTGCTGTTTCAGGTTTTTGGCGTCGCTAAGCGATTGGTCGATAAACTGCTTACGCTTGGCAATCACTTCCAGCAAGGGCTTGTAAAAAAGCCGCTGCAAAATCCAGATCAGAATCAGGAAATTGATGATTTCAAAAACAAAGGTGGATAGGTTGAATTCCATGAAGCTTCCTTAGATTATTCAGTACATAGAAAAATGGAACACGGATGACACGGATTAGACTGATAAACGCGGATTAAAAAGCGCATAACCAACTTTGGTTTCTAAAAATCCGTTTAAATCTGTCTGATCCGTGTCATCCGTGTTCAATTACTCATAGTCACGAATTATTTAACGATATATTCAAGCAGCGGATTTCGGAACAGCACAATCAAAATAATAACCAAGCAGTAGATAGCCAACGATTCGATCATGGCCAAGCCGATAAACAAAGTACGCATAATCGACTGTTCCGATTCCGGTTGCCGCGATAAGGCTTCCAATGCGCTGCCGATGGCTTTGCCCATAGCCAGGGCCGGGCAGCATCACCCCCAGCGCGATGCCGATAATAGCGGCGATGCTGGAGCCAAGAACGATTGAGGCAATGTCAGACATAAGTTACTCCGGTGATTTAAGTTGTTGGGATTGTATGGCGCCGGCCACATAAATCAGCGCCAACATGCCGAAGATATAGGCCTGTACCAGCGCTTCAATAATATGCAGCATTAAAATCGGAATCGGCGCGAGAAATCCTGCCACCAGCAAGATCAGCATGGCCGCCATTTCCAGGCTCATCATATTGCCGAATAAACGGATAGCCAGCGCCAGGGTACGGGTAAATTCGCTGATAATGTGGAAAGGCAGCAAAATCGGAGCTGGGGCTCAGGTAATGGTGCAGGTAATTTTTCAAGCCCTGAGTTTTTATGCCAAACCAGTGCACCGAGAAAAACACCAGTACCGCCAATGCCGAGGTCACTGAAAGATCACGGGTCGGCGAATGCAAGCCCGGTATTAAGCCGACCAGATTGGCAATGATCAGAAACAGCCAAAGCGAGGCAATAAAAGGCAGGATTTGCCGTGCCGTGTTCCGGTGCGACGGCGGTAATGGCCTCGTCGATAGTCGCGACTATGCCTTCAACGGTAGTCTGCAACTTACCGGGCAGCATGTCCAGACGCCGGGTTGAAAGCCAGGCTATTAGCGTAATCACCAGCATGATTCCCCAAGTGGTGATGACTGAAGTGCCTATTGCCACAGGGCCGAGAGCAAAAGTAAGTTCGTTTTCCATGATTCAGCCTAATCCTTAATCAAAAAATACACATTAAAAATCCCCATCACTAACCCTGCAAACAATAAGCTGAGCGTCCAGTGCGTCGAGTAACCTTCTACCATATCGTCCAGCCAGTGGCCTAAATAAACGCCGCCGATAACAGGCAATACCATGACCAGCCCCAGCATGCCAATTGATGGCAGATTCGGTCGATGCTCATGTTCCGCCTTTTTGATGCGCTTGATCTGGTGTTCAATCTTGTTTTTGAGTTGTTGTTGATTGTTCATGATTGCCAGCTGGTTTTACGTTTAAGCATCAGCATGCGTTTTAGCATGGCCTGTTCCATTTTGTGCAGACTTTCCCTGGTTGTGCGCAGATTTTCTTCCTCGGCCATCAATTGCTGGTCCAATAAAGTACTGATCCGTTCAAGGTCGGTGTCGATCAGGAAATGCCGGGTGCTGATCGTCAATTCGTTATTGTTGAAATAAGCAACCGCTCCCGGCAGCGCCAGATATTGCCAGTCTTCTGTCGCCAGACGAAAACGCGCCAGACCGAAAACCAGCGTGGTCATAAACCGTGCATGATGGGCTTGGATGCCGAAGCTGCCCGAAGCGTCCTCGCCGACAAAAGAGGTGACGCCGTCAATGCGCTGTTCATGGCTTGCATCGAACAGGTTTAGCACGAATGGCTTCATGACTTGTCCTGCATCGAACCGCGCATATAGCATTGCTCTTCGGATAGCTCATCATAGCGCCCGGCCAAAAAGGCTTCGCAATCGGTCAGGGTTTGCTCCAGCGGCACTGAAACCCCGGTTTGCTTGGTATGTTCGGCCAAAACCGCAAACGGCTGGGTCAGGTAACGTTGCAATTTACGGGCGCGCATGACGATTTTGCGGTCAACCTCGCCCAATTCTTCCATGCCCAGCATCGCGATAATATCCTCCAGCTCATGATAACGCGCCAGATGCTCGCGCACCCCCTTGGCAACTGCATAATGGCGATCTCCCAGGGTATGCCGGTCCATCAGCTTGCTGCTGGAGCGCAACGGATCGACGGCGGGGTAAATGCCTTTGCTGGCCTGGTCCCGGGACAGGATAACCGTGGTATCCAGATGGCTGAGGATGGCGCTGACCGCAGGGTCGGTCATGTCATCGGCCGGCACGTAGACCGCCTGCACCGAGGTGATGGCGCCCTGCCGGGTGGAAAGGATGCGGTCCTGCAACTCGGCGACTTCGGTGGTCAAGGTCGGCTGGTAACCGACGGTAGCGGGCATGCGGCCCAGCAGGCTGGAGATTTCGCTGCCGGCCTGGACAAAGCGGAACACATTGTCGACCACAAACAGCACTTCTTTATGCAGCGTGTCGCGCAGGTATTCGGCATAGGTCAGGGCCGACAGGGCGACGCGAAAACGCACGCCGGGCGATTCATCCATTTGCCCGAACACCATCAGGGTGTCGTCCATGACGCCCGCCTGTTGCATTTCCCGCCATAATTCGTGGGCTTCGCGGATGCGTTCGCCGACGCCGCCAAACACCGAAACGCCTTTGTGGATCGCGGAAACGGCATGGATGAATTCCATGACCAGCACCGTCTTGCCGACACCTGCGCCGCCGAATAAGCCGGTTTTGCCGCCTTTTACGAAAGGGCACAATAAATCGATGACTTTAATGCCGGTTTCCAAAATGCCGCTGATGCCGATGGCTTCGGATAACGGCAGCGGTTTAGCGTGAATATTGCGGAATTCGGTTTCAGGCAAAGGCGACAGTCCATCCAGCGGTTCGCCGAATATATTCAGCAACCGGCCCAAACATTGCTCGGAAACAGGGACATGCAAAGGCGCGCCGGTATCGAATACGCTCATGCCCCGGCTTAATCCGGCCGTGCCGTGCAGGGTAATCGCCCGGATATGCCGCTCATCAAGATGCTGGTGTACCTCGAACAGATAGGCGGCATGGTCAAAGTGGGTGACACAAAGCTTGGCGCAAAGGCGGCAGCTGGGTGCAGTCGATAATCACCACCGGGCCATGCACTTCAACGATGGTGCCGATGACCGGGTGAGGTTCCTGGAAATTGTCCAATAGCGGCGACTCCAAAGGTGGCGAATAAATTACGATGCGTTGTTAGTAGTCTACTTTTACCACGAAGACATGAACGACTACAAGGATGTAGGAGGTAGAGCAACGCATGGAGCAATGTGGTGCTGGTGTGTGCTGGTTCCCAATCTCCAGATTGGGAACCCAGAATGCGAAGCTCCAGCTTCGCGAGACGGGAAGCTGGAGCTTCCGTAACTGAATTCCTAAGCTTGAGCTCTCGTCGTTATACACAAGTGTCCGCGAGACGTCGTCATCTTAGCAAGCGTGGAAGGCCTTCGCGTAGGGCGTGCCGTGCGCGCCTTGGGGATCTCAGGAGCCGGCAGGATTTAACTTTTGCCCAGTGGACGTTGAACAGCTCAAGCCGCTCAACTGATTTCATGCGCGTTAGAAGGCGCGCACGGCACGCCCTACGTCGGCTGTCCGCTACCAGGCCGGCATGACGGCTCTTGAACAGCGTTGTGTATAACGACGAGAGCTTGAGCTTGGGAACTAGCGAAACTCGGTATAGTTTTCACTGATGGAAGAAGCCGGGTTTAGCCGGGTGTCTTGCAGGGAAATAGTGGCCGGAGTCAGGAGGCATTGTAGCTCGTCAAAATTAACCGGCTTAACCAGATAACCGTTGAATCCGGCTGTTTTCGCCTGTTCACGATCCCCCCGTTGCCCGTAACCGCTCACGGCGATTAGCTGAGCCATTTTCATCGCGGGATGCTGCCTCAGCGCCCGCGCAACCGCATAGCCATCCATGCCGGGCAGGCCGATGTCAAGCAGCACGACCTGCGACCGTTCTGCCAGTGCAACATCCAAGGCCGAGTGACCGTCGTAGGCCAACCATACGGTGTGCCCTTCGCTGGTCAGCAACAGGGATAGACTCTGGGCGGCATCGCGGTTATCGTCGACTACGAGGATGCGGAGCGGGCTTTTAGCCGACTTCGGTTCTGTTGGATGAGGAACCGGAACGGCCGGTGATGACGGCAAGCAAGGAAGACGGATGACGAATTCACTGCCTTTGCCGCGGCCCTCGCTTTGAGCCCATACGTCGCCGCCATGCATCTCCACCAGGCTTTTGACTAGCGCAAGACCAATGCCCAAACCGCCTTCCGCGCGGTCTATGGTACGGTCCACCTGATAGAACAATTGAAACAGGCCGGGCAGCGCCGAGGGATCGATGCCACGGCCATTGTCGCGAACCCGGATGAAAATCTCCTTGTCCGCCGGTTCAACGGTCAGCCTGATGCAGCCGCCGCCTTCGTCGGTATATTTGGCGGCATTGTTGAGCAGGTTCGACACGACTTGCGACAGCCGGACCAGATCGCCTTCGACGAACTACCGGTTCAGGCGGCAGGTGTACGGAAAAGGTATGACGGCGAGCATCAATCAGCGGCTGACTGGTTTCGACCGCTCGTTGCACGATAGTCGAGACCTCAAGCCGTTCCTTCTTGAGTTCGATCTTGCCTCGGTTGATTCGTGAGACATCCAGCAGGTCGTCGACCAGCCGGACCATGTTTTCGACCTGGCGACCGATGACATCACGGCACCAGGCGAGCCGCGTTTCATCCAGATTGGGCAGTTTCATGATTTGCACGGCGTTGCTGATCGGTGCCAGGGGATTGCGCAGTTCGTGGGCGAGCATGGCGAGGAATTCATCCTTGCGTTGGTCGATCTCCTTTAGCGTGTCGGCAGCTCGTTTGCGCTCGCTGATGTCGAGCACATGCACCACGAAGCCGCGTACCTGTCCCGTGGCGTCGAAGTCCGGAGAGTAGGTCGCCTGAACCCAGCGCGGGCCGCCTCCACTATAGGGTACCTGGAGTTCGAAATCGACCTGTTCCCCGGCCAGAACCCGCTGAACGTAAGGTACGATGGCTTGCCAAGCCGCTTCGCCGAGGACGTCACGCATGTGGCGGCCACGCACCTGTTCATCGCTATGACCGAACCACCGCTCGTAGTTCTTGTTGACGCGACGGTATTTACCGTCTTTGTCAATATAAGACATCAGCGCCGGCGCATTGTCCATGGTCACCCGCAGCAGATCATGAGCCTGCTCGGCCTCCTGCCGCGCCACCTCCAGTTCGGCGGTGCGCTCGGTCACGCGCTGTTCCAATGAAGCATTGGCTTCGCGCAGTGCCCGCTTGGCCCGATTCATTTCGGTGACGTCAACGCCGACTTCCATGATCATCGGCGAGCCGTCGATGTCCCTGAACGGAAAGTCATGAATCTCGTAGTCATGGTCGTCCGGGCCGGTCCACTCCCAATTGATCGGCGTATTGGTCTTCAATACTTTGAAAGTCTCGCAGACATCACAGGGTTTGTCGCGGTTGAACAGGTACTCATGGCAGGGCCGTCCCTGGGCCTTGCCGTAGCGCTGTTCAAAGAAGCGGTTGGCGAAAGTGACCTGGTAATCCTGCGATAGCAACACCACATAAACCGGAAGCGCCTGCAACACGTCATGCAGCCGCTGACGTTCAGCCTGAACGGCGGTATAAGTTCGAGCCAGCTCGGCCGTGCGTAGCGCCACCTGACGGCGCAGCTGCCAGGTCCACAGACCCAGAAGTGCTAATAGGCTGGCGGCAGCGGCTGCTCCCCAAACTACATATTTAACCGGAAAAGTCGGCGTCTCGTAGATACCCAGCCATTTCCTGTAGAGCCGATCGTATTCGCCATTGGCCTTGACGATAGCCAGCCCCTGATCGAGGCGATCACGTAGTTCGGTGTTGCCTTTGCGTACGGCGAAACTGAACTCCCGCCGGTATTCCTTGAGCAATGGACCGGGTATGACGATTTTATCCAATCCGATGTTATGTACCAGCGCATTGCCCTGTAGCATCGGCGCCAGCACCGCGTCATGCTGCCCTGAGGCCAGCAGGCGAAAGCCGTCAGCCAGATCATCGACAGGCTCAAGTTGACTGGTGAATCCGCGGCTGACGAGAGCCTCATGGGCAGCATCCGAGCGCAGCACAATGATGTTCATGGCGCGGGCTTCCTCAATCGAATGAATAGCTGGACTGCCTTTGCGGACGAAGAAGCTGTCATAGCCGATCGTGTGGGGCCGGGTGAATTCCACTTGGCCTTCGCGTTCCGGTGTGCGCGCCACTAACGGTAGGGCGTCGATCTTGCCCGTTTTCAGATTTTGCCAGACGATATCCCATTTATCGGGATGGAAGGTAACGGGAATATCCATCACCTCGGCAACCGCAGTGAACAGTTCGACGGCGAAACCGGTCGATTGGCCCTGAGCATCGATATCGACATAAGGCGGAAAGCTGATTTCCGAACCGACGCGCAGGAGCTGCTGCTGATCCGCGCTCGCGAAGCCGGGAAAGGCCGAGATAGTCCACGTTAACAGCAATACGAATAACCTAAGCCAGCGTTTTATAAGGAACAACACTAGGCTATACGGTTGACTAAAAAATAGAGCTGTGACTGCCTCAACGCGGGGTAATGTTTTCAAAATCAGTGCCCTATGATTAGTCTTAAAAATAACGGGCCATAAAAAATATATCCAAGGTTACAGTATCAGCAGCATTGAACCGGAATCATATCTATACTTGGCCGTAATCAACAAAGCGTCAGTTTAAAACTACAGACTATTAAATTAATGACCGGGTTGCAAGTTTGTTTTGAGCCGGCAAGGCAGTTTCTCGGATAATTACTCCGGGGAAAAAGAATGGTAATCAAATTAACGCTGATGGAGCGGCATAGAGAAATTCCGGGTTTCAGCGATATTCTAACTTTTATGAAGATAGCGGTGGCTATTTTGACTTGTAAACCTCGTGCATAAACGGTCGATTCTGTCGCTTATTACAACAAGGATAGGCCCATATGCGGGGCTTTTTTCCCATGAAGAAAATCCTCAATGTCGGTTCGGTCAAATCCATTTCTTCTTGAAGAACCGAAGCAAAAACACCGATACCCCGATAAATACCGCCCATAATGCCGGGTAGCCCCAACGCCATTTTAGATGTAGGCCGGAATAAGGCCATCCAAGCCTGTCCTGAGCTTGTCGAAAGGGCGCGTAGCGCGAGGTGGCGTTTCCGGCGAGTTCGGGATGTGTATAAAGACGAGAGCTTGAGCTTGGGAACCGGCGAAAATTCATCCGACCCACGTCGGGAAATTATTACCGGCTTTTCAAAGGCATGATGACGCGGGGACAGGCGGCGCTTAATTCCAGGTAAACATCTTCAGGCCTTTTTTCGTAACGCCTGGAGAAATGGAACGGCACCAGTTGTTTGACATCGGCGGCTGTTGCGATCTCGCCGCTGGCCCGCGCGGTCAGATGGCCGGTTCTTTGTGCCTGGTCGATGTCGTTTTCCAGAAATGAAGCTTCGCAAAAAAAGAAGTCGGCCTTGTGCGCCAACGCGGTCAGGGCTGCGCGGTTGGCTTTTGTCTCGGCCAGATCGGTCGCATAGACCAGTTTTTCGCCGGGCGTGACGGTAAGGAGGAGGGCGCCCAGTTCTCCCGCCTCCCGGCTGCTGTTATCGGGCAGCCGGATCATCGCTGCGGTATCGCCTGCGCCGATGGCCCGCTTCAGTTCGTTCAGCCAGGGCCCGGCATCTAAGCCCAAGGTTTTCAGAGCGGCATTGTCGACGTTGAATTTGGCCTTGCTCTCAAAGGCATAGGCCTGCACCGGCGTGTGGTGATCCAGCGTGACCGTGCGGACAGTGAACTGCGGATCGTCCACGATCAATCCTTCGGTAACCTGAATTTCGGGGAGATCGACGCAATCCCCGCAGCCCGTTTGAATATGGGCCCGCAGCATCCGGTCGCCGTGAATTTCGGCGATTTCGAAACGCGGCCCGGTATCTCCGATGCGATCCCAAAGGACGCCGTCGATCATGCCTTTAATATGGCCGATTAAACCCGGCGGGCCGAAAATCCGGCAGCTTGGAAAATCGCCGACCCGGGAACGCAGCAGCCACAGGAAACCGCCGATATGATCGATATGGGCATGGCTGATGAACACATCGCTGACTTGATGGACGATGCGGGTGGACAATCTGCCCGAATCGCCCAGGTCGAACAGCAGGCTACGTTGCTGCTGGTGCAGGCGCAGATGCAGCAGCGGGTCGCCGAACACGCCGTTGATCATCGTGGCGTACATGCCGCGCAATTTGACCGCAGGCCTGGGCCCGCCGCTGTAATCCGTCGTCGGGTAGGGCATCGCATCGGGCGGCGGTAAAAATTGCAGGTTGCCGGATGCAAACGGCGCGGCGCTGACCAGCAGGCCGTTTTTTTCGCAACGGGCATCGCGCACCAGCAATGTCCGGGTGGTTGCCGCTGTCGCAGGCAGCCGGATATGAAGTTTGCCGTTTTGCAGCGCGATGATTCCGCCGATGCTGACGGTTCGCTCGGCATCGATAAAAGCGCATTGGCGGCCGGTCCAGGCATCCGGGACATCGATTGGCGGCGGCGAGCCGATCACGCGAAGGTCGGCAACATCGAGCGTTATCTCGCCGGCGACGGCGAGGTAACTTCGCCATTGCCCGGTTCGTTTATGCGCCCTGGTCTTTTGGCCGGGACGGCAGGCCTCAGGATGGGCATGCACCGGCAGGATGCGGACGCCCAACGCTAACAGTTCGTTCATTAACGGCAGCGGTTTCGACTGGCGGTTAAGCATCAACACGGTATCGATTTCCAGCAGTTCGACCATGCCGGTCAGCAATTCCGAACCCGCAATGCCCCGGACCACGCCGGGGGCGTCGATCAGCATCAAGCCCAGAGGAGCCTTTTGCATTAACCGGCTGACAGCAGACAGCAGCGGCAGGCGAAAACGGCCTGCATCCAGCGTGCAAAGCGCTTCAAATGCCGACACTTGCCAGCCGGACTCCCGCCACTGTCCCAGCGATACGGTTCCGGGCAAACCGAAGCCGGGCGATCCGGGATCGGCGGCGATGCAGAAGCAGCTTAGGCCTTTTTCGGAAAATATCCGCGCGAGTTCGGCAGTCAGCGTGGACTTGCCGATACCGGTCTCGCCAAACAGCAAAATCCTTTGCCCGCCGCTCAGCAGTTGCTCGGCGAGGCTTGAAGGGCAATAGGGCGATAACGGGAGTGGCGCTGGATGAGTCATGGCGGCTACCTGTGCTGGATCGTTTGCTACTATCGCAGAAAACCCAGGTCAGTGGCAATTATGACAATCGGGATTGTTCACAGGTTAAACCCGACCCATACCAGAGTTTCTAACAAAAACTCAACGGCCAGTTTGTTCTATATACCAGACTATCAGGCACATACATCAGACACCCAACTGGTAGGGTAATTTTGCCTCGGCGTAATCGCCCATGAACGGCGAAAAAATAAGACCGTTATTTCTTAGCAAGCTGTTTACGGTTGTTTGACTTACCTGAAAATGTTCTGTTGCATCTTCAATAGCGGATTCCGAATAGTCATTCTGTAAAAAATCTTTCAAGGCGTCGATAGGGCAAAGGAATTCGGCGGCAAACGCGCGTTGATATTTTTGCCGCGAAGTTGATAAATCGGTACTGGTCAACCATTGCCCCCCCGTATTGCTTGTCAAGATGTAGTCGCCGAGCAGACGTGCCAATTCAAAGCGTTTGGCCATAGGATGGAGCTTACGCCGCGGTACGAATTTGAATTGCTTGTTGTCTTTAGGAATGGCTATGGCTGCACTGTTACGTGCGGTAGGCTTCCATCCCTCTACGGCGGAGGCTGACAACCCCAATAAATCGTAAAGTTGCTTGTTGTCTATTACGCAGTCCCGTTTACTTAGCGATTCGCGCAATTCGCGCGCAACAGCAACGGCACGTTTCCAAGGTACGTCTCTTGTGGGTTTGGCTTTTTGTAGTGATGGAACGTTTGGTGTTCCGGTCAGGCCGGGGCTATCGATAATTTCCTCAATAGCATTAAGCGGTGAGTCGCCGACGGCTCGACCATATACCGGCGCGAGTTCGGTGAGTGTAGCCGCCCCCATTCGTTGTTCTAATGCTTGTGCCTTGCTCATCATTACTTCGGAACACTCATCCGGATCGTAGCCTAGCTCGGCTTCAAGACGGCGGTAATGTAAACTTTGCGGATCGGCACGCTCTTCCTGTATCAGCTGCCAAAGATTCCACAAGTCGGTATTTCGGCAGCCAACTGCATCAAGGCGACTCAGTACTGACGTAATAAAATTTTCCAAGCTATGCTGAAAGTCGGCTAATTTGACGGATGCCGAAGTATTCAACCCGTTCAGAATATCTGACGGATTGTTGGGAAGTTGCGTTTGATGGCGTCGCCCAAATTTGCATAACTTCGCAGTCCGATGCAAACAGGGTTTTGGGCCAAACAAAGCCGTGATTAGCGGCACCCATTTCATGCGCCATGCGCCAATCGATAGACGGGGCTACCCCATGAGCAGGCAAAGGCTCAAAATTCAGCCGCCACCAGGAAGATGCTAACCACATCGCAAGAGGGTAAGCCGATACCAGAACTGAGTCCCGAATTGTCTTAGCCCAGATGTCTTCATTTTGCATCAGGTTAACATTGCCAATATGCAAAGCTAAATTGGTCATGGTGTGGAAGATTTCCGGCTTATCGTGTCCGGCCGCTGTCCAGTCGTGGGTAAGCTTAAATGTGGTCATTTAGATTTCCATAACTTGGTTATCTCGGCTGCAAGAGGATCTGATTCAGGCATAGGGTAGCCGTGATAAATGCCGATTTCCGGATTCTCAAGTTGAGCTTCCAGTGCGATACCTTTCTGGGTGACAGACCAAATATTTTGAGGCCACTCTCCGTTACAACGCTCACTGATAAGTCCTTGACGCAATCCAGATTGGAGATGTTCTAAAGCAATTTTTTTTGAAAATATTTTGACTGTGTCGCACAGGGATTTTCCGGGGCGTGGACCACATGGAGGTATAAGACCAAAATCGCCTGGATTCATTTTGTGTTCCGGATTACCACCATAGCTAACCTTGTCTGCAAGTTCTGAACAATGTTGTAATTCGACATCTGTCAGCTTTTTGATTTTTCGCTTGTTATTGAACTGGTGGTATCTTTTCTTCATTTTTCCACTCGAACATGCTCATGCAGTAAATGTAGAAACCTGTAAGCGATCATTTTTAAATTTTGAAGAATTTTTAAAGTGTCCAACTATACCAGACATTTGTTGTAGACAAAAACGACTTCCAAAGCAAATGTCAAGAAACACAAGGAAGCGGTCTTGCAATTATGCATCTAATCAGACATCACGCTCATCCAGCCTTGTAGATACCGTCTCGCGACTCCTTATGCAAGCGAAAAATGAGGATCAAAAGGTTGACCGGATTTGAGGATAGCAAAGGCGATATGCACCAGCTTACGCATCGAGGCACAAACGATAGCCATGCCGTTTTTTCTGTTAGCTTCCAATCGCAAGCGGAACGCACGAATGATCGGGTTATGCTGGCCTGCGACTACGGCGGGCATATACAGTTTGGCGCGTAGCAACGGATCACCCATCTTGGAAATTCGAGTCCTGCCTTTCCATGTGCCTGACTCGTTCAGTGCAGGATTGAGGCCAGCAAAGGCGACCGCCTGCTTGGCGTTGGTAAAGTGGTAATGCTCGCTCAAGGCGACCAAAAGATGTGCGGAAGAGGCTTCGGCGATGCCTGGAATGGTTTCCAGCAAGTCGCGTCGGCGTTTAAGATCAGGGTCTTGGTCAATCAGGCGCTGGATGCGCTTGCGAGTTGCTTTAAGTTCTTTCTCCAACTGGGTTAAAACCGTTTTAATAGACTCGGCAATACTGGCGTCGGCAGTGTCCAACCGGTTTTTCTCCATCTGCCGCATTTCCAGTAGATCCTCAACGCGGCGCAACAACGCTTGTGGCTCGCGAATGTTAGCAGGAGGTGGAGTCCATAAGGATGGCTGTTTTTCCAGGGCGTAGCGCGCGATCAGTTTGGCATCGGCTTTGTCGGTCTTGGCGCGACTCAGTTCGTTTTTGGCGAAGCCCTTGATTTTGGCTGGGTTAACGACAGCGACCGGATAATCCGATTGCACCAGAAATTCGGCCAAGGGAATGCTGTAGGCGCCTGTCGCTTCCATGCAAATCAATACCTTGTTGTCGTCAAAGGTTGCCAACCACGCAATAAAAGCGGCAAAGCCATCGGGCGTATTGTCGAATTTTTTGTGCTTATATTTGTTAGCCTCCAGTCGAGCTACATCGAATTTGTGTTTGGCAATATCTACGCCGACGACAAGTTGAAACATAGGGACCTTCCTAAGCAATGTAGAGAATCAAGAATATAATCAAGGCATACGCCTGGTTCAGCCTTATGGTCATACAGGCTATCCCTGCTAAGTGGGGGCCTACGCATACCGTTCGAACTTAAAAGGCGAATGTGGAAAACGGTATGCGTACTCTACGCGTCAGGCTCGAAGCCTCAGGTCGGGCTCTGTTTCTTCGTCTTCCGCTCGGTGATCATCCGGGGATTTTATCTGTGGGATTGGATAAAATCGAGATATAAGGTCGGACAACATCTTTTCGTTGCCCGACATCTTGCTGACCGACGAAACTCATGCGGCAGCACCAAGCAATTAAGCGCAGTAAATAAAGTCTTTCCGTTTCTGGAGAAACACAACTCTACGGCATTATTTGTTCTCACCACCTGATATTTAACTACTGTGGATCGTCTTTCACCGCCTATTCCGTAGGTCAACGGCCTCAAGCCTCCTAACGGATTACATAAACCGCGCCGTTCGGTTACTAGACGGCTGTCGGTAGATAAATAAATGAGCTGTATTTAGTCCGCAAAAAATGGGTTTGCTTTATTTAAGTGTAAGACTTTGTTCAAAACGGGAAGTATGACGGCAGCCCATCCGAATGCGCTACCGCCCCTGAAGACAAATAAGAAAGGTATATAAAGGTTTGTGAAAACTAAAGCGCAACTTGAACAACTGCAACGCTCCTCTTCTTTACATTGGTGGAAATATGACAAAACATCCTAAATGTAATTTCCGACGCCCTTATTGAAATAATTTTATCTCCGCGGCAGAGGTTGGTTTCCCATCGTTTACCTCCGTTAGGGTGCGGAATTTAACAAGGCGCGCAGATGTGTTAGGCCAGAACATGAATTGCTGTTGTCTCGGCTGAACTAAATTGCAACCCCAATTCATGTTCGAATAGTCGAATGAATCTCCTATTACATCCACGGCGCTCCAAGTACTGGAGAGCGTCGGTGCAATATAAACCTGAAATTGCCGCGGCGAGCCTGTCGAGCAGCCATCTTGGCGCGGCAGGATAGATAAAGCTTTCAAGGGGGTATTATCCTGTCCAAGGTCGATGACAATTTCATGAGGTTGGCCAGGCGGTAAAGCACTGGTAATGTCGGTAATCCAAAACGTACCGTTTTGTTGGTCGATCGCGTTGATAGCCAAGCCATTGGTGTCTTGGCTATCAACGGAAAAAATAGACCAGGGTCGCGCGACGTTTTGGGTATTGCTCACATCCAGGACGACTTGCTGGGAATGTGGCGGCAGCTGCCCGGAGGTCGCGGCCACTGTCAACAAGTTTTGTCCGAGAGCTGCTTGTTGTGCAGTCACATTAACCCAGATCGGGTTACCCGTATTACTCGGATTACCCGTGCAAGGGTTGGTGTTGGTCGAGCAGAACGTGGCGGTTACACCGCTGGGACCGGAAACGCTCCAGGTTACCGTTCCGCCGAACCCATTGATCGGGTTGGCGTTCAGGCTGAATGTGGCCGTTCCCGCCAAGGTCGGTGCGTATGAAGGCAATGCGGTTACGGTGAAATCGGCGCTGCTGGGCAACTGGCCGTAGACCACAACCTGATTGGATTGTGTGGCGACAAACACTTGGCCGTTGGCGACCACCGGGATAGTAAATTTGCCGTAAAGTCCGAGATCGTCTCTCGCAAAATTCGTTGTGCTCTTCCACAACAGATGCAAGGTATCGGCATCGTAGGCCCGCAGTTCACCCGCAGCCACTTGATGCGAGGCGTCCTGACTAGCGATTAAATTTGCGCCATAGGCCCAGACGATTCCGCTTCCCGAGGTGTCCCCGTTGGCTGAAATAGACAAATAAGCACCGGGGTACCCAAAGGCCGCATCGTTGGCTTGGGCGGATTGAGCTTGAAGTCTGGTGCCGTCAAATGGGAAGCTTCGTACCAAGTCTCCTGCCACGGACATGTATATGCGCGAACCGCCCTTTGCCGCCGTGCGTAGCCACATGGCGGGGCCGTTACGGTTTTCTCCGAGGAAAGCTATGGTCTGAAGCGGGCCGCCGGCCAGGTTATCTTTGGCAAGAAGAAATAAGTTGCCATCCTTACCTCCACCGAGCAGAAAGTTCGTGCCGGGAATCTGGATCGGACCGGAACTGGTCAGGTCCAAGTCAGCTGTGTCCAAAGCCGCCCAATTGCTCGGCGTAAACCAGTCGATAGCGTTTACGCCCTGCAACGGGTCGAGTTTTAGAGCGCTTTCACCGCGGTCGAAGTGGTTGGCCCCGGGATTCCAGCCGGGAGAGCCAAAGCTGTTGCCGGTGAAAAGATAGGCATAACCATTGCTGTCCACCACCGGCGCCCGGCCGGACATCCATACGGCGCCGCCGTATGAGGACGGTGAAACGACCAGACTGCCGGTCTGCTGCAAGGTGTTCATGTCATATGCCATGATCCATCCGTGATAGTGGTTGAAATCCTCGTGGGAGCCAAAGCCGATGATGACTCGCCCACGCGCAATAGTGAGGCCTGGCCGCTGGTTTTGGATACTGGGATCGAATGTCACTGTGCCCCCGCCGATCGAATAGCTTGCGCTGATCGTCACGCCGCCAGCCACCAATTTGTCAAGTCCGGTTGTGATGTCAACCGCGCGCAGGCGAAACACGCTTCGCCCGTTCTCCTTGGTGCGCTGCACGAAGTAGAGGGTGTTGGTCGGACGATCGATCACCGGCGTGCTTTCTATGCCAACGTCTCCCGCAATATTCAGGGAATTGGTATATGCCGCATCCGCCACGGGGAAGGGCGTCGCACCGGATGGAACTAAGTCGTTTCGGAGCCAGAGTAATGCGCCGCTTTGTGCATCGAATGCATACAGCATGTCCTCCATGGTCGCCACATACAGCACATTATGGGTTCCTTGGTTCGGGATCGTTACATTCGATAGGTACAGCGGCTGGGCGTAAATTTTCCCATAGACCGGCAGGCTGAATAGACGGCCGAACTGTTGTCCGTTGACGTTGGATACGTTCAGCTTTGTTTCCGCCAAGTTCGCGGCTGCGCCCGAGGTATCGTAGCGACTCATCAGGAGATCCACTGCGGGCGATGCCGGTATCGTTATCGTCCAGGTAAAACTTGCGCTGTTGGTACCGCCGTTGCTGCCGGCAACAACCGTTGCTTGATAAATCCCAGCCTGGTTGGTGGCGCTACCGGTTATCTTGCCAGTGGACGGATTGATGGTGAGTCCGGGAGGCAGCCCCGTCGCGCTGTAGCTTAGTGGGTTGCTAGCCGAATCCTGTGCCTGCACCTGTAAATTCACGATACCGCTGACATCGGTGGACTGCGCGCCGGGATTGGTAATACTGACGGTTGTACCTGTTGATGTTCCCGACCCATAAACTTCCATTTCCCATAAGGAATAACCATAAATGGTCCCCCGAACGGTGCCGTACATGCGTATGTAGCGGGCTGTCGTTTGTGTCACCGCCAGGTCTTGGATGCCGCCCGAACCGGTTGTTGTGCTGTAGATGTCGGTCCATGTCCCTGCATCAGTGGAAGCCTGAATCTTGAAAGCTTTAGCGTAGGCAACCTCCCAGGTCAGCTTGACCCTATTGACCGTGTAGCTCGCCCCGAGGTCGACATAAATCCATTGCGGGTCGGAGAATGCGCTTGACCAGCGGGTCGCGGTGTTACCATCGAAAGCCGCAGCCGCCGGATACGTCGAGCTCTGGATGGAGGACGCAACCGCGGGTTTATTTAGGGCCAGATTGACAGTGCTTCCACCGCCACCACTCAGGATGGTCCACGTAAAAGTCATGTTGGCGCTGCCGCCACTGCTGCTGGCCGTAACCGTCACGTTATACGAGCCGGCCTGGGTAGGGGTGCCTGAAATCAGGCCGGTGGTCGAGTTGATCGAGAGTCCGGTCGGTAATCCCGTGGCGCTATAGGTCAGTGCATTCCCACCCGAATCCGTCGCGTTGATCTGCAAACTCACCGGGGTATTAATGTTGGTGGACTGCGCGCCGGGATTGGTAATGCTGACGGTTGTTGCTGTTCCCGGCCCATAAACCTCCATTTCCCATAAGGAATAACCGTAAATGGTCCCCCGGACGGTGCCGTACATGCGTATGTAGCGGGCTGTCGTTTGTGTCACCGACAGGTCTTGGATGCCGCCCGAACCGGTTGTTGTGCTGTAGATGTCCGTCCATGTACCCGCATCATTGGAGGCCTGGATAGTGAAGGCTTTAGCGTAGGCAACCTCCCAGGTCAGCTTGACCCTATTGACCGAGTAGCTTGCCCCGAGGTCGACATAAATCCACTGCGGATCGGAGAATGCGCTCGACCAGCGGGTTGAGGTGTTACCATCGAAGGCCGCCGCAGCCGGATACGACGAGCTCTGGATGGAGGAAGCAACTGCGGGTTTATTTAGGGCCAGATTGACAGTACTTCCCCCGCCACCCCCACCACTCAGGATGGTCCAAGTAAAAGTCACGTTGGAGCTGCCGCCACTGCTGCTGGCCGTAACCGTCACGTTAGACGAGCCGGCCTGGGTTGGGGTGCCTGAAATCAGGCCGGTGGTCGAGTTGATCGAGAGTCCGGTCGGTAATCCCGTAGCGCTATAGGTCAGCGCATTCCCCCCCGAATCCGTCGCGTTGATCTGCAAATTCACCGGGGTGTTAATGTTGGTGGACTGCGCGCCGGGATTGGTAATACTGACGGTTGTTGCTGTTGCCGGCGCATAAACCTCCATTTCCCACAAGGAATAACCGTAAGCGGTCCCCCGGACGGTGCCGTACATGCGTATGTAGCGGGCTGTCGTTTGTGTCACAGACAGATCTTGGATGCCGCCCGAACCGGTCGTTGTGCTGTAGATGTCGGTCCATGTCGCCGCATCAGTGGAGGCCTGAATCTTGAAGGCTTTAGCGTAGGCAGCCTCCCAGGTCAGCTTGACCCGATTGACCGCGTAGCTCGCCCCGAGGTCGACATAAATCCATTGCGGGTCGGAGAATGCGCTCGACCAGCGGGTCGCGGCGCTACCATCGAAGGCCGCAGCCGCCGGATACGTCGAGCTTTGGATGGAGGAGGCAACCGCGGGTTTATTTAGGGCCAGATTGACAGTACTGGGCTCATAAACCTCCATTTCCCATAAGGAATAACCATAAGCGGTTCCCCTGGTGGTGCCGTACATGCGTATGTAGCGCGCTGTCGTTTGTGTCACCGTCAGGTCTTGGATGCCGCCCGAACCGGTTGTTGTGCTGTAGATGTCGGTCCATGTCGCCGCATCATTGGAGGCCTGAATCTTGAAGGCTGTAGCGTAGGCAGCCTCCCATGTCAGCTTGACCCGATTGACCGTGTAGCTCGCCCCGAGGTCGACATAAATCCACTGCGGGTCGGAGAATGCGCTCGACCAGCGGGTTGAGGTGTTACCATCGAAGGCTGCAGCCGCCGGATACGACGAGCTCTGGGTGGAGGAAGCAACCGCGGGTTTATTTAATGCGAGGTTCACTGGGGCAGCAACTACCACTTCAGCCACGCAGGCTAGTAGCAACATCGACAGTAATGGCAGCAGGTATTTCTTCACTAAAGTCCGAGGGGCGTCCCTGAAACATGCCGTGGATATTCGAGTGGGGTTGACTCGCGGAAAATATAGGCCAGAGATCAAATTACCGATAAACCTGGGATAAATCCTTGCTTTCATTAGGAATGCCCTCATTAGGAAGATTTGCCAGTTTATTGAATAGTATGGGCTTGCTTTGCAAGCTCATAATAAAGTGCGCGCCGCACTTCCAATTCACCCCGATTTCGATTCATCTGGCTAAAACGATCTAACGCGGGAGAGTGTGCATTGGCAGCTTCAGCAGCTTGTTTTATCGACGTCAACTCCTTGTCGCATTGCTGTAGAATCGCGTTGGTTGCTGTTTCCACATCATCGATCCAGGCGTTTTTGTGTGACGCAATAGCCCGCTTGAGGCAGCTTGAATAATTCGCCTCGGCTGAATGAATGTTGCTAGCGTCCTTTATTTCAGATGGGTCCGACCATTGTTCCGCATAGCTCCAATTGGAGCTAACCAGTGATGTGATCAATAATGCCGTCTTAATAGTTTTCATGGGATAAGTGCCTCGTACATTATTGCAATTTTTTCCATAAGATATTGATATAAAATATCAATATCTATATTGAATGCACAACCCGTGTAAATACCTATGAGTTTTTAGTTCACATTGGAAGATCAAACGGTTTTAAGATATGTATAAGTGCCGGGCGAGAAGCTTGTTTGTGCTTTTAATGCAATGCAAGATATTGATTTCTTGATAGACAAGAACCAACTAACTTTATGTGAACCACTTAAAGATGTGCGTAGCGCATGGGAACGAGGAAAATACTTTTACAGTTTCTTGAGCTTGGGAACTGGCGATAAACCAGGTTATGTTTATACCTGAACATTTCGATGCTGATCTGTTAAAGCCAGTTCTTTTTCTTGAAAAACCTGAGTAGGAATACCGATACGCCGATAAACACCACCCATAATGCCGGGTAGCCCCAACGCCATTTCAGTTCCGGCATGTATTCGAAATTCATGCCGTAGACACCGGCGATAAAGGTTAACGGGATAAAAATGGACGCAAACACGGTCAGTATTTTCATGGTTTCGTTCATTTTGTTGCTGACGCTGGATAAATAAATATCCAGCATGCCGGCGATCAAGTCCCGGTAGGACTCCATCGCTTCAGTCACGCGAATGACGTGGTCGTAAATATCGCCGAAGTAGCGTTTGGTTTTGTCATTGAGCAGCGGCGATTCGCTGCGTTGAATGGATGCCAGCAATTCCCGCATGGGCGATACGCTTCGGCGTAAGAAAATCAATTCGCGCTTGATTTTCTGGATGGTGTTCAGGGTTTGCGCCGATGGATCGGACAGCAGTTCATCTTCAACGCTTTCAATCAGCTCATCGAAGGTATCTTGCAGCGCAAAATACTCATCGACTATGGTATCCATGATGATATAGGTCAGGTAGTCGGTACCTAGACTCCGCAGATGACTTTTATCGTTGTTAAGCCGGGTGAAAATCGGCTCGAATATCGCATCGGGCTTTTCCTTGAAGGTGAAGACAAATTTATCCAACAGCAATAAACTGACCTGTTCATATTCGCACATTAAATTCATCGGCGGCTAAGGAAATCGCTTTGATGACAATATACAAATAATCGTCGAATTCCTCGAATTTCGGGCGTTGGTGGGTGTTGAGAATATCTTCGAGTACCAGCGCATGAATATCAAAATGTTGCCCGATGGCATCGATAATCGAAACGTCTTTCAGTCCGTCGATAATCACCCAGGTGATGGTATCGGTGGTTTGGTAGGGCAGCAGCTCATCAATGGTTCTTGATGGTGCGCTGGGTCAGCGTTGTTTTGTTGTAAGTCGATGACGGTGATTTTATGTTCGTGTTTATGCACTTCGCCGACATGTACCAGCGAGCCGGGCGGCAAGCCGGATTTTTCGGAAGCGTAACTCAGTGATTCAGACATGGTTGATCCTTTTTGATAAATATTTTTATCCGGTTAGCATATTCAAGCATAATGGCGCACATTTTACGGTGCTCCGGCAGTTGTTTGGACAAAGTATAACTTTATGATTAAGGCTTTACACAGATGATACACAAACCGATGTTGGGCTGGCGCGAATGGGTGGCTCTGCCGGAACTCAAGCTGGCGAAGATTAAAGGCAAAAATCGATACCGGGGCGAGGTCGTCGGCGTTGCATGCGTTCGCTATCGAGCCTTATCGAAAAGGCGGGCAACGCTGGGTGATGTTTGCGATTCATCCGCTGCAAAAACACTGCGATGTGGCGATTGAATGCCATGCCCAGGTTAAAGACCGGCGGATGGTTACGGATTCCGGCGGCCACAAGCAGCGTCGTTATGTGATCGAAACCCAGTTGGTGCTGGGGCAGTCGATAATAAGCGCTGAAATGACGCTGACCAATCGCGACACGATGAGTTTCCGTATGCTGCTGGGGCGCACTGCGATGGATGCGCGGTTTATTATCGATCCGGGTGCATCGTATTTACAGGGTCGGCCCGATGCGGATGAATACCAACGATTGTCGGTGCCGGAAAAGCATATAGCTCCGGGCAATTTAATAGTCGAAAGTCAATTTGATTAACATGAGTAAGAAAATAAAAACTGCGTTTGTCTGCGATCAGTGCGGCGCCGATTATCCGCGCTGGGGCGGGCAATGCACCAGTTGCGGCGAATGGAATACTATCAAGGAAGTCAGGCTGGGCGGGACGGAGCGCAATAACCGCAAGGCAGGTTATGCCGGGAGCCGGTCCGAGGTCAAATTATTGTCGGATGTTAATCTGTCTCAAGCGGAGCGGATTTATAGCGGCATTTCCGAATTCGACCGCGTTTTAGGCGGCGGCATAGTCTGCGGCAGTGTGGTGTTGATCGGCGGCGCGCCGGGGGCGGGCAAGAGTACGCTGTTGCTGCAAGCGATTGCCAATATTGCCGCGCGTGGCGTGAGCGTGCTTTATGTGTCCGGCGAGGAGTCGCTGCAACAGATTGCCGAACGGGCGCACCGGCTCAAGCTGCCTGCGGACAAAATCATGATGCTGGCAGAAACGTCGGTGCAACGCATCTGCGATGTGTTGGATGAGGTCAAGCCGCAAATTCTGGTGATCGACTCGATTCAGGTGATGCATACCCAGGATACGGAATCGGCGCCGGGGTCGGTTTCGCAAGTCAGGGAATCGGCCAGTTATCTGACCCAGTATGCCAAAAAGCATGACGTGTCGATTTTTATGGTCGGCCATGTGACCAAGGATCAATCGCTGGCAGGCCCCATGACCTTGAGCCATATTGTCGATACCCAAGTGATGCTGGGCTCTACCGATGACGCCCGGTTCAGGGTGTTAAGGGCGGATAAGAACCGTTTCGGCAGCGTCGGCGAATTGGGTTTTTTTGCGATGGACAGCACGGGGCTTAAAGAGGTTAAAAATCCCTCGGCGATGTTTTTAAACAGGCCGGACAAACCCTCGTCAGGCAGCGTGGTCACCGTGTTGTGGGAAGGGACGCGGCCGTTGCTGGTGGAAATTCAGGCGTTGGTGACAGAATGCCAGTATGGTAATCCTCGCAGGCTGGCGGTAGGCTTCGATCAAAACCGTCTGGCAATGCTGCTGGCTGTATTATCCCGGCATGGCGGCATTTTTACCGCCAATGATGAAATCTATGCCAATGTGGTTGGCGGCATTAAGGTGACTGAAACCAGCTCCGATTTGGCTATTGTGGTGGGCGTTGTGTCCAGTTTGAGGGATAAGGTGATTCCGCATGACGCGTTCTTCTTCGGGGAAATTGGCTTGAGCGGCGAAATCAGGCCGGTCGCCAACGGTCATGCCCGGCTGAATGATGCGGCAAAACATGGTTTCAAAAAGGCGGTCATACCGAAGGCTAATGTGCCTAAAAAATCGATTGATGGGTTTGGAGATTTTTGGGGTTTCTACGCTTTCCGAAGCGTTAGGGATTCTTTCGGAGATGTGAGATAGGCAAAGGACTAAAGGCTAAAGACGAAGGACTGGAGGGTTTTTCGCCTCTAGCCCTTTGCCTTTCGCCTGATGTTATTCACTCAACGCCAACAAATCCCTTTCCAGCAAGGCGCTGCTGCCGAGGTTGAGTTCAACCAGGCGGCGTAGTTCGGAAATGCTGTCTATATCGATGTGCTCGCATTTAAAGCCTACCTTGCCGCCTACGGCATGCATGGCGGTCAGTTCCATTTTTATTTGGGCTTCTTCGGATAACTGCAAGGTGAGGGTGCAGAGTTTTTCCGGGTCTTCTTCCCAAGGGAGCTCGAAACGTAATAAACAGCCTTTTAAGGACAGATCAGTAATTTCGCAGTTCCAGGTTTTTCCTTCGCAGCTTAAGATGGCTTCTTCTGCAAAATGAATACGGTGAAAATGGCGGTTATCATTGTTTTCTATTGGATGCATGGATTTAGTTCAAAAAGAATTGCAGGGATGTGTTGTTGACGACCAGTACATCATTTGTATTTAATTTTAACGATTTGTCGTCCAAGGGCTCATTGTTTACGGTTATCGTGCCGCTATTTTCCAATATGGAAACGAAATAGCCGTCTTTTCTCTTTGATATCGCAATAACGCCGTTGCCGTCATGGCCAAGCCGCGTCATGGCGTTTTTTAACGGCAGGATTTTACCGATATTGTTGCCGTTCATGATTTGCAGATTGGCGGCAGGGCTAGTTAATTGGCTGCCAATTTCCTGATTAAGTGATTTCACGTCGTTAACAAGGCTATCATCTGGTGCGGCGGGAAGCTTTACAGATTCTGCGGTGTTGAAAAGGATGGCATGCTTGCCCATTGAGATCATATCGTTGTTGTTGAGAGTGCACGCTTTGGTTGCTTCACCGTTAACGACCAGCGGGAATTGATCATTGAGTTGTTTGATAGCGCAGGCATTATCGCGAATAATGATAGCGGCATGAACCGGAGCGACTGCCAGATTGTCAATGGTTAAATCGTTGGTTTCGTCGCGTCCGATATGTACAACACCGTTTTCAAACAGGCCTGAATGGATTGCTTTGTCTCTAAAAAAAACAGTGAGTTTTGCCATTGTTGCGAAGACACATCTTTAAATGAGCTTTGATTATAGACGCTATCATTTCAGATGTTCAAGAAATTCCATTTTTGGGCGATGACTTATCCGCTATTGCGACGCAGGTTTATTTTCTGGGCAAAAACTTGACCAGTTTAACGGTGTTTTCATCTCTTTTTATGATTTCCAGCGGGTATTCGTGCAGTTTGATACTGGTTCCGGTTTCGGGTATGGTTTCCATAAACTCAATGATAAGCCCGTTGAGCGTCTTCGGCCCTTCGGTAGGCAGCGACCATTGCATGACGCGGTTTAATTCCCTGATGGTAATGTTGGCGTCAACCAGGTAGCTGCCGTCGCTTTGCTCTCTTACTGCGACATCGTCGGTGATCAATTCCCCTACGATTTCCTGAAGCAAATCGTCCAAGGTAACCAGCCCCTGCACATCGCCATATTCATCAACTACAAGGCCTATGCGGATCTTTTCATGTTTAAAGCGATGCATTTGGTTGTGTACCGGGGTGCTTTCAGGAATAAACGAGGGCTTATCCAAGCAGTTGATGATGGTCTGCTTGTCAAAATCTTCCTGATTAATCAGTACGAGTATTTTTCTTAAATGGATAAAACCGATAATTCTGTCAATGCTGGTTTTGTAAACTGGCAATCGGGTGTGCGGGCTGGTTTTTATTTGGGTAATGATGTCTTCAATCGACAAGTCAAGGTCGATGCCGACAATTTCATTGCGTGGCGTCATGATGTCTTCAACGGTCGCCGACTCAAGCTCGAGTATGCCCATTAACATTTTTTGGTAACGTGTCGGCATTAGACTTTCTGCGTCGCTAATAATGCTTTTTAATTCGTCTTTATTTAGAGCATCATGGTGACTTTTTTTGACATCGACGTTGACTGCCCGGAGTAACAGGTTAACGAATAAATTGATAAACCAAACGACCGGATAAAGAAGTTTTAATAAGGGAGTGTAAATCCAGGCGGCAGGGAAAGCGAGCGGTTCCGGTTTTATTGCGGCAAGCGTCTTGGGTGTCACTTCCGAACAAATAAGCATCACGATAGTTAAAATTCCGGTGGAGATAGCTATGACGGATTCATCATCGGTATAGAGCTTGATTGCAATGACGGTTGCTAAGCGATGCTGCGAAATTATTAATAAAAATATTACCCAGCAGCATCAGGCTGAGCAAGTGCGCAGGTCTTTGCAATAGTTTTTGGGCTTTTATCGCGCCGGGGTGTTTTAGCTTAACCAGATGTCTTAAACGATACCGGTTTAACGACATTAAAGCCGTTTCCGATCCGGCAAAAAAAGCGGAAAGAATAAGCATGAGCGGCAAGTATGCCAAACAGCATACTAAGGGGCATATCGTTCAAAGAAAGTGTACTCTGCGGTTGTGGAAACAGCTCTAGTGTCTATGATGAGAAATTTTTGTCAAGCACGGATGTCATTGCGGGTTGATTTATATGTGTAAATAACATTAGAAAGGTGTTAGAACAGTATGAAATAAAAAAGAATTTTGACATAATGATAATTCGATGCTTAACTTTGTCGAACAGTTTAAGAGCAGCTTAATAATAAAAAGAGATTATTTTGAGGGTCCTGTTGGGTGATGAGCTACAGTTGTTGTTGCGGAAAATGTAGGGCTAAATCCAAATGGCCTCCAAATATAAGTTTAAGTGATGAGTATAAAAAATATGGCGTTGCCGCGTATTTTGTTAATTGACGACAATAAAACAAGAATCCAACAGCTGGAGGCGGTTTTCCAGTTTATGGGATACGGTGTAGAAAGCGTAGGTTCAGCCGATTATGTGTCTTGTTTTGGCGAAACAGATCAATTGTGTGGGATTTTTGTCGGTGACGGCATTGAAAGACAAGCGACTGTAGTCAGTGATATTGTGGAACGGGCAGACAAGATTCCGGTCAGCTTGTTAATCAATAAGAAGGACTGCGCTCCAGGTTTCAACCGTAATCACCAATAGCGTGTCTCAAGTGGTGGAATGGCCGACCACATACCCTGTTTTGAAGCCGATACTCGATAAGCTGCGCGATCCGGCACGCAAACGACTTTTAAGGTGCGTGAAGGTTCTGACCGTCGTTCGTTTTCAGTTGACCGGCTAAAAGGCAAGAGTCAGGCTATTGTCGATATTCGCAAGTTGATCGATCAGGTTGCAGAATCGGATGCGACGGTTTTAATTCTTGGCGAGTCGGGAACCGGAAAAGAAGTGGTTGCCCGGGCTTTGCATGATGCCTCCTTTCGTAAAGATAAACCGTTTGTGCCGATCAATTGCGGCGCGATTCCGGGCGAATTGCTGGAAAGCGAGTTGTTTGGTCACGAGAAAGGAGCGTTTACCGGAGCTTTAACCGCCCGGCAAGGGCGTTTTGAAATGGCCGAAGGCGGGACTCTTTTTCTGGATGAAATCGGCGATATGCCTATGGCGATGCAGGTCAAGTTATTGCGCGTATTGCAGGAACGTACCTTTGAACGCGTGGGCAGTAACAAAACCATCCATTGCGATGTGCGGGTTATTGCAGCAACGCACCGGTATCTTGAAAATGAGATTAAAGAAAACCGGTTTCGGGAAGATCTGTTTTATCGCTTGAATGTTTTTCCGATTGAAATACCGGCCTTAAAGGACAGGGCTGAAGACATTCCCTTGTTAGTGAATGATCTTATCGCCCGTATGGAGGCGTCCAACCGCGGTTCAGTGCGACTGACCAATGCGGCATTGGCTGTGCTGATGCAACATGAATGGCCGGGTAATGTCAGGGAATTGGCAAATTTGATTGAAAGATTGGCTATTATTAATCCCAAAGGACTCGTTGATGCGGCTGATTTGCCGGAAAAATTTCAACAATATAAAGTTTCAGAAGAAATTGTTGATAATGTCGAGGCGATTAACGCAGAAGAGGATGATGAATCGTCCGAGCAAATTGAAGTTATCAGTGCTTTTGACGGATCGTCCGGCGCTTTAGCGCAATTGCCGGAGCAGGGTATAGATTTGAAGGAATATTTGAATGTTTTAGAGGTCGATTTGATACGTCAGGCATTAAACGAATGCAGTGGAGTGGTGGCTCATGCGGCCAAACGGTTGAATATGCGGCGCACGACACTGGTTGAAAAACTGCGCAAAGTATGATTTGCAGCGTTAAGTGAGGTAAGTCAATTTTTTGGCGTCTAGTTTTAAGTTATTGAAAGTATAATCGAATTAATATTTGGTCTGATTTTTGCTTGTTTGTAATTATTGAATAAGTTTAAGTTGTAGAAAACCAGGGCGATCAGACATGAATATTCAAAACATTCAGAAAAAGCAGAAAACCGAACAGCTCACCGATGCGTTCCGTATTTTTAATGAGCTATCCCAGAATTTATCTGTTTCTTACCAAGGATTGGAAGAGCAGGTTGCTAAACTGCATGGTGAACTTGCCTTTGCCCATAGTGAGCGGCTTAAGACCCTTGAGGAAAAAGAAAAGCTCGCCAGTCGCTTGGAAAAAATACTGGCGGCGCTTCCGGCCGGCGTCATTGTGCTGGATGTGGACGGCAAGGTTTTGGATTGCAATGCGGTAGCGACAGATTTTTTAGGCGAACCGCTGATTGGCATGGATTGGTCTGGACGTTGTCGCTCGCAGCCTGATTCCCGTTGTTGGCAACCCGCATGAGCGTCAATTGCGTAATGGCAAACGGGTGAACATGACAGTCAGTAGAGACGTGGCTTGCAGCGACCCTAGCGATTCAGGGCAAATTATTTTGCTATCGGATGTCAGTGAAATGCGCAATCTGCAGGATATGCTGAATCAGCAAAAGCAGTTGTCGGCCATGGGGGAAATGGTGGCGAGTATGGCGCATCAGGTCAGAACGCCGCTGGCGACAGCAATACTTTATGCATCGCAAATGAGCAGCCCGGCACTGGACAATGAAAAACGGCAGCGGTTTTCGCAAAAAATTCTTGAACGTCTGCAATATTTGGAACGGCAGGTTAACGATATGTTGATTTTTGCCAAAGACGGGCGCTTGGCGATGGAAACTTTTTCATTGGCCGAACTGTTGGATCATCTCAGGGAAGCGGTCAAAGACTATACCGGCAGCGGCGGGATTGATTTGCAGATTATTAATGAAGTG
The DNA here is from genome assembly GCA_963814825.1 of uncultured Gammaproteobacteria bacterium. GTDB lineage: Bacteria > Pseudomonadota > Gammaproteobacteria > Methylococcales > Methylomonadaceae > Methylobacter_A. Next base: position 453,890 of record CAWFEF010000007.1, on the reverse strand, counting down.
CAAAACGACGCTATGTTGGGCAATGAAAATGCCCTGCGTGGCGCGCTGCTTAATTTGTTGAATAACGCTGTTGATGCGGTAGGGCAGGCTGGATGTATACGGATTTCCGTGGTTCAGCTTGACGATTTTAAGCTGCGGATCGTTATTAAGGATGATGGACCCGGCATAGACAAAGAGCTGCGGCAGCGGATTTTTGAGCCGTTTTTCACCACCAAGCCGCACGGAACCGGTTTGGGCTTGGCAGTCGTCGACAGCGTAGTGAAGGCTCATGGCGGTCATGTTCATGTTGAGTCCGAACTAGGGACAGGGCACTGTTTTTTCGATAGTCCTGCCCTGTATCAATCAGACGTTTAGTTTGTTGCCGGGCGGGTTTTCACATAAGGCTGTCCTGCCTGATGCCCTTCGGGTAAATGCAAATTTGTTCCAGACAGATTTGTCCGGTAAAAATCACCACCAAAGCTACACTCAAAGGGAGCAGAGTCATGAAACAGTATGATGTGTTGGTAGTTGAGGATGATCTGTCGCTATGCGAAGCGCTTTGCGACACCCTGGAGATAGGCGGTTATCGGGTGGTTTCCGCCCGCAACGGCACTGAAGCGTTAATCAAACTGGAGCATGGCCAGTTTAAGCTGGTCGTCAGCGATGTGCAGATGCCGGTTATGGACGGCTTTCAATTGTTGAAGAATATGCAGCATAAATATTCCAAGACACCGGTGCTGCTGATGACGGCTTTCGGAACCATACCTAAGGCGGTTGAGGCCATGCAGGCTGGCGCATCCGATTATCTGATCAAGCCGTTCGATGCCGAGGCGTTGGTCAATAAGGTGGCCGATTATGTGGTAGCCAATCCGGTTGCGGCCAATACAGAGGATAATCAGCGCGTCGTGCAAGACGACAGCATGAAAAAACTTTATGCGCTGACGGCCAAAGTCGCCAAAACCGATGTTACCGTATTGTTGCAGGGCGAAAGCGGAACCGGTAAAGAGGTTATTGCCCAATATATTCATCAGAACTCAACATATTACCAAGGCCCTTTTGTTGCGGTGAATTGCGCGGCTATTCCTGAAAACATGCTGGAAGCGATGTTGTTCGGTTATGAAAAAGGCGCCTATACCGGAGCCGTTCAGTCCATGCCTGGAAAATTCGAACAAGCGCAGGGAGGTACCTTGTTGCTGGATGAAATCGCCGAAATGGATTTAGGCTTGCAGGCAAAATTATTGCGGGTATTGCAGGAAAAGGAAGTTGAGCGTCTGGGCAGTCACAAAAAAATCAAGCTTGAATGTCAGAATTTTGGCGGCCACTAATCAGAAGTTAAAAGAGCAGGTGGAGCAGGGGCGGTTTCGTGAGGATTTGTATTATCGTCTCAGCGTGTTTCCTATTAGTATTCCGCCGTTACGCAATAGAGCCGGGCGATATTTTGCCGCTGGCGCAGGAATTGATGCAGCGCCATAGCCAAGAAGGCAAAAAATTGCCTGAATTTGACAATCAGGCGGCTGAAAAAATGCTGGCTTACAGTTGGCCGGGCAATGTCAGGGAACTGGATAATGTGGTGCAGCGAGCGCTTATTTTGTGTGCCGGCGATAAAATTACGGTTGATGATTTGGTGTTTGAGGACGCGGGATCGATGATGGCGATAACGCCTTCGGACAACGTGATGTACGAGGCGAATCCCGTTGATATTAAGGATGAAAGGCTGGAGATTGGCGGTTTGGGCGAAGGGGTTCGCTCTGCCGAAGAAAGCATTATTTTGCAAACCTTGCAGATGGAAAACGGCAGCCGCAAGATAACAGCCGAAAAACTGGGTATTAGTCCCAGAACACTTCGCTATAAGATGGCGAGGATGAAAGATTCGGGTGTAATTATTTCATGTTAACATGTGGCATTAAAAATGCTTTAAACTCTGTACTATATGAAAATGTAAGAGGAGAACCCCATGAGTGAGATGAATGTAAATCAAGTTTTGGCTCAGATGCGGGCAATGTCGCTTGAGGCCGGCAGCGGTAAGGTGCAGGAAACCGGTAGCGGCGGCGCTGATTTTGCGGCAATGTTAAAGCAGACCATTGGCACTGTTAATGAGACCCAGCAAACTGCCGGAAAAATGACGGAGGCTTTTGAGTCGGGCGATACTAATGTCAGTCTGGCAGAGGTTATGGTGGCTTCGCAGAAAGCGAGTGTTTCATTTCAGGCAATGCTGCAGGTCAGAAATAAATTAGTTGAAGCCTATAAAGATGTCATGAATATGCCAATGTAGTACGGCAACTGTAACTAAAAATGAGCGAACAGAGCGGTAATAGTCTAATTGAGGCAAATCGCCAGCATGATCCCGCAGGGCCAGGGGCATCTTGAAGGTGAGGCGTCTCATATTTTTGCGACCAAGGTCGATGCGCATCCTGCCATTAAAGGTTTGGCCGGACTGACCATAGCGCGTCAGATTGGGTTGATGCTGGGCCTGGCTCTAAGTGTCGCTATTGGCGTTGCTATTGTTCTATGGTCGCAGGAGCCTTCTTACGGGCGCTTGTATTCCGAAATCGGCGAAAGCGATGTGGCTGAAATTCTTGAAGTTCTCAATAAGGAGAACATTAAGTATAAAGTCGAAACCGGTTCCGGGGCGATTATGGTGCCGATGGATGATGTGAGTGCAATCAAGCTCAAATTAGCGGCTCAGGGCTTGCCCAAAAGTAATAGTCTGGGCTATGAGTTGCTGGATAAAGATCAGGGCTTCGGCTCCAGCAAAAGTGTCGAAACGGTGCGCTTCCAGCGAGCTTTGGAAGGCGAGATTGCCCGAACCATCATGTCCATCCAGAATGTAAAAACGGCCAGGGTACTGTTAGCCATCCCGGTTCAGTCGGTATTTGTGCGGGAACGTAAAAAGCCCAGCGCTTCAGTCATCGTCAATTTATATCAAGGCAGGTCGCTGGATAAAGGCCAAGTCGAATCAATTATTCATTTAGTCGCGTCCAGCGTGCCGCAACTGGAAGCCGAACAAGTGACAGTCGTCGATCAAAAAGGCCAGCTGTTAAATAGCAATGACTCATCAGTAGCGGGCAATTTGACCTCCAAGCAATTCGAATATAAGAAAAATATTGAAGAGCACCTGATGGGGCGGATTCAAAATATTTTGTCGCCATTGGTGGGTGGCGACGGAATGCGCGTACAAATTTCAGCGGATGTGGATTTTACCGAGACCGACAGAACTCAGGAAATGTTCAATCCGGATTTACCGGCGTTAAGAAGCGAACAAACATCGGAAGAACAAAGCTCATTGCCCGCCACGCAAGGTGTTCCCGGTGCATTATCAAATCAGCCTACCCCTGCGGGTACGGCTCCGGAAACAACGCCGGCGGCAGCCGCTGCGGCAGCTTCGGCCGCAGCTCCAGGAAACAGCGGCCACAACTTCGAATGCACCTTCCCGGTTCGAAGCGCAAAAAATGCGACCCGGAATTACGAGCTGGATAAAACCATTACCCATACCCGATTGGCGACAGGGGCATTGCGCCGATTGTCCGTGGCCGTGGTTGTTGATGACCGGCACGTCGCCCAGGGCGATGGCAAAGTTAAAGCGCAGTCTTATTCCCAGGAAGATATTAATCGTTTTAGTGATCTGGTCAAGCAGGCGGTAGGTTTTGACAGTAGCCGGGGGGATCAGGTTACGGTCACTAATGTGGCTTTCAAAATAGATGAGCTTGTCGAGGCATTACCGTGCGATACCTGTTTGGGAGCAGGGCTGGTTTCTTGATCTTATGAAACAAGTTGCCGCCGTGTTAGCCGTATTATTCCTGCTTTTCGGGGTGTTGCGGCCTACCATGCGCAGTCTTGTCGGGCGGGATCTAGAAGAGAAAAAAGCCGATGCTTTGGCGGAGGCGCAGGAACAGGCGGCTGCTATGGGAGGGACTGTTCGCTTTCAATGAGCACGGTGTGCCTGTTGCCGTTCCGGCCGGCCAGCAAAACGATAGATTTTGCGATGCCCCTGAAATGCAGGATTTGCTGCTTTTGGATGTGCCTCAGAGTTATGAACATCGCTTGGAATATGTAAAAAGATTGGTCGATGATGATTCGAAAGTAGTCGCGTCAAGTTATTAAATCATGGGTTAGAAAAGATGGCTAGTAAACCAGACCAGCAAAAGAGTTAACCCAAGTTGATCGTGCCGCTGTATTGTTGCTGGCGCTGGGCATGGATAGGGCGGCGCTCGTTCTAAAGCATATGTCACCCAGGGAAGTACAGATTCTAGGTATCACCATGGCAAGCGTGGGTGAGATTTCCATCGAGATGATGGATGAAGTGCGTTGAGGAGTTTATTGTCGCGGTAAAGAACCAGACTGCGCTGGGCATGGATACCGATGAGTATATCCGCAACGTGTTGATTCAGCGCTTTGGGCGCAGATAAAGCGAACAGCATCCTTGACCGAATTTTGCAGGGCGGCAACACCAAAGGCATTGAGCAGCTGAAATGGATGGATACCCGGTCGATTGCAGACATGATTCGATTGGAGCATCCGCAGATTGTCGCGACTATTATGTCTTTAATGGACAGTGAGCAGGCGGCTGATGTGATGATGTTCCTGCCCGAAAGCATGCGTTCCGATTTGATGATGAGAATTGCAACGATGAAAGGCATACAGCCATCGGCGCTGCGTGAGCTGGATCAAATCATGGAAAAACAGCTAACCGGTTCTGACAATGTTAAATCGACCAATATCGGCGGTGTTGATGCGGTGGCAAATATTTTGAATTTCCTGGATGGCGGCGCGGCAGACTTAGTGTATGTCGGGTATTGCCGAACACAGGTCTGAACTGGCTCAGGAAATTCAGGAGAAAATGTTCATCTTTGAAGATCTTACTTCGATTGATGAAAGGGGCATGCAAACCTTGCTGCGTGAAGTTTCAACCGGCCAACTGTTACTGGCGTTACGGGGCGTAGGTAGTGAGCTTAAGGAAAAAATATTCAGCAATATGTCCAAGCGGGCTGCAGAAATGCTGCGTGATGATTTGGAGGCTTCGCCACCGGCTAAATTAAGCGAAGTGGAGTTGGCTCAGAAAGATATATTGGCTATTGCCAAAAAATTGGCGGATGCAGGCGAAATACAAATGGGCAGTGATGGTGGTGATGAACTCATCTAAGACACCCAGATTCACAGCCAGCCGAGCTGGAATCGTTAAGCTTATGGAGTATGCCGGATGTTTCCGGTAGTCAGAAGCTGCTAGAGAATCGGAGACGGTTGAAGCTTGAGGAAGCAACCGACGCCGATTTTAACGGTTGATGAAATCGAAGCCATGCAAAAGCAGGCCTATGACGAAGCATTTGCGCAAGGTAAAGAGGATGGTTATCAGCAAGGTTTTGATGAAGGCTCAAAAAAAGGCTACGAGGACAATGTGCAGTTGCTGCAAAAACAAGACGACGACATTGTCAGTCTTCTGGAATCATTAAGCGAGCCGTTTAAAAGTCTTGATGAAGAAGTGGAAAAAGAACTGGTCAAACTGGCTATCGGTATTGCCACGCAAATAATACGCCGGGAAATCAAACTGGATCCGGGGCAAATTGTTGCTGTTGTTCGGGAAGCCATCAATGTATTGCCGTTATCGTCACAAAAAATCAGTCTGAATTTACATCCTGAAGATGCCGAATTGGTGCGTTCTGCATTGTCACTGGATGAAATGTCGCCAGCTGGAGCATCGTTGAGGATCCGTTGATTACCCGTGGCGGCTGCAAAGTCGATACCGAAATTTCTCATATTGATGCGACTGTAGAAAATCGATTGGCTGCTGTTATCGCAACCTATTGGGTGGCGAACGGGAAAGCGACGGCAAGTCGATGTAGGAGCGGTTGCCGAGGATAAAGTCGGTGATTCCGGATGCAGATCGGTCACAGATTTGGCTGAGCTCAATTAAAACCCTATTCCGAAAGATTGGCAGAAGCGCCTGAGCTTGTTGTCGAAGGCAAGCTTTCCCGTATGGTCGGGCTGACGCTGGAAGCGGTGGGTTGCCGAGCCGCTATTGGTTCACGCTGCCGGATTGAGACTAAAAACGGCAGAATGATTGAAGCGGAAGTGGTGGGTTTTTCCGGTGACGCGGATTTTTTTGATGCCGACAGCCGAAGTTGCATGGGCTTGAACCGGATTGTCGCGTCATTCCGATGGGTAAAAATAGTCTGGCTAGAGTCGGTTATCGGTTTATTGGGCCGGGTGTCTGGACGGCGCAGGAAATCCGATTAGACGATAAAGGCCCGCTTAAAACCGATGCACTGATTTCGCTTAATGGCGTGCCGATCAATCCGTTGTCGAGAAAGCCGATACGCGAACCGCTTGATGTTGGGGTCAGGGCGATAAATTCGATACTTAGCGTGGGCCGTGGGCAGCGTATGGGCCTGTTTGCCGGCACCGGCGTGGGCAAGAGTATTTTGTTGGGCATGATGACCAAATTTACCACCGCCGATATTGTTGTGGTCGGCCTGATTGGTGAGCGGGGACGAGAAGTCAATGAGTTCGTGCTGAAGACTCTGGGCGAAGAAGGGCTTAAAAGAGCAGTGGTGGTCGTTTCGCCTGCCGATTGTCCGCCCTTGATGCGGGTTCATGCGGCGTTGTTGGCAACCAGTATTGCCGAATATTTTCGTGATCAGGGCTGTGATGTGTTGTTATTGATGGACTCATTAACGCGATTTGCCCAGGCGCATCGTGAAATTGCCCTGGCTATCGACGAACCGCCCGCGACCAAGGGCTATCCGCCTTCGGTATTTGCCAAATTGCCGCATTTGGTGGAACGTGCCGGTAATGCCGATCATGGCGGCGGTTCTATAACCGCATTCTATACGGTGCTGGCTGAAGGCGATGATACTAATGATCCTATTGCCGATGCCGCCCGAGGGGTGCTGGATGGTCACATCGTCTTGTCCAGAAGTCTTGCCGAATCAGGGCATTTTCCGGCTATCGACATAGAGGCGTCAATGAGCCGTGTCATGCCGGATATTATTGATGCCGGCCATTTGCAAATGGCGAGGGATTTAAGGCGGTTGTATTCGCTTTATCAGCAAAACCGCGATTTAATCAGTGTCGGCGCTTATCAACCAGGATCAGATCCTCAGAATTGACCAGGCCATTGAAAAAAATCCGGCGATTGTAGATTTTTTGCAGCAGGATATGGATGAACCGGTTGATATAAACCGCAGTCTACATGAGCTGGCATTGTTATTGGGCGTAAACCGGGCGGCCGCCGGCTAGATCCAAGTCAACTTGGAATATAAAGGGCATAAGTGAAAAAATCACAACGTATTAAAACCATTGTCGAGATTAAGGCGACACAGGAAAAAAACGCTTTGGAAGCGTTGGGCGCAGTTCAGAGAAAACTCCTGGCGATGCAAGCTCAAGTGGAAGGTTTAAGAAACTACCGGCAGGAATATCAGGATAGATTTAACCAGCTGGGTGTTAAGGGCGTCAATGTTGCACAGCTTCTGGAGTTTAGATCGTTTATCGATAAGCTCGATAAGGCCATAATGGGCCAGGAACAAGTGTTGAGTTCAATTGAAGCTGAATTAATGGCCAAAAGAAAAATCTGGGAAGAACTGCATCATAAAACCCAAAGTCTGCAGAAAGTTTGCGATTCGGCGTTGGTGGCAGAAATGAAGCAGGAAGCTAAGCGAGAACAGCTGGAGCAGGATGAGCGGGCATCCAGGATCGGCCGGAATAACTCAAATGGCATGGGAAATGCTTAATTTAAGTTAGAATCTTAGGAGGATTGATTATGAATATTGAAAGTGCAAATTTATCATCTTTGGCGCCAAGTGCCGGTACGGTTGCAAACGCTGGTGCGGTTGAAAGCGCATCATCACCTGTGTCGGCTGGCACCGGTGTTGTTTCCGAAGGCTTCTCCGGGGCATTAGTCGCGCAGATTGGGTTGTTGAGCAATACGCAAACAGGGGAGCCGATGCCGCAGCAGACGCCAGATGCCATTGGTTTGCAAAGTGTTGCCGGTTTGCCTGTAGAATCGGCAGATACGCAAGATTTTGCCGCTTTATTGGGCAATGATTTGCCGTTGTCGTACAAAACAAAAGATGAGGTTAGTCATGAGGCTGCTTTGGCCGCGGTAACTGACACACTAAAATATATTACCATGGGCACTACGGCTGGAGAAAAGGCGGCAGCGGCTGTCCAAAATGTGAAAGACGTGGTTGCAATGGTTGTTCCTGCTGAACAAAAGGTAAAGGATGGAGTCGCATCGGCTGTTTCGGTTGAACAAAACGCGCCCGCTGTGGCGGTTGATTCTGTGCAAAGCATGAAAGGTGCTGTTGTGGATGCTCCGGTTCAAGTGACTGGTATGCAGTCGAATGATAAGACTGATAAGAAGAAAGATGACGATGACGCGCAAATAGCGGGCGTTGGCGATAATCGGAGTGCTGAAGCGTTGGCCGCAGCTGTCATTCTTCCGGTGGTAATGCCGGTTGAGCAAGGAAAAACGGCGCCGGTGTCTGCTGATGCAGTTAAGGAGGATGGATTGTTGTCTTTTATAAAACCATCGATTGGGGATGCTAAACCGAATCAGTTGGTGAAAGCTCCTGACAATGTGCTGCAAACTGAAGTTGTTTTTCGTCAGCCGGTTCAGGACAAACAAGACTTTAATTTAAAATACGTTGAGAGTGCCGGGCAAACTGAAAAGGCGGGGCGCATGGAACAACAGGTCTTAAGTTTAGAGAGTGAAAAAACTCTGCCTCGGGTCGGCGAGATAGCCGCGGTTAATAGGCCGATTGTTGAGAATAAAGCGGATGTTCCGGCTATAACCAAGCCGTTATCGCATCCGGAATGGAATAAAGATCTGGGGGAGCGGATCGTTTGGATGAGTAACAAGGCGGTGCCCTCGGCAGAAATCAGGCTAAACCCTGAGCATCTTGGCCCCATATCTGTTCGTGTTAATGTGGCTGATGATCAGGCAACTGTCGTATTTACCGCGCAGCATGCGGCGACAAGAGAAGCTACTTGAAGCATCCATTCCCAAATTGCGGGAAATGATGGGTTCGCAACAGCTCAATCTGGTGGATGTGAATGTTTCTCAAGGAGCCGCTTCAGATCAGGGGCGTTCGCAATCGCAAAACTTTGCGCAAACAGCCGATGGTCGTGGGCAACAAGGTGCGGCGGGCGCTGTCATTGATGGAGTTGATGATGTGGAACAAGAAATCGAAAGCGGACGGGCTGTAGTCAGCAAGGGGCTGTTGAGTTTGTATGCGTAGCGTTAAGTTACGGCTAGTAGTTATTTAATTATTTTTCCCAGTTGCGGGTACGATAGCCGCTGTTTTTTCGGTTACTTTTTATTTGAGGCAATTCGGGTTTTCGAATGCCGGCTTTTCAAAGGTTGAAAAAACATCTATAATGCGCGGTTCATAGGGGCTGTCCGCTCCTCCTTGCTTTACCATCTTTATAAGACAGAGGTGGGAGGCTTAACCCGAAAGGAAAAATCATGCGACATTATGAAATTGTCTTTTTAGTCCATCCTGACCAGAGTTCTCAGGTTCCAGCGATGATTGAGCGTTATAAATCAACCATCGAAACAGCATCCGGTAAAATCCATCGCTTGGAAGACTGGGGTCGTAGACACCTGGCTTATCCAATCAATAAAATTCATAAAGCGCATTATGTGCTGATGAATGTCGAGTGCGATCAAGCCACCTTGGAAGAGTTGGAAAGCGGCTTCCGCTTTAATGATGCCATTTTGCGTAGTATGACTTTACTGCAAAAAGCAGCTATTACCGGGCCATCTATCATTGCCACATCAACTGCTGAAGAAAATAAAGCGGCTGAATCAAGAGCTAAAGATGCGGCAGCCAGAGCAGCTGCGGCAGACGTCGATGACGAAATTGATTTGGATGATCTCGACGAAGACTTTGATGCTGACGCACTCGCTTCTGAATAAAACTTTCAACACTTGGATTTACGAGAATTATTATGGCACGTAACATTAGACGCAAAAAATTCTGCCGATTCAGTGCAGAAGGTGGAACAGAGATCGATTACAAGGATCTGGATTTGTTGAGTGATTACATTACTGAAACCGGTAAAATTGTCCCCAGCCGCATTACAGGAACCAGCGCCAAGTATCAAAGACAGTTAGGTGTTGCAATTAAACGCGCTCGTTTTATTGCCTTGTTGCCTTTCTGCGACGCTCACAAATAATACGCTGGACGATTGACAGTGGGCTTTTTAGCTGAGTACATTATGCGGGGGAGAATGCAAGCCATGATAGTGGCTTCCACTCTTGCCTTAGTGTCGCTGATCATGCCTCCAGTGAGTATAGTAAGTTCAGCCTCCGTTGCTCTCGTCACGTTAAGGCGGGGAGCTGTTGAAGGTTTAATTGTTTTGGGGTGTTCAACTGCGATAGCGGGGGTGCTAGGTTTTTTCCTGTTAGGTAATTATCAGTTTGTATTGCTTTATGGGATGGTGCTGTGGGTTCCTGTCTGGTTGATTTCAATCGTCTTAAGAGAAGGGCGGTATTTATCTCTGGCGGTTGAAATTGCGGTATTAATTGGTGTCTTAGGGGTTATTGGTTTTTATCTCTATAATGCCGAATTGGCAACGATGTGGAAGACAATACTTTCACAAATGGTGCCCCCGAATGCCCCGGTTGAAGATATTCAGCATACGTTGGATGTGCTGTCCCATTACATGACGGGAATAGTTGCGGCTGCATCGGTGTTTGGCTTGCTGTTCGGCCTGTTTCTTGGGCGGTGGTGGCAGGCTTTACTGTATAACCCCGGCGGATTCAGGCAAGAGTTTTTGTCATTGAATACGCATCCAAGGTTGGCAATAGGCAGCATTTTAGTGGTAGTCATTGCATCATTAAGTTCCGGTGTGATTTCTGAAGTTTCGTGGAATATCGCGATTTTGCTGTTTGTGTTATACACATTTATTGGAACGGCAGTATTGCATACCGTATTTGCCGCGATGAAAATGGGCCGTTATATAGTGCCGATGTTTTATGTGACAATGTTTTTGATACCCCATGCCATGCTGCCGGTTGCTATAGTCGGACTGAGCGATACGTGGATGAACTTACGAAATAAAATTTCGAATCAACACACGCCTGATGGCGTAGAAAAATAGCCGGATTAAATCCGAAATGAGGTCATAAAAAATGGAAGTTATTCTTCTTGAAAAGATAGCAAACTTAGGTAACCTGGGCGATAAGGTCGTCATTAAATCAGGTTATGGCAGAAACTATCTTGTTCCGTATGGTAAGGCCGTTGCTGCAACAGCTACTAAAATTGCTGAATTTGAAGCGCGTCGCGCAGAACTTGAGAAAGCTGCGGCTGAAAAGCTGAGTGCGGCTCAAGTACGTGCAAATGCATTGAGCAAGCTTCAGGTTGTTATTACTCACAAAGCTGGCGATGAAGGCAAATTGTTCGGTTCGGTCGGTACGCAAGCTATTGCTGATGCCATTACCGAAGCTGGCGTTGCGGTTGAAAAACATGAAATTCGATTGCCCCAAGGCGTCATTCGTCAAATCGGCGAATACCAGATCGATATTCATTGCCATACCGATGTTGTCGTAAAAATGCCTATTAAAATTGCTGCTGAAGCATAATAAATAAAGGTTCAAGGCGAAAAGGCAAAAGGTTGTAGGGCTTGCGACAGCCTTGAGCCTTTTTAACTATGCGAGTTTTTTACTCCTGTCTTTTTTATCTGCTTAATTCCCTTCATACTGGTTCGCCTGATCTGGCGAAGTATTAAAGCGCCCGCCTATCGATACAGATGGGGTGAGCGATTCGCTTTCTATAACAAAAAATTTTCCCAGAATGTCATTTGGTTTCACGCCGTTTCAGTGGGCGAGGCTGAGGCTTTATTTCCGCTGGTCAGAAAAATACAGCAGCAGCACCCTGATGCAAAATTGTTGATTACGACCACGACGCCCACAGGTTCGGCTCGGGTTAAAGCGGTGATGCAGGAAAGCGTAGAGCATGTCTATTTACCTTATGATATCCCCTGTGCGGTCGGTCGATTTATGCAGTGCTTCAAGCCAAGGATAGCGGTTATCATGGAGACTGAAATCTGGCCTAATCTTTATGCCTGCTGTGGTAAAAATGAAGTTCCTTTATATATCATCAATGCCCGCTTATCGGAGAAATCTTCGGGCGGTTATCAGAAAATTCCAGCTCTTGTTGTCCCGGCTTTAGCTCAAGTCAAGTTGATTGCAGCCCAAACACAGGAGGATGCTGAGCGTTTTGCCGCTATAGGCGCCAAAACGGGGGCAGTCAGAACGCTAGGCAATATCAAATTTGATATTGATGTTTCAAATAACATTATTGAGCAAGGCTTGCAGTTAAAAGCCGATTTGTTTAGTGATCGATTTGTTTGGCTGATTGCCAGTACCCATAGAGATGAAGAGGCAATATTTCTTGAGATTTATAAAGAAATAAAGCGGAGAATTCCTGAGTTGTTGCTGGTTATTGTGCCGAGACATCCCGAGCGTTTTGGTGAGGTAAAAAAACTCTGTGAGCAGTATCAGCTGACTGTGGTGATGCGTACATCCGGCGAAGCTTGTCATCAATTTGTCGATGTTTATCTGGCCGATACCATGGGGGAGTTAAAGATGCTTTATGCTGCCTCTGACGCAACGTTTGTCGGCGGTAGCATGGTGCCTGTCGGAGGTCACAATGTTCTTGAGGCTTTAGCTGTGGGAACGCCGGTTTTGTTCGGGCCGTACATGGCGAATTTCAAAGAAATAGCTGGGGAGTATTGCGGCATGATGCGGCAAAACAATGTCAGAATAAAGAAGAAATAATCAGCGCGATTGTTGAGTTGCATGCGGATGCTGCATACCGGCAATCGTTAGCTGAAAAGGGCAAGGCGTTTGTCTTGCAGAATCAAGGTGCGATCACTAGAATTTTTGACATTCTTAATCAGGATATTTAATTTTAGTGTACAGAGCGGAGGGTGAGGCTTTTTGCTTCTTGGTGTGTCGCTCCCTGTGAGCAAAAAACAGTGCCCTTTCGGCAGGAGGGTGAGTAAGCGCTGCATTATGAGGAAAGCCGCTCTTCAATGAGGTTTTTTGTTATTGCACATGGTGCAGATAAAGATCCTATGTTGAATTTTCACTTTGTTATAAGTTTTACCATAGCCGGCTACATTGAAAGAGACGTTACACCATGAATGAAATAAAAGATAAATCAGTTCAGGCCTTTATTGATGAATTGGCCAGTAAAGCGCCAACTCCTGGCGGTGGTAGCGCTGCAGCGGTAATGGGCGCTCAGGCTGCAGCTTTAATCAGCATGGTTTGTAATTTGACCATAGGTAAGCCTAAGTACGCTGAAGTTGAAGTTGAAATGCAGGCGTTGCTGGAAAAATCAGAAGCGTTACGTGAAACGCTGACAGGCATGATCAAAGCCGACGTTGATGTTTTTGATCGCTTAATGGCAACGTATGGTTTGCCAAAAGATTCTGACGAAGAAAAGGCGGCGCGTAGCAAGGCAATTCAATCGGCATTAAAAGAAGCCACCGATAGTTCCTTTGAAGTGCGCAAATGCTTGTGCAGAAGCAATTGCATTGAGCAGAATTGCCGCAGAAAAAGGTAATACAGGTGTGATCAGTGATGCAGGCGTTGCCGTAATGGCGGCTTACGGTGCGCTAAAAAGTGCTGCATTAAATGTTTATATTAATGCTGGAGGGCTTAAAGACAGAGAGTTTGCCGATGCGAAATTAGCAGAGCTGGAAACTATTTTGAATGGCGCCGATGTGGCTGCGGAAGAAGTTTACCAAATCGTTAAAGCCAAGCTTTAAGTCATTAAAAATATTGCGATTGTTCTTATCTTATTGATTAAAGCGAAATTAGTCAGGTTTGGAGTGTTTAAGGTGCACTATTAATATTTCGTTAAGTAGATGTAAATTGAGTCGATTGTAATTTTCTTGAAAAATTATCATATATAACGAAAAAAAATATTGACGATATAGGGAAGCATCGTTATTATAGACAGCTCTTCCAGGGTGGTTGGGAAGTTAAACAAGCCATTACAAAGGAGATTGTCGGGGTATAGCGCAGTTTGGTAGCGCGCCTGCTTTGGGAGCAGGATGTCGGGAGTTCGAATCTCTCTACCCCGACCAATTCAGCGCTTGTAGCTCAACCGGATAGAGCACCGGCCTTCTAAGCCGGGGGTCGCAGGTTCGAGTCCTGCCAAGCGCGCCATTCGCAGTACATCCCGTAAACACACCATATTATGGTGAGCGTAGCTCAGTTGGTAGAGCCCCGGATTGTGATTCCGGTTGTCGTGGGTTCGAGCCCCATCGTTCACCCCATTAAATCAATACCTTAAGCAGAATTAACAACAGCACCGTTTTGACCTGCAACCGATTTTGCAACTTTACAGTTCGCTGCAAACTTGGCTAAATGTTCTGGCGCCAAATGGGCGTACCGCTGTACCATCTCATAACTTGCCCAACCACCCAATTCTTTCAGAATATGTAGGGGTGTTCCATTTTGCACATGCCAGCTTGCCCAAGTATGGCGTAAATCATGCCACCTAGACAGTTCAATGCCAGCGCGTTTTAGTGCTTTGCGCCACGCAAGTGTTCCTGCTTTTGCAACCGGCTTACCTTTATAAGTAAACACATGGGTGTGGTGTTTTCCTATTTGTGCCTTGAGTACGGCTACAGCATCGTCATTTAACGGCGATAAAATTGCTATGGTTTAAAGTTTATGAACTATTACCTTTTCGGCTTTTGTAATTTGTTGGACATGCAGCTTTATCCTGATGGTGTTATCCCCCCAGGAAATGTCCATAATTTCTGAAAGGGGGTATGACTGCAAGGTATTTAAGCGGTATGTATATGAATAAGCCCTGGCTAGTACCAAACTAGAAGGTTATGTTTGTAAAACAGCGTACAATATTTACTGCCTTCGGCATTAGTTCTTTTAGTCAGTTAGTTAAATAGTTATTAAAAACAATATGATATTGATTGTAAGTGATCAGTTATGACGCTATTTACTGGCAAATATTAGGTGTTAATTTACTGGTTTTGGCTCACAATCTAATTATAAAATACCATTGAGCCTTTATTCCTGAAAGCTCAAATTGTCAGAATGATGTCGATAATGATAAAAATCCAATCAAACAAACTTCACATCGCCCATGTTCGAACATCAGACAAGTCCATTCAAGAATTAGAAACTCATTTACTCGAAGTTGCAGAAATCACCAAAAAATTAGCCGCCAAAATCAACGCAGCTGAAGCAGGAGAACTGATAGGGCTTTTGCATGATTTCGGTAAATACAGCACGTCTTTTCAGAACTACATACAATCCGGCACCGGCTTGCTGAATGCCGATATTGACGATGATTATGTTGATGCGATTGCGTTAAAAGGCAAAATAGACCATTCCACAGCAGGTGCACAGTGGGTATGGGCAGCGCTGAGTAAGTACGGCAAAAACGGCGAGGGCAAATTATGCGGTCAATTATTGGCGCTTTGTATTGCCTCACATCACAGCGGATTGATCGATTGTTTAAAACCGGATGGAGTCAACGGCTTTAAAGAAAGGGTAAATAAGGATGACTGTCGATCTCACCTAGCCGAATGCAAACAAAATGCAGATACTTTTATTTCGGATAGGATGCTTAACTTAGCCGGTAAGCCTTTACTTACAGCCATGCTCGACCAATTAAAATTATTAACTCGGCCAGAGCAGCATGGGCAAGCAATATCAGAAGCCATTAAACACTTTTATATCGGCTTTTGGACACGGTTTTTATTCAGCTGCTTGATAGATGCAGATCGTATTAACAGCGCCGATTTTGAAAATCCACATCAAGCAGTTTGCCGTAATAAAGTTCTGTCGTGGGATATTGCGATTAATCGTATGGAGTTGTTTTTAATCGAGCAACTAACAAATAAAGACCAAGATCTTAACATCAACACTATACGCCGCACGATTTCCGAAGCTTGTAAAGACAGGGCGCAGGATGCACAAGGCATTTATACCCTGACCGTACCTACCGGCGGCGGCAAGACTTATGCCAGCCTTCGTTATGCATTACATCATGCAAAAAAACATAGCTTGGAACGGATTATCTACATCATCCCCTACACCTCGATTATCGAGCAAAACGCTTCAGCCATTCGCAAGGTTATCGAACAGGAAGGCGATCAATATTCCTGGGTGCTTGAGCATCACTCAAATTTAGAGCCCGAAAATCAAACCTGGCACAGCAAACTGGCGGCTGAAAACTGGGATTCCCCGATAGTGCTGACCACGATGGTGCAGTTTTTGGAAACACTGTTTAGCGGCGGTACGCGCGGCGTCCGACGTCTACATCAACTGGCTAACAGCGTCATTATCTTCGATGAAATCCAAACCTTGCCCATTAACTGCACCCATCTGTTTTGTAACGCGCTTAACTTTTTAAGCGCTTATGCCAACACAACGGCAGTGTTATGCACCGCAACCCAACCATTGCTGGATCAATTGAAGTCGCCCGAAAAGGGACAATTACTGATTCCTAAGGAAAACGAATTAATCGACGATAAACGCCAGTTGTTCGAGCAACTAAAACGCGTTGAAATCAGCAATAAAACCAAACCGGAAGGCTGGTCGGAACAGGAAATAGCCGCACTGGCCTTGTCCGAACTGGACAGCAAAGGCAGTTGCCTGGTTATCGTCAACACCAAAGCCTGGGCGCAAGCCATGTATATGAAATGCTCGGAAACCGTCGATAAAGACAGCCTATTCCATTTAAGCACCAATCAATGTTCCGCGCACCGTAGCGAGATTTTCAGCAGAATGCGGGGGCGTTTAGATGCTCAACTTCCAGTTCTATGTTTCAGCACCCAATTGATCGAAGCCGGTGTCGATATAGATTTTGCCAGCGTTATCCGCTTTCTGGCGGGGTTGGACTCGATAGCCCAAGCGGCCGGGCGTTGCAATAGGAATGGCCGCTTGGAAACCGCTACCGTGCATGTCGTTAATCCGGCACAGGAAACCATCAATCAGCTGATCGACATCAAAATAGGGCAAGAAAAAACCAAGCGAGTATTTAGCGAGTTTAAGGACAAGGCGTTATTAGACCCGAAAGTCATGGCGCAGTATTTTAACTATTATTTTTACGAGCGGGCGGATGAAATGGTTTATCCGTTGACCGCAAAGGAGCTTGGAAGGGACGATTCACTGCTGAATTTACTGAGTGAAAATAAATTGAATTCCCATCCGGATGAACCGCCGCAGCTACGGTTTAAACAGTTAAGACAATCGTTCAAGACTGCCGGTGACGCGTTTAAAGCGATAGATGCGCCGACCCAATCGGTGATTGTGCCGTATGAGCAGGGCAAAGAATTGATTACCGAACTGTGCGGAATCGCCAAAAAGTTTGATGCCGCCAGCTATTATGCCTGTTTAAAAAAGGCGCAAAAATACAGCGTTAACGTGTTTCCGAATGTGTGGAGAACCTTACAGGAAAAAGAAGCGGTATCTGAAATTCAGGGCGAAGGTGTATATTATTTAGACCAACGCTATTACAGCTCTGAATTTGGTTTATCGACCGAAATAGTGGGCAAATTTGAATTTGATGACTTGTAAAGCCGGGGTATGCATTACACACTGTGTGAAGGCTACTATTTAAACAATGACACAAACATAGGTACATTATGATTTCCGTTACTCTGTCCGAATCATTAGCACACGCAGCAACTGCACAAGCTGAAATCCACCATCGCACCCTTGAAAAACAAATCGAGCACTGGGCAAAAATCGGCAAAATTGCCGAAGAAAACCCCGATTTAAGCTTTGAGTTTATTCAAACTGTACTGGCGGCCAGAAAAGAAGCACTGGACGGTCAAACCGAACCTTATTTATTCGATTGACATGCACATTGAACAAACCCGTCAATTTAAGCAGGCAACTAAAAAACTGACCGTCAAACAAAAATCGGAACTGGATCAAGCCGTAAGAACTATCATCAATAACCCAACTGTTGGCGATCAAAAGAAAGGCGACTTGGATTTTTTGTGGGTCTATAAGTTTCACATGAGCAATCAATTAACGCTGTTGGCATACAGCTTTGAAAATGAAACATTGACGCTGACTTTGCTTGCTATTGGCAGCCATGAAAATTTTTATCGGGATATAAAACGTTCGCTTTGAATCCAATTGATTTACTCAGCCAAAGGGAAAAACCATGAAAAATAAAATCAGTTTTTGCCTATGGGGACGATATGTCTTATTACGCCGGTTTACGCTCATTCCCGCTCCAGCTTTGGAATGAGCGTAAAATATATTATCAAATAATCACTAGCTGAAAAATTAATGTTTACCACAGATGAAATCCAGCATATACTTCAAGCTTAAAATTAAAATGTGAGGAGTCAGGTATGTCGGATAAGTGGATATTTAGCGTTTCGCGAACCGAAGACGACCAGCTGTCAATGTTATTTTCTGGCAAGATCCCCAGAGGAATAATGATAGTGATGGTAAAAGTTGTTGCCGGTGTGAGCGCTGTTATAGCGATATTTAAACAGTATTTTTTTAATTAAGGAGCATGCACAAAATAACTTGAGCAAGTTGCCAATAGCTGGAGTACAGGCAAAGCCTGCACTCCAGCTAAAAACTTACGCCGCGAGTTGTTCAAATTGTTTCATGCTCATTCCTAAAATACTGAGTCGCGCCTCACGTAGGCGCGTGGATTGAAATAGCTACTGATTATTTGAAGAGAGTATTGACATCGCCGGTATCAAACCGGCGATGCGGATTAAAGAGAAAAATGGTTTAAGGCCCCAGGGGGATTTATATCCACGAAATTCTTTAAGATTTTGTAAGCCTAACTATACAAAGCCAACTAGCAAGTCTAGAACTTTCTCATCGAAAGCGAGACTTAGCATAAATCTGCGCCGCATTTAATTGAAATGCGGAACAATCACAGTCAAAGGAGCGCAAGTGAAAAACAGTATTAGTTTTAAGTTACGGGGCCGATACGCGTTATTTACCGACCCCATTACCAAGGTGGGCGGCGAAAAATGCTCCTACCACCTGCCGACTTACGAGGCGATCAAGGGTGTACTCAAATCCATCTACTGGAAGCCGACGCTGATTTGGCATGTAGATAAAGTCAGGGTGATGAAACCGCTACGCACCCAAACCAAAGGCACCAAACCCTTAGTCTGGGGCGGCGGCAATAGCTTGGCGATTTACACTTTTTTACGCGATGTCGAATACCAAGTCCAAGCGCATTTTGAATGGAACCAACATCGCCCGGAACTAACCAAAGACCGCATCGACGGCAAGCATTACAACATCTTAAAACGCACCCTGGAAAAAGGCGGCAGGCAGGATATTTTTTTAGGCACCCGCGATTGTCAGGCCTATGTGGAACCCTGCGAATTCGGCGTAGATGTCGGATGTTACGACGACACGCCAGAACTGGCCTTCGGACTGATGTTCCACAGCTTCGCCTACCCGGATGAAACCGGTATTGACGAGTTGCATAGCCAATTTTGGCAGGCAACGCTTAAAAACGGGATTCTGGAATTTCCCCGCCCCGAACAATGCCCGGTTAGCCGGTTTGTCCGCCCGATGAGCGTAAAAGAATTCGGTGTCGGCACCAACCTGCTGGCTGTTGAAGATGAAGAGGCGCGATTATGAGCTGGATGGAAAAGCTTTATCAGACTTATGAAGCAGGCATGTTGCTGGATTTGCCCCAAGCGCAACTGCCGATGCCAACCAGCCATACCTTGCAAAATGCGCATATCAATATTGTCATTGATGGCGAAGGTAATTTTAGACGTGCGGCAGTTTTGGAAAAAACGCAGATTGTTTTACCGGCAACCGAAGATTCAGCTACCCGCAGCAGTGGCGAAGCACCTCACCCACTAGCCGACAAACTGCAATATGTCGCCAAAGACTATCAAGCGTATGGCGGACAGAAAAAAGCCTATTTCGAAGGCTACAAAAAGCAATTGCAGGCATGGTGCGAATCAGACCATGCGCATGACAAAGTCAGGGCCGTGTATCGCTACATCGAAAAAGGCACGGTAATCCAGGATTTGCTGGCGCATAACATTGTCTTTGTCGGCCCGGACGATAAGCTGTTAAGCCAATGGAACAGCGATGCGGGCGAAACGCCGCCCCTGTTTAAAGTCCTGCCCAAAGAAAAAGGCCTGTTGGATCAAGGTTCGGCCTTAGTTTGTTGGACGGTGGAAAAAGCCTCCGATCCCAACGCAGACACTTGGAAAGACGCATCCATCCAGGCCAGCTGGATAGCCTACGATACTTCGGATGGCAGCAATACGGGCTTATGCTTTATCACCGGAAACGAGCAGACCTTATCCACCAAGCATCCGGCCAAAATACGCCATTCCGGCGATAAGGCCAAGTTGATCTCATCGAACGACAGCGGCGGTTATACCTACCGGGGCAGATTTATCGACGATGCCGAAGCCTGCGGCATCGGTTTCGATGTTTCGCAAAAAGCACACAATGCATTAAGTTGGCTTATTGCAAGGCAAGGTTTTAGAAACGGCGATCAAGTCTATGTGTCATGGGCCGTATCGGGCAAACCGATACCCGAACCTTTGGCCGATACCTATTCGTGGATGCACGAAAGCAGCGAATACGATCTTGATGAAGTCGACGTAAATCCAGAACCGGAACAGGACGCTGGGCCGGATCACAGTCGCGATTTAGGCCAATCGTTTGCGCGGCAACTTAGAAACCACATGGCTGGCTATGCGGCAAAATTAAGCGCCACCGAGCAAATTATCGTCATGGGTATCGATTCCGCCACACCGGGCCGGATGGGCGTTATCTATTATCGGGAACTGTTCAGGGACGACTTTCTTAACCGGCTTGAAACATGGCATACCGAATTTGCTTGGCCGCAACGCCATACCCGCGAAATAGCCGTCACCGGCAAAAAACCTAAAACCGAAGTCATTTGGCCGGTCAGTTCGCCGGTACCGATGGCGATAGCCAAGGCCGCTTACGGCGAAAACGTGTCGGATAATTTGAAGAAAAAAGTCATTGAACGCCTTATTCCCTGCATCATCGACGGCCAAGCATTTCCCCGTGATTTGGTCGATAACTGTGTGCGTAAAGCGACTAACCGAGCCGGCTACGCCAGCGACATGCAGTGGCTGTGGGAGAAAAATTTAGGGGTAGCTTGTGCATTATTCAAAGGCTACCACCTGCGACATCCTGATTTAAACCAACGGAGAAAATATGCTATGGCACTAGATGAAAACTACCATTCGCGCGATTACCTGTACGGACGGCTGTTAGCCATTGCCGAACGTATAGAAGACGTGGCTTTGAGTGTAAGCGGTGAAAATCGCCCGACCACCGCCGCACGACTGATGCAGCGTTTTGCCGACCGGCCTTATGCCACTTGGCGAACTATTGAATTGGCTTTACAGCCTTACATGCAGCGTTTGCGAGTCTCAAGAGCAGGATTTTTAACGAATCAATTAAAGGAAATGGACTTGATCTTGGCGCTGTTTAAGCACGAGGAATTTAGCAGCAAAGAAGCATTATCCGGCGAATTTTTATTGGGTTACCACTGCCAACGCCAAAAACAACGAATCAAAACCGAAACCACCGACGAAACCCCATCACAAGGAGACACAGAATGAGAGCATTAAGCCATAAAGTAGATTTTGCGATTATCTTCAGCGTTAAGCATGCCAATCCCAACGGCGACCCGCTGAACGGCAATCGTCCGCGCACCGATTACGACGGTTTTGGTGAAATTACCGATGTTTGCTTAAAGCGTAAAATCCGTGATCGCCTGCAAACAGAAGGGCATCCCATTTTTGTGCAATCCGACGAGAAAAAGACCGATGGTCTACCCAGCCTTAAAGCAAGAGCCGATTCCGATACGGTAGGCCTCGGCAAAGACGCTTTTAATCCAAAGAAAAACAGCAAAGATCAAACTGCGGCGTTGGCCTGTGCCAAATGGCTGGATGTCCGCGCCTTCGGTCAAGTCTTCGCATTCGGCAAGGAAGCCGATGCGGCCGGTGTTTCCATTGCTATTAGAGGCCCGGTGACCATTCAATCGGCGTTTAGCGTCGAACCCGTCAGCATCACCAGCACCCAGATTACCAAAAGCGTAAATGGCGAAGGCGACGGCAGTAAAAAAGGCTCGGACACCATGGGCATGAAACACCGTGTGGACAGCGCAGTTTACGTGGCTTACGGTGCGATGACCCCGCAACTGGCCGACAAAACCGGTTTTAGCGATGAAGACGCCGAAGCGATTAAAGCTATTTTGCCCAAGTTATTCGAAGGCGATGCTTCGTCTGCCAGACCGGAAGGTTCGATGGCTGTCAGCAAAGTTATTTGGTGGCCGCATAATTCGAAAGCAGGGCAATATTCGTCGGCTAAAGTTCATAAATCCCTGACCGTTCACCCTGATGGCAGTTATGAATTAAATGGATTTCAAGATTTGCAACCTGAGATTATTGACGGGTTTTAAAGCTTACGATGCAACACCGGCAGGGGCATGAGTTGTTTTTTTGTCTCCCCTCAGCCAATGTATTAGTCATCCCCACACCTTGTATCAACGTCATCCCGGCAGGGAATGCCGGGATCCAGGACACAGGGATGTGATGGACTGCGCATACGAAAAAACAACCGTCATGCTGCCGGTCTTAATGGGATGCTTTATGTTGAAATTAGCATCATTGCCTGCCATCCATGGTTTCTGGATCCCGGCAATCCCTGCCGGGATGACGTGCTGTGCAAAACATAACTCTTGGCTACACGCCTTAAAACTCAATTAGCCTATGCAAACCCAAGGACCCATCTATCTGTCGCGCCTGCAACATTACCTGTTTTGCCCCCGGCAATTCGGCTTAATCGAACTGGAAGACATCTGGACAGAAAACCAGTTCACTGCCGAGGGCCAAGTATTGCATCAACGGGTAAATCAAGCCGACCAACAAAAACGCAAAGATGTGCGCACTGTATGGGCGCTACGCTTGTCCAACGAAGAACTGGGCATAGAAGGTGTTGCCGATGTGGTGGAATACCATAAACAACCCGATGGCGCGGAAACACCTTACCCAATTGAATACAAACGCGGCAAGCCAAAAAAGCACAGTGCCGACGAAGTGCAGCTTTGCGCCCAGGCGCTGTGCCTGGAAGAGATGCACGGCATTGCAGTGCCGGAGGGCGCGCTGTTTTACGGCGAAGTGCGCCGTCGGCATCCCGTGGTTTTCGATGAGGCATTGCGTGATTTAACCCGGCAAACCATCTTGGCCTGCCGCGCTATCGTGCAAACTAAAATTACCCCCAAAGCGAAGTATCAAGCTAAAAAATGCCGGGGTTGCTCGTTAATCGATCAATGCCATCCCAAAGATTTCGGCAAATCCGCCGCCGCATGGCTGGCACAACAACTGACCAAGGATTAAACATGCGCCCTTTACGCAACGTCATTTATGTTCAAACCCAAAATTCCTGGCTGCATAAAGACAATGACAATCTGGTCTTAAAAGTCGAAAAGGAAACCAAGGCGCGGGTGCCAATACACAAATTGCAAGGTTTGGTCTGCTTTGGGCAAGTGACGGTTTCGCCTTACCTGATGGCGCACTGTGCGGAAAACGGCATCACCATTACCTTTTTGAATATGTTCGGCAAATATCTGGCGCGTGTTGAAGGGCCGGTTAGCGGCAATGTGTTGTTACGCCGCACCCAACATTTAACCGGGCATGATGTGGAAAAAAGCGTCGCCATTGCCCAAACCATGCTGGCGGGTAAGCTGTACAACCAGCGCTACGTACTCAGACGGTATTTGCGCGATCATGGCGGTAACATCAGCGACGATGCCGTACACGCCCAATTGCAAACCGCAGAAAAACGCCTGACCCGCTGTATGGCGCAACTAGCCGATTGCAAAGGCATCGACACGTTGATGGGACGCGAAGGGGAAGCGGCGCAAGTGTACTTCGGCGTATTTAACCATTTGATACGACAAGCCGACTTTGAGTTCGACATCCGCAGGCGCAGGCCGCCGACCGACCCTGTTAATGCCTTATTATCGTTTTGTTACACCTTACTGACCCATGATTGCCGATCCGCGCTGGAAACCACCGGGCTTGATCCGGCCAGCGGTTTTTTGCATCAATTACGTAGCGGCAGGCCCTCATTAGCGCTGGATTTGGCGGAAGAACTCAGACCTATGGTTGACCGGTTTGTATTGTCGTTAATCAACAAGCGGCAACTGGTTGGTAAAGACTTCGAATCCTGGCCGAACGGATCGATCACCTTAAAAGATGATGCACGCAAAACATTGTTGGCCGCATGGCAAGACCGCAAACAGGATACTTTGATGCATCCGTGGTTTGAAGAAACCGTGCCGGTCGGCTTGCTGCCCTGGCTGCAAGCGCAAGTGTTGGCGCGATTTTTACGCGGCGACTGCGACAGTTATGTGCCGTTTTTGTGGAAATAGAGAAGGGGAGTCAATATGCTGATTTTAGTGACCTACGACGTGAGTTTTCAAAATGAATCCGGGCCGAAACGCCTGCGTAGAATGTCCAAACTATGCCAAGTATACGGACAGCGGGTACAGTATTCGGTGTTTGAAATCGAGGTTGATATGGCGCAATGGACGAAATTAAAAAACGATTTGATAGCCGTGATGGATGAATCGTTGGATAGCTTACGGTTTTACTACTTGGGCAATAATTGGGAGCGTCGAATTGAACATATCGGTGCCAAAGCTGCATTGGATTTAAACGGCTTGTTATTGTTGTAATGCGAACCTGAAGCTCGCATAAAAGGCCAATGTTTCGCAGTAGCTTTAGTGCATTGATTGGTAAATGTTTTTTGTTATGGGTTAAATGATTTAAAATGCTTTTGGCAGATGTTTTGATTGGTTCGCAAATAATAGGCTTTTGGGCTATTAGATTCAGTCAGTTAAGCAAATGCCGTCGCGCCCCGCGTGGGCGCGTGGATTGAAACTTAAGTTGTTAAATCGTAAAATCGAGTTGAAAGGTCGCGCCCCGCGTGGGCGCGTGGATTGAAACGGCTGTGTGGCACGGTAGGCAAACAGATTCGTCGTCGCGCCCCGCGTGGGCGCGTGGATTGAAACAGACGGCGGCAACCGTCGCAGATATTGCTGAAGTCGCGCCCCGCGTGGGCGCGTGGATTGAAACAGATCGGAACGACATTTCATCAGATGAGAATTTGTCGCGCCCCGCGTGGGCGCGTGGATTGAAACAGGCCTGTGATCAAAAGAAGAAAAGGCGGAAAGTCGCGCCCCGCGTGGGCGCGTGGATTGAAACTGTCTTTAGCCATTATTGCATTGAATTTTGCAAGTCGCGCCCCGCGTGGGCGCGTGGATTGAAACCGCTAAATCTGTTCTTTATATCAATAAGCATGGGTCGCGCCCCGCGTGGGCGCGTGGATTGAAACATTCCATTGCTTGTGTTCAAAAGCAATGTCTCGTCGCGCCCCGCGTGGGCGCGTGGATTGAAACACTCATTCCGCTCACCTCGTGCGTTAGATACAGGTCGCGCCCCGCGTGGGCGCGTGGATTGAAACCCAGATACTGGGTCATGCATGGCTGGGGAATCGGTCGCGCCCCGCGTGGGCGCGTGGATTGAAACTTAACGGCCAAGCCAAAGGCGAATACGGCAAGGTCGCGCCCCGCGTGGGCGCGTGGATTGAAACCTACCCAGCATTACGACGATATTCTAGCTGAGGGTCGCGCCCCGCGTGGGCGCGTGGATTGAAACACGGTGCCGGATTTAATCATCGGCATCAGCTCGTCGCGCCCCGCGTGGGCGCGTGGATTGAAACCGGAAACATCGACCTTGCGCCGCGACCTGCATGGTCGCGCCCCGCGTGGGCGCGTGGATTGAAACATTGCCTACCCGTCAAAATGCGTTTAATCGAGGTCGCGCCCCGCGTGGGCGCGTGGATTGAAACTCAACGGGCTATTTGCGGATAATCGCTGCCCGAGTCGCGCCCCGCGTGGGCGCGTGGATTGAAACCAGGGCAATCCAGATCCGGCTGCGGCTGCTTTGGCGTCGCGCCCCGCGTGGGCGCGTGGATTGAAACAGGCAGCAGGTGTCTGGGCTAACTGGTACATGGGTCGCGCCCCGCGTGGGCGCGTGGATTGAAACATCAGCGTCAGAAACACCTAGATATCTGTACGACGTCGCGCCCCGCGTGGGCGCGTGGATTGAAACGATGATTATGATCGTTTTAGCCATTGCATGATCGTCGCGCCCCGCGTGGGCGCGTGGATTGAAACAGCTTGACCTTGATCCATAGCCGCCGGCATTATTGTCGCGCCCCGCGTGGGCGCGTGGATTGAAACAGACATTGCGTGAGCCTCAAGTTTAAAAAACGGTCGCGCCCCGCGTGGGCGCGTGGATTGAAACATGTGAGGCCTTGATCTAGCTTTGCCGCTGCCAGCGTCGCGCCCCGCGTGGGCGCGTGGATTGAAACAATCTATCCGTCGATAGTCACTATAAAGTTACCTGTCGCGCCCCGCGTGGGCGCGTGGATTGAAACACATCGCCATACGCCGCCTGGCGCAATGGTCTTAGGTCGCGCCCCGCGTGGGCGCGTGGATTGAAACTGCCTGCATTGGCTTTGCCCTGCACAGCCTTGCGGCGTCGCGCCCCGCGTGGGCGCGTGGATTGAAACAGCTACCGCCGACATAACAGGATAGATCATGACAAGTCGCGCCCCGCGTGGGCGCGTGGATTGAAACATGCAGATCAATAGTCGCGACCACAGTTACAGGTCGCGCCCCGCGTGGGCGCGTGGATTGAAACCGCTAGCATTGGCTGTCTAAGCCGCCGAATGTCAAGTCGCGCCCCGCGTGGGCGCGTGGATTGAAACTATCTATGCGCTCGTCAACTCGCAGATACGACTTGGTCGCGCCCCGCGTGGGCGCGTGGATTGAAACAGGCCATCGCTGCTCATCGATACCAGCGCCGGGGTCGCGCCCCGCGTGGGCGCGTGGATTGAAACGATTTGAGTGCCTGCATGATGTCGATGCCATTGTATGTCGCGCCCCGCGTGGGCGCGTGGATTGAAACACTACGCCGTCGGATCAACGCAATGACGCTGCATGTCGCGCCCCGCGTGGGCGCGTGGATTGAAACGCGCTGATCATGCACATGGGACGGCGTCATAGCCTGTCGCGCCCCGCGTGGGCGCGTGGATTGAAACCACGATTCAGTTACACGGGCTATTAAAGGCCGCGGTCGCGCCCCGCGTGGGCGCGTGGATTGAAACAGCTGATCGCCATCGGAGTATACCAGTGGACGCACGTCGCGCCCCGCGTGGGCGCGTGGATTGAAACATCTTTGATCGGTAACTCATTGTCGTTTAAATTGTCGCGCCCCGCGTGGGCGCGTGGATTGAAACAGCACCGCAGTCGTCAATGCGCTCCGGACAAATCGTCGCGCCCCGCGTGGGCGCGTGGATTGAAACAGGACTTGGAGCCGCGACCACACCGTGCGCCGGTCGCGCCCCGCGTGGGCGCGTGGATTGAAACAGTTCGGTCTGGCCGATCAGTACGATGCTCAGCGTCGCGCCCCGCGTGGGCGCGTGGATTGAAACGTGCCCGACATCAATCATGCGCAAAATGTTGGGGTCGCGCCCCGCGTGGGCGCGTGGATTGAAACGGATACCTGCGTTATCCATGACTGCCTATGATGTCGCGCCCCGCGTGGGCGCGTGGATTGAAACCGGTACCGATTTGTTTCACGGCGAGCGCGCGGCGTCGCGCCCCGCGTGGGCGCGTGGATTGAAACGAGGTGCTGATGCAGCTGTGCGGAGGCGGGGATGGTCGCGCCCCGCGTGGGCGCGTGGATTGAAACTTGCTTAGTGCTGGCACCGATCAGTCCGGCTGAGTCGCGCCCCGCGTGGGCGCGTGGATTGAAACAGGCGTTCGTTATCGGGGCCGATTACATGCTGGGTCGCGCCCCGCGTGGGCGCGTGGATTGAAACAGGCGGATTTAGCGAGCGAATGCCGGTCAAAACGTCGCGCCCCGCGTGGGCGCGTGGATTGAAACAACGTAGAGCGATTATTGATAACACCGGCCGATGTCGCGCCCCGCGTGGGCGCGTGGATTGAAACGGGATTGCCGTCAGCGCCGAAACCGATATCGGCGGTCGCGCCCCGCGTGGGCGCGTGGATTGAAACATTAAGATAATTGGCCCGCGCATTAACGTCGCGTCGCGCCCCGCGTGGGCGCGTGGATTGAAACGGCGTATCGCAGATATTGGTGCGAGGACTTGCAGTCGCGCCCCGCGTGGGCGCGTGGATTGAAACTTAGTCTCTCAATTTGATCGCTAACCATTTTAGTCGCGCCCCGCGTGGGCGCGTGGATTGAAACGGCTCAAGCAATGCCAACCTGGTAGGGCAGATGTCGCGCCCCGCGTGGGCGCGTGGATTGAAACAGCTGGGTCATGTGGATCAAACGCAAGAATCAGGTCGCGCCCCGCGTGGGCGCGTGGATTGAAACAAAACGGTCAGACATGGCCGGTTATCTGTCAGTGGTCGCGCCCCGCGTGGGCGCGTGGATTGAAACGCCAACCGCTACACCATCAATCAGTTCAAAGCGTCGCGCCCCGCGTGGGCGCGTGGATTGAAACTCGCTCAATCGAAACGTTATGCCGACGCGATTAAGTCGCGCCCCGCGTGGGCGCGTGGATTGAAACCGGTATTGTTGATAGTTCGGTGAGAACTGATCGTCGCGCCCCGCGTGGGCGCGTGGATTGAAACTGGCGGTAATCGAGGGCCAGGGATTGACGCCGGTCGCGCCCCGCGTGGGCGCGTGGATTGAAACAATGACCTGGCGCGATAACATGCAGCCTGCATCGTCGCGCCCCGCGTGGGCGCGTGGATTGAAACTAAATAATCTGTGGCGGAGTTGCAGTGATGGAAGTCGCGCCCCGCGTGGGCGCGTGGATTGAAACAACTGGATGTCTGTGCCGTATACCGACGCCAGCGTCGCGCCCCGCGTGGGCGCGTGGATTGAAACAAACACCAATGTTGTAGTACCGAGAGTAATAGGTCGCGCCCCGCGTGGGCGCGTGGATTGAAACATGAAGCGCAACGCCTGCTCGAATGAGGTCTCGTCGCGCCCCGCGTGGGCGCGTGGATTGAAACGATTTCTTTGGCCCGGCGCAGCACCCACAATAAGTCGCGCCCCGCGTGGGCGCGTGGATTGAAACAGATCGGCTTGGACACTTGGCGCAATGTCGGCGTCGCGCCCCGCGTGGGCGCGTGGATTGAAACATCCGGCGAGGTGATGATCGAAGCCGAAACCAGGTCGCGCCCCGCGTGGGCGCGTGGATTGAAACACCCAGCGCTACCCGAACTGGACAACTGGCTGGGTCGCGCCCCGCGTGGGCGCGTGGATTGAAACGCTGGCAGCAATGGCGCTGTAATACCGGTCGATGTCGCGCCCCGCGTGGGCGCGTGGATTGAAACATTCCGGCATAGTCGGACTGATAAACCAGCGGGGGTCGCGCCCCGCGTGGGCGCGTGGATTGAAACCGGTGATCGATATGATGCCATAAGCTCCGCGGCGGTCGCGCCCCGCGTGGGCGCGTGGATTGAAACTGCCGGTATCACTGCAAAAGTCAGGAGAATTACGTCGCGCCCCGCGTGGGCGCGTGGATTGAAACTGATACAAGCCAGGAAATATTTAGGCTTGCGGTTGTCGCGCCCCGCGTGGGCGCGTGGATTGAAACAAAATAATGGCTGCGTCGCTGTCGTCGGCTTGGTCGCGCCCCGCGTGGGCGCGTGGATTGAAACAGTCGTTGGAACGCCAGCAACTCCAGCCACTGGCGTCGCGCCCCGCGTGGGCGCGTGGATT
Source organism: uncultured Gammaproteobacteria bacterium (assembly GCA_963814825.1). Classification (GTDB taxonomy): domain Bacteria; phylum Pseudomonadota; class Gammaproteobacteria; order Methylococcales; family Methylomonadaceae; genus Methylobacter_A. The sequence continues at coordinate 424,094 of CAWFEF010000007.1, read as the reverse complement.
GAAACCACAAGCGAAAGCTGTTTGACTCCCGCCAAAAGTCGCGCCCCGCGTGGGCGCGTGGATTGAAACATTGTTTCTGAGTTGACGTTTATATCAGGAGGTCGCGCCCCGCGTGGGCGCGTGGATTGAAACAAAGATAAGCCGTCGTTTCAAGGGCATTTATAGGGGTCGCGCCCCGCGTGGGCGCGTGGATTGAAACCTGCATACCTCATCAAAATACTCGCGGACTACCGGTCGCGCCCCGCGTGGGCGCGTGGATTGAAACATATATTGTGCAAACTTTGCCTCTGGCTCATACTGTCGCGCCCCGCGTGGGCGCGTGGATTGAAACTCCTGCGGATCGGCACCATTGCAGCCAAACGCGGTCGCGCCCCGCGTGGGCGCGTGGATTGAAACGCTCAATAAAACTCATACGGTGTAAATCAAAACGTCGCGCCCCGCGTGGGCGCGTGGATTGAAACATGTCCTCGCCGTCAACAGCAATACCGCCCGCTGTCGCGCCCCGCGTGGGCGCGTGGATTGAAACCGGCGGTATATCGGAAATTACATGTTCCGCCTTGTCGCGCCCCGCGTGGGCGCGTGGATTGAAACTCATAAACATAGGCCCAGCTGAACAGGCGCTTGGGCGCGCCCCGCGTGGGCGCGTGGATTGAAACGTGGTGTAGAGGCGGTAATTGAGACGCTGAAAGTCGCGCCCCGCGTGGGCGCGTGGATTGAAACGATGCAATGCGAGTCACCGGCCAATGCGCTGAGTCGCGCCCCGCGTGGATTGAAACAAAAGGGAATCAGTTTGAGACTGTAAATATCGAGATTAGATTTAACTGTTCAACGATTTGCAACTGTGCTTAAGTCTGATTTTTGTTAGAAGAAAGTCAAGCTTCGGCACATAGCTATAAAATATCCGAAGCGTAGTCAGCCAATCGTGAACGTTCGCCGCGGCGCAAGGTGATATGCGCCCCATGAGGCCAGGTTTTAAAACGGTCTACAACATAAGTCAATCCAGAGGTGGTCGCGGTTAAATAAGGCGTGTCTATTTGCGACAGGTTGCCGATGCAGATGATTTTGGTTCCCGGCCCGGCGCGGGTTATCAGGGTTTTCATTTGTTTTGAGGTCAGGTTTTGAGCTTCGTCAATGATCAAAAAGCGATTGAGGAATGTCCGTCCGCGCATAAAGTTAAGCGACCTGATTTTGACCCGGTTCATGATGATGTTGCTGGTTGCGCTTTGCTCCCATTCACTGTGTTCTGCATTTTGGCCTAAAAGCTCAAGATTATCGATTAACGCGCCCATCCACGGTGCCATTTTTTCCTCTTCGGTACCGGGCAAAAAGCCTATGTCTTCACCGACCGGAACGGTTTCACGGGTCATGATGATTTCCTGATAGGTTTTGTTTTCCAGGGTCAGAGTAAGCCCTGCGGCCAAGGCCAATAGAGTTTTTCCGGTACCTGCGGTGCCCAGTAAGGTGACGAAATCAATGTTGGGGTCCAATAACACATTGAGGGCAAAGTTCTGCTCCCGGTTTTTTGCCGTTATGCCCCAGACGTTGTTGTGCTTTGCACGATAATCCTTGGCCAGTTCCAATACCGCGATCTGTCCGTCACAAGACCTGACGATGGCTTCAAAATTGGTTTCGTCTTCTATATACAAATACTGGTTGGGGTACCATTCGGTTACTATGGGATCTTCCAGTTTGTAAAAAGTGCGATTCTTTTCCTGCCAGGATTCCATTTTGGTGCCGTGCACAGTCCAAAAATCCTTTTCCAGCGCCATTGCGCCGCTGTAGAGCAGGTCAATGTCATCCAGGGTTTGGTCGTTATGGTAGTCTTCCGCAAGCAGCTCCAGTGTCGCTGCCTTGATGCGCATGTTGATGTCTTTCGATACCAGGATGACGGTGATGTCGGGCAGTTCCTTGGTGAGCGCCAAGACGACGCGAAGAATCGAGTTATCGGCAATATTGCCGGGCATGCTTTCCGGCAGCAGTGCGGTCATGGCGCTGGTCTGGAAATATAGGCGCCCGCCGTCAGTTGTATCGGTTTTCGGTCCGTGTTTTATGCTCGATAACGGCAGGCCGTCGTCGATGGTTTGCTGGTTGGCGTCGCGGATTAATTCATCCAGAAACCGGCTGACCTGTCTTACATTGCGCGCCAGTTCGGTGAGGCCTTTTTTGGCATGATCGAGTTCTTCCAGAACAATCATCGGAATGAAAATGTCATGTTCCTTGAAGCGGAAGATGGATGCCGGATCATGCATCAGCACGTTGGTGTCTAGCACAAACAGTTTTTTATCAGGGAATGTTTGAATATTCATGTCTAGGCGCCTGTAAGTTCATGTAAGGCTTGCAGGACTTCTTCGCAATGGGTTTTGACTTTTACTTTGCGCCATTCACGCGCCAGCAGACCTTCTGGATTGACCAGAAAGGTGCTGCGCTCAATGCCTCGAACCTGTTTGCCGTACATGTTTTTCATTTTGATGACGTCAAACAGCTGGCACAGCTTTTCATCCGGGTCTGAAAGCAGGTCAAAGGGGAATTCCTGTTTACACTTAAAGCCTTCATGAACGCGGACGGTATCACGGGATACGCCGACTATGACGGTATTGAGTGCGGTAAATTTGTCGATGTTATCGCGGAAGCTTTGGCCTTCCAGAATACAGCCGGGCGTGTTGTCTTTGGGATAAAAATAAATAACAAGGTATTTACCTCGGTAGTCGCTTAGTTTTATCGTTTTATCGCCGGTAGATAAAGCTTCAAAGTCTGGTACAGGGTTGCCGGGAGTTATCATTATTAAATTTATCGTTTTATAGGTTCAAGAATGGCATCAATATTTAACCGATCGCAGAAGTCCATAAATTCTTCGCGTAGCGACAGCAGATGAAGTTGCGGCGGAATCAAAATTACGAATTTGGTTGAGAATACTGAGGTTTGAATGTAGGGCGCCTGATAGCAGCTGCCGGTTATTTCCTCAATGTCTATCTCCCGGTCGAACAGAAAGGAGGTAATTGATTCCGTGACATTATCGCGATCCAGGGATATTGTTTCCAAGGAGTAGGGAATGCATTCTTTGGGTTTGTCTTTCGGGTCCGGCCGTAAGATGTGGATTTTGATGTCCAGCCGTCTTTGGATAAGATCCAAGGTGCTTTCAAACTTGGCAATCTGATTCCAATTGCCGGAAATAAGCAGGTATGCGGCTGTGGACTGTGCGAGCCGGGATGATCTTATTTCCAAAATAGTACATTTGCAGTCGCGCACGGCGGGTAGTATTTCGGCAATAAAATTAATCTGATGGTTGCCTAAGGCAGTGATAGCTAGTTGCATTATTGTTTCTTAAAAGTTTTTTTGCGAGTTTAGCATCAAATCAATGAAACTTTATGAACATTAAATTTATTTGGTATTAAAATGATAAAAAATGTTTTTATGCCGATAAGCATCACACGCTGCATTTAACACCGTAGCTACCTTAATCCCTCATTACTGAGCCAGAATATGACTGATTCATCAGATAAAAAATCAAAAGAAAAAATCGATAGTCTAAATGTTGACCTGGATGCCATGCAGGATGAGGGTGAATGGCCTGCTTTTTCTATGAATGAGTTTCAGGATGATGACGAAGCCATTGACAGGTTGCTGATGAATACCGATTTAGATGCGGATGATACGGCTGAGCAGCCAAATGTAGAGATTGGTAGTGAGCTTGAAGCGTTAGATGATTTTTCGGACTTTAGCGATTTCGATGAACCGGAAATGGTTCGACACGACGCACCATTAACGGCCTCGGCAGATCAATCTGATCAGGTTATGGGGGATTCAGCCGTTGTTGCAGCGGATGACGTTGATGATTTTTTCGGCTTGGGCAATGGTTTCGGTGAGTCGGATTTGATTCAGGATGATGAAGTTGAAGCATCGGCTGCAACTGTGGCGGATTTAACCGCGGTCAATGAAGAACCGCAGTCAAGCATTGCAGAGTCGGGCGACGGCGAGGATGCGCTTGGCGCGTTGGATGATTTTTCGGATTTTAGCGATTTCGATGAGCCGGGAATAATGCCGTCAGCAGAAACTGAGGAAGCTGCTCAGGTTACAGAGGACCTATCCTTTCATGGGCATGATGCCGAACCGGCTGATGAAGCCGATGATTTTTCCGCCTTGAGTGATGATTTTGATGAATCGGATCTGATTCAGGATGATGAAGCTGAAGCATCGGCTGCAACTGTGGCGGATTTAATCGCAGTCAATGAAGAGCCGCAGGCAAGCATTGCAGAGTCGGGCGACGGCGAGGATGGGCTTGGCGCGTTGGATGATTTTTCGGATTTTAGCGATTTCGATGAGCCGGGAATAATGCCGTCAGCAGAAACAGGGGAAGTTGCTCAGGCTACAGAAGATTTATCCTTTCATGGGGATGATGCAGATCCGAGCGATGAAGTCGATGATTTTTCCGCCTTGAGTGATGATTTTGATGAATCGGATCTGATTCAGGATGATGAAGCTGAAGCATCGGCTACAACTGTGGCGGATTTAATCGCAGTCAATGAAGAGCCGCAGGCAAGCATTGAAGAGCTGGGCGACGATGAGGATGCGCTTGACGCGTTGGATGATTTTTTGGATTTTAGCGATTTCGATAAGCCGGGAATAATGCCGTCAGCAGAAACTGGGGAAGTTGCTCAGGTTACAGAGGATCTATCTTTTCATGGCCATGATGCAGATTCGAGCGATGAAGTCGATGATTTTTCCGCCTTGAGTGATGATTTTGACGAATCGGATTTGATTCAGGATGATGAGGTTGAGGTTTCGGCCGGTTTGGATGAACAGTCATCCGATGGCGAAGGTGCTACAGACAGCTTACTTCTGGATGCCGGTTTTGATTCCGCGAATGCGTTAGAAAAAACAGACGAGACGGCGGATGACCTTTTTGATGATGATAGTCTCTTAGACGACGACGTTGATGGTTTTGACGACTCGGATATGATCCAAATCGATGAAGTTGATGATTGGGCGGATTTAGTCACATCTATCGATGAGCCGGTTAAAGAACCTCTCAATGACTTACTGGATGATGAAAATGATGTCGATAGTCTACTCTTGGATTCCGTCTTTGATGCAGAGGATGCGTTAGAGGAAACATCCGGGGAGAAATATGAGTTTGGTGATGAAGACTTGACTGAAACCGATGATTTTTTTCAATCGGATGAGGTGGTCGATGATTTTTCCAGTCAACCAGCGGCGGTCCAGTTAGCGGAAACTGAAATGGCTTCTATGCAGGATGAGCAGGAAGATGATTTTCTTTTGCCTGATTTTGATATTACTGCTGGCACGGAAATCTCCGATATGGGCAGCGATCTAGAAACTAAAGAAGATGAGATAGGCGATGGCTTTGGCAATATCGATTTCTTGAACGAAGAAGACGCCTTGAATGTATTTGGAACGGACGCGCTGGGAGGTAACGATGCAATTGTTGAACCCGAGTCGAAACAAGCTCCGGCTGTCGACACCATTATGAGTGCTATAGAAGATGCTGAAAACTTAAAATTGAGCCCATTTGGATTTGAACAGGAAGACATTAAAAACCAGCTGGCAGACGCTGAAAGCAAAGTGAAAAAGGCGAAACTTTTTAGTTATGTGGCATTGGGCTTTGGCGCTATTGCTTTAAGTGCAGCGGTTGGCCTGGGAGTGATAACCTACGGCACAAAGGCTGAATTCTCAAAATTAACTGAAGAGATTTCAACGCTTCAGGCAAGCTTGGCAAAGAGTGCTGAAAACAGTTCGAATATTGTGGTGAAACAGGATATGGTCAGCAAGGAGCTGGACACGCTGCAAGTTAAAATGGGGGGGCTGGAAGACAAGGTATCTTTGACTCCAGCCCTTGCTGAGCCGGTCAAGGTTGAAGATACGCATGAGCCTGCTCCGGTCAAAGCGGCAAATGTAAGCGAACCGGCAAAGACCAAAACCGGAGCAGAGCAAGAACCGGCATTGAGCAAAGAAACCAGTCATAAAATAACGCCTGCTCCTGCTAAAGAAGAAGCCGTACCAGTCAAAACAAAAAGCCAAACTGAAACCGTAAAAGCCAAAGAGAAAAAACAGCCTGAAGCCGTGCCGGCCAAAGCAAAGGCTCAACCTGAGGCGGTAGCTGCTGAGCCGATAGCTGCTGCAAAAAACGCTGTTAAGCCGGAGCCTGTGAAAGAGAAAAAACAAGCGGCTCCTGGAAAATGGGGGGTAAACCTGGGGGCATTCAAGCAGGAATGGTTTGCCAAAAGTAAAGCGGCTGAATATGCACAGCAAGGTGTTTTTGCCGAAGTGATTCCTGTCCATGAAAAGAACACAACCATGTACCGACTGCGGGTCGCGGGCTTTAAAACCAAAGCGGAAGCGGATTCAAATACGGCCAGAATAAAAAAAGCGCTTAATCTGGATTCGGTTTGGGTGAACGATAATTAGGGCAGATGCCGGTTATGAGAGAGAAGAAATTGGTTGTAGCGATCTCATCCCGAGCATTATTCAATCTGGATGAATCGCATGCGATATTCGAAACGCAGGGCAGGGAAGCCTTTTGCCGTTATCAAATAGAGCATGAAGATGAGATTTTGGAACCGGGCTACGGCTTTGCTCTGGTTAAAAAGCTGTTAGCCCTAAATGACAGCAGTCCCGATGATCCCCTGGTTGAAGTCATCCTGTTATCGCAGAACAGTGCAGATACGGGATTAAGGATTTTCAATTCCATTGCCCATTATCAGTTGAAGATTATCCGGGCAGCATTTACCAGCGGAGTATCGCCGTACGGTTACATTCCCGCATTCGGCGCGCATTTGTTTTTATCGGCCAATGCCGATGACGTCGCCAAGGCCCTGAGTGCGGGTTTTGCTGCGGCGACCATACTTTGCGGCCCCAGCATGACGGATCGTTCCGATCAGCTGCGCATCGCTTTCGATGGCGATTCGGTGCTGTTTTCGGACGAATCGGAACGGATTTACCAGCAGCGCGGCTTGGCGGTGTTCACCGAAAATGAGCGTAGCGAAGCCAAAAAACCTTTGCCGGGCGGGCCTTTCAAGGATTTTTTGAGCGCCCTGCATCATATTCAGACACAGTTCGATCCTCAAGTGTCGCCGATTAGAACCGCCTTGGTGACTGCTCGCGCAGCCCCGGCGCATGAACGGGTAGTCAGGACATTAAGGGCCTGGGGTATCCGTATCGATGAGGCGCTGTTTTTGGGCGGTATCGCCAAGGGCGCTTTCTTGAAAGCATTCGGCGCGGATATTTTCTTTGACGATCAAAAAGGCCATTGCGAGTCCGCCGCCCAGCACGTCGCCGCAGCGCATGTGCCGCATGGTATTGTTAATCAAAAAGAGTGATCCACTTCCAAGTTGAGTCCTATAGGCTGGATATTGATCAAGCCGTATCATAGTGCAAGATGTTGAATTCCTGTATTCACAAAAAGGTCATATGACGCTGTAAAAGCGAGTCATATGACCTATTCGTTCAAGCTTAAAGAGTTTTTGTTGGGCAATCAGCAACACGAGTAGAAGGGCTGGCTTGTCCCGTTTTATGGTGATCCGTTGGCTGCAAAAACGACGGGCAAGCATATAAAACAAAGTTGATGATTGTTATGGGGACAGCTCGCCATTGAAAATATTTAATGGTTAACGTGAAGATCTGAAACGTCTTATAATCGAATGGGCAATGCTGATCACACCTAACAACTGTGTAAATACAGATTATGGGATAATCCGGTTCGCCTTAATCATTTTTTAATTTAATGAGTTTATCCTTATACAAGCTAACAAAACTTACCTGTTTTTAATCGCTATTTAATTTCACTACAATCGGAAACCTGTTTAATAATGAAAACCAAAATCGCCCTGTTTTTAGGACTACTGTTTATTGCCAATGTGAGTTTTGCTGATTTAAAGATTGGTTTTGTTAATATACCTGCTGTTCTTGAGAAAGCGCCTCAAGCAGAAAAAGCCAAAAAACGCCTGGAGCAAGAGTTCTCGCCGCGCGACAAGCAATTGGTTGCCCAGCAAAAGGACATCGAAAGCATGATGGCAAAAATATCCAAAGATGCTGCTGTGATGGGTAAATCCGAACAAGCTAAATTGGAAAAAGATATTTCAAATAAGAAAAGAGATGCACAAAGAGCGCAGCAGGAGTTTAGCGAAGATTTTAATGTGCGTCGTAATGAAGAGTTGGGTAAATTGCAAAGCCGCATCGTTGAAGTTATCCGGGGTATAGCCAAAGATCAAAGTTTTGATTTATTGCTTACCGATGGCGTTATTTATGCCAATGAGCAGATTGATGTCACCGCTCAAGTTCAACAAAAGTTAGCGGCCCTGCCCAATTAACGGATTTTTAGTGTCATTACAGCAAACCGGCATTATGCCCGCTGGATACCCCGTTCAACTTTAACCATCCGAAAGCAACTTAGGCGGTGGAAATGCTGAAACGACTATTTTTTATTGCGGCACTGAACCCGTGGTTCCGGTTATTGATCAAAGCAGCGTTGATGCCTACAACCAAAGTGTCAAGGCGATCAATGACTGGCAGCAAAAAGCCAATGCCTATAACGGTTGTCTGATTAAAGAGGCTAACGCTGACAACACACTGATCGCCAATTCCGCAAATGGCGAGCAGGTATTAAAGGATCAACAAGTCGTAACCCTTGATCAGGCGCTGAAAAATGTCAGTGGCGTAGTGGCCGGTCAAGGAGGCGATAGGCAGTTCTTTTACGCGGCTTCAGTAACATGAACTACTATCGCGATGGTTTTCCGTTTATTAATAATTGGATTCATACCGAAGGCCTCGCTAACGTCGAGCGGGTCGAAGTGTTGAAAGGCCCGACGGTACCTTGTACGCACTGCTGATTTTCTCGGTAGCCACCTGGACGGTGATTTTTTTCAAAATCTGGGAGTTCGCCAATAACAGTTATCGTAGCCGGCGTTTTAACTTGGCGTTCTGAGATGCAGCCGATCTGGCCTATGCAGAATCACTGACGGAAGACGCCGCGATAGGGTCGCAGTCCCTGATCGGGCAGCAGGGATTTGTCTGGCTGAATGAAAGCCGCGACTCTGACGGTAAACATCTTAAATATCGCGGTTCTCCGGCTGAATTGCTGGAACACTCGCTGCTGGTGCAAATGTAAAAAGAGCAATACCTGATGAAAAGCGGTCTAACCCTGCTCGCCAGCATCGGCAGCACTTCGCCGTTCGTAGGCCTATTCGGCACGGTGCTGGGCATCATGCATGCGATGCATGAGATTACCGCCAGCGGCTCGACCAGTCTGCATTTATATGCCGACCAGGATGTCGTTTATTCAAAGGTTGCCGAAGTGATGACGACAGTGCAACACGCCGGGATTGCCAAAATAGCCTTTGTGACTGTGGAGCAGTAATTTGCTTGTTTAATTTTCACTGAATGTAGAAAGGTCGGGCAACAAAAAGCAAATAGCCCGGATGACGAAGCTCCAGCTTCGCGAGACTGGAAGCGGGAGCTTCCCGAACTGAATTCCCCAGTCTGGAGTTTGGGAATTAGCACGCTAGCACCCATTAAAATCATTAACTTAATGGGATTGGCACAGCGCGTGGAACGAGAGTAGCAGGACTAATATTTCGTGCGCAACATCCTGCTTTCATCCATCACGGCAATTGCTTCCTCACAGCTGATTACGTTTTCCTTGTTGCTAAGAATATAATCGGCCAGACGCTCAATGGCCCGCCAATGACTCGGTGAGCTTATAAACTGAAAGGCTTGGTCTAACAGTTCGGTCATCTTGTCTTCATGCTGACTCCTGCTCGCGATAAAAATATCCAGATATTCATAAACCTTTTCAAGGTCGGAGCTGCCTCCGTAATTATGCAGGGCATTGAGGTTAATCAGTCGGTCATTAAACTGTTCCCCATCGCGCAGGGCGACATGTTTTGCTTCAGCCAGAGGCCCGATCAGCAAATTGATCATATCCGCTTCAAAAGCAGTCTGATACGCGTCTTGCTCAACGGCTGAGAAATAATGGGTGCTTTCAATCAACGCAACCGGCAGGCTATGAATCAGGCGGCCTCCTTCGACGACGGCGGCATAGTAATCATAGGCGAATGAGCAGATATTCAACGGCCTGTTTTTTTGACGATCCAGGGCCTTGATGGTGATTTGAAAATACACCGGGGGCAGTTGTTTTTGTTTGTTGTATAGATAAATGGCGGCGGCGTGACCGGCTTCATGGACAGCGATTTGCCTGGTCAAATCTTGATCGGCAATGGAGTAGGATGCATCAGTTTGGTAATTCCGTTTCATGATTCCACCCAAAAGCCAAAAAAATGCGGCCAGGGCTGCTGACCGCACACAGAGGAAGGATAGTAAAAAACTCTAATGAAGTGACACAAGAGCTGAGCATAGTCTACTGAGTAAAAGCAGCTTTGAAAATGTGACTGATTGCCGCGCGACAATTAGCCGCGCGAAATGGCACGGTATGTGCTTTGTATCTTGGTTTGCATAATGAAAACCTTCCCAGGCCTTATAGATACTGGGTTTAAACAAAATATTTTACAAACTACTGAGGCATTTCACATAGCAAAACAGGGCATATGACACACAACCCTGCTTGGCTGTTTGAATGGCTTTTAGTCTAACACGGAAACTGGCATGATTAGGTCTGAACTCATTGACACATTGGCGAAAAAGCAGCCTCATTTAGAACGAAAAGAGGTGGAATTGGCGGTAGCCTGCATGCTCGAACAGATGAGCAAGGCGCTGACGGCTAACGATAGAATAGAAATCCGGGGCTTTGGCAGTTTCTCTTTGCGTTACCGCCCGCCTTATATTGGCCGTGATCCCCGGTCAGGAGCGGAATTAAACTTGCCTGCCAAGTATTCGCCCCATTTCAAACCGGGCAAAGAGTTGCGGCGGCGGGTGGATGTGTTAAAAGAGGGCTTGTCTGATTAAACAGACGGCTTGGTTTTTAATTAACCAGCTTGAACGAATATTATCGTGCTCGTATGAGGAGCGGGGTAATAATTGCAATACAAAGCGGTGGCTGAGAGCGCTCTCAACCACCGCTGAACATATCGGCTTTTTTATTGGCCGATGGATGAGAATAATTGTTTCTTCGGCATGCCTGCACGCCTTTCAAAATTGTTGACTATGATTTTGCCGCCCGACATCACAAGATCGGGGTATTCCAGTATTTTCAAAGCATGAGTAGGGTCACCTTTCACGGCAATCATATCGGCAGGTGCGCCGGGTTTCAGGGTGCCCAGCAGCGGACTATTCAAATGTCGGCCTGACTTTGATGTTGCGCTGCGCAAGACCTCAATCGGTTGCATATTTGCCGTGTGCATCATGGCGATAAGTTCCTGCGCATCAATGCCCCAGGGAATGTCCGGGTGCGCAATTTCAGCCCCGTACAACAATTCCCCGCCCAATGCCGCCAAAGCTCGGGCATTGTGAATAACGCCAGGACACTTCGACAAAGTATCCAGCGTAGTGACGGTTGTAACCTTTTGCTTCACCGCTTTTTTTATCGAGCCATCGGGGATGACGGCGCATGGCAGGTGCGCCCATTCATCAACACCCGCATCAAGGGCAAGCTTTGCGCCTTTTGCCTCGCCGATATGCGCAGTCACTTTACGACCCTGTTTATGGGCTTCATCGACTATCGCCTTGACGATATTTTCCGGCAATAGCGGCCATGCTTTTTTTGAATGGTGAGGGTTGTCATGCGTTGCACCGGCGTGATGATGACCCGAGGCCCAGGGCGCACCCGCTTCGCCGCCGGGTTCCAGCGCGATCTTGATCACGACCGCGCCGCCGTCAATAAGCGTGCGCACAGTTTCCCGCGCTTGCTGTTCCGTAGCAACGGCTATCGCGATATTTTCAGTTCCCATTTCAGGAATTGGGTAGCCGCCGGGCGCGGTAATAATCGGCCCGGAAGTAAGCTCGCGCAAGCTGCCGTCGCCGCCGTAAGGTTGGTGCAAAGGTCCGCCTACATCCCTGATTGTGGTGATGCCATGCTTTAAAACGGTATCCGCCGGAATATGGTGATAGTCCAGGTGGGCGTGCAGTTCGATAAAACCGGGCAGCAAGGTTGCATCGCCCAAATCGATGACTTTTGCCGTGACGGACTTGAATGCTTCGGGGCTGTCGATTTGGGCGATAACCCCGCCGATCACCAATACCGACGTATTCATTCTGAGGGTATTGCCGTCGAAAACGCGGGCGGCATGAATAAGCACAGGTGTTGGTTCCGATTCTTGGGCAATGACCGGGAATGAGGCAAAGGCGGTTAAGGTTAAAAACAACAAGAGTTTGATGGGGGAATGTATTTTCATTATCAGGCGATTTTGCATTTCGTTTTTTAAACAGAGCGTGCTCTATTCAATCAACAAAGTGTTGGGAATGTTCAAAGCAAGCTTTGAACTCCAGCGTTAAAGGAGTCCAAAGCTTGCTTTTGATGCATTTGAAAGGGTATTGTCGGTAACTCAGTATTCGCGGTGCAGCGCGCCCTTCGACACAGCTCAGGACAGGCCTACTGCATTCCCACGCAGCGCATGGGAACGAGTCAAATCCAACGAGTTACAGATGTGCGATCAATAAGTGATTTCAATACCACCATAGAACGACAGCGGCGCACCTGCATTTAACATTGCATCAGTTGCTGTTGCGGTGTTCATAATATTGGTATTGGCGACGTATTTGGTATCCAGCAAGTTCCGGCCTTCGAGAAACACCTTGTAATGATCATTGGACCAGCCGGTGCGCATGCCCAGCAGGCCGTAAGAATCAATCTTATAAGTATTCGCGTAGTCTCCCCAGCGCTTACCGACCACATCAAAAGTGGGGCCGATAAAATATCCGCTCGCATGGTGATAAAGGGCTTCGCCTTTTAAGAAATATTTGGGTGCTGCCGGTAAAGCATTGTTGCCGTAAGTGCGGTCATTATCGAAGTTGAAATGGTTGATCGTGTAGGTCAGCGTGGGTTTGATCGTATGCGTACCCTTGCCATCCAACGCAAAGCTGCCGCCGACTAAACCTTCAACACCCGCGTGAACGGTATTATCAAAATTCGCTGCCTTGGCAGACCCGCCTGGAGGGGTAGTGGATAGAATTTCGTTGTTAAGCCATGAATAATACAGCGCCAAATCCCAGTTTACAGTGTTTAAGCTGCCGAGTTTTTGATTGCCGCGTGTGCCTATTTCGACAGAAGTGCCTTCCATTGCCTTTAGATTGGTAGTGCTTGAACCGGCGGTGATGTTATCCGATATATTATAGTTAGTCGGTGGCGCGTATAAACGGCTGACATTGCCGTAAAGGCTGGAACTCTTGGTCAGGTTATACATCAGGCCTAAGCTGGGATTAATGCCGGTATAGTCATTGCTTGGATTGCCGCCTTGAGAATAGACATTAAAGTTGGCGTCCTGGGGAATGGGTAGTCTTTTATTATTGACTTCACGGTGTGCAAACACGCCTTGTAGCGCGGGCGTCAGCGTCCATTTGTCGGTAATATTCCAGTGATCCTGGGCAAAAATCTCGATGTTATCGGCTTTTTTGGTGATTTGGTTGGTCATAGGCCCGCGTGTGCCGCCGACATTCGTGTAGTTGCCGCCTTTGTCCGAGTCGGTGCCGTAATTCACACCCAGCAATAAGTCATGGCTGTCCAGGCGCAGGTTGTAGCGAGCGGCCGTACCCCAGTCCTGTTGGACTGAATCGACCAGTAGACTAAACCTGTCTGCCGTATCGCCAGGGAAAAAATGCACTGTATCCACTATCGGATGGTAAAGATGCTGGTTTTCAAAAGAGAAAGCAATATCCAGAGAGCTTTTGTCGTCAATGGTCCAGGTTGTCTTGTTGGCGACGCGTTCGGTTTCGGTATTCAGCTGATAATTGCCGCCAATAGCCTGAGTGCTGGCCTGATAGGGGTTGGCGTCGAATTGCGCCCGAGTCAACTGCCCCGGTAACTGCTGATTATTTTTAATGTAGCTCACAAACGTGCGGTTAACGATGGAGTCGGAGATTTGCCAGCCGAAGTTGCTGTAAACGCCAAATCGATCCTGCTTGTTATGGTCACGATAGCCGTCCCATTCTTTTCCTTCAAGAGTCAACAAGCCGTCAAAGCTGTCATTGAAAACCTTGCTGACCGTTCCGCGGCCGAGAAATTGGCCGAAACTGCCGCCGCTGAGTGCAAGTCTCGCGGTAGGGCTGTCATGAGCGGTGGGTGAGGTAAAATCGATGGCTCCGCCCAAGGTGCTGGCCCCGTACTTAAACGCATTGCCGCCGCGTGCAACGGTTGCAAAACTGGAGGCTAGCGGATCGATCATGCGATTGTGATTGTTGCCGTCAGCGGCAGTGACCGGCAGGCCGTCTTGCAGCAACTTAACGCCGCTACCGGCAAAGTTGTTGGCATCCAGATTCGAACCACGACTGGAAAGAAACGCTTCGTCATTGCCGCTTTGGCTAGGCGCCCAAACACCGGGCACATAACGAAAAAAATCCGCTACGCTGGATACGTTTCGATCATGCAAGCCATTGATGTCAACCACGCTGACGCCGCCTGGAGAAAGAGCAACTTCGGCGCTTGCTGCGGCAAGTTTCTGATCGTTTTTTTTCGTCACTTCCATCGTGTCAAGTACGACGGGTTTCTCAGCTGCTTTATCAGCCTTGGATTTGGTTTTTTTACCATCCGCCATTGCCGTTTCAGCTGCGGTATTTGGCTGTTCTTTCGCCATCACTGTGGTACTGGATAGTAAAAAGGCAACGAATAGAGGGCTGCTTAACTGTAAAATCGAAACAGGCCGATTGGAGCGTATGAATTTCATGATAATTCCAACGTAGTAAGGAAACACACCTCAGAATTGGCTGAGATATTTTTATTCGACCGCCATATCAATGATTAGATCTGCCGCGAAGATGGTTGAAGATACTACTCAATAACCGTGGTGATTTCCTCGCGCATTCATATGGCAAACAGAGTATTTCTTATGCCAGAAGTAGGATTGTGTGATATGCCCTATTTTTTTGAATTTAGTGTGTGATATGCCGCAGTGTTGCGCCGGATTACTTGTCATTTCCACCGAAAAAAACCATTAAATCCATGAAAATAATGCGATAACAGATCAAGGCCTGCTCCGTGCTAAATAGCTTAGAGTTCTATAGCAAAAAAGAGGCGGGTAATAATGCAAACAAGGTCGGCGACAACGAGACGGTGGAGCATAAATAGCGACGAGCTGCAATTGCAGCAGAAGAATGACTGTCTGCATCAGTCCTTACCGGAAAACTTGGGTGTCGGGCGCTCGGCCATATTCCAGCTCGACCAGGATTTGAGCTATATAGAAACCCGCTACACGCCGTCGAAAGACCTGGCTGTTTTGAGCCGGATAGATTGTCAGGAGCCGCGCCTGATGGTTACGCTGGGTTTAAAAGGACAATCCTGTTTTGCCGGGAATAGCGGCGATGAGTTTGTTTTTCGCGAAGGCTACACGGCTATCACAACCATCCAATCCAGCATCGGCGAGCGCCAATACCAGGCCCATAAACCTACGATGCAGCTTCGTTTCGCACTGAGCAAAAATTGGCTGAACCGATATTTTGGTGAAAGCAAAGCGGCACAGCTGCTCGGCAAAAGCGGTACTCAGTTATTAAACTGTCAGCCCATCTCCCCGCAGGCGATGCACGCTGCGCAGCAGTTACTGAACTGCAACGCATCAACGGAAACAAGCCGGATATTCATGCATGGGCAAGCCATGTCGCTGCTGGCTTTTGAATTAATTCCTCTTTCTGAAGATAAGCGCCGCAATTTGACGAGATTGGATCAAAAAGATGCCGCTATCGCGAAATCGGCGCGGGATATTCTGTTACGCGAATTTAGGAGTCCACCGTCAATTGAAGACCTGTCGAAACGGGTCGGAACCAATCAATTCAAGTTAAAGCAGCTATTTCACCATTTTTTTACCAACACGCCTTATGGTTTGTTGCTGGAAATCAGGATGAATAATGCCTATCAGTTACTGGAATCGACACGGTGCCAAGTGAGTGTTGCCGCAGATATGGTGGGTTACAGCCATGCAAGCAATTTCAGCGCGGCATTTATAAAACATTTTGGGGTTTCGCCTAAGACTGTTTCCAAGAAACATTGATTGGAAAGGCGAAGGGCAAAAGGCTAAGGAATTGTTGCGTCTTTCATGCCCTTTGCCTTTCGTCTTTTGCCCCGGTGCAGTTAAAAGACATATTGCTTGGACGCAGCTCCGGCCTGTTCTTTGACCAGCTTTGGCACCAGATAGCCGGGCAGGGCGGCTTGGACTTGCAAAATAAGTTCCTGGGCTTTCGTTTCGGAAACCTCAAAATGTCCCGTTCCCGTGGCTTTGTCCAACAAATGCAGATAATAAGGGATGATGCCGTGGCTGAATAGCTGCTCGCTCAGTTTACACAACGCTTCTGCATTATCATTTACACCTTTTAGCAGCACCGCTTGATTAAATAAGGCGATGCCGCTGGTTTTCAGCTGGTTGCAGGCGGCAACGACCCGGTCGTTGATTTCATTGGCATGGTTGCAATGGGTGACGATGATAATTTGCTTGGGGCTTAGTTTCAGCGTGTTAATCAGTTCTTCAGTTATCCGGGCGGGCAGGACGATAGGCAGCCGGGTATGTATGCGGATGCGTTTTAAATGTGTAATGCCGTCTAGTTGCTGAATGAGCCGGGTTAGCCTTGCGTCGCTGAGCAGCAAGGGGTCGCCGCCGCTTAAAATGACTTCCGAGATGCTGATGTCGTCTCGTATGGTTTGAACGGCGGCGTCTTCCTTTTGTTTGCTAAGTTGCAAGTCGGCGTAAGGGAAATTGCGGCGGAAACAGTACCGGCAATTGATCGCGCAGCTGCCGGTGTTGATCAACAAAACCCGGCCATGGTATTTGTGCAAAACACCGTCTTGGCTGGCTGAGGCAAGATCGCCGACCGGGTCATTGCTAAAGCCTGGATAGGCGAATAATTCCTCATTAACAGGCAAAACTTGGCGCAATAAAGGGTCGTGCGGATTGCCTTTTTCAATGCAGGCGGCAAAGCTCAACGGGACGCGCAAAGGAAAGCTTTCCGCTGCTGCGGCAGAAACGGGCAAGTCGTCCGGTGCTAAGTGCAGATAGCGGCAAAGGTCTTCAATATTATTAAAAGCTTCGGCAAGTTGCTGTTGCCAATTTTTAGCAAAGTGCTGGATTTCGGACTGCGGTTCGGACATGAAATGGCTTATTAAATTTTCTATCGGTTGTTGGCTCTATTATAATGGCTCAGTTTTACATTGTTTGTCATCTTTGAGGATAAAATGGCCATTTATAGCACCAACGAGTTTAAAGCCGGGTTAAAAGTTATGTTGGATAACGATCCCTGCGCAATTATTGAAAATGAATTTGTAAAACCGGGTAAAGGCCAGGCTTTTAACCGGGTAAAAATCAGGAATTTGAAAACCGGCCGGGTGATGGAAAGAACCTTTAAATCGGGTGAGTCGCTGGAAGGCGCCGACGTGGTCGATGTCGAGATGCAATACCTTTATAACGACGGCCAGTTCAGGCATTTTATGGTGCCGGACACGTTTGAACAGTACCAGTGCGATGAAAAAATCGTTGGCGATGCGGGCAAATGGCTTAAAGACCAGGACTCCTGCACGGTAACCTTATGGAACGATGCGCCGCTTGCTATTTCCCCGGCCAATTTTGTTGAGCTGGCCATTGTTGAAACCGATCCCGGCGTACGTGGCGATACCTCAGGCGGCGGCGGCAAACCGGCAACTCTGGAAACAGGTGCCGTAGTCAGGGTGCCTTTGTTTGTGCAACAGGGTGAAGTGATTAAAGTCGATACCCGCACCGGCGAATACGTTTCCCGCGTAAAAGAATAGTGTTGCAAGACTGGCGGCCGACCTGCGCCATAGAACTGTTACACGCTAAGAGCGCAGATGCTTGCGGAGATACGCCAGTTTTTTGCCGACAGATCGGTGCTGGAAGTGGAAACGCCGCTGCTCAGCCACAGCATCGGAACAGATCCGCAGTTGGAGTTTTTCACAGCCGAGTACTGTTTGTCGCCGACGCGGCAAACGCTGTTTTTGCAGACATCGCCCGAGTTTGCGATGAAACGGCTGCTCGCAGCAGGCAGCGGTTCCATCTACCAGATAGGCAAGGCATTCAGGAACGGCGAATCGGGGCGGTTTCATAATCCTGAATTTACGATGCTGGAATGGTACCGGGTCGGTTTTACCTTGCCTCAGTTAATGGATGAAATCGCTGAGCTGATCGGCGGGTTGTTTAGCGGTCAGTCGTTACAGGAAACGCAACGAGTCAGTTATCAGGACGTATTTGCTTCGTTTACCGGTTTAGATCCTTTGGTGTTTTCATATCAGGATTACTGCGCTTATGCCAGGGAATGCCGGGTTGTCCGAGGCGGTGGACATTTGCGGACACGACCATGCGTTGTGGCTGGATTTTATATTCAGTCATAAAGTTCAGCCGCATTTGGGCGAAAACGCGTTGTGCATGGTATACGGCTATCCCGCTTGCCAGTCGTCATTAGCAAGAATCAATGAGCAGCAATCGCATTGACTACTGATCGGGTTGAATTGTTTATCAACGGCATTGAACTGGGTAATGGTTATTACGAGCTGGTTGATGCCGAAGGAACAGAGCAGGCGTTTTGATAAGGAGCTGGCTATCAGACAGCAACAAAAACTGCCGGTTTCCGTTAAAGACAAGCGTCTTATTTCGGCTCTGGAATCGGGATTGCCGGACTGCTCAGGCGTGGCTATAGGCCTGGATCGGTTGTTGATGCTGTTGTCCGGCAGTGCGTCTATCGACGACGTACTTAGTTTTTCGATTCATCGTGCTTAAGCTCGTTTAAATATTTACTGTGATATAATCCGGCAGTTTTTCAACATTGGGCAATGCTGTTTATATTTTTAGACTTCTACATGAAATTAAATACTTTTTCCCGCTTGCTGTTGCTGTTTCTACTTGTTTCCCAGGCAGTTAAAGGCGATGAAGAGTTTATTGTAGAGGATATTCAAGTCAAGGGCCTGCAGCGTATCTCTGTAGGTACCGTTTATAACTATCTCCCTGTCAATGTGGGCGAAAGATTTCTCCTTGGATAATGTCGGCTCCGGCAATCAAGGCGCTATTCAAAACCGGTTTTTTTAAGGATATTTCTCTGGAAAGAGAAGGCTCGACGCTGATTGTTAATGTGGTAGAGCGGCCTTCCATTGCAAAAATCATTTTTGAAGGCAATAAAGACTTAAGTAAGGATGACTTGACCAAAGCCTTAAAGAAAATCGGTTTGGCTGAAGGCAAGGTATTCGACCAGCAGGTGCTGGATAAAGTCGAGCAGGAATTAAGCCGCCAATATTTCAGTCACGGTAAATACGGCTTAAAGATTACGACGGAAGTATCCAACCTCACCCGCAACCGGGTCGGCATTCATATCAAGATTTCCGAGGGCAGGGTAGCCAAGATCAAGCAGATCAATATTGTCGGCAATAACGTTTTTGATGATAAAACGCTGTTGCGCAATCTGGAATTGAACACCTCCAATCTGTTGTCGTTCTATACCAAGGACGACCAGTATTCCAAACAAAAGCTGCCGGCAGACTTGGAAACCTTGCGTTCCTATTACCTGGATCGCGGTTATATTAACTTTAACATCGAGTCCACGCAGGTAGCCATTACGCCGGATAAAAAAGATATTTATGTCACCATCAATGTCAAAGAGGGTGATATTTATACGCTGGAAAAAGTCAAATTAGCCGGTAATCTGGTGGTTGATCCTCCTGAGCTTATTAAGCTGGTCAAGGTCGGTCCGGGAGAGATTTTCTCCAGAAAAAACGCGACCGAAACCTCTAAAGCAATTTCCGACCGTCTGGGCGATGACGGCTACGCTTTTGCTAACGTCAACATGGTGCCTGAAATCAACGAAGCGAAAAAAACCGTCGATATGACGTTCTTTGTCGATCCGGGCAAACGTGTTTATGTTCGGCGTATTAACATGAAAGGCAACTCCAAAACCCGCGATGAAGTGCTTGCGCCGAGAAATGCGGCAAATGGAGTCCAGTTGGGCTTCAAGTTCAAAAATTGAACGCTCGAAAATCCGCCTTGAACGCTTGGGCTATTTTGAAGAAGTGAATGTCGAAACGCCTCCGGTTGCAGGCACCGCTGACCAGATTGACGTTAACTATTCGGTAGTGGAAAAACCCTCCGGAAATTTGTCGGCAGGTGTCGGTTTTTCTCAAACCCAGGGGATAGTATTGAATGCCAATATTGCTCAGGATAACGTGTTTGGTTCGGGTAAGCGGGTGAATGTCGCCTTTAATAACAGTACGTATATGACAAGTTATCAGTTCGGTTTTTATAACCCGTATTTCACCGTGGACGGTGTCAGTCAGGGCTATAATCTGGGCTATACCAAACGAAATGCCGGGGCAGTAAACATTGCCAATTATTCAACCAATGTGGCGAATGCGGGGATCAATTTCGGCATACCGTTGAATGAGTTCGACAGCTTGCGTTTTGATGTCGATGTAAAACATACGACCTTAAGTGCAACTTATGGCGCTTATGGTCAAATAGACCCGGGTACTAATCAATTTGTACGGGCAGGATTTCCAATGTCTAATGGTACCACTGCTAGTGCCAGTGTGCTGGGTAACGTTCCATCATCTCAACAAATTCAAGACTTTGTTGATAAAAACGGCAATCACGTTTTTGACACTGGCGCCTGCAATAGGCTGGACTCACGATACGCTTAACCGGGCAATCTTCCCGAATAAGGGCGGGCAACAACGCTTTTCCGCGTTGGCGACAGTTCCCGGCAGTGATCTGGAATATTATAAAATCGGTTATAAACATCAACTTTATTTTCCGTTGGCTAAAGACTTTACGTTCAGGCTGCAGGGTGAAGTGGGTTACGGGGACGGTTACGGAAAGACTGCCACTCTGCCTTTCTTTGAAAATTATTTCGGCGGCGGTACGGGATCTATACGCGGTTTTAAGAATAATACGGTTGGTCCCAGAGACTCCAACGGTTATCCGTTTGGCGGTTCCAGTAAAATTATTGGTAATGCCGAAATGTTTTTTCCGGTGCCTTTTATGCCGGAGACAAAATCGGTCAGGTTAGGCACCTTTTTGGATGCAGGATCCATTAGCAATGGCTTTAAAACAAATAACCTGAAATATTCCGTCGGGGTTTCAGGGGAATGGTTGTCGCCGTTCGGCGCTTTATCCGTCAGTGCGGCATTACCGTTAAATGCTGTTCCTACTGTACACGGACCCGCTGACGGCACTATTACAGGGGATCAAAAACAGATGTTCCAATTCAACTTCGGCCAAAATTTCTAGAAGAAGTTGTTTTTGTTATAGGGGGCTACCAGCAGTAGCCCCCTACGGTTATAATTTAACGAAATAGTCGTATTTCTAATTATTATTTATTTTAATTCCACCAGAGACCTGTTTAACAATGAAAACGAAAATTGCTTTATTCTTAGGATTGTTGCTTGCTGCTAACGTAAGCTATGCTGATTTAAAGATTGGCTTTGTCAATATACCAGCCGTTCTTGAAAAAGCACCCCAGGCAGAAAAAGCCAAAAAACGCCTGGAACAAGAGTTTTCACCGCGAGATAAGCAATTAGTTGCCCAGCAAAAAGAAATCCAAAGCATGGATGACAAAATGGCCAAAGATGCTGCCGTGATGGGTGAGTCGGCGCGAGCCAACCTGGAAAAAGAGATTTTAAACAAGAAAAGAGACGCAAAAAGAGCTCAGCAGGAGTTCAGCGAAGATTTTAATGCCCGTCGTAATGAAGAATTGGGCAAATTGCAACGTCGTATCGTTGAAGCTATTCGCGAAATAGCCAAAGATCAAAACTTTGATTTATTACTCACAGACGGCGTTATTTATGCCAGCGACAAAATTGATGTGACCAGCCAAGTTCAACAAAAGTTGTCAACTATGCCGGAATAACTACACACGGTTTTTTATTTAATCGCATAGTCATCAACTTTTAAGAGAAGCATCCTCAAATATGTCAATTAAGTTAGATATTTTACAAATACAAGAATTCTTGCCGCATCGTTACCCTTTTTTATTGGTTGATAAGGTTATTGAGTGTGAGCCTGGCGTTAGATTGCTGGGCGTGAAAAACGTGACTTATAACGAACCGTTTTTCCAAGGGCATTTTCCGCAAAAACCCATTATGCCGGGCGTGCTGATTTTGGAAGCCCTGGCGCAATCCACTGGACTGTTGGCATCGGAAACAGCTGGGGATGAACTGGCCGGGATGATTTATTATCTGGTCGGTATCGATAAGGCCAAGTTTAAAAGACCCGTTGTACCCGGCGATCAATTGATGCTGGAAGCAAAATTCCTTAAAAGCAAACGCAATATCTGGGCATTTGAATGCTGTGCAGAAGTTGACGGCGAGTTCGTCGCAAGTGCCGAAATCAGATGTGCGGCCGTGGTAAATTGATTTGATCGATCCAACAGCGATAATCGATAGCAAGGCGGAGCTGGCCGATGACGTGTCGGTTGGCCCTTTTTCCGTCATAGGCGCCGGTGTAAAAATCGGTGCCGGTACGGTGATAGGTTCTCATGTTGTTATCAAAGGGCCTACTACCATAGGCAAACAAAATCGCATCTATCAATTCACTTCCATCGGTGAAGATCCCCAAGACAAAAAGTATGCGGCTGAGATAACCCGGCTGGAAATCGGCGATAGAAACACGATACGCGAGTACACCTCGATGCACCGGGGCACCAAGCAGGATAAAAGCCTTACCAAGATAGGCAATGACAACCTGTTTATGGCGTACACCCATGTCGCGCATGATTGCATTATCGGCAATCACGTCATTATGGCCAATGGCGCCTCATTGGCCGGTCATGTGCATTTACATAGTCATGCTATTTTGGGCGGATTTACCTTGGTGCATCAGTTTACCCAAATAGGGCAGTACAGCTTTGCTGCGATGGGCAGCGCCATTACTCAGGACATTCCTCCGTTTGTTATGGTCGGCGGCAAGCCTACCAAGCCGCACGGCATCAATTCAGTCGGCATGGAACGCAACGGCATCTCTCCTGAAGACATCAGGTTAATCAGAAAAGCCTACAAGATCATTTACAAGACCAATCTGCGTCTGGAAGATGCGATTGACCAAATGGAAGATCTGGCCGGTGAAAGTAAGGAATTGTCGGATATGGTCAGCTTTTTGCGCAATGTAAATCGGGGCATATTGCGCTAAATACCGCCCTGGCGCGAGTAAATATGTGCTTAAACTGTTTCAGGAGCGAAAGTGGTTATGGATGATGAATTTTCAACAAAAATCTCAAGGTCTTGTTGCCGGTGTTGACGAAGCTGGTCGCGGACCGCTTGCCGGCCCGGTTTTTGCTGCAGCGGTTATCCTGGATCCCATGCGGCCGATAGCCGGATTGGCCGATTCCAAAATCCTCAGCGAAAGCAAACGGGACAGTCTTTATATCCTCATTAAAGAAGCCGCTTTAAGTTGGTCGATTGCCCAGGCCAGCGTTGAAGAGATTGATCGGCTCAATATCCTTCAGGCCACGATGCTGGCAATGCAACGGGCGGTAAAAGGCCTGCCTGTCCAGCCGGATGAGGTTTTAGTGGATGGTAACCGTCTTCCCGATCTGTCGATGCCCGCCCAGGCTATCGTTAAAGGCGACAGCAAAGTGCAGGCGATCAGCGCGGCATCGATATTAGCGAAAGTCGAGCGGGATAAGCTGATGGTCGACTATCATCAACACTATCCTGACTTTGCGTTTCATGTGCATAAGGGCTACGGCACCAAGCAGCATCTGGCCGAAATCGAACAGTTCGGTTTTTTAGACGTGCACAGAAGAACATTCAACCCGGTAAAAACCATGCTGATGCAGCAGGGTAGCGTTTAAGATAATACTAAACGATTAAAGAATTATCACCACGAAGAACACGAAGTTTTAATTCTTCGTGTTCTTCGTGGTGAATAATAGCTTTTTAATATGTATTCGTACTATCGCAAGGGATCGCTTTAAGCCAACTCAAGCGGCCCTTCATCCATTAACGCGATTTGTTCGCGCAGTTCAATAATCCTGATCCTGCCAATAACGCGGCGTATCAAACCACGGAAACGCCATAGGAAACGCAGGATCATCCCAGCGCCGCGCAATCCAGGCCGAATAATGAATCAGCCGCAAAGTACGCAGGGCTTCGATAAGATGCAGTTCTCGGGTATCGAAATCGTAAAAAGTCCGGTAACCGGTCAGCAGATGGTTTAACTGCACGGTCATTTCGGCGCGATCCCCGGACAGCAGCATCCATAAATCCTGTATCGCAGGCCCCATCCGGCTAGTCATCGAAATCAACAAAATGCGGGCCGTCATCGGTCCATAAAATATTGCCGGGATAACAGTCGCCGTGCAGGCGTATGGTTTTTACCTTGCCGGCACGTTCAAAGCAACGCCTCACGCCATCCAGCGCATGCTCAGTCACGCTGCGGTAAGCCTCGATAAGATCGGCGGGGATGAAATTATTCGCCAGCAGATAAGCTCTCGGTTCATCGCCAAAATTGGCAATATCAAGCGTCGGGCGCTCCTTAAAAGGCTTTAAAGCGCCGACGGCATGAATGCGAGCGATAAACCGCCCCATCCATTCCAGCTTTTCGCGGCCTTCAAGCTCAGGCACACGTCCGCCTTGTCTTGGGAACACCGAAAAGCGGAAACCGTCGGCGTGGATTAAGGTCTGGTTATCGCCAAACGGCATTGCCGGTACGACAGGGATTTCAGACTCGAACAATTCCTGAACAAACGCGTGTTCTTCAAGAATGGCGGCAGTCGTCCAGCGTTCGGGCCGGTAGAACTTGGTGACGATAAAAGAGGCGTCCGCCATGCCGACCTGGTAAACGCGGTTTTCATAACTATTGAGCGCCAGCAGTCGGCCATCGCTATGCAGGCCGATACTGTCGAGCGCGTTTAAAATAATATCGGGAGTCAGTGCTGAAAAAGGGGTGAGATTCAGTATTCATGGTTACCATTGTAACGCTGAATTCAGCAGGGTCTTAATTAATCATTGATTTGCGTTGGTTCCCAAGCTTCAGCTTGGGAACCAACGCATATGGGATTATTCACTGGCTAAAATGTACGACTTCCCCTTCCTGCATGGCATTGCCGCCGTGCAGGATCGGCTCTTTGATAAGCGCCGCCGCCCAGCTGTTCATTAATCTGCCGCGCCACATCGATCCCCAAACTTTTAGACACTTCCGAGACAACTCTGCCGCGACTGGGCACGACACGGCTTCCGCCGGTAACAACGCGTACATCCTGCCCTTCGCCGGTAGCGCTAAAGGCGGCTTTGACTTCGTAAGTGCGGGTGTTGATCAGGCTGAACTCCGCCACCAGCATCAGGCTGAAGGTGTTGGACAGCGTGTCGGTGCCGATAATGGGATTCACCTCGTCGCGAAAATCAAGCTCGCTGACCGTGCCGAACAGCACATAATCAGCCCCGGGATAAGCGCCTTTTTTGATGCGGCTGATAATGTCGTAGATTTTTTCGCTGCCTTTGGCTGTATAAGGCTTGGCTTGCGATAGTTTAAAATCGCCGGTTTTAAGGATTTCCCCCTTAATATCGCCGACAAACTTACGCAGTTCACCATACTCGATATAGCTGTAACTGCTTTCGACCTCGGTGTAATCAGTCTCTGATTTTCCGCTATACGATGAGCGGCTCGATGCCGAAGAGCTTTCGAAACTGTCCCGCTCACGCTCGCTGTGGTTGGCTCGCGCCGATGACTTGTTGTGGTAATCAACCAGATGAAAATAACCGCTGACCCGTTCGGCATAAGCCAGATCGGTAACAGCAATTTTGGCCGCCAAGGCGTTGCATGCCCCAAGCAGCGACGACAGCAGGAATAACAAACGTAACGGTTTCATTGTCGATCCCACTAAAACATCGATTTATTGGACGTTTTGCGGATCTCTTTTTCGTCCGCCCATTCCATAGTGCCCGATTCATTATCCACAAGCTGCAAGCTGAATTTGTAATACACGTCCTTGACATCGCCAGCGCGTTTAACGATGGAGGTTATGGTGCCTTCGATGCGGAAATCGGCGCCTTCCATGTTGCCCATTTTTTTAGACTTACTTTTTTTGTACAGGCCGGTTTGATTTTGTCGGGTCAACTCATCGACCTGGGTTTGCATTGCGCTGGTATCTACCGCAAAGCGCACCATGCCGCTTTTTACAATTTTGGTGCGGATCGAATCGGTGATCGATTTGGTATCGATGTATTCGCTGGTTTTATTTTTGACTTCCGCAACAGTCACCAAGGGACGCTTTTTTTCAAACAGGGCAGGGGATTGCAATAGCGAATTGGCCATCGATTCGGCTATGGTTTGCAGATCGGTAGAACCGAACTCATTGGTTAAGGTTTCAACCGCCTTGCTGTCGCCGTACTCGACGTTGCCCGAACTGAGCGTTGGCGATTGGGTTGCGCAGCCGCTTAACAGCAGTGCAATTGCGGCGGTTTTGAGGGTATTATTTGATTTATACATGGCTTTCTCTCTTAATGTAGGGGCGACTTCAGTCGCCCAGACTATTTAAAGGGCGACTGAAGTCGCCTCTACAATTTTTTTTGAATCGTCTAAGGCAGATTGCCCGTGTTATCCGGGCTTTGCACAACCAGCCTGAAATCCGTAACCTGAGGCGATGGCGCAACCGCAGTCAGCGTCTGTTTCTGGTAAGCGTAAACCAGCGCCGGTTTCCAGGCTTCTTCACCGCCGACCGCAAAGCCGTTGGCATCCAGCCATTTAAAACGATAATAAAGCTGTTGATTATCCGAATCCGTATTGTTGATTTCGGCCTGTACAGTCATCAAATGATTGCGCTTTACAGCGCGCAGGTCGGTTACTTGCAGATACGACATTTCACTTAACTGCTCGACCTTGGCATTGATGCTGCCGGGCCGAGGTGGCGGCTTATGCGTGGCGCAGCCACTGAGCAGCAATAAAGCAATTGCTAACGGCATAATTTTAAAAGGATGCATGGCTTATCCTTGTGCTTGTTGGATAGGTTTTTTAACTTTTTTCTTTTTGGCTTTTGCCGGAGATTTCTTTATTGCCGAACCATCGATATTTTCAGCGGGTTCAATTGCCGAGGGTGCAGTATAAACCGGCATTTGCGGCCCATAAGCAGGCTGCGACCAATAGACCTGATTACCCAGCAAACGTGTAACCACAATCGCATGCGAGCCTTGAATGTCAATCGATTGCTTGCTGCTGCCGATGGCGATGTCGTGCTTGCCGGAAGGCAATGTCATGCGGGCAATGCTGATGGTTGAGGGCAAAGTGCGCCAAGTGCGCTCATCCGCAGACTCGGTAATCACATTGGCGATATTCAAAGCAATGCCGGCAATTGCCGCTCCGCCGCCTTGATCCATCAAAGCCTTTTGCGACATGGTTTTTGCTGCGGCACGAAGAATGCCCCGGACAATAATCCCCGGCATATCATCTCTCAATGCCCGCTTGGACATCGTGTCCAGGCTGGTCACGCCAGCTAAGGGCAGGGTGTCCTTGCCGTCAATACCGACCGTGCTGGGTTGTAAAGTGCGGCTCGGGTCTGAGTGCAGCACCGGGAACGATATGGGGATAACCCCCAAATTGCTGACGATGACCGGCACAGGAATGGTGATAGAGCTTAGCGCAGGTGCGGCACCGGATTCGACCACAAACAACACGTCGGTTTCGTTAGGTTTACGAAGATTGGGGCGCGATTCCAACGTAGCCAAGCCGTCTTCGAGGATTTTAATGTTGGGTTGCAGCTCAATCGCCTGCCGGTAACCGGGCGAGGCGAGTCCCTGTTCATTCAAGGCTTCGTAGACAAAACCTGCCAAATAATGACTGAAAGCGCTTTGGTAGCCGTTCTTAAGCGTGGTAACTTCGGCCGAGTTAAGCGTTTCGACCGGATAACCGTTCAGATCCTTAAAGGTTGTGGTAATACCTTTTTCCTTGCTTTCCTGTTCCAGCGCTTCGGTATCCTTCGCGTTGATTTCCGCGATAATCGCTTCCCGCTCGTGGGTTTTCTTGATCTCAGTTCTGGCCGCATTCCAGTCGCCTGCCGACAAGTGATCCAGAGCCAGCCGGGTGGACAGCATCACTTTTTCATAATCATGACCATCGTAGCGGCGGGTCTTATCATTTAACACCACCGCGCCGACATTTTCCAAAATGGCTCCGGCCCTGACTTTGGCTTCATTCTCCCATTCATTGACCTTTTGATCAGCTAACAGCCACGCACCGGCGCTGTCCTTGTATTGGCTTTTCAGGCGTAACAGTTCGCCTTTTTCCAGGTAGTAAAGCAGATCGAAATCGCCGCCGGTATTATTGGCTTCATGTTGAGTCAAAGCTTGGTCGATTTGGCCTTGTCCGACCAGATCAACGGTCTGCTTGAGTTCATTGTCGTAGCTACGCATCACAGAGCAGCCGGACAGGGTTATGGTTAATAAAATAGGCAGCGCAAGGCTGGTCGGGCGGGTAAATAGGGGCATGGTAATTCCTTGTTCTATTATTTTTATTATTGGTTGTATCCGCAGCCTTGGATATTATCCGCAATCAAAGCATGGGAATGGGGAAAAGTATAAATGTTTTTTTGAGTTAATGGCTTGTTATTTCCTGATTAGCAAGATATTTCAGCTAGTGCTGTCATACCGGCAGGAATAACAGTATCAAGTGCCATGCCTGTCCTGAGCGCAGCCGGAGGGGATGGCGACTTTTGAGTAATACCAATCCCAATAAGTTCGCACGCTATTCCTTCTCCAGCGGGAGAAGGTTAAGTTGTTCGTGGTAAAGACGCAGCATCAATCACTCTACTGGCACTTCTCTTATGAGCCTCGCCGAACTTTACAAATTATCCGTCGTAGAAAAGCTAAAAAGTAACGAGGTTCTTTGGGGAGATTTAGTCAGTAACGAAGCCAGTTTCTACGGCCTGCCATGTCATGAAACCGAACTCGTACTAGATGATTTTCTGCCAAATGCGGCAACAGAATAGTGCTGGCAATATATTTTCCTTCTGACAATTCGGCTTTAGGGCTGCTCACAATGCAGCGATGTAGCCGTAACCTCAAGCGATAGTTACGGTAACGATACTTACGACAAAGTTGGTAAGACGTTATCGTTTATACGCGGCGATTGAAATCGGTTTTAGCAATTTGGTAAGTCTTTGTTTGTATTATTCATAGGGACTTACCGGAAACGATTGATTTTCGACCGCCATTTTTCTCGGGATTACATGTGTATCCATGAGATTGTATTTGTTAAACAACAGAACCGGGAGGTTTGTCATGTCTAAAAGAACACTTGATCAAATAACAGTTGCCAATCTCAAACAGAGAAGCTACAAAGTTAAATGTAAAAAAGTTTTGTTAATGCTCTTATATCTAGTTACGTCAGCTGGTTCGCTCGTCTCGAGTAGCGGTATTGCGCACGCCCAAATTATTTTTAAACCAGGTTGGAATGATCCTTTGAACAGTAATGTACAGGCATATACTGTGCCCCAAGCAACAACATTCTTAAGAAATTATTCTGATGAGTTAAAAAAAGGAATCGATTCGCCTAGCTGTACGATTAACGTGACTAAAGGCTGTCACCAGCCAAATGATGCTCATTTCACGCTAAACGGAATTGGAAGTAAAGCAAGTTGTAAGAGTTCCTATGCCGGATCAAATAGCGTACATGTCGGACCCTGCCCTTAGGGAAGGCACTCATAAGTCGGTGGATAGGTGCATATCGCTTGTCTTTTCGATGGTCCCAGAATAGAACGGATGCTCAACTGCGTTTTTTGAATCTCCTCACCCTAACCCTCTCGGCAATAGCTCCTGCATCGCCTAAAGCGCCTACTGTTGGTGCTCTACTACCTGCATCCATGTAGGCATCCAACAGGAGAGGGAATAAAGGTGCCGGATTTTGAAGGGCGATGGGTATAAAGAGATATTCTGGGCATTAGATCGCAAGATTTCCTTTTTTAATAAATGCAAAGTTGATAAAATTACTGGGTTTTTTATTTATTTGGGTGAACCAACATGAGCGTTATTGAAAGAATTAAAGACCAGATTGAAAACAATCCGGTTGTTTTATATATGAAAGGGTCACCGGATTTTCCTCAGTGCGGCTTTTCCGGCCAGACGGTGCAGATATTGGAGGCCTGTCATGCCAAATATATGCACGTTAATATTCTTGAAGATCCCGAACTTCGCGAAGCGCTTAAAGAATATTCGAACTGGCCGACCTATCCCCAGCTTTATATCGGCGGCGAGTTAGTCGGCGGTTGCGACATTATTACCGGATTGTACCAGCAGGGTGAATTGGCTAAGATGTTGGCTGCGGTTGGCGGTGTAGAGGCATAAGCGGGTTTAATCGCAGTAAGGCATAAAATCACGAAGGACACGAAGAATCAATGAAAGCTTCGTGTCCATGCCGGAGTACAAGGCTAGCCTTGTACGTATAAATTGTTCAAAGCCAACTTTGAACTCCGAAACAATATCTTAGCTTTGTGATGGATTGGGGGTAAACGGGGTTACGTTATATTTCGATCTGCTTATTCTGTTCCAGCTGCTTCCAGCGATTGACTATCAAGCAAAATAATTCCGCTGTTTTTTCCGCATCATAAAGCGCCGAATGCGCTTTCTCGTTATCCCAGTCTAATCCTGCCGTTTGGGCCATTTTTGCCAAAACGGTCTGCTGATAGACCAATCCCCCCAAGGTCGCAGTGTCGAAAGTGCTGAACGGATGGAAAGGGCTGCGTTTTATTTGGGTTCTTTGAATGGCGGCATTCAGGAAGCCGATGTCAAAAGCAGGGTTGTGGCCGACCAGAATCGCCCGGGTGCAATTGTTGCGCTTGACGGCCTCTTTAATCGGTTTAAACAGCATGTGCAGCGCTTCTTTCTCGTCAATAGCCATGCGGAACGGGTGGTGCGGATCGATTTTGTTGAACTTCAGCGCGGCTTCGTCCAGTTCGGAATTTTTAAAGGGAATGACGTGGGTTGTATATCGTTCAGTAATTTCCAGGTCGCTATTGCCGTTAAACTCAACAATAACGGCTGCAATTTCCAGTAATGCATGCTTTTTTGGGTTGAATCCGGCGGTTTCTATGTCGATGATGACCGGGAGAAAGCCTCGGAAACGTTTGTCTATGGGAATTGCAGGTGTATCCATTTTTTAAAGTATGCCAAGAGGTGCTGAAATGATGAGGAATAAATGCGGCGGTTTATGGTATGTTACGCGAAAATTGATCCATTATAAAAATAATAGCGTTGTGGAGTGGTTGACATGCAACAGAAAAGATTGATGATTCAAGTCGGGTACCTTGTTTTATTGAGTGCGCTGGTAGGATGCGCGACTACCGCGAAAGACCCCAAAGATCCACTTGAAGGCTGGAATAGGGGTGTACAGACGTTTAACGATAATCTTGATGATTACGCGATGAAGCCGATCGCCAAGGGCTATCAGTGGATAACGCCCTCATTTGTTAATCGCGGTGTGACCAATTTTTTTAGCAACATTAATGATATCGGCGTAACGCTCAACGACCTGATGCAGTTTAAAATCGCGCAAACCGGCCAGGATGGATCGCGCTTCATCGTCAATACCATCGCCGGTGTTGCCGGTTTTGTGGATGTCGCAGAAATGATTGATTTGCCTAGGCATAATGAAGACTTTGATCAAACCATGGGGGTTTGGGGCGTGCCTTCGGGGCCTTATCTGGTGCTGCCGTTTTTCGGGCCGAGCTCTCCTCGAGGCGTGGGCGGCCTGATCGGCGATGCGGCGATGAATCCGATCAGTTATCTTGACAGCGGTATTATCACCGGCGGGCTGTTTGCGGTGAATGCCGTCGACCTGCGGGCCGACAATTTGAGTACCGAAAGAATTGCGACGGAAGCGGCTGTAGATCGCTATGCGTTTTTCAAAAGCGCCTATTTTCAACAGCGTGAATATCTGATTCACGATGGCAATATGCCGGAAGGATCGGATCTGCTGGAGAATGGCGAGGACGTTAATAAGGAAAATTTGGCTCCGATTAAGCCGTATTAGCGTCAGGCGAAGGGCTAAAAAATACGTTGAAAAAGTAGGGCGCGCCGTGCGCGCCTTTTTCTCAGATTGGGATTAAATTGATGTTTCCTCAGGCGCGCACGGCACGCCCTACGCTAACTTCCAGCACAATGCTTCATTCGCCTTGAGCGGCGTAATGGTCATGCCATTTTCCCCGTACACCGGCGGCACTTTCCAAGCGGTTTTTTCCAGCGTGACCGTGCCTGAGTTTCTGGGCAACCGATAAAAATCTGCGCCGTAAAAACTGGCGAAACCTTCCAGTTTGTCCAATGCCTCCGCCCGCTCAAACGCTTCCGCATAAAGCTCCAAGGCCGCATGGGCGCTGTAACAGCCGGCGCAACCGCAGGCGGTTTCTTTTAATGAAGTCAGATGCGGCGCACTGTCCGTACCCAAAAAGAATTTCGGATTGCCGCTGGTAGCGGCCTCGACCAATGCCAGACGATGCGATTCGCGCTTGATGATCGGCAGGCAGTAATGGTGCGGCCTGATGCCGCCGGCCAGAATTGCATTGCGGTTAAACAGCAGATGCTGCGGGGTGATGGTTGCGGCAATATTGGCGCCGGCATCTTGCACAAATTGCACCGCTTCAGTTGTGGTCACATGTTCGACCACGATGCGTAAGCCGGGGAAATTACGGGTGATGTCGGTCAGGTAAGTGTCGATAAACACCCGTTCCCGGTCAAAAATATCGCAAGCGTCATCGGTCACTTCGCCATGAATCAGCAACGGGATGTCATATTGTTCCATGGCCGCGAATAACGGATAAACAGCCTTGATGTCGGCAACGCCTGAATCGGAATTGGTGGTGGCACCGGCAGGATACAGTTTAAAGGCATGGATATGCTCGCATTCGGCGGCTTTTTTGATTTCATCAATCGTTGTCGAACCGGTCAGATAAAGCGTCATTAATGGCGTAAAATCAAGGCTGACCGGAACCGCGTGCTAAAATCTCTTCCCGATAAACCAAGGCCTGAGCCACCGTCGTAACCGGCGGTTTGAGATTGGGCATGATGATGGCGCGGGCAAATTGCCTGGCGGTATGCGGCAGTACAGTTTGTAAAAGCGCGCCGTTTCTGACATGTAAATGCAGGTCATCCGGCCTTGTGATGGTTAATGTTTTCATTATTGGAGTTAAATTCTGTAAAATAGGCGGCTATTTTATAGTAAGTGCCTTGAAAAACTAAACGCAGCACTTATCGTAGCTATTATTTTTTGTTATCGGAGCGATAAATGCCTATATATGAGTACCAATGTCAATCATGCGGTCATGAGCATGAAGCCTTGCAAAAACTCAGCGCTGAGCCCTTAATTATCTGTCCAGCCTGCAGCAAGCCGGAGTTAATGAAGAAGATTTCTGCGGCGGGATTCAGGTTAAAAGGCAGCGGCTGGTATGAAACCGATTTTAAAAGCGGCGCCAAGAAGAATGTAGCTGGCGAGGCGAGTTGTTCGCCTTCCTCCGGCGGCTGTCCTGCCGGCGGCTGCAAAAGTTAATAAAACAGGCGAAAGGCACAAGGCGAATGGCAAAAACACGCCTTCGCCTTGTGCCTTTCGTCTTTTGCCTTTTTACCTTAATCAAATCAACAGGGAAAATTTATGCGTACTCACAAGTGCGGAGAATTAAACACACAACAGCTAGGCGAAACGGTTTCAATCTGCGGTTGGGTACATAGACGCAGAGATCACGGCGGCGTTATTTTTATCGATTTGAGAGACCGCGCCGGATTGGTGCAGGTCGTTGTCGATCCCGACGTGGCTGAAACTTTTGCGACAGCTGAAAGCGTCCGCAGTGAATATGTATTACAAATTACCGGGTTGGTTCGCGACCGTCCCGCCGGCACGGTTAACGCCAACATGCATTCCGGCGCGATTGAGATACTGGCTAAAAACATCGTCGTACTGAATGAGTCGGAAACCCCGCCGTTCCCGGTTGAAAGCGACATTGAAGTCAACGAAGAACTGCGTTTGCGCTATCGGTATATCGATTTGCGCCGCACAGAGATGCAGGAAAAGATGAAAGTGCGCCGCGATGTGACGCGGGTTTTAAGAAACTTCCTTGATGACAACGAGTTTTTCGAGATTGAAACGCCTTACTTAACCAAAGCGACTCCGGAAGGCGCGCGCGATTACATCGTACCGAGCCGTACCCACGAAAATTCGTTTTTCGCGCTGCCGCAATCGCCGCAATTGTATAAGCAGATATTGATGGTCGCGGGTATGGATCGCTATTATCAAGTCGTGCGTTGTTTCCGCGATGAAGATTTGCGCGCCGACCGTCAGCCCGAATTCACCCAGCTCGATATCGAAACTTCGTTCATGGATGAAAACGAAATCATGCACATCATGGAGGAAATGATCCGTCAGTTGTTCATTAAAGTGATCGGCGTGAACCTGGGCGACAAATTTCCGCGCATGACTCATCAGGAAGCCATATCGCGCTACGGCATCGATCGTCCCGATTTGCGGATTCCGCTGGAATTGGTCGATATTGCCGAGGACATGAAAGATGTCGATTTTCAAGTCTTCTCTGCTCCTGCCAATGACCCGAAAGGCCGCGTCGTTGCGATGCGCGTACCGAATGGCGGCGAATTAAGCCGCAAAGACATCGATGCATTGACCAAATATGTCAGCATTTACGGCGCAAGAGGTTTGGCTTATATCAAAGTCAACGACTTGTCCGCCGGTGTTGACGGCTTGCAATCGCCTATCGTTAAATTCGCCCCTGACGAGGTTTGGGACAGCGTATTGGCCAAAACCGGCGCGCAAAACGGCGATTTGATCTTCTTCGGCGCCGATAAAGCCAGCATCGTTAATGAAGCGATGGGCGCATTGCGGGTCAAGTTGGGACATGACCTTAACCTGTTGGAAGGCGAATGGAAACCGGTTTGGGTCGTTGACTTCCCGATGTTTGACTGGGATGAGAAAACCAACCGCTACAACGCCATCCATCACCCGTTCACCGCGCCAAGCTGTTCGGTTGAAGAGCTGGTCGCCAATCCGGGCGCGGCGTTATCGCGCGCTTACGATTTGGTGTTGAACGGTACCGAAGTCGGCGGCGGTTCGATTCGTATCAACCGCAGTGCGATGCAGCAAACCGTGCTTGAAATTTTAGGCATAGGCGAAGACGAAGCCAGAGAAAAATTCGGCTTCCTGCTGGATGCATTGAAATACGGCGCACCTCCGCATGGCGGTCTTGGCTTTCGGCCTTGACCGTCTGGTCATGCTGATGACCGGATCAACGTCTATCCGTGACGTAATCGCTTTCCCCAAGACGCAATCGGCGGCTTGTCCGTTGGTCAGCGCACCGGCGGTGGTCACCGACGAGCAATTGAAAGAGTTGGGCATTCGCTTGATTAAGCCTGCGGGAAAAGAAAAAGCTAAGGATTAAAGCTTTTATTCATCACGAAGGCACGAAGGACACGAAGTTTACGCTGGTTCCCAAGCTCCCGCTTGGGAACCCAGTGAGCAAAGCTCTAGCTTTGCGAGCCGGGAAGCCAGAGCTTCCCGTACTGAATTCCCAAGCTGGAGCTTGGGAACTAGTGCGCAGGAGAGGGAACTTTTTCCTTAACTTAATGGCAGTGACGCCGGAGCGTGGGAACGATCATCAAGTTTTTATTCCTTCGTGCTCTTCGTGTCTTCGTGGTGATATGCTTTTACAGATTGACCCTCCAGCATGTTGCCCCGCTTGGTAGGAACAAATATTTACAGAGAAAGCAGATATGGCTAAATGCCCAGTATGTGATTCAAGAAAAGGGAAAAGACAGTGCGTTATCGCTAATGGATTAGTGTGCAGCCAGTGCTGTGGAACTATCCGCAAAGAAGACTTGTGTTTAAATTGCTCGTATTATCAAAAGCCGAAACGAAAATATAACGAAGTACCGTCGTTTACCACCAATCAAATACACGAAAGTGATGTATTAACGGGTTACAGCAATGCTATTGAAGGCGCTTTTTGTGCTTATGATATTGAACATAACAAGACGCTAAATGATGCCGATGCGATCAAAATCCTTGAGCTGCTGATGGATAAATATCATTTCAAAGATACTGAAATAAACTGCGACAGTCCATTCCTATCGACGGGATTCAATTTTGTCGATGCCGTAATAGGCAAAGATTTAACCGGTATTGATGAATTGGTATTAGTGAAGGTCTTGAGTATTCTTCATGCCGTTGTGAAAAGACTAACCAAGACCGGCAAAGAATACATGAATATTATTCATAGCTATGCAGGTTAAATAATTGGTTCGTTTAAGCCAACTATAGATTTATTAAATCCTCTTCCGACTTTCTCCCCTTAGGGGGAAACAAATACCGCCAATGTTGAGTAGTAAACTAACCCCAAAATTCTCCGCAGAGGAGTATTATTTATGACCAATAGCCCATTTCCGATTCAAGATTACGCCTTACTCAGCGATGAGGAATGCGATGCCCGGATTGTCGCCGCCAAAGCCAAGCTGGGTCGCCGCTGCGTGGTGCTCGGGCACCATTATCAGCGCGATGAAGTGTTCAAACATGCCGATTTCACCGGCGACTCGTTAAAGCTATCCAGAGATGCGGCGCAATCCGATGCCGAATACATCGTATTTTGCGGCGTGCATTTTATGGCCGAAGTCGCCGATATACTGTCCCGTCCTGAGCAGATTGCTATCCTGCCCGATATGGCCGCAGGCTGTTCGATGGCCGATATGGCTAACCTGATCAAAGTGCAAAAATGCTGGGATGAATTGGCGCAAGTGATCGATGTGGAAGCCGAAGTTACTCCGGTGACCTACATCAACTCGGCTGCCGATCTAAAATCCTTTTGCGGCCAGCATGACGGCATCGTCTGCACTTCGTCCAACGCGCAAAAAATATTGGAATGGAGTTTTGCCAGAAAGCAGAAAGTGCTGTTTTTCCCTGACCAGCATCTGGGACGCAATACCGGTTACCGGATGGGCATTCCGTTGGAAGCAGATGGTGACCTGGGATTTCACCAAGCCGATGGGCGGCTTGACCGAACAGCAAATCCGCAATGCCAAAATCATTCTCTGGAACGGCTATTGTTCCGTGCATCAGGTATTCAAACCGGAGCATATTGACGAATTCCTGAAACGTTACCCGGAAACCAAAGTCATTTCGCACCCGGAAGCCTCTTTTGAGGTCTGCCAGAAATCGGAATACATCGGTTCCACCGAATACATTCTAAAAACCGTGCGCGAAGCCGAACCCAATACCCGCTGGCTGGTGGCGACGGAACTCAATCTGGTCAACCGTCTGCACGACGAGTGCAAGGCGCAAGGCAAAAACGTGCATTTCATGTCGCCTACCTTGTGCATGTGCTCAACGATGTTCAGAACCGACCCGCAGCATTTGGCTTGGGTGCTGGAAAACCTGGCGGCGGGGCATGTGGTTAACCGGATTTCGGTGCCAGCCGAAGTCGCAAAGTACGCCAAGAAGGCGTTGGATAATATGTTAGGAGTTATGTAATGTCAGTAGATTTTAATCGTTTAAAACATTTTTCCATGACCTATGTGTTCATCGACGATGAGGATGTGGCCTGCGAATATGAGCAAACCGAGCAAGACCCGGTCGTTGCCCCCGACGGCAACAGCGTCAGTTTCAGCTTAAGAAATATCGATCAAAACGAAGATCAAGACTGTTATTCAGTCGTTCTGGAAAGAAAAGGCGATGATGAGTTTTACATCAAATCCGATTATTTTGACGATGCCGCCGAGCCTTATCCTTTGGATGTTGAAATTTCCGATGATGACGTAAAGTTCATCTTGGAAGGCGAGGATGAGGTGATGTATTTGTATGGTTTTTTTGAATAAGACGGCTGCGCAGTGAGTAAGCCAATCATCTCGTATTAGCCAATTAGAGCATTACTTCGCTAATCAAAAAGTATAGCTAGCGTTTTTAAATCATTCAGGCATTCTCGGGTGGAACCGATACCCTTTGTCCATGCTTTGTCCGAGCATGAACATCGAGGAAACTTTATTCACATTGAACGTGTCGCCCGGTCTCGAAGAAGAGCTTGTTTGTTGATGCAGGAGTCGGAACACGGTTTCTGCACTTTCCCGATCTATTCTCATGATCATAGGAATAAAGGGCTGTCGCTGGCTGAACAGGTCAGCGGCAGAAGAAAGTCCGTTTTTGGATGTATGTGCCGGAGCATAGATTGGCCGCGTTATTGGCGCAATTGAAAGCTGAGTTTTTCCCGTTCGGATTAAATACTGGGTACTGCCGGTGATTGAAAACGTGGTGATTTGATGTGAAAGTCAGGGCTTGAGTTGATTAATACCAGAGTTGGTCTTATCTGTATCAGGCATTGACTGTCTCAGTTCGACCCTAAGCGGTCTGTGAAGATTCCAGAAAGCCGTCGTTCAAAATTTGAGACGCGCCCAACTACTGCTCGATGGAATAGTTGAGCTTCATGGTGTTTCTTTCCAGGTAAAAGGTTTTCCGATTGAGGCGGAATCCTTGGATAGAGAATTGATGGATGGGTATCAATATCAGAGGATTGATCTTAGTGAAATGGTCGCCTATACTAAGATCATTATTCTGATCTTATGTGGTAGTTATGCTCGAGATATCAAAGAAAGACATTATTGCACGGCTCAAATTTGACAATCCTTGGTGGGAAACTGGTGCAAATGAAAAGGTGGCGTTCGAAAATACTCCGCGCCGTAAATACTTTGATACTTTCCACCGAAACATTACTGATGCGACTGTACGCCGAGCGTTAGTCCTTATGGGGCCTCGCAGAATTGGGAAGACCGTAATGGTTTATCACTCCGTACGCAAGCTACTTGACTCCAGTGCCAATCCTAAAGCAATTCTTTATGTTTCACTCGAAACCCCAATTTATACTGGACTCTCACTTGAAGGAATTCTCGGCTACTTTCAGGAGTTGTTTGCGCATAAACGCGATGCTATTTTGTATGTATTTTTTGATGAAATACAATATCTAAAGAACTGGGAAGTCCACTTAAAGTCATTGGTTGATTCCTACCCTGATTATAGGTTTATTGCCACCGGATCAGCGGCGGCTGCACTACGGTTAAAGAGTAATGAGTCTGGTGCAGGCCGGTTTAGCGACTACGTATTACCGCCGCTTACCTTTGCTGAATACTTGATGTTCATTGGCAGAGAGGATGATCTTGTCGAAATGGTGCAGATAGATGATGATGTTTTTGACTACCTCGCCAAGGATATAGATGGGCTTAACGAGGAGTTTGTCAATTATTTGAATTATGGCGGGTATCCAGAGGCTGTCTTCTCGACGACCATTCGGAGTGATCCAGGCCAATACATTAAAAGCGACATAATAGATAAGGTTTTGCTGCGCGACCTCCCTAGTCTTTATGGTATCAGTGACATTCAGGAATTGAACCGCCTCTTTACTACGCTTGCCTATAATACTGGCAATGAGGTTACTCTGGAGGGATTGTCGCAGTCATCCGGAGTTGCGAAGAATACTATTAAGCAATATCTTGAATATCTTGAGGCTGCCTTTTTAATTAAACGAGTCGAAAGAATCGATCAGAATGCAAAACGATTTAAACGTGCAATGTGCTTCAAGGTTTATTTGACCAATCCGTCAATGCGGGCGGCGCTGTTTGGTCAGCTGGACAGCGCGTCTGAAGCGATGGGAAGCCTTACCGAAACTGCGATCTTCAGCCAATGGCAGCACAGCCAGCAAACTGAACTCTATTATGCTCGATGGAACACGGGGGAGATTGATATTGTTTTTTTAAATGAAGCCGATCAGAGGCCGCTATGGGCTATTGAGGTTAAGTGGAGCGATCGCCCGTATAAAGCTCGTGGGGAATTGGATAATTGCGTCGATTTTGTTGCGCGTAATAAAAACATAAGACAACCAATTAACATAACAAGCAGAACGATATCGGATGAAAATGTAATTTACAAAGGCATAAAGTTTAGATTTTTGCCCTCAAGCTTGTACGCTTATGTGCTTGGAGTGAATATTTTGCGACGCGTAGGGAAGCGAAGAACCTAAATAAACCTTTTCGGTGGATACTACTGACTGGTTTTGGCCGATTTTTGCTATTCACCTCCTGTAGGAATAAAATCCGCCTAGCTGCCACATTCAATTCAGGTAAGTCATCACAGATTGAAAGACGACACCCGACCCAATTTGGTCTTTACCGGTAATCGTCAAGATGGCTTGTTGGGTTCGAATAGCAGTCAGATATTAAGATTCTTGGGGCGCTACGCCGAAAATATAGATCAAGCCGCTACGCTTGACGCAGCATGTCGGCGCTATGCGGATAAATTTTCGGGATTTTAATGACAGCAGGCATGAGATGGCAAAAAGCATGAGTTGGTATCGCATTACAGTCTCGCGTCAGGAATACGAATCCGGTGAAGTTACCATGCTCTTGGGCGTATTCCGGGCAGCCTATATTTCTAGAAACGGGCCCAAGGGCATGGCGATGTTTGGCTGCTGGTCTGATGATGGAACTTGCTATCTCGTTTATACCACGCCTAGATCGGTACGACACATTGAGCCCCTGTTGGATGCGTATTCAGCGCATCAAATCGATAGGCCGGATCCTTCCTGTTTGTCTTTGCTCTTCGGGGACGAATCCGGTTTATCCTCCTCCGAGATCGGATTTGAAGCCTGACGCTGAAAATTAGCGTGGAAAATTTTGCGCTGGTTCCCAAACTCATGCTTGGGAACTCAGTGAAGCTCTCGGCAACCGCTCCTGCGTTGCTCTACCTCCTGCATGAGTCCAATGGATGGGGCGAATGCAGATATTGCAGGAGCAAATATCTGCCCATGCAGTCGTAGCTTTGCGAGTCGGGAAGCTGAGCTTTCGGTACTGAATTCCCAAGCGGGAGCTTGGGAATTAGCGAAAAGAAGGTATTCATCGTTTCCGCGCAGAGTGTCACTGCCATGAAGTAAGCCTTGTAGGAGCGGGCCGTGCCCGCGATGAGGGCGCTACAAGTCTACAATCGCTGTGCAAATGTCGCAGGCACGGTCCGCTCCTACGGAGTGTCGATGTGCTTAATTTAATGGCAGTGGCGCAGAGAGTGGGAGTCATAAAAATCGGGTAGGGCGTGCCGTGCGCGCCAAAGGGAGTGTAAGATTTTCAAGTATCCGGGAAGGCGCGCATGGCACGCCCTACGGCAGTGAGAACTTAGATCATTGTAGTCGTCCAAACCTAATCAGTTAAACTCTACGATACTCCGCCAAATTAATCCCATACTTCTTCAGCTTGGTATAAACAGCCCGCGACGTAATTTCCATTTCTTCCGCGACTTTTTTCACATCGCCTTGATGCTGTTTTAGCGCGCTTTCAAGAAACGCCTGCTCGGCTTTGGCAAGCGCTTGTTCTTTAATATCTTTCCATTGCTCAATATTTTTTGTTGTAGCCGGAAGCGGCAAATCCAATTCGGTCATTTCCTTGCCGGTGGCAAATAAAATGCTGCGCTCAAGGATGTTTTCCAGTTCGCGGACGTTGCCCGGCCAGGGATAGGCGCGGATTTTTTGCATGACTTCCCGGCTGACCGATTCAACCGCTTTGTTATATTTCTTGCTCAGGCGCTGCACAATCAGTTGCACCAGGTAAGGCAAGTCTTCAGGGCGTTCGGCCAGCGGCGGAATGCTTAACCGGACCACGTTGATGCGGTAGTACAGGTCGTTACGGAACAGGTCTTGGCTAACCAGATCTTCCAGGTTGTTATTGGTTGCGGAGATTATTCTCAGATCGACCGACAAGGTTTGTTTGCCGCCGACTCTTTCCAGTTCGCCTTCCTGCAACACCCGAAGCAGCCGGGTTTGTGCGGCGGGGGACAGAGTGTCGATTTCATCCAGGAACAAAGTCCCGCCTTCGGCTCGTTCAAAATAACCTTGATGCACTTCGATGGCTCCGGTGAACGCGCCTTTTTCATGCCCGAACAGCGCGCTTTCGATCAGACTTTCCGGAATAGCGCCGCAGTTAATCGGGATAAAGGGTTTATCGCAGCGGTCGCTCATCGCATGGATGGCGCGGGCAATCAATTCCTTGCCGACGCCGGTTTGTCCCTGAATCAGCACGGTAGCCAGCGTCGGTGCAATGACTTCGATGGCTTGCAGTATTTTCTGCATGGTCGGCGATTTGGCAATAATCGCCGGAGGCTGGTGTTTTTTGGCGGGCTGATTGCTTTGCTGCCGCCAAATCTGTTGCATGCTCTGCTCGATGCGCGAGTGCAGCTCGTTAATATCCTGCATTTCTTTAACGGGCGTGGTGTCGGTGTATTCCATGCCCGGACGGTCTTTCGCCGCGTTCGGGTTGGTGTGTACGCAAACTTCGCATTTGCCGTCGTGGCGGGCAATGCTTTGTTTGATTTCCACTTTGGCGTAACCGAAATTCCTGGCTGCAATGCCGCCAAAGACGCTGGAGGTCATTCTGCACAATTCCGGAAAATTGGTGACCCGGTCGCCAAAGGGGCAGCAGCTGTTGGTAACGGTAATGCAGTCCTGTTTGCTGGATACCAATGAAAATTTACCGCCGATATTATTTTTAAGGCCGAGGATCAGCTCGGTATAGCTTTCTTTGTCGAGCAATTCGCTGGTATGGGATTCTTCCCGATAGGTTTCTTCAAAAAAGCACCCTGCAGTCTTGGCGATATGTTCGATCAATTGCTCGCAGTGCTTTTGCCCCTGTTGTTCGCTGGCATGCATCAGCTCAAGGATAAAGGTTTGCAGGAAAAAAACCGGCGTTAAATCGGAAAGTGAGTTGTTATTCATGATGTTTTGTGAAGTTTATTTTCCCTAATTGAAGCACGGTTTCATTAATTCGGTAAAGCTAAAAATCAAGTTATTGTAATTTAAAGGTAAACATTATTAATAATTGCTGGCACAACACTTGCTGTTATTGAAGTTAAACCAACTAACAACGAGGAGTTAAAATGAGCCAAGATAAACCGCCTTTAGAT
Organism: uncultured Gammaproteobacteria bacterium; assembly: GCA_963814825.1. Lineage (GTDB taxonomy): Bacteria > Pseudomonadota > Gammaproteobacteria > Methylococcales > Methylomonadaceae > Methylobacter_A. Next base: position 381,105 of record CAWFEF010000007.1, on the reverse strand, counting down.
CCGCATCCATTAAGCGAATATGTTGCTTGGGCCGGAAATCGCAACCGCGAACCGCTTTTAGGCGTTTTAAAAGAAAAGCTGCCTAAAGATCCGGCAAATGTTTTGGAACTCGCCAGCGGCAGCGGCATGCATATCAACTTTTTTGCGCCGCACTTCGAGCATCTGCATTTTCACCCTTCCGATAAGGATGAAGACGTTTTCGACAACATCAAGAAACTGTCAATCGATCACAAGAACGACAATATTGCCGATCCTATTCACCTGGATTTAACCAATCCTGATACTTGGTTTAATGTGGGCACACCACTTTCATTTGCTGCCATTTTTTGTATCAATATTTTTCAGGTTGCGCCCATTTCAATTGCCGACGGCATGATGCAATGCGCCTCAAATTTACTGGATGATGACGGTTTCTTGCTGATTTACGGCCCGTTTCAGGTGGAAGGCACTTTCACCACGGATTCCAATAAAGAGTTTCATGAGACATTGAGTTCAGCAGGTGTTTCGGAATGGGGCTTAAAAGACATAGCCGATCTGAAAAAGGCGGCGGCCAATCATGGTTTGGAGTTAAAAGAGCTGATCAACATGCCCGCTAATAATTTCTCGCTGATTTTTGGTAGAAAGGGTTAAAAAAGACGAAGGGCAAAAGGCGAAGGGCGAAAAAGCTCGCGTTTAAGTTGAAGGCGAATTTCAATTTTTTAGCCTTTAGCCTTTAGCCTTTATTCAATGAAGTTCAATTCAGGAAAATAAGCATGGAGAAAAAATGTTCAGCCGTTATTGTCGGGGTTGGGCCTGAACAAGGCCTGGGCGCTACACTCGCTAAATATTTTGCAGACAAAGGGTTGCATGTTTATATAGCAGGGCGAAGTGAGGACAAGCTTCAACGGGTAGCGGAAAAAATCAGGCACAAGGGGGGATCAGTCAGCATAGCCCTTGCCGACGCGACGGTTGAACGTGATGTTGCCAACTTGTTTAGAATGGCGCTAGACGATGGTTACAGCGTTGATATTGCCGTCTACAATGTCGACAGCAATATTCCGGCACCATTGCTAGAGATGGACAGCAAAGCTTTTTATACGCTTTGGAAGCTAAATTGCCTGGGCGCCTTTTTCTTCGGCAAGGAAGCGGTCAAGGCCATGAAGAAGCAACAAAAAGGGACGCTGATTTTTACCGGGGCGACAGCGTCATTAAGGGCAAAACCGCCGTTCACCGCATTTGCTTCTGCGAAAGCCGGTTTAAGGGCGTTGGCGCAAGGCATGGCACGGGAATTTTCGCCGGAAGGTATACATGTGGTACATGTTATTATTGACGGCGTGATTGACGGCGAACGGGCAAAGAAACAATTTCCTGAATATGTTAAGTCTAAAGGCCAGGACGGCTTGTTGCAGCTGGACGCCATCGCTGAAACCTATTGGGCCATTCACAAGCAACACCCCAGCGCATGGACTCATGAACTGGACTTGAGACCTTTTAAAGAACCGTTTTAGAAAATTATTTCCCTGAAAAATTATCGTATGAAAATTCACGCGTTATTTGTTTTATTGTCCGTTATCAGCGGCATTGCCAGTGCCACGACCTATACCTTGCCGGAAAACACTAACGATAGCGTCATCACCCAATTCCATGACGATATGCCATTAACCCGTGCAGAACAAAACGAGACCTTGCCGGATGTGGCGAGGCGTTTTCTTCTGGGACAAACGGAAATCGTGCGCTTGAATCCTGATGTTGACCGCTGGCAAGTCAAAAAAGGCGAGATTGTTCGTTTAGCCAACAGACGCATTTTGCCGGATACGCCCCACGAGGGCATTACCTTAAATATCGCCGAATACCGGATGTATTATTATCCGCCGACTCAAAAAGGGGCCGCGCCTCAGGTCATGTCTTTCGCGCATGGCATAGGCAGGCAAGACTGGAAAACGCCTCTGGGCAAAACCAGCATCGTGCAAAAAGTCAAAGACCCGGCATGGCATCCGCCTGAATCAATCAGGCGCGAACATGCGGCGAATGGCGATCCGTTGCCCGTTGTGGTTTCACCGGGGCCGCACAATCCTTTGGGAGCTTATATGCTCCATCTGGCCGTTCCCGGAGGCTATCTGATACACGGCACCGATATCGACAAGATTTACGGCATCGGGATGCAGATAACGCATGGTTGCGTGCGTATGTATCCTGAAGATATTGAGGCCTTATACAATTCGGTTCCGGTAGGGACGCCGGTTTATATGGTCAAGCAACCGATCAAGGTCGGATGGTTGGACAATACGCTATATATCGAAGCGCATCCCGATTTGGAAGGTGAGGAAACAACGCTGGATCAAAAATTAGAGGTGGCGTTGAAGCTTATTCAAAAAGCCGCCAGTGATGGCGCGGTGCAAAACCTGCCTGAGATTGACCAAACCGCATTAAAGCAAGCGCTTATCGCGCTGGACGGGAATCCGGTGGAGCTATATCAAAGATTGCCGCAACAAATATTGCCGGTACGGTTGCCAACGGGACACGGCTCTAAGGGCGGGTATTTTCATGGGGTTTAAGGCAGCGGAAGCACTTATTTAACAATATGATCCTGGGTATCCTGGTTGCCCAGATTATCCACCCAACTGATGGTGATCTTATCGCCGGGGTTGCCGCCTTTCAGCGTAAAAGCAAAGTAGGGGTCTTTGGAAATATTGGCCCCTGTGCTGCCGGTAATAATAACGTTTTTATTATGTTTAACGGTGAGTTCCTGAATAAAATGCGCGGGGATCAAGGCATTTGTTTTGGTGTCGCGGTTACGGCCGTGCTCCATCGGGTGGGCTATCAGCATCCTGATTTGCATCTTGCCGTCCATGCGTTTGGTGCGGATTTTAATGCTCGACATGTTAAACCTCGCAGCCGCCTGGGGTAACGATGACTTTCTCGCTGGCAGTGAAAAAACCTTCGTTAGTCTCCACGATGACGGCCACAGCGGAGGATTCGGCTATTTTTAGGCGGGTCGAAACAAAAGGCTCCAGGTCCGGAGATAAGTCGAATTTAGCGACCAGCGGTATGGGATTTTTTTCGACCAATATGGCAATGCCCTCAACATTATTCAGGCTGCTGGTTACCGTAATGGGGACGGCTGCGCCATTTTCCGCCGTTTTGGGAATTTGGATGTCGATTTTGTCGGACTCGACGATTTCCCTGTCTTTGAACAAACGCTTTAAGGTTTGTTGCAGGATGTCGGTCGTTGTGGTTTCGTTAAGCCATTCTGCGCTTGCCTCGGGTGATGCCAGCAGCCCGCCGGTTGCAATAATTGAGTAACCGCCGAATGCGACAGACTTCTTGATGAATGCTCTACGATTGTCGGTCATGCTCATGTTTTCCCGGCTTGGTTTAAAGCGTTTAGCGGCTGAATAAGGCCTGATAAGCCCGAGCCGATTGTTCCGGCTGATGGTCGAATATCCCGCCGATGACCGCCAATAAATCGGCTCCCGCTGCAAGCAATTGTCCGCCATTGTCCGGCAGAATGCCGCCTATCGCAACAATGGGGATCGTCAGCGCAAGTTTTGCTTGCCGCAATGTTTCAATATGGGCGGGCGCCGCCAGCGGTTTCGACGAGGACGGAAAAAACCGCCCGAATGCCGCATAAGTGGCTCCCTGCGCCTGCGCTGCTATGGCCAACTCGACAAAGTCATAGCAGGAAACGCCGATAATCGCATCGCCGCCCAACCGCTTTCTTGCCTGAGTGACAGCGCCGTCTTCGCGGCCGAGGTGGACGCCGTCAGCGCCTGACCAGTGCCGCAAGTTCGATGTCGTCATTGATCAACAACGGTACGCTATATTGATGGCAGATTTTAACCAGCTCACGGGCAAGAAAGGGCGCGTCAACCGGGTTTTTGTCCCGGTATTGCACGACGACTGCGCCGCCTTTAATCGCCGCTGCAACTTCGTTAATAATGGTGTCGGGGGATTTATTGTCGGTCTGGGTGATCGCGTAAAGTCCGCGTGCCGGGAATTTCAATCACTCTTCGTCCATCCAGAAAAATCGATTGGGAATATGCTGGCCTTTGCCCGCTTGGTAAGCGTCATTTAACGAATTCCAGGTGTATTCCTGTGCTTCCATGACCGCTTGCAACGGCTCCAGGCCGTGCGCTATCAATGCCGCAATACTGGAAGCCAGCGTGCAGCCGGAGCCGTGATAGCTGAACGACAATCTGTCCCAGGTGTAGGTTTCCCAGCTGCGCCGGTCATGGAACAGCTGATTGCTGACCGACGGCGTGTCTTCATGGCTGCCGGTAATCAGCACATAGTCGCAGCCTTTTTCCAGCAATGCCAAACCGCAGTCGTTAAGATCTGTCCAATCCGGCCAGTTTCCGCGCTTCTTCGCTGTTCGGCGTTAACACGGTCGTGCAGGGCAACAGCAAGTCGGCGATGGTTGCTATGAGCCGGTCATTCGACAGTTCTGCACCGCCGCCCGCTGCCAGTACCGGATCCAAGATAACCGGAATGTGCGGGTGCTGTTTTAATATCGCATGAATGGCAGCCGCGGTCTCATGATGGCCGATTAAGCCGATTTTAAACGCCTTGACCGGCAGGTCGTCGAGCAAGGTGTTGGCTTGGCTGATAATGGCTTCCGGGTTTTGCGGAATCAGTTTTTTGACATTCCTGGTGTCCTGCTCGGTTAAGGCGGTGATGACGCTGGCGGCATGGCAGCGGTGGCTGACCAACGTCTCAATATCGGCCTGCACCCCGGCGCCTCCGCTGGGGTCATGGCCGGAAAATGAAAGCACAACGGGGCGAATTAATGTCATTGTGGGTAATAGTATTGTTGCTGCTGCGGATAAGTTTGTTCAGGGTAACCCTGTTGCGGATAAGTTTGCTGTTGAGGGTAACCTTGCTGTTGCGGGTAACCCTGTTGCTGCGGATATCCCTGTTGTTGAGAAGGACCCTGCTGGGCGCCCGCATTTTTATTGGCGACAATAGCCAACTCCACCCGGCGATTCTGAGCGCGATTCGCCTCGTTCACATTAGGCACTTTCGGCATTTTCTCGCCCATGCCCTGCTGGGTCAGACGGGATAAATTGACGCTATGCTGAGCCAAATAACCCGCAACACTGGCCGCGCGCCGTTCGGATAAAACCTGATTGTAACTGTCCGTGCCGACATCATCGGTATGCCCGGTGACATTGATCGTAGAATCGGGATATTGATTTAACACCTTCGCAACTGAATCCAGGGCGCTTTGCGCTTGCGGCGTCAAATTTGCCGAATCGAACGCAAACGTAACGTTGCTCGGCATGGTCAGGTTAAGGGTGTTTTCCGCCGTTCTTTGCACCTCGATGCCGGTGCCTTCCAGCGACTGCTGCATTTCTTGCTGCTGGTTGTCCATATACGCGCCCACCGCAGCTCCAACGAGGCCACCGGCTAAAGCGCCCAATCCGGCATTCTTAAGATCGTTGCCGCCAAACAGCGTTCCCGCACCTGCGCCGACGGCGGCGCCCAATCCGCCGCCCATGGCTGTGTTGCCTAGGCTGGATTGACCTGTATAAGGATCAGTGACACAAGCCGTCAAAAGAACTGAACTTATACCTATCGTCAATAATTTCTTTTTCATAGGAATATCCTTAGATTGATTTGGAGGAAGCTTCTGATGAAGTCGGTTTTTTAGAGGCAATGTCGACATTATATAACGTGCTTAATAAATTAAAGCTGAACAATGTCGTGAGTTTTGACGATGCGTTTATCGTTCCCACGCTCCAGAGACTGTGAAAGTATTATCCAAATTAGGCTGAAAACATTTTTCACCACGAAGGCACGAAGAACACGAAGTTTTCAAGGTTTTGAATTAAAACGATTGTTTTTCTTCGCGTCCTTCGTGGTGAATTCTTTAGTTTTTTGTAACTATTCAGCGCGAAGCACAACCTTGCGCTGGTTCCCAAGCTCCGGCTTGGGAACTCCGTTAGCGAAGCTCCAGCTTCGCGACTCGGGAAGCTGGAGCTTCCAAGACTGCATTCCCAAGCTGGAGCTTGGGAACGAGCGAACATGGCAAAGGTTTCCATCAAAGCCGATGTGTTATGCTTTTCATCAATACAACAAGTGGCGAAAAACCGTGCAGTTAACAGAAACAGACAATAAAGCCTATTTCGATAAAAACAAGGCCAGGGAGAAAACCTGTGCCGGTTGGTTAAAACAGCAAAGCAAGGCGGTTCGCAAACCCATTTTATTTGCCGCTATGGCGGGCATCACCAACGGCTTGGGCGTGATTGTTCAATCGGCGGCGCTTGCCTTTATCCTGCAAGCCGTCATTATCGACAAGCTACCGTGGGCATCTTTAATGACGCCATTCATGGTGTTGGCGGCCGTTTTCATCCTGCGTAGCCTGTGCGTTTATTGGCATCAGACATCGGGGTTCGAAGCCGGGGCGCAAGTCAGGGCGTCGGTAAGGCAGCAGTTGTCCGCCAGGATTTTAGCGCTGGGGCCTGCCCCTATCAAACAACGGCAAAGCGGCGAATTGGCAGCCGTTACCTTGGAACAAGTCGATGCGCTGGAAAACTATTTTTCGCGTTATTTGCCCCAGCAAATGATCGTCGGCATATTGCCGCTGATCATGATCAGCGTGGTCATGCCGGTCAATTGGGTGGTCGGGCTGGTCTTTTTAGTGACCGGGCCGCTGGTACCGGTTTTTATGGCCTTAGTCGGCATGGGCGCGGCTTCCGCTAATCGCAGCCAGTTTTTGGCGATGGCGAGAATGAGCGGTTACTTTCTTGATCGTTTGCAAGGGCTGGAGACACTTAAGCTGTTCGGTCAAGCCACCCAAGAACTAGCCAACATCGACAAGATTTCCGATGGGTTTCGGGAAAGAACCATGGCGGTATTGCGCATTGCGTTCTTATCGTCGGCCGTCCTGGAGTTTTTCAGCGCGGTTGCGGTTGCGCTGGTGGCGGTGTATGTCGGGCTGGGCTTACTAGGGCTGATTCATTTCGGCCCGGCCGAGCACATCAGTTTAAGTGAAGCGCTGTTCGCCTTGTTGCTTGCGCCTGAGTTTTTTATGCCGCTTAGACAATTGGCGATTAATTATCATGACCGGGCTGCGGCATTGGGAGCGGCTGACGCTATCTTGGTAATACTGGAGCAAGATGTTGATGTGTTGGATGCAGGTGATAGCTATTCCAACAATCATGAGGAGAGCCCGGTTACTCTGAAAAATGACAGTGGCTTAGAATGCCTAGTTCCCACGCGCCGCGTGGGAACTCATGCCGCCCGCGCTGCGGGCTGTTTCTCAACGCAGCGCGTTGACACTGCATTCCCACGCGGCGCGTGGGAACGAGGAACGGATAGCCTGATCGAAGTTAATAATGTCAGTAAATGGTATGGTCGGCGTCAGGTTTTAACAGACATCAATCTGCATATCGCAGCCGGTGAAAAAATCGCCTTGGTCGGCGAATCGGGCGCAGGGAAAACGACGCTGTTAAATCTGCTACTGGGTTTTGAGTCAGCAACCGAAGGCCAGGTAGTGCTTAACGGCCAAATTGCTAACCGAGAGTATGCCGCGAAGGCCATCGCCTGGGCGGGACAAAACGCCTACATCTTCCACGGCAGCATCAAAGATAATATCGCACTGGCCGATCCTGATGCATCCGAACAACGCATTATTGATGCGGCGCAGGCAGCCGGTGTAACGGAATTCAGCGCACAACTGCCGGAAGGTTTACTGACCCCGGTTGGCGAGCGCGGCTATGGCTTGTCAGGCGGACAGGTGCAAAGAATCGCACTGGCCAGGGCGTTTTTAAAAAATGCCGACATTGTTTTGCTGGATGAACCTACCGCCAATCTCGATGCCGCCAACAAAACGCTGCTGTTGGATGTGATCGATCAATTGTTTGCCGATAAAACCCTGATCATCGCCAGCCATGACCCGGAAGTGGTTCAGCGAATGAACAGGCGGATAGAGTTACAGCAAGGACGGCTGGTGTCATGAAAGATTTATGGTTTTTCCTGAAGTTATTCAAGCCGCATAGTACTTGGTTAGCGGGCGGGGTTTTGCTGGCATTGCTGACTGCATTCACCTCTATCGCCTTGTTGACACTGTCCGGCTGGTTTATCAGCGCTTCGGCGATAGCGGGGTTAGTCGCTGTTGACGGCAACACGCTGGTCTTCAATTTTATGCTGCCCGCCGCGCAAATACGCGCCTTGGCGATCAGCCGCACGTTGGGCCGCTATGGCGAGCGGATAGTGACCCATGAAGCAACTTTCCGGGTATTGGCGGGCATACGCAGCTGGTTTTTTCAGCAGCTTATTCCGCTGGTTCCGGGGCGTTTGTCGGCCATGCGCAGCGGCGATTTACTGTCACGCATGACGTCGGATATAGATGCTTTGGACGCGCTGTATTTGCGGCTGTTGGCCCCCGCCGTTGTCGCGGCAATCGGCGTAACAGCCGTTACAGTCTTCCTGGCTTTTTATGCGCCGGTCATCAGCCTGACTACCGGTCTTATGTTGGTGATTGCCTCGGTGTGGGTGCCGTGGGTATTTAACCGTCTGGGTAGTGCCGGGGCGGAAGAAATCGTCGTACTGGCGGCAAATTTCAGGATCCGGCAACTCGATATGATCCAGGGTCTGGCGGATTTAATCGCCAATCGGGCTTACGGACGGTTTAGCGATAAGCTCGGGCAGTTTTCCGATTTGATGATCGACATCCAGCGCCGGAACAACCGCTTATCGGCGATTTCCTCGGCGTTCACCTTATTGCTGTCGCAGGTGACATTATTAATGGCATTGGCGCTTGCGGCGGTTTCAGTGCAAGACGGCTTGCTATCGGGAGCGGATTCCGCGTTGGTTGTTTTTTGCGTGATAGCGGCTTTCGAGTTGGTGACGCCGTTGCCGCAAGCCATGCAAATGCTGGCGAAAACCCAAAAAGCCGCCCGGCGTATCAGGCAGGTTGCGGAAATGTCGCCGACAATAACCCAGTCGAACCAGCCATTGGCCTTGCCGGGCAATTATGATTTACAGTTAAACGATGTGAGCTTTCGCTATTCGGATCAACAGGAACCGGCGCTGAAAAACATCAGCCTGACTATTCCGCAAGGCGGCAAAATCGCCATTATCGGCCCCAGCGGCTCGGGCAAGACCACCTTGTTGCAACTGATAATGCGTTATTACGACCCTGAACAAGGTAGCGTTTTGTTGGCCGGACAAAATATCAGGCAATTGGATGCCGATGAATTGATGAACCGTTTTGGCGTGTTATCCCAGCGCAGTCAATTGTTTGCCGCGACCATTAAAGAAAACCTGTTGATTGCCAAACCGGACGCCTCGACAACGGAACTGGATGCTGCCGTTAAAGCCGCAGGACTGGAAAACTTTATCGGCTATCTGCCGGAAGGCCTCAATACCTGGGTCGGCGAAAGCGGCGTGAAAGTGTCGGGAGGAGAGGCGCGGCGCATCGCCTTGGCACGGTTGTATCTTAAGAATGCGCCGGTATTAATCCTGGATGAACCGACCGAAGGCTTGGATAGCGATACGGAGCGGGATGTATTCACAGCCCTGGCGGATTTTGCCCGGGATAAAACCGTGGTGATGGTGACTCATCGTGAGGCCGGGCTTGGTTTGGTCGATGAGGTTTATGGCATGGAGCGGGGCGTTTTGCGGGAGTTGTAACTTTATCCATAGACCGTTCGTCGCTCTTGATCGCGTTGTTACAGTCTGTTCAGCCGTCAACATAAACCGGGATTTAAGTCGAACAACTTATCCCGGCTTAAGTAAGAAGCCGCTTTAGGTATTATGTTGTTGGAAAAGCGCTTCAGCGCGCTTGTTGATCTCCTCCGGCGCTATATCCTCCTTATGCGTGGCAATAAACCAAATATGCCCATAAGGATCTTCCAGCGTACCGGTACGATCACCGTAAAACTGGTCTTGCACCGGCTTGATTTCCTTTGCTCCGGCACGAACGGCCTGAGCAAATTGAGCGTCCGAATCTTCCACGTAGATATGCAGACCAACCGATGAGCCGCCCAGTGCCAAGGGGGGGCGGAATGCGCCTTGCTCACAAGGATCGGCCAACATGATGGATGAATCGCCGATTTTAATTTCGGCGTGTCCGATTTGGCCGTTTGGGTGCGACAGACGGAATATTTCAATTGCATCAAATGCCTGTTTGTAGAAGTCGATGGCCTCGGCTGCCCCCTTAATCATCAGGTACGGCGTTACAGAGTGATAGCCATCCGGAATTGGTTTTACGGTCATGATGTATCTCCTAGATGCTGGTAGTGTGCAGGGCACGGAATAATCAGGCTTAGTCGCGGCATAGACATAGATAAGCAAAGCGGCGGCCAAAATGACTATTGATTACTCCGGTACGGTGTTAAAACCACAGGATGGTGATTAGACGCAACTAAGTCTTTCGCCGATAGTTCGTTGTCATGACCCGGCTCCATTCTCCGTCATCGCCCAGCAAGTATGAGCTGTGTACGCGTTGGTAGTCGTTTGGAAACTCAATCACGTCTTTGTACGTTGCCAGCTTTCCCTCGTCAGCGCAGTTTGGGCCTTCGCTATTGAGCGTCAGCACTTTTCCTTCCGCATCCAAAGTCCCTTCGTACAGCCATAGATGGGCCATCATCGAACCTATCCAAGTTCCCACGTACTTTTGTTTCTGCGGATCATAGCCAAGCGTCATCAACATGGTCGCCATGCCGCAGCCGGGTATCTCGCACTCGCTTTCGGACAGCACCCAAAGACTTCCCAGCGAGCGCACGCATTCCGAGCCTTTGAAACTTTCAGACGGCTTGTCGGTTCCCATAGAGCACTCGGACTCATACATCCATTCGCCAACGAGCTGTTGCAACCATTCGTGTTCTTTTTGCGGTTCGGTTTTCATCGTTATTCTCCTGTATCTTGATTGTTAATGGTTAATTCTACTTTGTCAGATTACACACAAGATCGTCATCCCCGCCGGGAGCGGGGATCCAGTGCCAGGGACGGTAAGCTAAAATCCATCCATGGAGCCTGGATTCCGGCACAAATCCGCCTGGAGCGGATTTGCATTAACCCGAAGGGCATCAGGCAGGATAGCCTGATGTGAATCCCTGCCGGAATGACGAGTCTGAATTGTGCGTTCATTGAATCTGACAAAGTAGAATTAACGGTGCATTTTTAGCCTTGATTGACTGCTTCAGGCTCCATATAGATAAGTTCCCAAATATGTCCCTCCAAATCCTGAAATCCATGCCCATACATAAAGTCGTGCTCCTGCGCTTCGTTATAAGTGGTTCCACCGGCGGCGACGGCTTTGCGGACCATTTCATCGACTTGTTCCCGGCTCTCGGTCGTTAAGCACACCAGAACCTCCGTGTATTTCGTGGCATCGCAAATGTCTTTGGGCGTAAAAGCCTTGAACTTGGCCTCGGTCAAGAGCATGACGAAAATATCTTCGGCCACAATCATGCAGGTGGCGGTCTCGTCAGTAAATTGGGGATTAAACGTGAAACCGAGTTGAGTAAAAAACGCTATAGATTTATTGAGGTTTTTTACCGGAAGATTGACGAAAATTTTAGTAGCCATGTTTTCTCCTTCTGAAAGTAGATTGCACAATGGCGTATCGGCAACGTGGCGCTGACCCTCGTTATCACCGGTAGTTCAAAGCGGGCGCGACGTCTTAGCATGCTCGGCCTTTAGCGGCATAGCTGGCCATCAGGCTCTGGTAGATTGGGGTATGGTCGCAAAGAATCTTGCCAAAGCCTGGGATGTCGTTGCGCCAGTCGCGGTGCAGTTCGCTACCCACGGCGAACCAATCCAGGAGTTGCACCCCTGCGGTCGCCATCCGAAGCCAGGCGGCCTCACGGCTGGCTTGATTGAATGTGCCGGACGCATCGGTGACGACGAACACCTCGTAGCCTGCCTCCAAAGCGGAGAGCGCAGGGAACGCCACGCAGACTTCGGTCACGATGCCCGCGATGATCAGCTGCTTGCGGCCGGTATCCTTAACGGCCTTGACGAAGTCCTCGTTGTCCCAGGCATTGATCTGTCCGGGGCGGGCGATGTATGGGGCATTGGGGAACATCGCTTTCAGCTCGGGTACGATGGGGCCGTTCGGCCCTTCCTCGAAACTGGTGGTGAGAATAGTCGGCAGATTGAAGAACTTCGCCATATCGGCCAAGGCCAGAATGCTGTTCTTGAATTCGCTGGGCGGGTAGTCCTGTACCAATGCAGTCAGGCCTGACTGGTGATCCACGAAGAGAACCGCAGAGTCTTCTTTGGAAATGCGACGGTATTTGTAAGTGCTGATCATAATGCCACCTCTGTCATGGTTTGATGTTGGTTGCGGCGATGTCTTTCCTCAAATAACAAATGATTGTTTTAGTAACGATTCAGCCCGAAGCGCAAAATCCCTCTCCTGTTGGACGACTTGTAAGGACAGATATTTGCTCCTGCAATATCTGCATTCTCCACTTCCATGTGGATTATGCAGGAGCTATTGCCGAGAGGGTAGGGTGAGGATAATCAAAATTAAGCTTACAATTTTATTGAATTATCAATATATAAGCTAAATTGGCAATGCGTACGAACACTTATATGCGCCGCTAATCAGGCTGCATTTTGAAGCCAGCGTTCAAGGACTTTAAGCACATAGGCTTGTTCAGCCGGAGTTTTGGGTATCCTATGCCGAGGGGCTGCGTGTGAGGACGTTTAAAAAAGCGCAAATTGTGTCCGTCCGCAGCATGTTTGACAAACAATATTCTCAAGAATATAGTTAATCGCACTATTTATCGGGTGATTAAAATGATTACAGCAAACGACTTAAAAACCAGAGGCATCGCCTGTTTAGAAGAGGGCCTAGCGAATCAGCCGGAAGCCGTTATAACCGTGCGCGGCAAAGAAAGCTTTGTGGTGATGAAAATCGAGCACTACCACTACCTGCGCGAAATGGAACTGGAAGCCGCACTCTATGAGGCGCAACAGGATGTCGCGGCGGGCCGGTTCAGCAAAGACAGCGTGGATCAACATGTGGCCGAACTATTCGCCGAATGAGCTACGCCTTATCTTTACCGACAGCTATAAAAAACGCGCTAAACGTTTTGCCCAGCAACATCCAGAATTGAAAGAGCAATACAGAAACACCTTGCTGTTGCTGGCTAAAAATCCTTACCATCCGTCACTGCGGCTGCATCCGCTAAAAGGCAAGTTGGCGGCTTTGCATTCGGTATCGATCAATATTAGCTATCGGATAACCCTGGAAATGATCATCGCCGAAAAGGAAATTATTTTGGTTAATGTGGGTAGTCATGATGAGGTGTATCAAGCGTGAGCTGTTATTTTACCTACAGGCCGATTCACCGCTCTTGATCGGGTTTGTTTTTTGTAACATCTGTATCATGGATTTCATTTTCTTCATTGTTCGCGTTTTCACGAATAGCAGGCAGCCGCTCAAGTAGTTGCGGCAACGCCGTCTGTACCGTCTCCCATACCACATCAAGATTAATATCGAAATAACCGTGCGCGATGCGGTTACGCATGCCCTTCATGCTTCGCCAGGGGACGACTGGATGCCGGTCGAGAAATTTGCCGTAGTCTTTGAGTAGTTTGGTAGCGGCCTCGCCGATGATGACGAGGTTCAGAATCACTGCTTGTTGAGTACGCTTGTCAGCAAGAAAGTCCTTCATACATAGGCCTTCTGTGTAGCCGCACGCTTGCTGTGCGGCTTCGAGCATGTGGTCTAAATAGTCGGGAGACGGTTTTCATTCATATCAAGCGAGCCTCCGCAAGCACTTGATCCCGGAATTTTGGCGGCAGGTCGCCGGGCGTTAGCAAATCGACCGGGACGCCGAGCAGTTCTTCCAGCTCAACTTGCAAACCACCAAGATCAAACAAAGTAGCGCCGGGCAATGCGTCCACCAGCAAATCAAGGTCGCTGCCGTCTTGGTCGTCTCCACGCAGGACGGAACCAAACACGCGAGGATTTGCGGTATGGAAGCGGCTCGCCACTTCGCGCACCGCGTCTCGTTTTAGGTCAAGTGCAATGGAAGGTTTCATGGGTTAAACATATCAGAATGGATATAAGCGCACAAGCTATCGTCGAAATCGCCTGAGAACTGTGTCGGGTGGATTCATGTCTGTCTTCCCGGTTGTTTGGCGGATTTAACGCCAATTTGCACCATTGGTGCTAATAGGGGAGGTAGGCTAGATGATTTTTGCCTGTCGCTACGTCATTGAATGCCGCATTGTTGCGGAACCGGCGGAATGCGTGATTGCAAGGCCAGTGCTTTTCGTTTAAGGTTGGGCTGTTCGTGGTAACGACGCAATATCAATCACCCTGCAGGTACTTCCTATATGAGCATCTCCGAACTTCGCAAATTATTGCCGTAGAAAAGCTAAAGATTATCGAGGCGCTTTGGGGGGGATTGGTCAGTGACGAAGATAATCTTCCCAGTCCGTCTTGGCATGAAACCGAACTCATACAGACTGAAAAAGAATTTCTCTCCGGCGACATTGAAGTACTGGATTGGCAACAAGCTAAGAAAGAATTGTGCTTCTCAATTTGAAAGAAAGTTCAGATTCTCCGGTCAGCTATAGACGATATTGCCGCAGGCAGAAAGTTTTATGATCGTCAAGAAGCAGGCGTAGGCGACTATTTTTTCGACAGTCTTTTTGCCGAAATCGATTCACTGGCACTTTACGGAGGATTCATTCATTTCATCGGCTGCTGGCAAAGCGTTTTCCTTAGGCAATTTATTACAAGATAATTGATAGCCAAGCTATCGTCTTTCGTGTTCTTGATTGCAGGCGTAAGCCAAATAAGTTTCGTAAAGTTTTTGAAGAAATGGGTTAGTCGGGCGGTTTCATTTCATACTCTAACGGGGCGCGTAGCAAACCGCCAATCATCGCAGAACGCCAACATCAGTCTGCCGTTGTGTGGTGGATTGCCTGTCGGCGAATCTATCTTACAACGCTTTATCATTTAAACTCAGTGGCTTTTTCAGTTATTAGGTTAAAATGGCTTTAGGCAATTAATCAAAATCTCTTACACAGCCTAATTACCATTTTAAAAAGGGGCGCTGAATGGCGAATAGAAGTTTTATCTGCGAAAAATTTATCGGCATTATTTTCACTTTTTTTATTCAATTTATGGCAATGGCCGAACCGGCAAGCGCCTTGTCACAAGTCGAACCTAGTGAAGGTGTATGGCAAGGGATGATTTCGGATTACCCTATTATGTTATGTGTAGAAGGTCAAAAAGCCGCCTACTATTATGCTGGTAAAACTTCTGATATTCCACTGACAAAAAGTTCAGGCATGTGGACAGAAACCGTTCAGGGCAGGATAACCGGACTCTGGTATTTTAAGAATCACTACAATGAAAGAAGTACATTTGAAAGTTTTGAGGGTGACTGGAAAGCCGGCAAAAATAAAAAGCCGCAATCATTCCGTTTGGAGCGCGTTTCAAATGAAAAAGAAGCGTGCAGCAGCGAACTATATAAACGAACGTTGCTGGCTCCTGATTATCAAAAATTAACTTTAGAGTTGCCGCAATCTGGAAAAGTGAGTGCGATGACGTCAGCGGCTATTATCAGACCGGATGGCAGCTTATGGATGTGGGGAGAACGTATTCCAAACTTATTAGGCGATGGAAGCGTTAAATCACGGCGTTTACCGTTGCATATTGGCGATGGCTACGTGCAAATTGCTGTGGGTTCCCAGGCAATAGGCATCAAAAATGATGGCAGTCTGTGGGGCTGGGGAGATAACTCTCTGGGTCAATTGGGTGGCGAGAAGGTTGGTGGTCTACAGGCCGTTAAAATGGGGGATGGCTTCGTCTATGCCGCAGCAGCAGACCGATACAGTTTTGCCATAAAGAAAGATGGCACTTTGTGGTCTTGGGGCGGCTTAGACAGGACTGCTCATGGGGAGATAACAGGTACTCCGCGAAGCAAACCTATATTGCTGGGAAAAGGTTTCGTTTCCGTATCGGCTAGAGATAGTCATTTTGCTGCAATCAAGCACGATGGAACCTTGTGGATGTGGGGTAGCAACTGGGATGGTCAATTTGGCAATGGCCGAGATCATAATGTAACGATGGGAACGCATGACTACGCAGAAATCCCTATTCCGGTTGGACAGGATTTTGCCCAGGTATCGGTGGGATATAGCCATACCGCAGCGATCAAGCGGGATGGTTCGCTCTGGATATGGGGGCATGGAAGCTGGGGAAAGCTGGGAGATGGTACTGAAAATAACCATAATAAACCGATAAAAATTGGCGATGATTTTGCGCAGGTGGCGGCTGGTTTTTTGAATACCTTAGCCATTAAAAAAGATGGCAGCTTGTGGGCGTGGGGCGGGAATCAATTAGGCATATTCGGGGATTGCACAACTAACAATCATCTGGTGCCGATCCACATTGGCGACGGGTTTATAGAAGTGGCAGCAGGCAAAGACTTCTGGTTGGCATTAAAAAAAGACGGTACTCAATGGACGTGGGGGATTCCTTGGGAAGGAGATCAAATGGATGTGTCACGTGCGTGCCGTAAACCATTCAAAGTGGTTTTTGGGGATAGTATCAGCAAGTGGGAGAAGAAACCGGAGCAGGTTTTGGTTGCTGCGCTCGCCGTTCCAAAAGCGCCCAGCAATATTACCCGTATTGCGGCAGGCGCTTCGCATTCCGCATTAATCAGGGACGATGGCAGCTTGTGGACTTGGGGCAATAATGAGTACGGGCAACTCGCAGATGGCACCACTAAAGAAAGTCGGACCCCCAAACGGGTTGGCGACGGCTTTATCGATGTCAACATCGATATGCAGCACACTATCGGCCAAAAAAGTGATGGCAGCTTGTGGCGTTGGGGTGTCAGTGACCTATTTTATTTGACTGGAGGACAGCAGCAGAGACAAAAAGAGTTGCAGCCGACTCAAATTTTTCCGGGCTTTATACGCGTGATGCGTAGCGGCTATCAAATGGATAGAGCTTTGGGGCTTAAGGCGGATGGGTCGATTTGGGATTGGCCGTATCACTGGGAAATTGCCAAAGCGCCGGTTCAGTTCGGCAATGGGGTGAAAGAAATTGCCGCTGGGAAATTCGGCCGCTTCGCCATTAGAGAAGGACGGCAGCCTCTGGTCTTTTGAACAATATCCTATCGATCCGCCGCCCACCCAGATTGGCGAAAATTTTGTTCATGTTGTTAGCGGCGCCGATCATGCTTATGGGATTAAGGCAGATGGCAGTTTGTGGGCTTGGGGAAACAACAACTTCCATCAATTGGGGGATGGAACCACGACAGGCCGAGCTGATCCGGTAAAAATTGGCAGCGGTTTTGTAGACGTAGTAACGGGGCGATTTCATGGCCTTGCCCTGGGTGCAGATGGAACCTTGTGGGCATGGGGACATAATGAAGTGGGCGTAGTCGGCGATGGCGGTATAACTAGCCGTAGCGTGCCGGTAAAAATTGGCTCCGATTTTGCGAAAATAGCCGCCGGGGATTTCCATAATATCGCACTGAAATCGGATGGAACGCTATGGGCCTGGGGAAACAATGATGATGGGCAACTGGGTGATGGCACGCCGAATCGTCGCTTTAAGCCGGTTCAGATTGGCAATACAAACGGATCAACAAATAAGGATGAGACGACCCCGGTCAATGCAATCGCCAAAGAAAATAGTACCGGTAAAAAGGTGCTGTCCGTTAGTGTTGGACTCTATTATAGCTGCGCATCGCTTAGTGACGGACAGACGAAGTGTTGGGGAATAAAGGAAAATGTACAGTCTGATGGCAGAGAACACGATTGTTCCATGTTAAAAAATGGCAGAACCAATGGCCACTGTATTATCGAATGCAAGACTGAGGTTAAAAAGTGCGAAAAAATTTGGGCTCGTTATCCTTTTTTACAGGACTCAACCGTGATAGTGAATGATTTCGATATACGATGCGCAATAATGAAAAATGGAAAAGTTCGTTGTGCCTCAAGTGATAATTCGTCCAGCGAGAGACATATTATTGACGGTGTGGATGACGCTATATCAATAGACTACAGAGCAGGGCACGGTTGCGCATTACAGGCAAACGGTCTGGTAAAGTGTTGGGGCGACAATTCGCATGGTGAACTTGGCAATGGCGCCAAGGCTACGGATTATAGTAATTACCGGAGTGTTGCAACCACGGTTATCGGTCTCGATTAGGGTGACGAGGGTACTGGAAAAAACTATGCGTTCGATTGTATTTTCGGTATTAGCATGCATTTCGTTTAATGCAAATGCAGGCTGTACCTATATTGCACAACTCCATACCAAATCACTATACATGGACATTTCAGATGGTGGTTGCGAACTATTGAGCATTTCCTTCACCGACAAAATTGGTAAGGATGGTATGCCGGATTACGCCGCAATCAAACAGTATCCATTTGAAGAAGAATGTGTTTTGAAAATTGACAAAACTGGCGCAACAACGGGCTTTTCTTGCCATGCTAACGGACGCACCCCATTGGCTGGCGCGACATACAAACTAAAGCAATTTGGTTTTGTTGTTGAGAATTGCGGATATGAAGGGGAGAAAAACCACAAAATACCAGACAAAAAATTTGTTTGTACAGCAGGTTGCAGAGCTGCTGTGCCAAAGGCGTTGGACGAAATTGTGGCGTGTGATTAGTAAGCTTGATTGGAACAATGAGTAAGAAAAGGGGCGGGTTACATTTTACCGAAAAATCAAAAATCAGGGTCACGAAAAATCAGGTTCAGGTCTTTCATTGTGCATTTTTCAAAAATAAAAAACAGATCATCCTCAATGAGAGACACTTTTTTGTTCGTGTGAACCAATTGGAGGCAATGCCGTTGATTTTGCTGCTTTATATCTTATTATCTGTGTTACAAAATTCTTCCTCGGCAAGTGGAGAGGGAGTTGCGCTCCAGCAGTTATCCTGTCTAAACCAAATGCACTTCCAGTTTTTTACCCACAGCAGCGGCGTATTTGCGCAAGGTGTCGATAGACGGAGAATGTTTGCCTGAAACCAAGGCGCTTTCCAGGCGCGCCACTGCCGAGGCTTTTGTGCCCATGCGTTCAGCGACTTGCGCTTGGGTTAATCCGGCTTCGCGTCTGGCGCTGAGTATTTCGTCGAGTATGGCGTATTTTGTGATATTGGCGTCATAATCCGCTTTCACCGCTGGATTACTTAATAATTGTTCGCGAAATGCGGCATAGTGTGGAACGGGTTGGTAAGTATCGTTAGCCATGGTTAACCTCTTCTAGTCGTTTTCTGGCGAGCTGTAAATCAGCAGCCGGCGTGGTGTTGGTTTTCTTGACTAGGCTATGCAAAATAACAATCGCCTGTCCAATTTGTGTGCAATAAAACACGCGCCGATGCCTTCTTTGCCTTTGGGGCGCAGTTCGAATAAACCGCCGCCCATTGCGCGTGAATGAGGCATGTGCAGTTTGCTCCGTGATTTTGCATTAAATCGGTCAAGTGAATGTAATCGGCTAAGATTCCTGCCGGTAGCGCCATCACTTGCTGCTTGACCCGCTCATTGTAGTAGGTGATGGTATAGTTCATGGGGAGATTGTAACAAATATGTTACTTATGGCAACTGCCGCTTCCTGTAGCGTAAATTGGGGGGATTTTGCATCGTGCATTTTTGTTTTTTGCAAGGCACAAATTCTATTGTTTAATAGAGAATATGGCGTCTTGTGTCGTATGAAGAAGGCGGCATATACTATACCGACTGGGTTTTACTTTAGGCCTGTTTGCTTTCGTTAAGTTTTTAACCTTGATTTATAATGCTTTTATGAATACTTCTAGCGCCACCACTGAATACATGAAGCTGTCTGTTTCTGAACGCATTCAGCTCGTCGAGGATATATGGGACAGTATTGCCGCGGAGGCACCTGATGATGCCCTAGGATTGTCTCAAACTCAAAAGGCTGAGTTGCATCGTCGTGTTGCTGCGCATCGTGCCGACCCTTCCTCAGCAGTTCCGTGGGAACTGGTTCGAGCTAAGTTGTTTTCCGACCAAACCTAATGTTGGTAGTGCTTCGTCCAGAGGCAGAGCAAGAGCTTCTGGAGGCTTAGGCTTGGTATGAGTCAAAAGCATTGGGGCTTGGATTTGAGTTCGCCCGTGCTGCTGACGCGGCAGTTGCATCTGCACTTCGTAATCCTTATGGGCATTTGCGCATTGAAGAATGTTTTTATCGGGTGCTATTTCGTAAATTTCCTTACACACTAATTTATCAGCCAAGTCCAAATGAGTTGCTGGTGGTTTCATTCTTCCATCAACATCGTGAGCCGGGTGTTTGGCTAGAGCGATTTGGTAGTTAATCGCGAAAAGACGTAAGTTTGGTTAGTTGGGGCTATATAACTGTGGATGGTTACGATTGCGCTTTTTTGAAACCCCCTCACCCCAACCCTCTCGGCAATAGCTCCTGCATTGCTCTACTAACCTACATCCATGTAGGCATCCCGAAAGGAGAGGGGGAAAAGTCGAAATCCGTGCCTGTGTTGAATATATATGCGATGCAAAATCAGGGAGGGGGTTATAAACCGCTCATTGCTGTTGCAACCCTGATCAATTCATCCACTTCATTCTGTTGTTGCAGCAAATTCTTCAGTGAGTGCGGAGTATTCAGCAACCCCAACAGCCGCTTCAACAACCAAACCCGGCGCTTTAACACGTTCTGAAATTTCATTTTTAATCTGCGCCGCGACTTGCTCGGCTTTTTTCAATGGCGAACCCGGCATCGCAATAAGAAAATCCTGTTCATCCATTCTTGCCGCAATATCAACGCCCGCCCTGATGTCTTCTTTAACGCAATCGGCCACGCCGCGTAATATGGCGTCCATTTCATGATCGGGTAAATTATTATTCTTGGCTTTAAAACTCTTTAAGCTGATAAGAAGAATGGAAAAAGGAAAGCCGTTGCGTTTGGAGTTCTCGACTTTTTCCGTTAACCGGCCCAGCATGGTGTCTTTGGTCATTAGCTGAGTTAGAGGATCTAAGGGGATATGTTCCCTGTCCCAGGTTTCCTGGGCTTCCAGCCGCAGCACGTTGATAATGCCTAATGAGCAGGCCAGTAATAATCCAAGTATCCAGGTGAAATACCACATAGCAATCTCCTAATAAGCCGTATGATCGTTTTGTTGAATGTGTTCCAGCGTGATTTTGCCGCGCAATACACGGAACACCCACGTGGTGTAAGCAACTACGATGGGTAAAAAAACCACTGTCACCCCGAACATGATTTTTAAGGTAGTGAGACTGGAGCTGGCATCCCACACGGTCAACGAACTGTTCAAAGCCGAGCTTGACGGGATAAGGAACGGAAACATCGACACGCCTGCGGTTAAAATAACCGAAGCCAATACCAATGAGCTGGTTATAAATGCCAGGCCTGTGCGGTCGACTTTTGACAGCACGATGGTTGCAGTTCCGGCAATAAAAGCCAGTGCCGGAATAATCCACAACACCGGATAATGCGCATAGTTATCCAGCCATAATCCCGGTGCTTTAGACACTATTTTGGCTAACGGGTTGGAAGGCGCGTTAGGAAGAATTTCAGTGGTGATATGGTAACCGTCAATATTGGCAACCCAGATGCCCGCCAAAGCAAAAATGGCCAGCGTTATGATTGCAGTAACAGTAACCACTGTTTTACAGCGCTGATTAATGTCGCCCTCAGTCTTGAGCTGTAAATAGACCGCACCGTGCATAACCAGCATCGATAAGCTAAGCACTCCTGCCGCCAATGCAAAAGGGTTTAATAATGCCCAGAACGAACCGGTATAAAAAATACGCATATCGTTATCGAAGTGGAACGGTACGCCTTGCAATAAATTGCCGAACGCGACGCCGAAAATCAACGCCGGTACGAATCCGCCGACAAACAACGCAATATCCCAGTTGTTGCGCCATTTTTGGCTGGGTAATTTACTGCGGTAATCAAAACCTATCGGCCTCAAGAATAACGCAAACAAAGTCAGCAACAAGGCGAAATAAAATCCTGAAAATGCGACGGAATAGGCGATAGGCCAGGCAGCAAACAACGCGCCGCCTGCGGTGATAAACCAAACCTGATTGCCTTCCCAGGTTGCGCCTATGGAATTGATAATCACGCGGCGTTCGCTATCGTTTTTGCCCAAAAAGGGTAATAAGACTGCCACGCCCAAGTCAAAGCCGTCGGTAATGGCAAAGCCGATCAATAAAGCGCCTAATAAAGCCCACCAGATCAAGCGCAGGGTTTCATAATCGAAAATCATAGTGATGCTCCTGTGGCGATTTCAAAATGGTAACGGCCTTTATGCAGGCTGCTGGGGCCTAACTTGATAAACTTAAGCATCAAGAACATTTCGATGATCAAAAATACCGTATATAAGCCGATGTAGCCTGCCAGGCTCAGGTAGATATCCAGTTCGGTCAGGGATGATGCGCTTAAAAATGTCGGTAAAATTTCCGCAATAGTCCACGGTTGACGACCGAACTCGGCCACAAACCAACCCAATTCAGAGGCAATCCAGGGTAAAGGCATCATATAAAGGCTGGCACGTAACAACCAGTCTTGTCTGCATTTACGAATTGAGCTGGCTATCACCGCAAAAATAAATATCCCCAGCATGATAAAACCGCAAGCGACCATGATCCGGAAAGTCCAGAATAAAGGCACGACTCTGGGGATTGAGTATTGCGTTGCCAGTTCTATTTGCTGGTCGGTCGCATCGACTACGTTTTCGGTATAGCGTTTAAGCAATAGGCCATAGCCCAGATCCTGTTTGTAGCGGTCAAACTCTGCGCGGACATTGGCGTCTTTGCTGCCCGCTCTTAAGGTTTGCAATAGTGCGTAAGCTTTCATGCCGCTACGAATACGCAAGCGGTTTTTTTCCAGAATTTCCGATAAACCGGTAATCGGCTCATCAATGGAACGCGTCCCGATCAAGCCCAATACCCAGGGAATTTTGATCGCGTACTGCGTTTCCATGGTTTCCTGGTTCGGTATGCCGATAGCCGTAAATGCTGCGGGTGGCGGCTCAGTGTGCCATTCGGCTTCAATGGCGGCCAGTTTGGTTTTTTGTACTTCGCCCGCGGTATAGCCGCTTTCATCACCCAACACAATGACCGACAAGATCGCAGCCAGGCCAAACCCGGCGGCGATGGTGTAAGAGCGTTGCGCAAAAGCCGCATCACGGCCTTTCAGCATGTAATAAGCGCTGATGCCCAACACGAAAACAGAAGCGGTGGTGTAACCGGCGGCAACGGTATGGACAAATTTAACCTGGGCGGCCGGATTAAATAACAGATCGCCGAAGCTGGTGATCTCCATGCGCATGGTTTCGTAATTAAAGTCAGCTCCGGCCGGAAATTGCATCCAGCCGTTAGCAACCAGAATCCACAATGCGGATAAGTTGGTGCCTAACGCAACCAGCCAGGTCACCAGCAAATGCTGTCCTTTGCCTAACTTGTCCCAGCCGAAGAAAAACAGGCCGACAAAGGTGGATTCCAGGAAAAACGCCATCAAGCCTTCGATGGCAAGCGGCGCGCCGAAAATATCGCCGACATAATGCGAGAAATACGACCAGTTCATGCCGAATTGGAATTCCATGGTCAGGCCGGTGGTCACGCCCAGCGCGAAATTGATGCCGAATAATTTCCCCCAGAACTGGGTCATATCCTTGTAAATTTCTTTGCCGGTCATGACATAGGTCGATTCCATAATCGCCAGTAAAAACGATAAACCTAATGTCAACGGAACAAACAGAAAATGGTATAGAGAAGTTGCTGCAAACTGCCAGCGCGATAAATCAACCACGGCTTCTGAAATCATAATGTTCCCCTATGGGTTGCAGTCCTGTAGACCAGGAAATTGAGATAAATGGCACTGGATATAAAGTAAACCAATGCCCTTACATTTAAACCAAACATTAAAAAAAACTCGTCTGAGTTTTATTTTACCCTAACAATTAGACTTGGATGCTAAGATAGAACTGTGTTACTGTCTATTAATATTCATTAATATACTAATTTATTTTTAAGTTTTTCGGTACTTTTGTCTAATTGGTTACGGGTTAATGATTTTTTTTTTTTCTCGGTTCAGTGTATGTACCGATTCACTTTAATGAGTTTTCCAATTACCCTTGGAATAATTGAAAAAACAAGGCACGCAATAATAACTATTAATGAGGAGAGTATCATGGCTCGTATTGTAATTTTAGGTGCAGGCATTGGCGGCGTACCAATGGCTTACGAAATGAAGGAAACGGTAGGAAAAAATCATGATGTCATCGTGATTTCCGATACCCCTACTTTTCATTTTGTTCCGTCAAATCCCTGGGTTCCACCCAAATGGCGTAAACCGGAAGACTTGAAGATTGAATTGGCGCCGGTTATGAAAAAGAAAGGCATAGAATTCATTCAAAAAGCCGCAACAAAAGTTGATCCGGTTAATAATCAGGTTCAGCTGGATGATGGCTCAGCCGTTGCTTACGACTTCCTGATTATTGCCACAGGGCCGCGTCTGGCCTTCGATGAAGTTCCCGGTTTAGGGCCGGATGGTTATACCTCATCAGTCTGTCATGTTGATCATGCCGCGGTTGCTGTCCAAGATTGGGAAAAGTTTATGGAAAATCCCGGTCCGATTGTTATCGGCGCGGTTCAGGGTGCTTCCTGTTACGGCCCTGCGTATGAATATTTAATGATTCTTGAAACCGAATTACGTAAAAGGAAAATTCGCGACAAAGTGCCGATGACTTTTGTTACCGCAGAACCTTATATCGGCCACTTGGGTTTGGGCGGTGTAGGCGATACCAAAGGCCTGCTGGAAAGCGCCTTGCGTGACAAGTCCATCAAATGGATAACCAATGCCAAGGTCGACAAAATCGAACCCGGCATGATGTTTGTCACTGAAGTCGATGATGAAGGCAAGGACAAGAAAAAACATGAACTGCCCTTTAAGCACTCAATGATGTTGCCTGCTTTTACCGGCGTTGACGCCGTGCGCAATGTCGGCGTTGAAGGCCTGGTTAATCCGCGCGGCTTTGTTTTGGTGGATGAGCATCAGCGTAATAAAACCTTTAAAAATATCTATTCCGTCGGCGTTTGTATTGCCATTCCGCCCGTTGAAAAGACACCTCTGCCGGTTGGCGCGCCAAAAACCGGCTATATGATCGAATCGATGGTGACTGCCACCGCGCATAACATTGCCGATGAACTGGCCGGCAAAGAACCGACACACAGAGCGACGTGGAATGCTTTATGTCTGGCTGATTTTGGCGATTCCGGGGTGGCTTTTCTGGCCAAGCCGCAAATTCCGCCGCGTAATGTAACCTGGTCGGCCGAAGGTAAATGGGTGCATCTGGCTAAAATCGGTTTCGAGAAATATTTCATGCGTAAAATACGAAAAGGCATCAGCGAACCTTTTTATGAAAAGCTGATGCTTAAATTAATAGGCGTAGTTCGGTTAAAAGGAAAGTAAGATGACTATTGATCGCGTAGTTTTTGCCGTTGCAGGCAGCTTTATTTTGATCAGCTTGTTGCTGGCGCATTATCATTCTGAATTGTGGCTATGGTTCACCGCTTTTGTCGGCGCTAATTTGTTGCAATCGGCATTTACGGGGTTTTGTCCGATGGCAATAATACTTAAAAAGTTGGGTGTTAAGCCGGGCTAGTGCGTTCTGATTGCGTTAGCGTAATTCATTCAGATAGAACACGGATGACACAGATTAGACGGATTTAAGTTAGACGGATTTAAGCGGATTTCTTATACACCTTTATCAGTGATTATCAGTCAAATCGCGTGTCATCTGTGTTCGAGTTTGCTAATTAGAGTAGTCCAACTGGTTCCCAAGCTCGGAGTTTGGGATATCGGCCATCGGGTATTATTAAACCAGACACAGGTACGTGAAGATGATGCTTAAAACAATAAAAAACAAACTGGCATTAACTCTATTACCGATACTCATGCTATCGAACGGATCAGCCGTAGCGGAACAGGTACCTCAAAAACCTGCTGATAAAGCTGTGCCGGAAAAATCAACCACCCAATCTTTTACACTGGATCAGGCCATTGATTACGCATTAGCCAACAATCCCGACCTGCAAATCGCCGCAGAACGCATCGGTCAGGCTGAAGCTCAATTAGGCGTGGCACTGTCTGCGTTTTATCCGCAAGTAACCGCCAAAGTTGGCTATGATCATTCCAACAATCCCGCGCAAGTCTTTTCGATGATTGTGTCGCAAAGGGATTTCACTTCCGACTCGATCAATAACATTAACAATCCCGGTTACCGGCAAAATTTTCGCCCCGAAATCATAGGCAAACTGTCCCTGTTCCGTGGCGGCCAGGATTATCAGAACAGTAAAGCGGCGGAGCTGGGCATAGACGCGGCGGAATTTGAACGCTCAACCGTGCGCAATGCCTTGATTGAAGCCGTAACCGCTACCTATTATGCCTATTTGGCCGCGCAGGAAGCGCATAAAGTCGCCCAGGATTCCATTGCCGCAATTACCAGCGAGCTAAAGCAATCGAAGCTGCGGTACGAAGCGGGAACCGTACTTAAATCCGATGTTTTATCGCTGGAAGTGAAATCGGCTGAAGCGCAGGAAGCCGAAATCAGGGCCGCCAACGGCATTGAGCTAGCCAAAACCGGCGTTCGCCACCTTGCTCGGCCTGTCAACGGATCAAGCGTTTACTGTTGCGTCCGTCATCTTCGATGTTGCCCGAACCCAAGATGACGGCATCGTTTAACGACTTGCTCGAACTTGCGATGACACAGCGCCCGGAAGTTAAAGCGGCCGCCAATCAGGTGGAAATAGCCCAAGCCAAGTTAAAAAGCGAGCAGGGCGCTTATTTGCCCAAGGCCGATGCTTATGTGAGTTACGGCCAAAACAGTCAAAATCCCGGATTTTCCAGCAGCAAAGACAATGTCACCGCCGGGGTCAGTGTCGAAATGGCTTTGTTTTCCGGGTTAGAGACCAAAAACCGCGTCAGCGCGGCGGAACGAAAAGCCGCCGAAGCACGTGAAACGGAACGAAAAACCAAACTGGCTATCGAACAGGAAGTCAAAGTTGCTTTCCTGAAGCTGGAAGAAGCCCTGGCGCGTATGCGCGTTACCGAAGCCTCGGTGGCTGCTGCCGACGAAGCGTTAAGGCTGGTTAATGAACAACGGCGCGCGGAAACAGTGACGGTTACCCGTTATATCGAAGCTGAAGTAGCCAGAAATAAAGCCCACTCCAACACGATTGCAGCGCATTACGATGCCCTGAGTGCTGAAGCCGCATTGAAAAAAGCGGTCGGCGACTGGAAATAAATAACAATTAATAGTTCCCACGCTTCGGCGTGGGAATTCAGTCTGCAATAATGCTCCAGCGTTGCGGGACGCTGGAGCGTCTACCGCTGCATTCCCACGCCGGAGCGTGGGAACGATAAGAATATTTTCGTGTCTTTCGTGGACAAATGTTTTTTTAAGACAAAGGAAACCTTATGTCTCAAACCGAACCCAAAAATATCAACAAAATTATCACTATTTCCGTCGCCGTTTTAGCCTTGATTCTGTTGCTGCTTTATATGCAAGGCAGTTTTGTCAGCAAAGTGCCGCCCGGATTAAGTCCGTTGGCTGCCGATTCAAATGCCCAGAAAAACGATACGGCTGTTGTCGAAAAGAAACAGGTTGACGATATTCTGGCTTGGCCCGGCACGGTAAAGTCGAGAACCGTTGCCAATATTGCTCCTAAAATGACGGCCCGGATTATCGAGATCAAGGTTCATGCCGGCGACAAAGTCAAAAAAGGCGATGTAATCGCCCGTCTGGATGAGCGTGATGTTAAGGCCCAGGAAAATGCAGCCCTTGCCGCGCTTGCCAGTGCAAATGCTCAGGCAAGCCGCGCCAAGGCAGACGAACAACGCACCCGGAGTTTGTACAGCAAAGAGGCGGCAACCCGCGAAAATTTTGATGCCGTAGTCGCCAGGGCAAAAGAGGCGCAAGCCGGTGTAAGTCAGGCAGCAAGCGCTGTAACTGAAATCAGGTCTCATCTGGCCGATACGCTGCTGCTCGCTCCATTTGACGGCGTTGTCGTTAAACGCCATCAAGAACCCGGCGACATGGGTCTGCCCGGCGTTCCCGTAGTGAGTTTGCAAACGCCGCAAGGCTTAAGGCTTGAAGCCGACGTGCCGAGCACTTGCGCCGGACGCTACAGCATCGGCATGGACGTCAATGTGCGCATTGATACACTTGGGACAAACAACCAGCGCGCAAATTGACGAAATCAGTCCCGAAGTCGACCCGCAAACCCGCACCCAGCTGATTAAAATCGCACTGCCTGCCATCGAAGGCTTGCAACCGGGATATTTCGGCTGGCTGGAACAAGCCTGCGGTCAACATGAAGCCTTATTGATCCCTGCCAGCGCAGTGCAACATATCGGTCAACTGGAAGTCGTCAAGGTCTGGTCAGAAGGTCGGCAGCTGATGCGCCATATCAGAACCGGCAAAACTTTCGGCGAGCAAATTGAAGTCATTTCCGGTTTGCATGCCGGTGAAACCGTCATAACCCATCCGCAGCAGGCGCAATAATGGACGACCTGCAAAATGAAAGTCCCAAACGTGGATTGACGACCAAGATTGTCGAAATCTTTACCACGTCGCAGCTGTCCATACTGTTCCTGATCATTTCGCTGTTGGCGGGAGCGGCGGCGCTAATCCTCACACCCCGTGAAGAAGACCCGCAGATTGTCGTGCCGGTCATGGATGTGCTGGTTGAATTTCCGGGCGCGTCCAGCGAAGAAGTGGAAAAACTGGTTGTCCACGCCGCTGGAGGTTTTGCTCAAACAGGTTGAAGGCGTGGAATATGTTTATTCCGTGTCCAAACCCGGCGCGGCGCTCGTTACCGTGCGTTATTTTGTCGGCCAGTCTTTTGAAGACAGCCTGGTCAAGACCTGGGACAGGTTGATGTCCAACCAGAACCTGATTCCTCCAGGCGTCACCCACTGGAAAGTGTCGCCGGTTGAAATCGATAACGTGCCTATCGTATTGCTGACGCTTTCCGCGCAGAACGATAATTACGATTCGATGGCCTTGCGCCGTATCGCCGACGAGCTGATTATTTCCCTGAGGAGCGTAGGCGATGTCGGCAAAAGTTGGGTGGTCGGCGGCGAACAGCGGCGGGTATCGATTTATGCCAACCCTGCTGCACTGGCCGCGCATGGCGTAACCTTGCTTGAAATCACCCAGGCGCTGGCCAATGCCAACGTCAATCTGCAAGTCGGCAGCATCGAACGCGGCAACCGTGAAATCCTGCTGGAAGCCGGGCCGCATTTCGAGTCGTCGGAAGAAGTTGGCGCGACCGTCATCAAAAGCGTTGCCGGACGCCCTGTTTACCTGCGCGATGTGGCGCGGATCGAAGACGGCCCGGCTGATGTCGATCATTACACCCGTATCGGCTTTGGCCCTGCCGTCGATGAGATGCCGACGATAGGCCATGCCACCGGCAACAAGCCGCAAGTCGGGCAAGAGCGGCAGATGGTCAACTATCGCGGTCGCCAAACGTAAAGGGCAGCAATGCCGTTAATGTCGCCGAAGCCGTTATTGCCACTGCGGAAAAGCTGCACGGCACGTTGGTCCCGGAAGATGTTTTACTGACGATTACCCGCGATTACGGCGAAACCGCCAACCACAAGGTCAACGAACTGGTTAAGCATTTGAGTTTTGCGATCGTGATTATCGTGGTGTTGCTGGCGTTTTCGCTGGGGCTGAAAGAGTCGTTTATCGTGTCGATAGCCGTGCCGATGACCTTGGCGCTGACTTTATTGCTGGATTATATCTCCGGCTACACGATCAACCGCGTCACCCTGTTTGCGTTGATCCTGTCGCTGGGTCTGCTGGTCGACGACCCGATCGTCGATGTCGAAAACATCCACCGGCACTATAAATTACGCAAGGAATCGCCGCTGCAAGCGCTGTTGACGGCGGTCGATGAAGTCAGGCCGCCGACCATTCTGGCGACTTTCACCGTGATCGTGTCATTCCTGCCGATGTTTTTCATCACCGGCATGATGGGGCCGTACATGGCGCCGATGGCGTTTAACGTGCCGATAGCGATGATCGTTTCGCTGATTGTCGCCTTTACCGTGACGCCGTGGGCGAGTTTCAAGCTGCTGCAAAGCGAATACCACAATCACAGCGATGAAGCGCCGCTGGAGCTTAAGCAAACGTTTATCTACCGGACTTATCGCGCCGCACTCGGGCCTTTGCTTGAGACCTCGGGACGCGCCAAGTTGTTTTTACTGATCGTGCTGATAGCTTTCGTGGCCTCGACCCTGCTGGCCGTGACCCGCGCCGTTCCGCTCAAGTTATTGCCGTTCGACAATAAAAACGAGCTGCAAATCATGATCGATATGCCGCGCGGCTCGACGCTGGAACAAACCGATGAAGTCGCGCGCGCTCTGGGCAGCTATCTTGCCACCGTCAACGAAGTCACCGATTATCAAACCTACACCGGCCTTGGCCGCGCCGATGGATTTTAACGGCATGGTTCGCCATTATTATCTGCGTAGCGGCGGTTATGTCGGTGAAGTCAGGATCAATTTATTGGCTAAAGACCGGCGGGAGCAGCAATCGCACGAAATCGCCTTGCGCATTCGGCCCGAAATAGAACGGCTCGGCAAACAATACGGCGCAAACCTTAAAATCACAGAAATTCCGCCGGGGCCGCCGGTGCTTTCCGATCTGGTCGCCGAAGTCTACGGCCCGCCTGAAGCCAGTATCGATAGACTTGGTCGCCGTCTCCAAACGCGTCAGGGCCGATATGGAAAAAACCGAAGGCGTGGTCGATGTCGATGATTATTCCGAAGCGCAACATGACAAGGTGCATTTTCACCTGAACCGGGAGAAAGCCGCGTTGTCCGGCGTCAGCGTCGCGCAAGTTGCGGAAACCCTGCGTATCGCCGCAGCAGGTCAGACGGTCGGCATTGTGCATATAGACAGCGAACGCCAACCGCTGGAAATCACCCTGCAACTGCCTCGTGCGCTTCGTTCGTCTGTTGCCGATTTACTGGCGTTGCGCGTTAAAACCGGGCAGGGCGATTTGATACCGTTAAGTGAAATAGGCAGCGCCAACATAGAAACCGAAGACCAGCCTATTTTTCACAAGAACCTGCAACGGGTGAATTATGTGATTGCCGGAATGGCGGGACGCAGCCCGGTGGAAGCGGTTTTCGATTTGAATGACGTGCTGGACGAACGCCCGTTGCCGGAAGGTTATACCGCCGAATTGGCGGGTGAGGGCGAATGGAAAATCACCGTCGATGTGTTTCGTGATCTTGGCTTGGCCTTTGCGGCCGCGTTGGTGATGATCTATGTTCTGCTGGTCGGGCAAACCGGATCGCTGAGCGTGCCGCTGGTGATGATGATCGCCATCCCGCTGACCGTCATCGGCATCATGCCGGGCTTTTGGCTGCTTAACCTGTTTGCTGACGCCGATTGCCGGTTACCCGAACCCGATCTATTTCACCGCCACCGCGATGATCGGCATGATTGCGTTGGCGGGTATCGTCGTGCGCAACTCGATTATCCTGATCGATTTTATCGAACGCATCCGTGCCCGTGCCGATGTTACGCTGGCGGAAGCCTTGATTGAAGCCGGTGCGATTCGCTTGCGGCCGATATTTCTGACCGCCGGAGCGGCCATGTTCGGCGCGTTTGTGATTATCCTGGACCCGATCTTTTCAGGGCTGGCATGGAGCTTTATCTTCGGGATTTTTGCGTCGACCTTGTTTTCGTTGCTGGTGATTCCGGTGGTTTATTTTTTGATTAACAAAGAAGAGTAATTTTTCACCACGAAGACACGAAGAACACGAAGAAAAAATCATAAACTTCGAGTGCCCTTCGTGTCTTCGTGGTGAATTAATCAATTTGTGCGATATCATTTTCCGCGCCGCTCCATCATGATGTACAAAGCCATCCCGGCCAGCATCGACGCAACAAATATCCATGCTTTGGGTTGTCCTGCGGCTGCACTTACCACAGCAGGCCCTGGGCAAAATCCTGAAATTCCCCAGCCGATGCCAAAAACCAGACTGCCTAATAGCAAACGGCTATCCAGCTCGGTTGCAGAGGACAACTGCATAGGTGCGCCCAACAAGCTGCGCTGACGTTTTTTAGCGATAGTAAAGGCAGCAGCTCCAATCAGCATTGCGCCGCCCATGACGAATGCGAG
The DNA here is from genome assembly GCA_963814825.1 of uncultured Gammaproteobacteria bacterium. Lineage (GTDB taxonomy): Bacteria > Pseudomonadota > Gammaproteobacteria > Methylococcales > Methylomonadaceae > Methylobacter_A. The sequence continues at coordinate 348,980 of CAWFEF010000007.1, read as the reverse complement.
AGACGGGTCCCATGCCCCGGCCAAATCCAGAAAACCGATGACCTTCGATGGGTCGGTCATGCCGGAGATGATGAGGCCCAGGCCAAACAACAGTCCGACGAGAAAAGCATTAAGATTCAGCATGGTTAGAGCCCTAACAAATGGCGAGTCAGATAGACGGTGATAAAACCCGCCATCATGAAAGTCAGCGTTGCGGCAATGGAGCGGATCGATCCGCGGGAAATGCCGCAGACGCCATGGCCGCTGGTGCATCCTGACGCATAGCTGGTACCCAGGCCCACCAGAAGACCGGCAATGATCAATTGCGCCGTTCCCGCTTCGATCGTCACAGGAGGCAGATCGGAGGCAATTTGATAAACGAAAGGCGAAGCCGCCATGCCGAGCAGAAACAGCACGCGCCAGAATTTGTCTCCTTTGTCGGCTTGAAGCAGGCCGCCTAAAATTCCGCTGATACCGGCAATCCGGCCATTCAATAACACAAACATTGCAGCGGCTATGCCGATCAATAAGCCGCCCGAGAGACCGGCAATATAGGCGTTGTGGGTGAAGTCAGATAGATTCATATTTTCTCTAATAATGAGCATTTCAAAAAAATGGGTGTTTTTTAGTTTTTCAAAGTCTTTTGCTAAACCTGCTCTATGCGAGGTTTATAGCTTTAAAGATAATTTCTTGTCTAGCGTTAGCAATTCAATGGCATGGGCTTTTGCTGTTGCGGCAATAATGGCATCGGGCAGTTTTGTATGATGTTGACGTCTAAATTGAATAGTCAGTTCTTCAATGATAGGAGAAACGCTCAAATGAACCATTCTATCCAATAGGTTTTTAATTACTTGTTCTTCGTTTTCGGTTATGCCGGGAAAACTGAGCAGTTCCATACGGGTAATGCCGCTATAAGCACATTGGCTTATGTTAATTTGCTTGGCTTGCATTAGGGAGATAACCTCTGCGCTTTTTTGATACATACCAATAATGATATTGGTATCGAGCAAATAGCTAATCCCATTCATCGCGTAACGCCTTTTGAATCTTCAACGGGTCGCCTGTAAACGTAGGCAAGCTGGGAAGTGTAGCGATGATATCGGACATAAGTTCGTTCTTTCCTGCATGAGTGGTTTGCAGAGTGCCAAGATAATCGGCGAGGGCTTGCTTGACCAATTGCGCGGGGTCTAAATGTTCTCGCTGAGTCAACTGATCGAGCAAGTGCGCTGTTTCGTCGTCGAGTTCTAATGTCATCATGGCTTAAACTCCATTGGTAAAATGATTTTCTGCAAATAGTTGAAACAATAAAATACGGACGCTATTTACATTATAAATGATTTATCGCATCAAAAAGGCTTAACCACCGCCAGGATTACGATACCGACCAGAAACAACACCGGCACTTCATTCATCCAACGGTAAAAAACATGGCTGCGCCGGTTGCGGTCAAATTTAAAATCAAGCAGCCACAGATAGCAGAAATAATGATAAACCAGCGTCAGCGCCAGCAGCGCCAACTTTGCATGCAGCCATCCGGCATTGGCATAAACAGACCAGTCGTAAGCCGCCAGCATCCAGATGCCGAAGAGTAAGGTAGCTATCATGCCCGGCGTCATAATGCCGAAGAACAGTTTGCGTTCCATCACCTTAAAGCGTTCGTTGCTGATTTCGTCATCGCTCATCGCATGATAAACATACAGGCGTGGCAGGTAAAACAATCCCGCAAACCAAGTGACCATAAAAATCAGATGTAACGCTTTTAACCAGAGCATGGCTTAACCTTTAAGTAGTGATTCGATATTTGTTTTCATTTTTGCCAGGTTGAACAGGCCGATTTCTTTTTTAACAACCGACCCGTCCGGGGCAATCAAAAACGTGCTGGGCGTAAACATTACGCCGCCGAAAGCCCGGGTGTGTTCCGAATTCAAATCCAGCGCCACATTGTAGGGCAGCTGCTTGGCTTTAGTCATATCGACGACGTGATTCGGCGGGTCGTAATACATTGCGACGGCAATCATCTCAAGACCCGATGCATGGTACTGGGTATACAGATCGATTAGGTCGGGGATTTCTTTGATGCAAGACGGGCAATCGGTTGCCCAGAACGTGACGATCACCGGCTTGCCGCGCAAATCTTTCAGCGCGATTTTTTGACCGGTGAGGGTGGTGAAAGTGACATCCGGCGCCGAAGTGATGGTTTTGCCACAGCCTATTGAAATGAGCAATAACAGTAATAAAGCGGACAACCGGTATTTCGTTTTCATGGGTTCTGATGCGTTGGATGTGTTGGGAACGGGGACAAAATAACATATCCGATTTAAAAACTATAACAACTCCAGTTTGCGGTTTTTAAATGGCGGATTCAGGTTAGAAGTACACCAGCCGGTATAGCGGCATAATGGCCTGGAAATCAAGCACATGTCGCCCGTTAGGTATTTCTACTAATTGTACAAAAGATTTGTTTTCGATAATCTGGAGCCGTTTCTATCTTTCCAACTGAGTTTTTTAGGATAAAAGCAGCACGCCTGATTGAACCTTATTGGTTAGAGTACAGTCTAAGCCCATTGTAGTTTGATTAGTTGATGCAGCGAATTTTTTTCATAATCCTTTAGGAGTTTATTATGGAATTTATCAAGGCGGGTTCGTTGCCTGTAAGCTCACTCGTACCAACAAGACTTGATCGGTACCACACAGGGAACGAGAGCACGACATGGAATTTAAATTCTGTAAGTGACGGCATGGCTTTTGAGTCCAACAACAAAACTTTTTGGGAGAAAACCATGGTTGGCTTAATGTACCATCGGCAGTTATTTTCAGAGAGTGGGGTGTCCAGAGCAGTTATTGTCGGATTTAGCGATTTAAGCCGCAAGCTGATCTATCAATTTAAGAAAAACCCGTTGCTGCGAGTGGGCTGCTTGGGTTTTTTTGATGATCGTAGCTCGGGACGCTTTTTAGGCAAAAGGGAACGCCGATCCGAAGAGTTGCTGGGCAGTATTGCATCGGCTACTGAATTTGTTAAGACTCATAACGTTCAGCACATTTACATCGCTTTACCGTTGTCGGCACAGCCGCGGATTCTGGCATTATTGGATAATTTACGGCGTGATACAACCGCATCGATTTACTTTGTACCGGATATACTTTCGTTTGATTTAATTCAGGCCAACATCAGTATCATAAATGGTATTCCCATAGTGGCAGTCTGCGAAAGTCCGTTTGTTGGTATCAACAGCACGATTAAACGGATCAGCGATGTGGTGTTGTCGCTGTCGATTTTGCTGTTGATCGCGCCATTGATGCTGTTGATTGCCATTGGCATAAAGTTTAGCTCATCAGGCCCGGTGTTATTCAAACAGCGTCGTTACGGGGTCGATGGCAAGGAAATTGTGGTTTATAAATTTCGCAGCATGACCGTGATGGAAGACGGTGAACAGGTTGATCAGGCAACCCGAAATGATCCGAGAATTACCCGGTTTGGCGGCGTTCTTACGAAAAACATCTCTGGATGAGTTGCCGCAGTTTATCAATGTGCTGCAAGGACGCATGAGTATTGTTGGTCCGAGACCGCACGCTATCAGTCATAACGAAATATACCGCAGTCTAATCAAAGGCTATATGGTCAGACATAAGGTAAAGCCCGGCATTACCGGGTGGGCACAGATCAATGGTTTTCGGGGTGAAACCGATACTGTGGAAAAAATGCAGCGCCGGATTGATTACGATCTGGATTATCTGCGCAACTGGTCGTTATTTCTCGACTTATTGATTATTTTTAAAACCATCGGCGTGGTCATAAAGGATAAAAATGCGTACTAATAATAGATTTACAATGGTTTGATAAACACTATTTCTTGTTGATGGCTTTACTGCTGCTGTTGCCTATTCAGCAAGGTATCGCTGCTTATAACATTGGTCCGGATGATGTCTTGCGCATCTCCGTGTACGGTCATGACGATTTAAGAACTGAAACCCGCGTTTCAGCCGATGGACGGATTACCTTTCCGTTAATCGGTGAAGTACACGCGAGCGGAAAATCCAGCTATGGAGCTGGAGGAAGCCATTGCCGTGCGTCTAATCAATGGCGGCTTTATTCAGGATGCCCAGGTCAGTGTTACGGTGTTGGATCATGTCAGTCAACAGGTCTCTGTGTTGGGCTATGTCAATAAACCGGGGCGTTATCCTCTGGATTCCGATAGTTCAATTGTCGATCTGATTGCCATGGCCGAAGGCATTGACGAATTGGGCGACCACTAAGGTAGTGGTTACCCGTACTATGGACGGCAAGCCGCAAAAGCGGGAACTGGATTTGAGAGCTTATCTGGAAAACGAGCGAAAATATCGCACCCTTTAAAATGCAACAAGGCGATGTGGTATATGTGCCCAAGGCATCCATGTTTTATATTTATGGCGAAGTTCAGCATCCTGGCGGTTATCGCCTTGAACCGGATATTTCGGTGGTGAAGGCCTTGCCGATCGGTGGCGGTCTGACGTTGCGCGGCACTGAAAACGGCATAGTCGTTAAACGCAAGAACGGAAGCGGCGATCTGGAGGAAGTTGATGTGGAGCTGGGTGATGCTGTATTAAAAGATGATGTGATTTATGTTGGCGAGCGTTGGTTTTAAGCAGTAAATCGAATTATTCCTATATCGATTACTCAGATTGAGTCAATAAAACAAAGGAACACCATGAATTTCCATCAATTTATTAATATTCTCTGGTCACGCAAATCGGTTGTCTTGTCGGCATTGATGATAACGGTAATCACGACCTTGGTGGTGAGTCTGTTGATGACCTAAACAATATCTCGCCACGACTTCGATAGTGGTTGATCAACGCAGCGTCGATCGGGTGACGGGTCTGATCTTGCCGGTACAGCTGCTGCCAGGGTATATAGCGACACAGGTCGATGTGATTTCCAGTCATAAAGTCGCACGCAAGGTAGTGGAAAAATTAAAACTCCATGAGAGTCCGCAAATACAGGAAGATTTTGCAAATTCCGAGGGTATTGGCGACATCAGGGACTGGGTTGCGGATAGGTTGCTGAAAAAGCTGGAAATCAAACCCTCACGCGAGAGCAGTGTGATGCAGGTTAATTTTACTTCTAACGACCCACAACTTGCCGCGAATATCGCCAATGCCTTTGCCGATACCTACATTCAAACCAGCTCTGAATTACAGGCTCAACCGGCCAGGATGAGTGCGGATTGGTTCGATTCGCAAATGGCTACTTTGCGAGAGCGTCTGGAACATGCGCAGTCGGTGCTGTCTACCTATCAACAAGAACACGGCATTGTCGAGATCGATGGACGTCTTGATTTGGAAAATGCCCGTTTGGCTGAACTATCAAAGCAGTTGGTCGATGGTCAGGCGCATACCAGCGAATTGCAATCAAGAAAAGATTTGTTGGCGAGTACCGTCAAGCAAGGCAGCTCAGTTGAGTCGCTACAGGAAGTGTTGAGCAATCCGTTGATTCAATCGCTGAAAACGGAGTTGGCACGGGCAGAAGCTCGTTTTGCCGAATTGTCCAAACGGGTTGATATAAATCATCCGCAATACAAGCAAGCGAAAGCCGAAGTGAACAACCTACAACAGAAAATGCACTCCGAAGTTAACATGGTGTTAAGCGGTATCGCCAGTGGAGTCGCCTCTTCCATTCAACGTGACAAGATAATGGCCAATGCCTTGGCTGAACAAAAAGCCAAGGTGCTGGAGCTAAAAAAACAGCATGATGAAACAGTGGTGTTTAATCGTGAGGTGGAAAATGCACAGCGGGTCTATGATGCCGCCATGCAGCGAGCGGTACAAAGCCGTATGGAAAGCGAAATAAACCAGACTAATATCGCTGTCCTCAATTACGCCCTTCCTCCGCAAAGACCCGCCAAGCCTAAAGTGCTGTTAAACCTGATTCTGTCGGTTTTTCTGGGCGGTATGCTTAGGGGTAGGGGCGGCGTTATTGGCCGAGTTGATGGATCGTCGAGTGCGATCTGCTTTTGATATTTCGGATGTATTAGACATTCCTGTTTTTGCCGTCGTTTCCGCATCCAAGCAAAAGCAAATACCTTGGCAGCTTAGTCTTGAAAATCTCCGTGACAGATATAACGAACGAGGGAGCGCATAAATGCAAACAGCAAAAATTCTTTTTAAGAACAAAATGGTCAACGAAATAACCCAAACAGAGCGCACTGCTTCCATGGGGACTTCCATGGGGGCTTTATTACTCGATGCGGGGAAAATCGATGCAAGCGATGCCGAGCGTATTATCATCTTGCAAAAGCAAAAAGGTATGCAATTTGGCGATGCAGCGAAAGCGTTGGGGCTGGTCAACGATGGCGACATACAAAAAGCCTTGTCGCATCAATTTGATTTCCCATTCCTGGGGGCAAGCGAGGAACACTTCAGCCAGGAATTGGTTGCGGCGTACCAGCCCTTTAGTGCACAAGTGGAAGCGCTTCGAGCTGTGCGCGGACAATTGATGCTGCGCTGGTTTATCGATGTCCATAAAACCTTGGCGGTGGTCAGTCCCAGCCGCGGAGAAGGGCGCAGCTATATAGCCGCTAATCTGGCGATTGTTTTTTCCCAGCTTGGCGAACGCACTCTGTTAATCGATGCTGATTTACGACATCCGCGACAGCAGGCGTTATTCAAGCTACAAGGCGGCTATGGCTTGTCGGATATGTTGGCAGGACGCTCCGATCTAACGGCTGTAACACGAATTCCCGCCTTCCGGGATTTATCGATCCTGCCTGCGGGCACGGTGCCGCCTAATCCGGTCGAATTGATCAGCCGAGGCTTAAAAAGCTGCCTGCATCAATTGCAAACCCAATTTGACGTAATTCTGATCGACGCCCCATCAGCGGAACTGGGCATAGATGCGCAAATTATTGCCTCAAATTGCGGCGGTGCGCTGTTAGTGGCGCGGCAACACAAAACCCGACTGAATGATTTAGAATGCTTAAAAGAAGCTTTGCAAGACACGGGCAGTCAATGTCTGGGCGTTGTATTAACAGATTTTTAAACATTAAAAACTAAAGATAAAACTTAATTGCTTAATTATAGAAAACAAACTATATTAACAATTTATAATAACGCTCTGTTTTTATTAAAGTTAATAAATCAACGCCATTGCTTATGAAATTCAGCAAAAATTATGTGACGAAAAACCAGTACTTATTGTTGTGTTTCCTGTTGCTGATAGTGGGAGGATTGCCGGGTAAAAGCTATGCTGTAGCATCACCGGACGATACCATCAGGCCCTACGTTTCTTCCCGTTTGCTGTATGACAGCAACTTTTTACGGCTATCTGACAGCGTCGATCCGGTGGCGGTTGCCGGTAAAAGCGATAAAAGCGAATTTATTAAACAGGTCGCAGCCGGATTGGATATGGACTGGACCATCAGCAGGCAGCATATCATCGTAAAAGCCAATGTTAACCAGAATTGGTTTCAAAACTTTACCACCCTGAATTATACAGGCTGGGACACTCAGGCCCAATGGAACTGGCATGTGAGGAACGACCTGGATGGTGAAATCGGTTACACCAACACTCAAGTGATGGGTAGTTTTGCTCAGTTGAACGGTCTGGTAGGCAACCTGCGGAATAACCAACGTTCCTTTGTCAACGCCGGTTATCTGTTTCACCCCAACGGCAAGATTAAGCTTGGCGTATTTAGGACAGAGTTACAGTATGACGATGTTAGTCGGGAAATCAGTAACAACATCGAAGATAATGCCGAACTCAACCTGCAATATTTAAGCCCTACCGGCAGTATTTATGGGGTGCGGGTGCTTGCAACCGATGGTCAATATCCAAAGCGCCAATTAACCGCTGCCAGCACCCAGGATAACGCCTACACGCGAATGAACTATGCTGCGACATGGGATTGGAATGCCAGCAGTAAAACGCGAATTAACGGGCTTGTCGGCTACACACATCAAGATTATGCGAATATTAGCGCCCGCAACTTTGCCGACGTAGTTGCCCAGCTTAATCTGCATTGGCAAGCCAGTGAAAAAACATTGCTGGAGTTGTCCACAAGGCGTGAAATCGACCAAGCACAAAACCAGTTTTCCAGTTTTGTGCTAACCCAAGGTGCGTGGTTTAACCTCACTTGGCAGACCACCCCCAAAATTGCCCTGAGCTTGCCGATGTCCTTTCAACAACTACAATATCTGGGCGGCACTGGCAGTAATACCGTTGGTGGTAGTCAACAAAAAGACAATGTCAGTAATATCGGTCTTAATCTGATGTATCAGCCATTGCAAAGCATCAGCATCGGCCCCGTACTGAGCTTCGAAAAGCGCGATTCCAACAACCCGATTGCATCCTACGAAAGCAAATCGGCCGGTGTTAATTTACAGGCGGCTTTTTAAATAACCCCTGCCTGTAAAGATTTCTATAGATGAACACACATCATCTTGCCCCGATTTTCCGGACACTTTGCTCATAGACCATTTTGGCTTCAAACGATTCTGGGTTGAAATAACCTGACTTCGAGTGAAGCCTCTTGCGATTCTAATGCACATCAATATTTCAAGCACTTGATACTTTTCATCTGATCGAGTCGAGAGTGGTTCTCTTCGAGACCTATTTTTGATCGGACGCTTTCCTCTCCAACCATTGATTCGAATGGTTGGCTAGTTTGACGGCATTTTGCTCGCCATAAATGCAACATTGATTCGCTACCCCTAAATCTTCGGGAAACCATCCTTGTCGGCACGTTCCAATGCCTGTTCTTTAAACTGAGCTGTATCAGCCGGATGACCAGGCATTTACGGCCGCATGATTCTGCCGCTTGGGTAGAAATGTCAAAATAAGTTTTCGCTAAAATCCTCCTCGCAAGAAATCACTTGGAAATATAAAAACATATGAAACCGTGTGATGTAAGACATTCAGCTCAATATGGGTCACCTGATAGGTAATCGCACTTATTGTTTGAATAAATGAAATTTCTTATTCTAAAGCCACTTTATAGGTTTCATTACAGACAGCACCAGCAGGCCGCTTTGTTAAACGCATTATCAATGCATTGCTGAACAAAGTGATTCTGTTTCCTTCAAGTTTTGTGCGCTAGGAGTCTGTCTGAATTACCTAATAACTAATCGATATGAAGAAATCTTACGATCTTGCAGAAAGCATTATGTAAAGCCATGGCATGGCGCTGCATCACACCTTAGGCAGTCTACTAGACAAAACCGACGTCGTAGGTGTCATCAATTTACAGAATAACTGATGTTTTTTAAACGCGTTTTACTTAATGGGAAAGATGAGCATGCTAAATTTAGCAGAAGTGAAGCTTTGCGTTATTGGGTTAGGTTATGTGGGCTTGCCTTTGGCAGTCGAATTTGGCAAGCGTTATCAGACCATCGGCTTCGACACCAAAAGCGATCGAATTGCAGAATTAAGATCCGGCAAGGATCACACACTTGAAGTTGATGAAGCTGAACTGGTTGAAGCCAAGCAATTAATCTTTACCGATCGGCTAGAAGAGATTACGAACTGCAATACTTATATCATTACTGTGCCGACTCCGGTAGATAAGCATAATCGACCTGATCTTACGCCATTGATTAAGGCCAGCGAAACACTGGGTAAAGTCGTTAGTAAAGGTGATGTAGTTATTTATGAGTCTACGGTTTACCCCGGCGCAACTGAAGAAGAGTGCATTCCTATTATTGAGCGTGTCTCTGGATTAACGTTTAATGCAGATTTCTTCGTTGGTTATAGTCCGGAGCGGGTCAATCCTGGCGACAAGCAACACCGATTCACGACCATAAAAAAAGTGACCTCCGGGTCTACTCCGGATACAGCGGATTATGTTGATGCACTCTACGCCAGTGTTGTTGTCGCAGGTACTCATAAAGCTTGTTCCATCAAAGTCGCGGAAGCAGCCAAAGTCATAGAAAATACTCAACGCGATCTTAATATTGCCTTGATCAATGAACTTGCGATTATCTTTAATCGCATGGGTATTGATACCGAAGCGGTACTAGAGGCTGCGGGTACCAAATGGAATTTCTTGCCTTTCAGGCCTGGTTTGGTTGGCGGACACTGCATTGGTGTTGACCCTTATTATCTGACACACAAAGCCCAAGAGCTCGGGTATCACCCTGAAATTATTTTAGCAGGTCGCCGTATTAACGACGGCATGGGCGCCTATGTTGCTGGACAGGTACTGCGTTTGATGACCATAAAACGTATTCAAGTGGTCGATTCTCGGGTTTTGGTGTTGGGATTGGCTTTCAAAGAAAACTGTCCTGATCTGCGCAACAGTAAAGTCATCGATATTATTTCCGAATTTCAAAATTTCAACATAGGCGTTGATATTTACGATCCTTGGGTCGATGCCGATAGCGCGTTGCATGAATATGGCATTGAGCTAATAAAATCACCTGAGTTGGGAACCTACGATGCTGTAGTTCTGGCAGTTTCACATCAGCAATTTAAGGAAATGGGCATCGCCGGCATTCGGACGTTGGCAAAACCTGAGCACGTTATTTTTGATGTCAAATACCTGTTTGATGCTAATGCTGTTGATGGCCGGTTGTGACATGACGATTCGTTTTAGTGTTTCACCTTTTACTTTTTATTTGATATGAAAATTCTGATTACAGGTACTGCCGGATTCATCGCAAACCACGTAGCCATTCTTTTATTGGAAAGAGGCGATGAAGTTATTGGCATAGACAACGTCAACGATTATTACGATACGACCCTCAAAGAGATGCGCTTGAAGCGGCTCAAGGGCTATTCCGGCTTTACGGAAATTCGCGTCGGCATCCATGATCGCGCTGCAATGGAGCAAGTTTTCACGCAGCATAAACCGCAACGTGTCATCAATTTGGCGGCACAGGCAGGTGTGCGTTATTCGCTCAAGAACCCTTACGCCTATGTCGATTCTAATGTGCTTGGTTTTGTCAACATATTGGAAGGTTGCAGACATCACGGTGTTGAACATCTTGTGTATGCGTCGTCAAGCTCTGTTTATGGAGCCAACACCTTCATGCCATTTTCGGTACATCATAATGTCGATCACCCCATTAGCCTTTATGCGGCCAGCAAAAAGGCTAATGAATTGATGGCTCATACATACAGTCATCTCTTTAGTCTTCCAACTACCGGCTTGCGCTTTTTCACCGTTTATGGTCCTTGGGGGCGGCCTGATATGGCATTGTTTTTATTTGCCAAGGCTATTTTAGAAGGCAAACCTATTGATGTTTTTAACCACGGCAAAATGCAACGCGACTTCACTTACATTGACGACATTGTTGAAGGCGTTATCCGTGTCTTAGACAACGTGCCGCAAAGTAATTCGGCATGGAATGGCAATGCTCCAGACCCTGGAACCAGTATTGCTCCCTATAAACTTTACAACATCGGTAACAACAACCCTGTCGAACTGATGTATTTAATAAATGTTTTGGAAGAAAGTCTCGGCAAAGTTGCGGAAAAGAATTATCTGCCAATGCAGCCCGGTGATGTCTCCAAGACCTATGCGGATGTTGACGATCTGACTCGGGATGTCGGCTTTAAGCCAAGCACACCTATTGAGTATGGCGTTGAGCGTTTTGTCGATTGGTACCGTAGTTATTATGGAATTTGAATTGACTGAAAAAATTTTAAAGGCTTCTTTGCCAGATGAGGAATTTGCCTTGCACAAACGATTCGCAAGACAAGGATCGAATGATTGGAATGCGCGATAAACAGCTATGCAATATATCCATAGGTCGAGGGAAAAATTATGTGTGGAATAGTGGGATATTGGTCTGACAACCCGAATTTCGGCGGAGAGCTTAGCCGAGCGCTGTCTGCCATTCATCATAGAGGTCCGGATGATGAGGGAATGTGGTATGGAAACGGTGTTGCATTAGGCCATCGGCGGCTATCCATCCTTGACCTCTCGGCTGCCGGTCATCAACCCATGCTCAGTAAAGATGGCCGGTTTGTTATGGTTTTCAATGGCGAGGTCTATAACTATCGCGCTATCCGCAAAGAACTCGAAATATTAGGTTATAAGTTCCATGGTACCGGCGATTCGGAAGTGATACTCGCAGCTCTCGCTCATTGGGGAGTGGAGAGCGCGGTACGCCGATTTATCGGCATGTTTGCAATTGCCTTATGGGATAAGGAAGAAAAGACGCTTAGTTTGATTCGTGACCGCCTAGGGGTGAAGCCGCTTTATTATGGATGGGATGGTAAAAACATCTGTTTTAGTTCGGAACTGAAAGCATTGCGGGAACTGGACGGGTTCAAGCCGGAAATAGATCGAACTGCCTTAGGCGAATATTTTCAATTTGGCTATATCAACGCTCCTCGCAGTATTTACAGCAATGTCTTTAAAGTCATGCCGGGATATTGGGTCCGCTTTGATCAGCATGGTAATAAAGATGAGCATCAGTACTGGTCTGCACTGGATACGTTGGCCGAACCGCTGACAGGAAGCGAGGACGAACTGGCCGACCAATTGGAATCCCTGCTAGACGATGCTTTTTCGCTACGCATGGTGTCGGATGTTCCCGTCGGGGTATTCCTTTCCGGAGGGGTGGATTCTTCGGTACTCGCCGCGCTGTTACAAAAAGACCGGCAAAATCCAATCCACACATTCACCATCGGCTTCAACGAAGCCCATGTGGATGAGTCGATCCATGCCAAACGGGTTGCCGAGTATTTAGGTACTAAACATACCGAACTTATCCTCGACACCGATCAGGCCAAACAGATTCTTCCCAATTGGGCAAAACTCTACGATGAACCTTTCGCCGATTCGTCGGGTATTCCAACTTATCTGGTTTCACGAATGGCGGGGGAGCAGGTCAAGGTGGTGTTATCTGCGGACGGTGGGGATGAGTTGTTCAGCGGATATAACTCTTACGAAAGTACGATTTATGGATGGGGGCGGCGAAACCGTTTCCCGGCTTTGGTTAGAGGAATAGCCAGCGGAGTGTTGACGCGATTGCCGCTGGAAACTATCGATACAGTATTGGATTTTTCGCCGCTATCATCTCAAATGCGCAATTTGGTCAAAGATAAAACGACTTGGAAAGCCAATCGCATCATGGACTGGGTCTGTACGGACAAGCCCGGCGTCTATTATGAGCGCTCTATGGCCTATTGGCAGCCCCAGGAAATCTGTAGCTTGCTTGGCAGCTATTCGCCTCCACGCGAACGAAGCGATTTCTATCCGGGAGAATTGGCTGAACAGCTCTGTCTGTGGGATCTGCACAATTATCTGCCCGGCGATATTCTCGCCAAAGTGGATCGCGCCACCATGGCTGCCAGTATAGAAGGCCGCGAACCCTTGATTGATCATCGCGTGGTGGAGTTCGCTTTCCGCTTGCCCTTGTCGATGCGTCGCGGCAGTCTGGGAGGCAAACATTTGCTCAAGAAAGTGCTGTACAAGCACGTTCCGCGCGAATTGGTGGATCGCCCCAAGCAGGGATTCGGCATACCTCTGGCCTCATGGTTGCAGGGCGACATGAGTTACATGCTGGATGAATATCTTAATCAGGAGCGAATCCGTAGCGAAGGTCTGCTGGATGATGCGACTGTGCATCGTATCGTGCGTGGCTTTAAGCTCGGCCATGACAAATTGGCTAACAAAGTTTGGTCGTTATTGGCCTTTCAGATGTGGCATGAGACTTGGGGGGCGTGATTGCAATTTTATGAGACATTTAATCAGACAATTCTACAAGATCTTTTTGGGACGTATCATCTTCTTTATTAAGGAGGATGTGAAGGCCGGCATTCGCTACAAACAAGGCCGGATTGAAACGAATTCGGGCACGATTCACCAGAGTTTATCCATTACTGAATCTGTCGATTATATAAACAATGTTTTTGCCGATTACCTTCAATATTCCGGCAAGGAAAGGTTTTCAGGACGTGCCGCAGAAGTCGGGCCAGGCGACAACAGTGGCGTTGCGTTACTGTTCCGAGATGCCGGTTGCGATCAAGTTGATCTCTTGGATCGTTTTTATTCGCGTAGAGACTCATCGCATGAGGCGGATATATACGCGCATTTGGCGGATCAACATAATAATATCAAACAATTTATTCAAGTTGGGGAAGACGGGAAAAATCTTCTTTCCGGAGTTGACCGCTATTACGGAAACGATGCTTCTGCGGAAAAATTCTTCCATTCCCGGCTTGGTCAATATGAGGTCATATTCTTCGAGCCGTGCTAGAGCATGTTCAAGATGTCGATGCAGCAATTGGCAGCATGTCTGACGGTTTAAGGAAGGGCGGGGTAATGATACATAAGATCGATTTGCGCGATCACGGCATGTTTTCCGATCGCTGGCACGAACTAAAGTGGCTTGCGGTTCCTTCGCTGTTATGGAAATGGTTGTCTCGGCATAGCGGATCTCCAAATAGAACGCTGTTTCCCGAATATGTGCGGATTGCCGGCAAATATGGGTTGGATGCCACTTTTCTGGTAACCCGGCTTGCAGGCGTAGGCGATATAGTCCCTCACCTATCTTGGGATAACATTCCTGAAAATCAGCGAAATCAGGCGGTTTCATTTGTTAAAAGCGTACGTTCGCATGTTTGCGCGCAATTCAAAAACTTTTCTGATCAAGATTTAGCTATTACTGGTTTATTCATGATAGCAAGGAAGGTTTAAGCGATGACAAAACTAATTTATAACCCACACTACATCCGAATTAATGAATTTTGAGGCAGGTCTTGGATATGAATGAACTTGAATTTCGTCAAAAACACCAACTAGCGATACTTGCCGACTCTGGCCATTCGGTACAGAAAGGGGCGTGTATTCTTGATTTCGGCTGCGGAGAAGGTAGAGCAGTCCGTTTATTTCGTGCAGCCGGATTTGACGCGTTTGGTTGCGATATTCTCATTTCGAGATACAAAAGAGGCTCAGCGGCTCGTGGAGACTGGCGTGGTACGGGAAATACAAGACGAACCTTATCGTTTGCCGTACGAAGACAATACATTCGATGCTGTGTTCTCGGATCAGGTTTTCGAGCATGTTCAGAATTATCCGGAAGCGATTACGGAATTACATCGTGTCATGAAACCGGATGGGGTGGCCCTTCATATTTTTCCTTCGCGCTGGAGGATTATTGAACCCCATGTATTCGTTCCTTTTGGAACATGGTGTCACAACATGATCTGGTTAAAGCTGTGGGCAATGATCGGCATTCGTAATGGGTTCCAATTAGGCATGGATGCCAAACAGGTTGCCGAAAGTAACCATCAGTATTTGAGCGAGCATACGAACTACCTTCCGCGTCGCAGAGTTCTTGAACAATTCAAGGCTGTTTTTCGCGAGGCTGAGTTCAAAGAGGACCTTTTCTTGAAACACTCGCGGCGCGGCAAGTATGTCTACATGCTGAACCGGTTAATCCCGGTCTTATTGTGGCTATACAGACAGGAAGGCAGCACTGTAATTGCATTGAAAAAATGATTTCCCAATATCCGTTGTGTACTAGACAGGAAATTTGGATGGAAAAATTGAATCTTATTTTAGCGCAGCTTCGCGAGTTCTATGGAACTGAAAAGACTTTAGTCGTCAGCTTTCCGAACTCGAATAAGAATGAGCGAGCGCCAATTTTAGATGATGCACAAGTTGGGACGACAGATTGCCGTCCAGCCTTCAGCCTTTCATTTTGGCGGCGGCTTTGGGGATGCATTGTAGCGTTGAGCGTCGCTATGCCAAACCACTTGAAAATGTACTGGGAAACCAATTTGCAAGGACAGCCAGACTGCGGATTAAAGGTGAGCGAATATGAGTGAGCAAGCAATGCGCATTGTTTTTGTCATCCATGGCTTGACCCGCGGCGGTGCTGAAGCGCAGCTGGTCTATCTTACCCGGGAGTTGGCGCAACGCGGTCATGCTGTAGCCATCTATCTTCTTAATGGCGACTTGGACCGTTTGCCGGAATTGGAAGGCAGCGGTGTGCACATTGAAGCCGATCGGAAACGCATGAAGCTTGATCCTGGGTTGCTGCTGCGTTTGGCACGTTACATATGGCAATTTCGTGCCGATGTGGTGCAGGGCTTTCTTTATGACGGCAACTTTTACGGACGTTTGGCCGCGAGGATGGTTGGCGTGCCGGCTTTCGATTCCGAACGCAACGATAACTATCAGTTCAATCGCTTTCAAAAGCTGGGCGATTTGTTTACCCGTCATCTCACGCAAGGCGTTGTGGCAAACAGCCACTCTGGCGCGCGTTTTGCCCAGAACCTTTACCATTTTCCGGAAAAACGGGTGCATGTCGTGTGGAACGGTATCCCTATACAAGCTGTAGATGAGAGTGTCGCGACCAGTTATGGCGATTATAGGAAGGCTTTTTTTAATCGAAGCGATGTGCGTATCGCCGTATTGGTGGGCAATATCAAACCTCAGAAGGATTATGAGTTGGCGCTGGATGTTGCCAATGAATTGCTTTCACGTGACGAACGTTGGTGCGTATTGTTGGTTGGTGACGATATTCGCGGCACTGAATCGTATAAGCAAGCCATTTTGCAACGCTACGAAAGCCATCCGTACAAAAAACGCATCGTTTTTGCCGGACGGCGTACTGATGTACTGGAGATTGTTAGTCAATGCGAGGTACTGTTTTCCACGTCCTTGCACGAAGGATTTCCCAATGTGGTATTGGAGGCGATGGCGGTGGGAACGCCTGTAGTCAGCACAGAGTACTCCGATATCAGCATGATATTGCCGAATGCCTGGCAAGTGGTGAGGCAGCGTGATGCTGTCTTAGTGGCTGATGCCATTCAGCGCGCATCGCAACTGCGGGCTTCCCTGGCAGCCGTTCAACGCAATTGGGTAGAGGAAAATGCCAGCGTAGCGATGTCCACGAACCGATTATTGGAAATTTATCGACAACAGGGTATTCGGTGCGCCGATATATGCAAACAGGAGCAAGATCGATCATGAATAGTAAGCCGAGTATCTGCTTTGTCGCACCTAACATTTATCCGGTTCTTGCCCGCGACCGTAATGTCAAAATGGTAGGCGGGGCGGAGGTTCAGCAGAGCATACTGGCGCGAGCCTTTGCCGCTACCGGGCATCGCGTCACGGTGGCTTGCATGGATGTAGGTCAGCCGGAAGGTGTGGTGGTCGATCGGGTAACTGTGCATAACACCTATCGTCCAAAGTCTGGCTTGCCGATTTTGCGCTTTTTTCATCCCCACATCAGTTTAACGTGGCGCGCGTTAGCAAGAGCCGATGCAGATATTTATTATCAGCGTGGTTGTGGGATGTTAACCGGCATCGTCGCGGCATTTTGCCGATTGCATCGGAAACAGTTTGTGTTTGCGGGAGCGCATGATCAGGACTTTGAGTCCGAATTGCCGAAATTGAAAAAAAAACAAGATAAGTTTTTATTTCGCTGGGGGATTCGACAGGCTGATGCAGTGGTCGTGCAAAATTCTCAGCAGTTGCAGATGGCGAGTGCATCTGGATTCACTCCTTTTTTTGTCGGTAGTTGTTATCAACAGCCTCCTAATGCCGGCCTTTCGAGACAAGGCTATGTTCTATGGGTAGCGCGGTTTTGTTCGTGGAAGCAGCCGGAAATATTTATTGAATTGGCTCGTCGCCTCCCACAATTTCATTTTCGAATGGTGGGCGGCAGCGGTTCGGAAGCGGGAGAGGCTGCTTTTTTTGAGACCATGAAACGACAGGCGGCAAATATGGCTAATTTGGAATTTGTTGGTTTCGTGCCCCATGCCGATGTAGAACGGGAATTTGACGGCGCCAGGGTTTTTGTCAATACATCCGAAGCGGAGGGCTTTCCCAACACTTTTTTGCAGACTTGGGCTCGAGGAATTCCGACCGTAAGTTTTGTACAGCCCGCTTTTGATAAAGACGGCAAATCTATTGGCCGAGCGGTACAGAATGTCGATGCACTGGTTCAGGAAGTCAACGAACTCATGGACGATGACAGGGTATGGCATCAGGAAGGAGAGCGTTGCCGACAATATTTTGAAGCTCATCATTCGGTGCAGCAGGCTTTTGATGCTTATGCAGCGCTTTTTGGGCAGTTAACGGAAGGAAGAAAACAGTGACTACCTATAAACCCCATATTTGCTTTGTGGCACCGAAAATCTATCCGGTACTATTTGGTGACAAATCAATAGAGTCGGTAGGGGGGGCGGAAGTGCAGCAAGCGTTTATTGCCCGTGGACTGCGCGATGCCGGCTATCGCGTTTCCGTGGCAAGCTTTGATTTCGGGCAAGCGGATGATGCGGAAATCGATGGAATTCGTGTTTACAAAATTCACCGAACAGCCCGGCGTATTCCTATCATTCGTAATTTTCATCCGGATATGACAAGTTTTTGGGATGCCATGCGCAGGGCGGATGCAGACATTTATTACCAACGTTGTGCAGGGGCGCATACGGCGGTAGTGGCTGCTTTTACTCGCTGGCACGGGCGAAAGTTTATCTACGCCGGTGCGAGTGATAAAGATTTTATTCCGCATGACAAGATCCTTATAAAGCTTTGGCGGGAACGATGGCTGTTCGCCCTTGGATTGCATTGGGCAGATGCCATCGTGGCGCAAAATCCCTGTCAGGTTGAGTCTTGCCGCCAATGGCACCGGCGCGAAGCGAACCTTATTTTTAATGGTTATTCTCCTCCACTGGGGGGGAAGGCGAGTAACGACGGCATGGTGCTCTGGGTTTCGGTGATGCGTCCCATGAAACGGCCGGATGTATTGCTCGATCTTGCGGAGCGATTGCCCCATATTCGATTTCGTATGATCGGAGGCCGCTCGACAACTGGCTTGGAAAACGAATACTACGACCAGATCGAAGAGCGGGCGCAGACGTTGACCAATGTCGAATTCATCGGATTCGTGCCTTATGCAGAGGTAGAAAAACATTACGACGATGCCCGCCTGTTTGTCAGTACGTCGGAATTCGAGGGATTTCCTAACACTTTCCTGCAATGCTGGGCACGCGGAGTGCCGACAGTTTCTTTCGTAGATTGCGGTGCGCGGGATGACGGCCGTCCGTTGGGGGCAGTAGTTACCAATCTGGATGAAATGGCGGCGGCAGTTGATCAATATTGGTATGACAACGCGTATTGGGCAACAGAGGGAGCTCGGGCGCAGGATTATTTCAACTTGAATCATTCACCTCAAGTTGTTATTGCCAAGTATTGTGAGCTACTGGATCGCGTGATGGCGGAGAGGAGGGCCGGCTAATGTCATTTCGCCGAGCTTTGGGATGGGGTAGTTTTCAATCGTTGCTCCGCATAGCACTGGGCATGGTGAGTGTCAAAATAACGGCTGTGTATCTTGGTCCCTCCGGTGTGGCGCTGGTGGGGCAGTTGACTAATCTGCTATCTTTTATTACCGGCATTGCTACCAATGGTTCGAATACCGCTGTCACCCGATTTACTGCCGAACATCGCAATGAACCGAACCGGATCGATACTATTTTAGCCTCCGGCCTTAAGTTGTCTCTGGCAGTATCATTATTGCTGGCGAGCGTTTTGGTTGCCCTGTCTAAATTACTTGCCCAACGGCTGTTTCATGATGACCAATACGATTGGGTGATAGGTCTGCTTGCTTTGTGCACTCCGCTGATTGTCATTACGCCTTTATTGACCGGCTTCATTACCGGTTTGAAGGAATTTACCGTGACTTCAAAAATTACCATGGTCTCGACGATTGTCAGTTTTCTTCTATTTGTCGGAATGACCGTCCGCTATGGTATAGCAGGTGGACTGGCAGCCGTTATTATAGGCACTGCAATGGTATTTTTTGTGGCGCTGCCTTGGGGATTCAGCAAAAGATTTTTTTCTATTAAACAATTTGCTCTTCCTGCAAATGCGGCTGATGTTCGCCGTATCCTAAGCTTTTTTCCGCTTGCTATCGTGCACAGTATCGCTATGCCTTTAGTGCTGATCTTGGTGCGTGAGTATATTGCCGATAACAGCGGTATGGTTGCTGCCGGTCACTGGCAAGCGGTTTGGAGTGTTTCCGGAGTTTATCTAACCGTTTTCATGTCCTCAATGTCGCTGTACTTTATGCCGCGCATTGCTGAATTACAAAACCCTAAAGAATTGGCCCGCGAAATCCAAAAAACCTTGGCGGCCGTTATTGGTCTTGTCGCATTGGCTGCGCTGGCAATATATTTATTACGCGATTTTGTTGTGTTTTTATTGTATACGCCTGATTTTTTGCCGATGCGTGAGCTTTTTGCTTATCAATTATTAGGCGATGTGATGCGCATGGCGGCATGGAGTCTTGGTTTTGTTTTGGTGGCTAAAGACTTTCATAGATGGTACGTGTTTCTTGAAATATTGATTCCAACTCTATTTTATGGCGGCACCATAATCCTATTTCCCGCTTTTGATTCTCAAGCGGTTCCGTTGGCTTACGCCGCTTCCTATACCGTTAACTTTCTATTGGCATTCTTCGCACTGCGTCGATTGATCTTACCTGGGGGGCTGTCCGAAAATAGAGAAGCTGGAAAATTGGACTCAACATATAGCGGTTCAAGCTTTGCACATACGTTCAATATCTTAACTAAAAAATCCGCGTCGCTATTTTCGGACAGCCCCCTAGCTGGAACGATGTTTTTCGATAAAACGAAAATAATGACATTGGGTCAATCTACGTTTTGGAGTGGCCATTATACCGAACAGTTGATAGTCGGATTGTTTGCCATGGTAATCGGAACTGCTGTGGCAATGCTCGATAACAAAGTGACCATTAGCCTTTTTATACCGATCATCCCGATAATTTTGATGATGCGCGATTATCGGATTGGCGTTGTGTTACTTACTATTTTGATGCCTTTGTCCGGCGCTGTCTTTATGCCGGACTTCT
The DNA here is from genome assembly GCA_963814825.1 of uncultured Gammaproteobacteria bacterium. Classification (GTDB taxonomy): domain Bacteria; phylum Pseudomonadota; class Gammaproteobacteria; order Methylococcales; family Methylomonadaceae; genus Methylobacter_A. The sequence goes on along the minus strand of CAWFEF010000007.1, from coordinate 328,193 downwards.
TCCTTATCGGTTATCTAATAGTGGCTGCATTGCTGTCTTTTAGTTTAAACCGGATATCCGGCAAGCAAGAATTGATTGGTTTACCCAAATGGATCTGGTTTTTTTACCTAGTGCCTGTATCACTGGCCGGGCTGAAAGGTATTCCTCATCTTGGCGAAGTGCCTAGTTATATGTTGGCAGCCGGGACTTTTAATTCCGTGACTCCCCTGAAATATATCAAAGATTTTCTAATTTATCCGCTGATGACGGTGATATGGATGTGGCTATTGATGCATGCTGTACGGGATAGCGTGCGTCCCGAACGTTTTATCGGCGTCTTGGTTTTTGCTGCGGTGCTGCCTGCCGCCCTAGCCGTGATTATTGCGGCAACAACAGGGATTTCCTTGCAATATCTAGCCAGTGGCGCAGCGGAATCGAGATCTTATTTGGAAATAACAGGCTTGCATACTAATGAAATGGGAATTTTTCTTGCGTCAGCGTTTGGGCCATTAATCTTTTCCGCACCCAACGCCCGCACTGTGATAGGCCGCTTGGCACTGTGGAGTGCGCTAGTCATAGTGGCGTTGGGGTTGTTGTTGACTTTTTCACGAGGGGCATTTGTAGCTGCATGCGTTTCCATGTTGTTTTTCTTGGTACGGGCCAAAGGCAGTAAATTGATCAAATGGTCCATATTACTGATGATCATATTGGTGTTCGCGGCATTCGGCAGTGCATTGCTGACTAGGATTAGCGATGGCTGGAGCGGTAGCGCATCGTCGTTTTCGCGCGCTTCAGCTGTTACAGCGGCACGTACGGATATTTGGCTATCACTTTGGCCTGAAGTGGAAAGTCATCCTATTTTAGGTAGTGGGTTGGGGTCGACTGCGTGGTCAGCTGCGGCACATAGCACTCCCGATTTTTCAATCCACCCGCACAATCTGTATTTGCAAATTTTGTTGGACACGGGGTTAGTTGGCTTAACTCTACTGCTGGTTTTTTATTGGCGTTTTGCAAGAACATTAACAAAAGCAGTTTCAGAAGACTTTACGAATCAGCCGCCACCCTTGATTAGCGCTTATTTGCAGGGCGCTTATGCAGCGCTGCTTGGCTATTTGCTTGAGGCATTCTCAAACGGCTACTACACACCCGTTCCTGAAAATACACTGCTTTGGGCAAGTTTGGGCTTGGGATTGGCTTATACAATTAAAGCTAAAGGGGTTAAGGACTGATGATTGAGGCCAATTGCTTGAATCACAGTAGCCATGACTTTTTTATAACTGGTGGAATTATCATGCCATCAATTGAGTCCGTAATTAATAAATGGAACAACGATGATAGCAATAGTTAATCCTCAATTCTACGGCGTCCACGGCATTGCCCGATATCTGGACTCTTTTCTTGCCAATTTGCCGGCAGACCACCCGCCTGTTTATCTGATCACCAGTTACGAGCATTGGGTTGAACGGAGTTATCCGGGAGTGGAAATCATCCATTTTCCATACAATTCCACCCGATTCGGTCTTTTTTCCTGGGGATTAAAGGTACGCAATAAGCTGATAAGCCTCTATGACGAGGGTAAGATCCAGTGGGTTAACCTGCATTTTCCACCATTGATTCCCGGCCTGTTCCTGCCACGGCATATTCCGGTCGTGCTGACCGCGCACACTACGTATCTCGGCATGTCCGGGCGTTTTTACGAGACAAAGCATTTCGTGAGCCAATGGAGCGGATTATCGCTTGCCATCAAATCCTGGATGGAGCACCGGATTTTCAACTTGACCAGCAAGGTGATTACATTGACAGAGCAGGGCAGGCAGGAGGTTCTTGCGTATGGTTTTAAAGGCCCGGTGACGGTGATTCCGAACGGCGCCGATGTGAAGTTATTCACCCCCAATGACACCGTTGAAAAAGATATTGACGTGCTGTTTTGCGGACGCATCGAGCTGCGTAAGGGTAGCCGGCCGATGGTGGAGCTATGCCGCCGATTGATTGCAGCAAAGCCGGACATACGTATAGCTATCGTTGGGTATGGCGATGACGATACATGGGTTAAGGAGGCGCTGGCGAGTTACGGGCAGAATGTGCTGATGACCGGCAAGGTGCCGTTTTCGGAAATGCTCGGCTACTACAACCGTAGCCGTGTTTATGTCTCAACTTCTTATTACGAAGGATTGCCCGGAACATGCCTGGAGGCGATGGCGATGCAGTTGCCTGCGGTTGTTTGGGATTTCCTGTTTTATCGCGACCTGGTGCTCGACGGCCGGACAGGTTTGCTGGTGGAACCCAACGATTTTACCGGGATGACGGACAAAGTGCTGGAGCTTTTATGCAACCCTCAACTTTCGGCTGAACTGGGCAGGAATGGTCGCGCAGTGCTCGAATCGGATTACAACTGGGCAAAGTTGGCTCGTGATGTGTTAGATGTTTTCGCCAAGGCAGGATAAAAAAATGAACCGGCCAATTCAAGTGATGATGTTAGGTTTGCGCGGTTTCCCTGGGGTACAGGGAGGAGTGGAAACTCATGCCGAGCATTTGTGTCCTCTGCTGGTCGAGATGGGCTGCGATGTGACCGTACTGGTGCGGTCATCTTACCAACCAGCCGAGATCGGACCGGAGTGGAAGAGTGTGAAGTTCGTCTCCCTGTGGGCACCCAAATCAAAAGGGACGGAAGCTTTCCTGCACAGCTTGCTGGGGGGGCTATATGCCTGCTACAAGCGCCCTGATATCCTGCATATACAGGGTATTGGGCCTGCCATCATGACGCTGCCTGCCAGATTGCTTGGGCTAAGGGTGGTGGTGACATACCATAGCCCGAATTATGACCATCAGAAGTGGGGGCCGTTTGCTCGCTTCGTTCTTCAACTGGGCGAGCGCTGGGGGATGCGTTGGTCAAACGGGCGTATTGTGATTTCGAAAGTTTTTGCTGATCTGGTTCGTAGCAAACATGGTGTGGACTCGGAGTTGATTCCAAATGGCGTGGTTATCCCGCAGCTGCCGAATTCGATCGGCGCGCTTGAGACGTTCGGCCTGAAACCCGGCCGTTATGTGTTACTGGTTAGCCGGCTGGTACCGGAAAAGCGCCATTTGGATTTGATCGCGGCATTCAAGCAGGCTAACTTGCCAGATTGGAAGCTGGTGCTTGTGGGCGGCGCAGACCATCCTGACACTTATCAGCGTGAAGTGATGAAAAATGCTGCCGAAGCGGGTGTTGTCATGACAGGCTTCCAGCGGGGATTGGCATTGCAGGAGCTTTATACTCATGCCGGCCTTTTCGTACTACCTTCATCTCACGAGGGCTTGCCTATCGCATTGCTGGAAGCATTGAGCTATGGGCTGCCGGTATTAGCAAGCGATATCCCGGCAAATTTGGAGGTGGGTTTGCCGGCGGAACATTATTTTCCACTAGGTGATATCGACATGTGTGCAGATCGAATCAGGAGGCTGTCGGTTAAAGGTCTAACCATAACCGCTGTTGAGCGCGAGAGTCGGCGAGAGTGGGTGAGTCAACGTTATGACTGGCGCAATATAGCTGAGAAAACATTAGGGCTTTATGTCAGCTGCCTCACTGCCACCTTGGTGGAAACCGGTCATGAGAGCCTTGAGTGATGGCAATGCTGGGAAACTCATTTATTTATATGGTCAAACAACTGAAACGTACTGCGATTTGCTGAATGAAAAGGGCATGGTTTTTTATTTCTTACCGGAATATATCGATATAAATCTAACTCTGAGTTGAGTCTGGATTGAAATATCATGGAGCAAAATGAATAATGAAAACTATATTTAACTATAAGGGTTTTCTATATATTGCGACAGTATGTTGGCTGCTTATTTCTTTTTCCATTTTCTTTTTTGTTGCTGACGATAAAATAATATTGTTAGGAAGGGAGGACGGATTTTATGAGACAGCTGGTGCTATTTTTTTTCTCCTGGCGGCTGTAATATTCTTTATATTATCTGTAAAAACTCGAAAGCCCTATATTTATAAAAAAGTGTTTTTTATTTTATTAGGCTGTGTATTTCTCTTTGCTTTCTTTGAGGAAATTAGCTGGGGACAGCGAATTTTTAATTTAACAACGCCCAGTTTTCTTCAAGAAATTAATATGCAAAAAGAAATTAACTTTCATAATTTGGAGATCTTTAGTAGAGCTGCTAAAGATGGAAAAGGTAAGTCATTTTTGTTGTTAATGCTAAGTATGGATAGGCTTTTTGCAATGTTTTGGTTTACCTATTGTTGTTTGTTACCGCTTCTATATAAGTTTAATTCTAAAGCAAAAGTAGCGCTAGATAGAATAAATATTCCAATCGTACCAATATTTATTGGGGTGCTTTTTTTTATAAATTACCTTTTTGCAAAGGTTATTGAGTTTTATATAAATCCTATATTATTCGATTCTGTTAATGAGATTAAAGAGTCAAATTTTGCTTTTCTTTTTTTTATTATAAGTGTTTTGTTCACTAAATATAAATCATCATTATCCGCATCAGCAGCAATATGAATTAAACGCCAGATTTACGGCTGCGATAAAAGAATCATGTTTTTTAACCAATACTTTAAAGTTGAAGAAAAATGAAAATTACAATATTCGGAAGTGGTTATGTGGGATTGGTAACCGGTACCTGTCTTGCGGAAGTCGGCAATGATGTTATCTGTGTTGACATCGATGAGGCAAAAATTGCCAAGCTGCAGCAGGGCATCATCCCGATCTATGAGCCGGGACTCGAAGCCATGGTCAAGGAAAATCAAGCGGAAGGACGCTTGAAATTTACCACCGACATTAAAACGGCCGTAGACCACGGCGTGTTTCAATTCATCGCCGTCGGTACTCCGCCCGATGACGACGGCTCCGCTGATTTGCAGTACGTGTTGGCGGTTGCGAAAAGCATAGCCGAGAACATGGACGAGTACCGTGTGGTGGTTGATAAATCGACGGTGCCTGTGGGTACGGCGGATAAGGTCAAGGCGGTCATACAGCAGGTCTTGGCCAGTCGCGGCAAGGAACTGGAGTTTGATGTGGTTTCAAATCCCGAGTTCCTGAAAGAAGGCGCCGCACTGGAAGATTTTATGAAACCGGATCGGATCGTTATCGGCACCGACAACCCCAGGACGGCGGAATTGCTCAAGGCCCTTTATGCGCCGTTCAACCGTAGCGTTGACCGCGTCATCACCATGGACATCCGTTCGGCCGAATTAACCAAGTATGCTGCAAATGCGATGCTGGCGACCAAAATCAGCTTCATGAACGAGTTGGCAAATCTGGCTGAGCATCTGGGTGCCGATATTGAACATGTCCGGCACGGCATAGGCTCTGATAGCCGCATCGGCTACAGCTTTATTTATCCCGGTTGCGGCTACGGCGGCTCCTGCTTTCCTAAAGACATAAAAGCACTGGAAAGAACAGCAAAGGAACAGGGCTATCATGCCGAATTGCTGAATGCGGTAGAGAATGTCAATAACCGGCAAAAACACCGCTTGTTTGAAAAGATTAATAGACATTATCAAGGCAATTTAACCGGCAAGGTGTTCGCCCTGTGGGGGCTGGCGTTTAAGCCCAATACCGATGATATGCGCGATGCGCCAAGCCAGGTTGTACTGGAAGCCTTGATTGAAGCCGGCGCAACCGTCCAGGCTTTTGATCCTGAAGCGGTGGAGGAGGCAAGGCGGCTTTACGGCGACAAACCCGGTTTAAGTTATTGCAATTCGCCCAAGGACGCCTTAATTCAGGCCGATGCATTAGTGATTGTTACCGAATGGAAGCAATTTCGCAGCCCAGATTTTGATGCGATGAGCCAACAGCTTCAGGATAAAGTGATTTTTGACGGCCGTAATATGTATGAGCCCGACAAGGTTAAAAGTAGCGGATTGGCTTATTACGCAATCGGGCGATAAAAAAATTGTGCTTACAACATACAGATCAAGCGGTTAATGGGTAATGGTTTAGACTTAACCCGATATATTAATGTCTCCGCGAACTCCGCCGTTCGTCCTGGCGCCCTTAATGACTTGATGCCGTGCCGAGAGACGATCTGGCGTTTTGACTACGTTGACGCTTGCGCGATAACTTCGTCAAAACGCCAGACTGCGTTACGCTTCCTGTACTCTTTAACGCTAAACTCTGGCTTCATTATTAAGCCGTTAGGCTCATTTACTTCGCCCATCTACAGTTGACACCCATTTATCTCCTATTTTATGTGGATCTACATGGTGCATACCCGCTGCATTCCATCCGGTGCCCGTCTTTGCTACTATAGGTTTTTCCGATACCAATTTCTCTGCATATGATGTTTCAGACAGCTCAGTTATTTCAAAGGCAAAAATCTGAATTCCATAACTAGGGTCATCATCTTGTGCAAACCTTAACAGTTTGTTGTTATCCAAGATGACTCGGCCACCCAACCTGGCAAAATGCTTATTTAATTTTACTATTGGATTCTTTGGGTGAGGTTGCCAGCCTTTTAATAAGTCATCTGAATAATAGAGGTTTAGAACGTTACTTTTTCCAGTAGACACAAACATCCACCACTTATCTTTATAGCGGAATATTGAAGGATCCAAATATTGATATCCAGATAATAGATTCCCGACATATTCCCATTTTTCAGGAAAATCTGTTGCTTTATACAGCCTCACCGAAAGATCTTCATTACTCTCCGGGATCAAGTAGTAGGTATTGTCCCACTCGAAAACATACGGATATGACAAATGAAAATTTTCATCAATAATAACTTTTTTGTAATTCCACTTTTTGCCATCCGTGCTCTCTGCGTAAGCAAGATCACCCTGAGCAGTTTCCCGGTTTAGAACTTCAAAGAAAATAAAAGATTTTTCATTCTTTAATACCATAAATGGATCTGCGACGAAATCCGCGTCCATACCGGCAATATCTTTTGCTGATAAAACTGGGTTAGAAACATCTTTCTTTGGATGCAAGTCAAATAAAGTGGAGCCTTCATATACACCAATAGACCAAGGAGTATTAGTTTTTTCCGGTTCTTGAGTTTTTTGATATACGGCTTTGATGGCTTCGTAAGGAAATATTCGATATTTAACAATAGCGATTCCATAAATTATGCATCCCACAAATACCACCGCCAGTAAGATAAAACAAATCAGATATTTCTTCATACATCTCCTCCTTGGAGTGTTAGGTTAGGTGCGATTGGTTGTTAGAGTTTTAGAGTTCGTTTTTACCTGCATGGCGAGGGTACCGTTGTCTCCAAGCATCCAGCCTTAGCGTGTGGGTTGTTCTGTATTTTTTCTGGCATGAGGGTAACCCCGGGTTTGATTAGGGGCTCCAGCTAACCGTAATCATGCGCCTATATGTGGATTATTTGTTTATCAATGTGTTGAGCTGTTTTTTAAAGTCCGTAAGCTTTGGTTTGGTATTAAAATTTAAGTGCTTTTTAAGATTAAATCGATGTGACCACTCTAACAAGTAAAGCATATACATAAAATACGTACTAATACCCAGATGTTGCATAAACCTTAAATGTATGGTTCTAAAAAAATGTGCATAGATGGCGGCAAAACCAATTGCTCATTCCTGGAACAATTTCCTAAGCCTAAGTTGATCTTCGGCTAAGTCGTCGCCACTGGCAATTTTTTGCCGCTTTGCAGTGTCGATTTTATGACTCAGGTTAAGTTGAAGTTAGATGGAATTATTCAATGCTATGAATATTAAAGACTTTTACTAAGATGGCATGCAAATGGCTTTGTTTTTTGCGAGTTATATGGAAATTATTTCTCATAAATAAGATGAACAGGTTCCAAGATTTTTATTGATCGATCATTAGAGATCATGAATTGAAGGGTTCTTCACGGTTTTTGTGTTTTTTACAAATTACACTTCAATCGAATTATATAGAAATAAATTCTTATTTATGGGGTTGGAGATGCTTTTTTTCTTCCCTTGATTTATCCATATAATTCAATGCTATATAAAAAGAGACATCGAATGTCTCGTAAATTAATGGTCTTATGTAATAGAGGTAATATTGTGTATAAATCTACTAAATTGACATGTATGTTTTCGGCCTTACCCAGCTTTTCAAAAGCGGCCCTAGACTCATCTCAAAAATCCCAATCAGCTCCGAATCATTTTCTTAGGAGCGTTCCGGCTAATCGGATGAAAAACATGACCGGCAAATTGCTTTTTATTGTCGGTATTCAAGGTCTACTAGGCGCTCAAGCTTATGCGGCGACTTATTATGTGTCGCCTAATGGTTCTGACAGCAATAGCGGCACATCACTTTCAGCGCCGGTAAAGACTATAAAAAAGGGGCTGAGTAAAGCGACTGTTTCAGGTGACATCGTCTATGTAACGACGGGGACTTATGCGGAAACCGTTTATATCGGACAAAGCGGTATTACGCTGAGTGCTTATGGGACTAACAAACCCGTGATTGACGGCGGAACCACATTGCCTAACGTAGATTATGGAAAAATGTTATATGTGATGGGCAATTACAATACTGTTTCTGGTTTTGAAGTAAAAAACAGTAACAGCAAAGGCATATATAAAAGCGGCAACGGGGTGCAGGTAGATGGGCATCACAATACGATCAGTAACATGAACGTCCATCATAACTGGGATAAGGGAATCAGGATTCTCGGCGATTACACCACTGTCCAAGATTCTACAATATGGCAGAATGCAAGGAGTAATTCGGCTAATCCAGGCTCAAGCGGCTGGGGTAGCGGCATCGCTGCGGCTCGAAATTCAACTTCCGCTGCTGTAAAGCCAGGAATTACCTCTTATGCTGTTTTGCGGCGCAATACGGTTTATAACAATTGGGGCGAAGGTCTAGCCTGCTGGGAAGCGGATCGTTGCACGTTAGAAGATAACATCGTTTACGACAACTGGACGAATAACTTGTATCTTTCTGATGCTACCAATAGCCTGGTAAATCGCAATATGGTTTATATATCTTCATCGCCAGCCATACCTTTCCGAGATAATAAACCACCATCAGGTCTTACCTTGGCCGATGAAGTTGCAAGCGCTCCCCGTTCTGCCAACAATTCGATTATCAATAATTTTATCTACAATACCAGTTTTTCTGCCTTTAGGTGGACGCTGGTTAGCAAATCCGGGTTGAATAATGTATTAATAGCCAACAACACTATCGTAGATGGCGGATTGTCTACAGGGGCTGGCGGAAGCTATTCCATCACTAATACAAATTCTCAGATTAGAAATAATATTATTTTAGGGAAGAACAGTGCTGTAGCTAGCAACAGCGGCATTACTTTTTCCGATAATAATTGGGCAGCGACTCCTTCGGGAGCTGCATCGTCAACTGATATAGTTGGGGATCCTCAGGTAGCCAGAACGGGAACAACGACCGCCGGGACTTTGACACCGGCTTATTTTAAAATAGCGAGCAGCTCTCCAGTGATAAATGCAGCTATGTCGCTATCGAGCGTGACTAAGGACTTCTTCCAAGGTGCACGAGGAACGGCACCTGATATAGGCGGGCATGAGTTCACTTCCACTTCCACTTCTACCTCTAGCCCTTCATCCGGCACCTGCACCCAAACTGCTCTCAGTGTTTCCGGCACAGCGAGTGATGGTGGTTATGCTTACATACTCAGCCATACATTTGGAATACCCGCGGACAACAGTAATTTCGAAAAACAATCTACTCTTCGTTTTTTTGAGAATGGTGTGGAAATGGGGCCTGCGCACTCTTTACATGCTGATATTAGAAACATCGGTGCTGGAAGGTTCAGTCATTGGAGCCGTACAGATGGAACTGGAGAGTCAATCCGCTTTTCTGCTTCAAACAATTCAAATCCGCTAACCAACGGAAAGAAATACAGTTATTGTTTGCAGTAGTCCAAATCTAATCTGGCAGACACTGATTTTTAAAGGTGTCTGTCAGGTTAAATTCAGCCTAAAAATTTTGCAGTAGTTCAAACCTAATCTGGCAGACACTGATTTTTTAGAAGTGTTTGTCAGGTTAAGTCTAAGCGAACACAAAGGTCTCTTGGCAAAGTGTCCATGACTCAAGGAAAAATATTCCGATGTAAAAACCTGCCTATTTAAGCTGCCATTAATATCCCACCGATACACTTCGACCGGATTTATTAGAAATCCTTTCGCATTGATGAAATAGAAGTTACACCACAGTTTATGTGTGCTTCTTTTTATAATTCAATGTGATATGAAACAGAGACATCGAGTGTCTCGTAAATTAATGGTCTTATGTATCAAAGGTGGTATATGTATAAATCAACATGTTTGTTTTCGGTTTTACCCAGCTTTTCAGAAGCGTCCCCAAACTTATCTCAGAAATCCGGATCAGCTATGAATATTTTAGACTTGGACTTGCAAGTCTCAAATATTCAAGACAATCAGAACATCAAATCAGCTCCGAATTATTTCTCCAGGATCTCCCCCCCGTTTTCGGTTAATCGGATGAAAAACATGACCGGCAAATTGCTTTTTATTGTCGGCATTCAAGGTCTACTAGGGATTCAGCAAGCTTATGCGGCAACTTATTATGTGTCACCTAATGGTTCTGATAGCAATAGCGGCACATCACTTTCCTCGCCGGTAAAGACTATAAAAAAGGGGCTGAGTCAAGCTACGCAGTCAGGTGACATCGTTTATGTAACGACGGGGACTTATGCGGAAACCGTTTATATCGGACAAAGCGGTATTACGCTGAGTGCTTATGGGACTAACAAACCCGTGATTGACGGCGGAACCACATTGCCCAACGTAGATTATGGGAAAATGATATATGTGATGGGCAATTACAATACTGTTTCTGGTTTTGAAGTAAAAAATAGTAACAGCAAAGGCATATATAAAAGCGGCAACGGGGTGCAGGTAGACGGGCATCACAATACGATCAGTAATATGAACGTCCATCATAACTGGGATAAGGGGATCAGGATTCTCGGCGATTACACCACTGTCCAAGATTCTACAATATGGCAGAATGCAAGGAGTAATTCGGCTAATCCAGGCTCAAGCGGCTGGGGTAGCGGCATTACTGCGGCTCGGAACACAACTAGCGCAGCACTAAAATCAGGCATCACCTCTTATGCTGTTTTGCGGCGCAATAAGGTTTTTAACAATTGGGGCGAAGGTCTATCCTGCTGGGAAGCGGATCATTGTACGTTAGAAGATAATATCGTTTACGACAACTGGACGAATAACTTGTATCTTTCCGATGCTACCAATAGCCTGGTAAATCGCAATATGGTTTACATTTCTTCATCTCCAGCCATACCTTTTCGAGATAGTAAAACACCATCAGGTCTTACCATGGCCGATGAAGTTGCAAGCGTTCCTCGATCTGCCAATAATTCGATTATCAATAATTTTATCTACAATACCAATCTGTCTGCCTTTAACTGGACGCTGGTTAGCAAATCCGGGTTGAATAATGTGTTGATAGCCAACAACACTATCGTAGATGGCGGTTTGTCGACAGGGTCTGGCGGAAGCTCTTCCATCACTAATACAAATTCTCAAATTAAAAATAATATTGTTTTAGGGAAGAACAGCTCCGTACCAAGTAACAGCGGCATTACTTTTTCCAATAACAATTGGGCTGCGACGCCTTCGGCAGCAAAATCATCAACTGATATAGTTGCGGATCCTCAGGTAGCCAGAACGGGAACAATGACCCCTGGCACCTTGATACCGGCTTATTTTCAAATATCGAGCAGCTCACCAGTGATAAATGCGGCAACGACGCTAAATAACGTGACCAAGGACTTTTTTCAAGTTGCTCGAGGAACGGCGCCCGATATAGGTGGACATGAGTTCACTTCTTCGTCTACTTCTACACCTACTTCTACGTCTAGTCCTTCATCCGGTAGCTGCAACCAAGTTGCTCTCAGTGTTTCCGGGGCAGGGAGCGATGGGGGCTATAGTTACATACTCAGCCGTACATTTGGAATATCTGCAGACAACAATAATTTCCCAAAACAATCCACTCTTCGCTTTTTTGAGAATGGCGTGGAAATGGGGCCTGCGCACTCTCTCCATGCTGATATTCGAAACAGCGGTGCTGGAAGGTTCAGTCATTGGAGCCGTACAGATGGAACTGGAGAGTCAATCCGCTTTTCTGCTTCAAACAATTCAAATCCGCTAACCAACGGAAAGAAATACAGTTATTGCTTGCAGTAGTTCAAACCTAATCTGGCAGGCGCCGACTTTTTAAAAGTGTCTGTCAGGTTAAATTCAGCCTAAAAATTTTGCAGTAGTTCAGACTTAATCTAACAGTTACTGGCTTTAGGATCATAAACGTCAACACCTTTTAGAAGTGTCTGTCAGGTTAAGTTTGAATTAATACAAATTGCCTTTTTAGCAAAGCGTCAGTGAAATCCGGGCAAGATCATAATGTCCATTTCTAATACGCCAGGATTCCCTGGCAAAAAATCGGACATTACTCTGGGGTAGAAAATTTTTAACGCTCTTTTTCCCAGAATCCTGCAAAGTTATGTACGCTTTTTAGCAGGTTTGCAGAGTCGTCAGTAAATTCTCCACGGTATTTGAAGGCAACATTGGTAATAAAAAGCACAAAGGCAACGATCCATAATGTCGTCTCGGAGCGTTTTGTGGGGTGCTGGAGGTAAGGGACTGGCTTCTTGTAGTGCGATTTGCGTTTTATGCTCTTGAAAACGAATTTTTTATAGCCGTAAAAACTAAACACAGTTTGGATTGCTGTCGCAAAAGTTATTGCGAGAAACGCAGGCAAGCTCAGCATGATCTAGCACTGAGAAAAGAAGATAGTTAAAACAAGCCATGCTAATCGCCACTGTGAAATACCGCATGGCTTCTTTTCCAGTGGGCTTAGTACCAAGACGAAACGTAATTCGCCTATTTGCTAACCATGTGAAGGCCATTGCGGCTAGGATGGCCGGCAATCTGGCTATGAAGGCAGATAGTCCAAAATAGATTAAAGCTAGAGTTATTCCAGCTATCAATTACAAAGCCTAGACCGCCAACGATTAGAAAGCGAATGAATGCCATCAAACTACTCCACCATCTCTGACTGCCTGATAAGAAAGGTACGCAATGCGTTTATGTTCCAATCTTCCGTGAGCTACACTGTCGAGAATCAGTCCACAAATTAAATTGATTCCGCCAAGCAAAACCAAACCCGTCGATAGAATAGCCGTCGGAAAACGTGGTACAAGGCCAGTGTCCATATAGGTGCTGATTATTGGAATACCAAGAACAATTGCAAGAAAGAAAAAGAATGTGGCAATTAAGCTGTAGAAACGAAGTGGCTTGATTTCCTTGAACAGCAAGATAAACATCCGGAGAATTCGAAAGGCATCGTAGAAGGTATGTAGTTTGCTAAATGAGCCTTCTTGCCTTGCACCGTATTGGGTACCCATTTCAACGATTGGCATACGCAACTGGCTGGCGTGAACAGACATCTCTGTCTCAATCTCAAAGCCGTTAGAAATTGCCGGAAAGGTTTTAACAAAACGACGGGAGAAAACCCGGTAGCCTGAAAAAATATCAGTAAACAAACGACCGAATAATGTTCTGTAAAGATTGTTGAACAGTTTATTTCCAAATGCGTGTCCATTCCTGTGTGCATTTGAATAGATATTCAGTCGTGTGCCAACGAGCATATCAAGATGTTCGTTAACTAAGCGATGTACCATTTCAGGGGCCGCGGAGGCATCATAAGTATCATCGCCATCGGCCATAATGTAGACATCGGCATCAATATCGGCAAACATTCGCCGTACCACATTACCTTTGCCCGGCCAAGGTTCCAATCGGACAATTGCGCCAGCAGCCCTCGCTTCGTCACTAGTATTGTCGGTAGAGCGGTTATCATAGACATAAATGTCAGCATCCGGTAACACAGCGCGAAAGTTGCTTACAACGCCGCGTATTGAAAGGCCTTCATTGTAACAGGGTAGAAGAACCGCAACTTTTATCCCAATATTTTTCAAGGCAGAATTATATTGATTCATCATTAGATCTATCCCTATAAAAAATTCTCTTTGGCAGCTTGATATGCTGAAATTTTTTGGCACGGGCAGAAAAATGGCATACCAAGTTCCATTGATGGTGGAGGAAAATGTTCTGTAAATTTCATAATTCTTGATTGTGCAAAAACGTTGTCAGCGCATCAGGATTTTCGAGAAAGTTAAAATTGGAATCACTCGAATTTTAACGGCGAAAAATGACCTGGCGGTTATTGCCTTCGGCAGCCAGCGTTTGTCCCTCCGTCCGCCACGGCACACAACTTCGTGTTGCGGCATGACTCCTGTAACGACTTGATGCCGTGTCGAATGATCTTGCACTTTGACTATGCTGCAACTTCGTCAAAACGCCTAAATGCTACGGCTATGCGAGGGTATCCAAACAGGTAATTGAGTTATGTTGTTTCGTCAGTCATTAGAGTATGTGAAACCGAGCGAGGTACAACCTAACGCAATTTTCCTGAAAAAGATGACGGGCTATCCTTAGCTCGGGTAACTGGGTAATGGGAGACATTGATTGCTGTTAAAAAACCATAGATCAACCATCAGACTGTCTCTTCCAGTTTTGCATGTTCTCCTGACATGACCCGTCGCAACCAAGTCTGCAAACTTTTAAAAGCTTGCGAAACGAGCCGCTAGCACCGCCGGTTACCTCCTCATTCATAAGGCTCTCTTAGGAAAGCAAGACCTTCTAAGTCGGAACAAATATATATGACTTAGGGTAAAGAACAATACGCCAAAATACCTACTCAGTTGATTTTGCCCCGATTCTCAGGGCGGATCGTTTTGATCTTAAACGGATTCTGGGCTGAGATAACCTAACTTCGAGTACGTCTTCGGTAGGCGTTGAAAATCCTGGCAGCCTCGGTCAGAATGAACGATCGTGCCTTTCACCGTGCGGCGAAGCCATAATTCCATCATTAGGCATTACGAACCCACAATGTGGTCATGCTGTTCGTTGCGGTTTTATATTTCTTATCCGTTTTCGCCCTCCAATCGTTGATTCGAATGGTTGACCAGGTTGACGACGTTTTGCTTGTCATGCACACAATGCCGATTTGGTTTCCCTAAGTTCGGGATATGTCTTCTTTATTGCTATCTCGATTTTTCATACCACACCGCCTCAACCCCCTATTGTTTAAGTGTTTGTGCGTATTCTAATGACAAGTAACATAAGGAATAATGATTACGGCTTTTGAATATTTGCGACATAACAAGTGACGCGGGACACTTATCCGCCTGGTCTCTCAGTGGGAGCACAATCGACAGTATTTGCCATGAGTTCGAGGATCCCCCAGTGAAATTTTGTGTTGCCAACAACGAGTTTATATTTGGTGGTGGAAATCTCGGAGGTAAGTGCGATATGACATATGACTCCTCTAGCGGACTACATATTCTTAATTTTCTGTTATCCCCGGCCAGTGCTGATTATCTCTACTCACCGCCTGCATGTGGTTTGACTCCTAGCTAAGATCCCATAAATATTTTTTCTTTTGGTATATCTAATGAAACATATTACGCCGATGCGGATTCTTTTGAGTGCAATGATTCTGGTTTTTCTCTTGCTCGCCGGCACCGGGGGGCTGGTACCGCGTTGGACGCCCGACACGGATGGTTATCTCCATCCCTGGACATGGGAGGTCATCTGGGGCGGCGGCCGAAATCCGCTGCTCGGATTCCTTTTGGCTCCATTTAATGATAACTACATTCTTCTTCCTACAATTGAGGTGGGATTTTTCTTTTTCGCGACCTATTACCTGTATCGCAGGCTCGTCGAATTCGGGACTTCCGAGTATGCCGCACTAGCCTTAACATTGCCCTTAGTCATTTCCAATGTCATCCTACTTTATGCTCGTGATATTCATCCCGAGTTCCCCGCCGTTATCTTGTTAGTATTTGCCCTCGGAGAAATGATTGGATTTCATGAAAGTGCGAAACGCAGTCCATGGCGTTTCGCCGTATTTATGCTGGCCTTGGGTTTCGCTTACATTATAAGACCCAGTTTACTGCCGTTTATTGTGCTTATGCCGGTTCTTTTTTTGATTCTGGGTTTTGTTCAGACGCGAAAATGGAATGTTCGGACATCGGTGGTGATCTTTTTGCTATCCGCCAGCCCTTTTTTGCTTGTTTCCTCGGTCCGCTATCAAGCAGTGAAAGACTTTAACATCGTGTCCTTTGGTGGGTTCACCTTGAGCGGGCTAGCCTCATCCATGCTGAATGAGGAGTTGATTCCACGGCTTGCCCCTGATCATAGAGAACTCGCGCAAACCATTCTGAACAAGAGTGGGGCGATGATTCACGCCGGCGAGCTAAGTCCTATGGTTATTGATTATGATACCGGCAAACGTAGTTTCCGTAGGACTGCACGCAGCCATTTCGACATCCTGGCGTCCAACTTTGATGAAATCTTGTATAAGATCGTGCGACAGACCCAGCAAGAACCGGATGAGACGTGGGTGCAGTTCAATAAACGTATGATGTCATTCTCCACTGATGTCGTGCGAAACGCCCCAGCGGATTACGTCATGTGGGTTGTTGGCGCTCTCCGCTCCGCAACCGGGACGGCCATTACCCAGAATATTCCTCTAGTGCTGGGGCTGCTGGGGTTGGCTGCTGTCTATTGTTTTTTTCTATTCAGCTCTCGAGTGCCGCCTTTGATTTCTGGGTCGCCGCTCGATATTCCCACTATTGCCCTAGTCACTGTGTTTTACACAGTCGGATCCGGCATATTAACGGTGTTGGTCACTTATCCGGCTAACCGCTATATTTCGACAAGTGCGATGTTTATTCCCGCGATTGTTTTTTATATTTTGCTGCAACTATTGGTGGCCGCATACGGCGATAAATCTCGCCGAGCTATAGGCGTTGAGTCGCGGCCAGAGTGATGAAACATCTTTTTTGCGGGGCGATAATAAAACGCATTGGATAGTGTAAAACACAACAGCCCATGACCGATTTGCAAATGCGCAAGCTACTTGACTTCATAGCTCGCTCTAGAGTTAAACGGTTTTAGAGTAAGAAAAGGGTAGGAGGAGAAAATAATGATAATAGATCATTTAGGTGTAGTAGTAAGGTCAATTGAAAAAGGAATTGAACATTGGGAAAAAGTATTCGGCTATAAACAAATGACTGAGATTGTATTAAATACAAGGCAAAAAGTTAAAGTTGTTTTTCTGGAAAAAGAAAACTCATTAACGGTTAAATTAATTGAACCATCAGACCAGACATCTACTATTTATGCCTTCGCACAAAAGTCCGGAGGCGGAGGTCTGCATCATCTTTGTTTTAAATGTGATGAATTAGATGAGGAAATTGCTAACTTAAAAGACAAGGGACTAAGATTAATAACAAGTCCACAGCCAGGGGAAGCCTTTGATAACGAAAAAATAGCGTTTATTTATGCTCAACAGGGACTCAATATTGAATTAATTGATACTGATAAAAAAGCTGGAATTATTGATTCGATAAAGAATAAGAGGGGGTAAAAATTTTTGTGTAAACGGTCTTCTGCATGTGTTTTCACGAAATGTTTTTTGTGTAATGAAAATGCAGGCTTTCCGACAGCGCATCGAGTCATTGATATGAGCGGCGTAGTTAAGCCGTAAGAATAATTTATCAGCATCTAGGTATTTTGCGATATACCCAAGTCTAGTCAATTAACTTAGTATGCATTCTCAGCAGATATGTGTTCAATTCGAAATTTACGAAGCTAAGGTGTTGATGTCATAACGCCAAGAAAATGAACCAAGCAAGCCTTACGGGAGAATCGTTATTTTTGCGAAAACTTTTATGGGCGTCCGCCCCTGCCCAATAAGCGGTAAAAATCACCCGACCGTTAATGCCGACGACTGTCTCAGCCGTCTTGCTTCCCTCGTTTTATAACCAACAAGGGATATAAAACTTAAGTACGCAATGACTCGATGCGCTGTCGGAAAGCCTGCATTTTCATTACGCAAAAAACACTTCATAAAAACACATGCACTATTCCTGTCCCGTAGTGAAAATTTTTCGATAAGAAAGAATTCAAAATTATTGGGCTCAGTTCTTGTTGCCCGGCAAGGCTACATGCTGGGTGAATTGGCTGGGGAATAGGGTGAGTACAGGCTTGTAGGAGGCATAGCATGAAAATTCTGGTGACAGGCGGCGCGGGCTTTATCGGTAGCCATACATGTGTAGAGTTGTTGAACTCGGGTTATGAAGTAGTGATTATTGACAATCTGCTCAACAGCAAAGCCAGTGTGGTGGATCGGGTGGCGGTCATCACGGGCAAGCAGCCCAGACTGGTGCAAGCGGATGTGTGCGATCAGGCGGCGTTGCGGGAGATTTTTTCAGAACACAAGATCGGTGCGGTAATCCACTTTGCAGGTCTCAAAGCGGTAGGCGAATCGGTTCAGCAGCCCTTGCAGTATTACGACAATAATATCGGCAGCACCTTAGCCTTGTGTAGGGTGATGGCTGAATTTGGCGTGTTCCAATTGGTATTCAGCTCATCCGCCACGGTTTATGGCGATCCGGCAAGGGTGCCGATCAGCGAAGATTTTCCGCTTAAGGTGACCAATCCTTACGGCAGGTCGAAGTTGATGAACGAAGAGATCCTGCGCGACCTGTTTGTGTCCGATCCACGGTGGCACATCGCATTGCTGCGCTATTTCAACCCGGTCGGTGCGCACGAAAGCGGCATGATCGGCGAAGACCCGAATGGCGTTCCCAATAACCTGATGCCATACCTGTCGCAAGTGGCGGCTGGCAAACTGAGTGTGCTTTCGGTGTATGGCAATGACTGGCCAACACCGGATGGTACGGGGGTGCGGGATTATATCCACGTATCCGACCTAGCCAGTGACCATAAAAAAGCCTTGGAAAGAATCAATCCATTGCCGGGGGTTTATACTTACAATCTTGGCACCGGCCGCGGCTACAGCGTACTGGAAATGATTGCGGCCTTTGAGCGGGTGACAGGACAGCCCGTGCCTTATCGCATGGTGGACAGGCGCGCGGGCGATATTGCCACTTGCTATGCCGATACTACCTTGGCTAAGGCAGAGCTCGGCTGGGAGTCGAGACGCGGCCTGGATGAGATGTGCGCCGACTTATGGCGGTGGCAGCAGTTTTGTGGGAGGGGAGGGGTGTAGAATTAGAGATTACTTATTCAGCCGTGTGTCCATGAAGCGGATTGCTTCGTTATGATGATATTTAAAGGGCTAAGCGGCGCAGAGAAGAGGCCTTACAATATGGCATGATTGTCGTAATCTCGCTGGACGACTCGACTCGGGTTGCCGAGCACCAGGCAGCGGGGAGGGATGTCCTGAGTAACCACGCTGCCGGCGCCAATGGTGGCGCCATCCCCGATACAGACATCAGCACATATCTGTGCATGAGGGCCAATATACACACCTTCACCAATCACCAGTCCCCCATTCTTAGTTTCGGCTGACCCCAATTTGACCCGCTGAAATATGGTGCAGCGAGGCCCAATACGGCAATTTCTTACCTCAATTCCCCCTAAGTGATAAATGTGGAGGCCGCCGGCTGCAATATCCGCACTTTGTTCCAGATTAATATCATAGGCCTTACGCACAAGCACTGACAACATCCAATAAGCTGGGAAAAGGGGAAACGAAATAGCCCAGCCAAATTGGTGTTTGCGTACGTTATTCAACCAGCGGCCCAAACGGTATACCACTAGCGCTTGAAGTCCCTGACTTGACCATAGTAAACGCAGGACATCAATCGGCCGGCGTATTTTAGTGCAGCGATGCGCACGCATCATGTCAGCGCGAATATTCTCAAACATTCAAGCACTCCATTTTTCTGTCACATATTGCATGGCATCTGCATCCTGTAGCATTAACAACTTGGAATTATCAAAATTTGGCAACACCAGCCGCGCCGGGTTGCCTCGCATTACAGCGCCGGCGGGAATGCTTTTGCTAAGCACTGTGCCAGGCAGTAGCGTGGCACCATCGCCGATACTGATGTTGCCGTAAATCACGCAATCTGAACCAATCCATACGTTGCGCCCAATTATCGGGCTTCCATTATCAGCATGCCCCTTACCGACGGTCACTCGTGTGCCGATCACTGTCCCAGCGCCGGTTTTTCTGGGTCCGAATATGATATATCCCTGGTCGGGAAAACAAACACCACTGTCAATTTCATTGCGTTCGTAAATTTCACTCTTAGAGACGATCCTAAATGCCATCTTTATTGGCGCAAAGGGAATGAATACGATGCGCCAGAGCCACGTCCAAGGTCTTCTGCTGTTCTGGCGTTTTAAATATGACCAGTGTGCAAATCGATACATCAGCATCATCCGCAAACCGGGGGAACATGCCACCAGCATTGAGCGCGAAACCAAGCTCACAGGGCGGCCTGGCCAGCGCCGCTGATGGACGGCATCAATGTCCTTGATTAGTCGATTCATCTTGCACCTACTTGGCAGACAGGGATCCGATAGTGTTCATAAAGGCGGTGGCTACCAACTCCTGCCCGTGCTCGTTGAGATGACCGCCATCATTTGTAAGTTCAGGACATAGTGCTTCGACCTCTTGTCCATCCACCTGCACCTTGCAGTACGTGCCGTTAGATTTAGACTCGATCCGGGCCAAGTCGAACAAGCGCCCTGTTGGAAGATATCGCTCACGAAGCAGCGTATTGAACTCTGCACGTCTGGCATTATCGGAATACCCGTTGGGCTGGCTGGCTATGAGACGTTTAATCCAGGCTTTTGGCCCCGTTTGTACGGCCACCAACGGGGCGGTTACCGCTACGAAGTGGGTATCTGGATGCCTTTGAGCCAAGGCTTCCAGGCTGGCAATATAGTCGTTAGCCAGTTGTCGCGCATTGGTCGCATCATTGAAGTCGACATAGCATAGCTTCATCAGGGCTATGTCCGCCCCTTGGGCTGCGCCGGCATTGATGGCGGCGGCAAAATCCTGGATTTTTGACATAGGGTCACCGTTCTTGCCAATGGTGAAATGGCTAATACCTTGTGCTACGGGAGCAGTCCGCTGTTCGTGCATATCGATCTTGACGCCATCCCTATCGGCCAAACGCGTTACGCCGTCAAGAATGTTATAGCCCACCGACTGGTGACCGAAAACCACGCGCTTTTTTTCCAGCGCTTGCCATTCCGGTATGCTGATTTGTGTCTTTGTCATCAATGTTTCCTCATGGTTCGATTTGTTACATCCCGGCAGTGCCAGTGTAGCCACTGCAACCAGCAACCAGCATTTATATATATTTCTCATTGTCATAGCTTGTTTCCATTGAGTTTTATTCAGGCTGGAAATCGATTGACGATTTACAAGTAGCTGTAAGATAGGAGGTCAAGCTTCTTCAATCAATAAGTGCTATTACTTACCGCTCGACCCACGCTATTAATCTGAATGGCTTACATGATTTTAATTTCACATGACATTTGCTTCGCCCTCAGCCAAGTAGCGGCGGTTTAGTCATCGGGCCTATGACAGTCTCCATTGCAATCCCTGGCCAGTGCAACACGGCAGTGGCTTTACGCTTGGCCTCAATGTCCCGGTAGATGAATTCCGCTTGATCAAGGCCAATGCCCAACTCCTCGGCCAAGTTGGCGCTCGGCTCACCGCTATTGCAAGCCAGCAAGGCAATGTCCATTTTGTTGTAAGGCAGGGCAAAGTAGAATTCGTCTTGCCCTTGCGCCATGCTGTAGGTATCGGTGGTGGGCTGGGAGTTGCATATATCCTCTGGAAGTTCCAGGTAACGTGCCAGGGCATAGACCTGCGTCTTATATAAATGAGCGATGGGCTTTAAATCGGCTGAGCCATCACCGTTTTTCACAAAAAAGCCTTGGTCGTATTCCAGACGATTCGGCGTGCCGACGACGGCATAGTTCAATCGGTCGGCGTGAAAGTACTCCAGGGTCTTACGCACGCGCTGCTTGAAGTTGGTGGCGGCGACGATTTGCAGATAATTCTTCGAGTCCAGCCTTTCCTCGAACAATTGCCCTTCCGGTGACTGCACCACCAATTTGAAGTAATTGAAATGGCCTTCCTGCCCGCCTGCGATTACGATTTTGTTTTTCCAGTCGCTGGTGTAGGCGGGAAAAACAGCACGGATGGCCTCGTCGCGCCAGTGGTAGCAGCCTAAAGCATCCAATACGGGGGCGATGTCGAACTTCTCGTAGGCGATACCGAGTTGCTCTGCCACCATGCGGCCGCGCAGCGTACTTTCGGAGGCGGAATCGCGCTCCGGCAACAGCAAGCCAAACACGCGCTCGCTTCCAACTGCCCGCACGGCCAAAGCTGCACAAACCGCGCTGTCCACACCACCGGAAATAGCGACGATGAGGCCGCGGCGATGGAGATGGTTGCGTAACAACTCGCGCAGACGCTCGGTGATTTTGGCGATTTCGGCAGCCTCGTCGAGCTTGAGCGCAGCGGTGAAATTCGGTGCAGCGGTAAGATTTATAGACATAGGTAACTCCTCAATAATGAATTAGTTCAATTCGGCAAGTAACGCGGCGCATTGTTCCTTAATCAGTTTGCGGGACAGCTTGCCGTTCACGGTGCGTGGCAGTTCTGGTAAGAACAAGACGTGTTTTGGGATCATGTAGCTTTCCAGTCGTTCGCTGCAAATGCGCTTAATTTGCTGTGCGCTTAACTCTTCACCTTCGCGCGGTGCAACAAAAGCGCATACTGCTTCACCCAGAAAAAGGTCAGGAATGCCGAGCACCACGACGTCTTGTACAGCAGAAAGGCTGTAGATGGCATTTTCAACTTCGGCAGGGCTGACTTTTTCCCCTCGGCTTTTGATGATTTCATCGCTACGTGCCACGAAATAGAAATCGCCATCAGCGTCCTGCCGGAATAGATCACCGCTTTTCAGCAGAAACTCGCCCGGCAGCGGACCAGGTACCAACACTTCCGCCGTCTTTTCCGGTTGGTTCCAGTAACCCAGCATCACATGCGGTCCACGCACGTGCAGGCATCCGACCTCGCCCTGCGCCACCGGCTGTCCGTTTTCACCCAGTAACAGCAGTTCGGTGCCGGGTATGGGGGCCCCTACCGATTCCGGCTTTGACTCGGCCAAGGCCGGATCCAGGTAGGCGCCACGGATGCACTCGGTCTGTCCGTACATCTTGTATAAGCTGGCCTGTGGAAACAGCCGCCTAATGCCGGGGATAAATTCAGCCGGCAGTGCTGCGGCGGCGTTGGTAATCAGCCGCACGCTGGGGAAGCGTAGCGGCTGTTTGGCATCCTGAGCGAGCATCATGGCGTAGACGGTAGGTACGCCGGCGAAGCTGGTTACGGCTTCGTCGTGCATACGCTTAAATACTTGTGCCGGATAGGTAAATGAGCGTTTTAAAACCAGAGTTGCCCCGGCACGCACCGCAGAAAGCCACTGGAAAAGACCATAGCCGAAATTGAGCGGTAACGCAGAAAATAGGCGGTCATCCTGTGTAAAGCCTAGATATTCATTGATGCTGTCCAGCGCAAACAACAACGATTGGTGCGAGTGCATCACACCTTTGGAGACGCCAGTGGTGCCGGAAGTGTAGATTAGCGCCGCTAGATCCAATGATATCGCTGACTGTGGCGGCGGCGTTGTCGGCATATCGGCTAATAAATCGTCCTGGTTTTTACCCCCCGTCGACAATATTTTGGCTCCAGATGTACACAATACCCGCAACTCTGGCAACTGCTCCGCCACTTGATTGAATACTCGAGCGAGATGTGGCTCACTGAGCAGCACACGGGTGTCGGAATCACTCAATATGAATGCCAGTTTATCGCGTTTAGTTTGTGCATTGACGGCGACGAACACTCCGCCAGCCAATAACACGCCATAGATTGACGAGGCGCATTGCCACGTGTTGTCCATGAAAATCGCAACGCGGTCACCGCGACGAACACCGCATGCGCGCAAGGTATGGGCTAGGCGGCAGGCGTAATCCATCACTTCGCGGTAGCTCATTCGCACATCATCTATAATCAAAGCTGTACGATCCGGAAAGCGGTCGACAGCCATGATCAAGGTATCTTGTAAGAGTCTGGACATGCCAGTCATCATCGCCGGTAGCCTAGAACACCCAATACGGGTGCGATATTGAATTTTTTATGGACGAGATATCCAGCTTAAGCGCGGCATTAAGAGTCATACTCATGAATAATTTCCTATACGACAAATTAGTTCAATGCGGTAAGCAAGAGAACTGTTAAAAATGACCTTCTCATTATTTTTAATGAGCTTAATTAGTTTTGTTTATTTTCTTTGAGCTGAAATTACCCTGATTTTTCCTAAATCATCAGAAACTGGCTCAATTTGTTTGTAAAGCTGGCTTCTTTCACATAACCGGGAAATGAATGGTCCTTGTCCGGTTCCGACTTCAAAAATTAACCACCCCGACTTTGTTAAATATTTTGGTGCTTCACGGATTAACCTGCTGATTAGGTTAATCCCCATCGCTCCCCCATCAAAGGCCAAAACGGGCTCATGGGCCGATATCTCAGTGTCCATTTTTGGAACATTAGAGCTCGATATATAAGGAGGATTGCAAACAATGATGTCTGTTTTCTCAAGGTGTTCTTTTGTTTCAAAGGCTGATAATAAATCCCCCTGCTGAGCATTTACCCGCTGATTGAGATTTAAAAAAGAAATGTTTTCTTGTGCGAGTTCAACCGCCTCTTGAGAAAGGTCGGTTGCATTAACATAAGCGTTACTATTATGGGATGCTATGGCTAAGCCTAAGTTTCCAGCACCGCAACAAACGTCAATAATATTGACTCTTTGCTTTTCCTTTGCGATTTCAAAGGAAAGATGAAGTGCTTTTTGCCCTAAAATTTCAGTTTCTTTTCTGGGGATAAGGGCTCTTCTGTCACACAATAGTTCAATATCCATAAAGTTCTGCCGCCCTGTTATATAGGCGAGGGGTGTGTTGTCCAGCCGTTGCTTGATTAGATCGAGCAGTATGTTTTTTTGCTCCTCTGTTAACTCCGGGAGGGGGAGTTTTGCAGCCATTTCAGACGACTTTGGTCGTCCAGAAGCCATGAACCACAGTGCTTTCAAAGATGATTCAATGTTTTCTTCCGGCTTGTCTTCAAGCAAATGGAGTTTGTGTTCCAAACCAGAGATCAGTAAGTTATATAGTTCTTCATTATTCATAATTCATTACCCAAAAAATTATTCGTTAATTCGGCAGTCTTTCAGGGGAGCATGGCGGCTAGCGCCTTTTTGTCGTTCTTGCCATTGGCGCTTTTCGGCAGTTCAGGCAGAAACGTTACATACTTGGGCACCATGAAGGTTTCCAGCTTGTCGCCGCACAATTTTTTGATTTGGCCTTCACTCAGTGCACAGCCATCCATTAGGCTAACGAAGGCTTTCACCGCTTGTCCCAATAGAGGATCCGGCACACCCAGTACGGCTGCTTCGCGAATACCGAGGATGCTGTAGAGAACGGTTTCAACTTCAATCGGGCTAATCTTTTCACCGCGGCTTTTGATGATGTCGTCAGTACGGCCGATAAAGTAAAGATAGCCGTCTTCATCTACAGTGAATAAATCGTGAGTGCAAAGTAAACGTTCGCCGGGTAACGAGCCGGATTTAAGCATGTGGGCAGTCTTTTCCGGCTGGTTCCAATAGCCGAGCATCACATGGGAGCCGCGTACGTAAAGTGTACCGGTCTCGCCAGGTTTGACCGGTTGGCCGTCATTATCAAGCACCATGACTTCTGTGCCGGGGATGGCGATACCCACGGACTCCGGTTTTTGCTCGAGTTGCTCCGGCGGCAAATAGCTTACGCGCTTGCATTCCGTAAGGCCGTACATGCGGTAGATGTCGGCGTTCGGGAAAATTTCCATCAGCCTCGTATTGAAGCTGGGCGGCAGAGCGGCAGCCGTGTTGGTGACACGCTGCACCTTTTCGAAGCATAGTGGCTGGCGCTCGTGAGCGTCCAACAGCATCGCGAAAATGGTGGGCACTCCAGGGAAGACAGTAACACCCTCGGCCTTCAACACATTGAATACTTGCGCAGGATAGGTGAACGAGCGCTCAAGCACCAAGGTGGCACCGGTGTAGACAGCCATCAGCAGTTGATATAGGCCGTAATCGAAGGCTAGCGGCAGTACGCACAGTAACCGGTCGACTTCCTTCAGCCGCAAATATTCAACAAGACTTCTCAGCGCAAACAGCATGGATTGATGGGTGTGCATCACACCCTTAGGTTCGCCGGTGCTGCCCGATGTGTAGATCAGGGAGGCCAGATCCAGCGAGATTGATGATTGTGATGGCGGAGTGCTCGGCATATCGGCTAATACATCGATCAGGCTTTCAACACCCGTTGGTAATGCGTTGGATTCATGTGTGCACAATACCCATAGTGCCGGCAATTGCTCCGCTACCGGACCGAACACTCGTGCAAAATTTGACTCGCTGAGCAACACAAGGGCACCTGCATCGCGCAGGATAAACGCCAGCTTATCCTGCTTGGTTTGGACATTAATAATGACAAATACGCCTCCGGCCAACAATACGCCGTAGATTGATGAGGCGCATTGCCACGTGTTGTCCATTAAAATCGCCACACGGTCACCACGGCGCACGCCGCGTTCGCGCAAGGCATGGGCAAGGCGGCAGGCATAATCCGCCATTTCGCGGTAGCTTATGCGTACATTACCCGTAACCAAAGCGATACGATCAGGATAGCGCACGGCAGTAGTGAGCAAGGTATCTTGCAGTAGTCGGGACATGGCGTTCACCATTCTCCTTCAGGCGGCAACAGCTTGTTTGCGATCGATAAAAGCGGCCAAATTGTTCACGGAATCAAGATTGGCTGGAAGCATTTCGTCGTCGTTTACCTTGATGCCAAAGGTTTCTTCGATGAAAAGTATGATTTCCAGAACGCCGGTGGAATCTATGATGCCGCTGTCAAGAAAGGAATCGGTATCTTGTAAAGCCGACTCGTCTTCGGTGAAGAGGAGGTTACCCAAAATGTATTGCCGAATAATTTTTTTCATATCTATGATCCTGGTTAGTGTTAGGTTAAGGAAGGACAAGGAACACTCATTTCTCGGATAGTTTGAGAAAATCGTTCGATAAAAAAATAATGGCACAACTGCGTGGAAAGAACGCCCACTAGCGCCATATTGTCTTTATAGGCAATCGAGCTGCCGCGGCGCGCTTTTTTAAGCAGGAAGCCGACTTTTTGAGCATCGAAATAGCCGTAGCGATTAAGTTTCTCTTCGCTTAGCAGGTCGTCCACATAGGCCGGCGGATGCGCGGAAAAGAAGGCCGGTATGTCCGGGGCGCGATACGGTTGCTTGTGGCGCTCAATAATCTGCCGAGGCAGCTGGTTTTTCATGGCTTGCTTAAACAGGTACTTCTCGTTAAGCGCGCGCATTTTTAGACGCGGATTCAGGCGATTGGCGAACTCAATAACTCGGTGATCTAAAAAGGGGAAGCGGCCCTCTACTGAATTGGACATCAGCATACGGTCCCCCTGGGAACATAACAAATAGTCGCCCATCAGCGTTTTGGCCTCCAGATATTGCGCTCGGTTGAACGAATGCCAGTGGCCGAAAGCAGGAGGCAATTGCCCGGACAACCGGTCAATGGCATCTTCCCTCAACGCGGCATTGAGTTCCTGCGAGAAAAAGACCTTGCACTGGGCGGTGGTAAACCATCGGGTAAGATGACTGAATCCCGGCTGATCAGGGTTATCCAGACCGATACTGTAATACTTGCGCAAGTAAGTTTTAGCCTGAGCGCCGGAAGTTTCCAGATAAGGATACAGCGCCTTGAGCAACAGAGGCCGCCATTCGGACTGAGGCTGGCGGCCCCAGAATTGGCGAATCTTGGCTTCCTTGAACAGGTCGTAGCCGCCTAATGCTTCGTCGGCGCCTTCTCCGGTGAGGACTACCTTGTATCCTGAGGAGCGAACCAGCCCGGACAGCCGACGCATAGGCGTAGGAGCAGTGCGCAAAATGGCTGTTTCGGCGTGGAAAATAGTGGCGGGAAAATCTTCGGCAATGTCGCGGTTCCGGCAAAGTATCCGGCTGTTTTCGACACCAAGATGGTCGACCATTTGCTGCTGGAAAGCTGATTCGTCTAAGGACTGTTCTTCAAAGCCAATGGAGAAAGTCTTGAGCGGGGTATCCGAGTGGTTACGGATTAGTGCTACCAGCGCCGAAGAATCGAGTCCGCCAGAGAGATAGGCGCCGACCGGTACATCTGCACGCAGGCGGATGCGAGTTGCATCGGCCAGTAGCTCGTACAACTGCTCGGACAGTTCGGTGTCCGAGCCTTGGTGATAGTCGTCTTGCTCGGGAAAACGCCAGTCCCAGTAGGTTGATTCATACAAATGGCCGTTCTCCAGCGCCAGCATATGTCCCGGCGATACTTCGAAGATGTTTTCAAACAGGGTGTTGGGACTGCGCGATGCCCAGAAAGTGAATATCTGGTCCAGCGCTGTCGGAGAGATACGCGGTGCTTCCGATAACTGAGGTAATAACGCTTTGATTTCCGAAGCGAATAGCAGTCGATCACCTTGACGTGTATAGAAAAGCGGCAAAATACCGGCTCGATCACGCACTAACAGCAAACGTTGGCGGTTGCCGTCCCAAAGCGCGATGGCAAATTGGCCGTTCAGTTGTTGCACAAAATCGTCGCCATATTGCTCATAGGCATGGACGATGACTTCGGTATCGCTGTGAGTATGGAAGCTGTGCCCCTGTTTGAGCAAAGTCTGGCGTAACTCCAGATAATTGAATATCTCGCCGTTGAAGGTGACCCACACTGTCTGATCCTCGTTGTGCATTGGCTGAGCGCCTCCTGCAAGGTCGATGATGCTAAGGCGCGTGTGCCCCAGCCCAATACGTTGTCCGGGATCAAGATAGATGCCGCTACCATCAGGGCCTCGGTGGTGCAGAGCAGGGAGCATGCTGCGCACATCGCGTTCGCTAATTTGGGTCTGCATCGAGAGGGCCGCGATACCGTTAATTCCACACATGCATATTCCTTACTACCTCAGTATGGTTAAGTATTGCCTTTTGAGTTGTATATAAAATGAACAATCTGGCGATTATTCTAAATAGAAAAATGAGAAAGAATATTGGTACAACCACCTAGGGTAGGTGGACATTTTTGTTGTAGACCAATCAAAACCGAGGCAAAAAAACAGGAAATCCGGGGAATTTAGAGTAAGTTTTTATAATCGAGAAAAATAGGCTGCATTGATTTATCTATTAATAACAAAGCCAAACAGTCTTAAAGCCGCCGTTCGGCCCTAATTGCTAAAGACGTAATTAAATTTAGAGTTGACAGGATGAGGGGTAGAAAGCATAATACGCGTCTCAGTACGGCGCCCGTAGCTCAGCTGGATAGAGTACTCGGCTACGAACCGAGCGGTCGGGAGTTCGAATCTCTCCGGGCGCGCCATACTGAAATAAAGTTTATTCCCCTGTAGCTCAGTCGGTAGAGCGGATGACTGTTAATCATTAGGTCGGCGGTTCGAGCCCGTCCGGGGGAGCCAAGTAAAAGAAGGCCCTATATGCGAATATAGGGCTTTTTTTATGCCTGAAGTTTTCCCTGGCAGCCCTTAGGCCTCTGGTCGTTGGCCATCACTAAGCCAAAATTTACTCGTAAAAGTTAGAACTTGATTTTGTATATTTAATGCAAGCCACAACGACATCTGATGCCGGTAGACGCAATCGTCCCAAAGGAGACGGAAAGTCTTGCGGAAAATAGCCGTTCACAAATGATTTACTAATGACCAATGGCGTTAAGTATGCAGGAACGCATTAAGGCGTGTTCATAATTAGGGATGACAGCCAACGCGAGAAACGTATGCCAGGGAGATCCGCAATTAGGTAAAGCAAATAGCCGAGAAAAATTGACAATCCACATGTCGAGGGTGCCACTTCGTGAAGACGGCTAATGGCAAATATGAAGGGCAGCTATTGGCCGAAAATACTTATACATTATCCAGTTGAAATGGCTCATCTATCTCCCCACCCGTTTGTCAACAATACAATGCCGAACTAAATACGCAATATGCATGAATGCTTATCCATGCTGACTTGAGAAATTAGCGGCTTTGATATTCAAAGCCTGTTCAGATTATGAAACATGTAAACAACTCGTAAAGTTTATCGAACTTCTCATTGATAAACCGGCCGCAGCAGGCACTCAACAAGAAAGCCGTAATGCTCAATGATATGAAGAGCTGGAAGTCTTTCATCCATAAGTCATCAGTAGTTCTAATTTCGCCAAATATCCCATCCCATATGATTAGGTGTTAGCACTGATTGTTTTATTGGCACACCTCTTATATCGTTTTGTCAGGAGATAAATGGCTGCCGAGTCGACGTAAATCAGAAATGCGTCTGTCGTCGATCGTAAAGAGATGTTTTGGCGAACAATTTGTGGATTATGAGACATAAGCGATGCATAGCCTCATCTTTTCCACTATTAGATTTTGCAAGTATTTATTCAAAAATGAGCAACAGAATTTAATCGGCATGCAGTTATACATTGCATCTTAGTCTCATCGTAAATCGAGTACTTAAATTATGCGTTTCATTATTATTGGACTGTCTATTATATTTTTTACCCTGTCGGTAATTGTCACATTTAAGGCGCAGGGACTTCCGGTTCGCACAACGTCTTATCAGGACAACCGGAAAGACGTAACGGCTACATCAAGCCAGGAGGTCATGCTTGCATCAAAACAGGAGGTAATGCCTGAATCAAGCACTGTCATAAAAAAAACGACCGAAGATCAGGATGCCAACAGAGCCATTGTTGCAGACCTACAGGCCAGAATTACCTTGCTTGAGGACCAGCTCAAAACAAAAGAACAAGTCCTTGAAAGCATTAAAACCACAGATGCCGAAAACACGCCACGGACCCTGGCGGTACTGGGTGGAGGGACGTTTCGGTCCGGGAAGAGTGCCGTAAATAACGCTGCTTTATCCACGATTGAGAATTTAGTCGGGGAAATATCAGCAGCTCAAGGCAGTCGCGTCCTTATCGAAGGTCATACCGACAATATACCGACCGGGAATATATTCATTGACAATAAGAAGCTGTCATTACGCAGGGCAAGGGCCATCGCGGACATCTTGGTTGCTCGGGGTATATCGCCCGACCGGATATCAGTAATCGGTTACGGTAAAGACAACCCGATAGACTCCAACGACACGGAAGAGGGTAGGGCAAAAAACCGCAGAGTCGAAGTAAAGCTTATGCCTAAAGAAGGAAAAAATTAATGCACATGTATACCGAGCACTTTAACCTCAAGTTACTTCCATTCGAGAATGTACCGGATCCGCTGTTTTTTTACGACTATGGGGATCATGCCCTTATACGTAAACAGATATCCGGGTCTTTACAGAGCGGCCGGGGATTAATCGTTGTCATCGGGCCGATCGGTTCCGGCAAGACGACTCTCAGCCAGATGATAAAATTCGATTTCCCTGAAAACATCAAATTAATATGGATGGGGGAGCCGCCTGCAAACAGCACTAACCTTTACCTGTTTCTCGCCCAAGAGCTCGGGTTGCAGCCGTCATCGACCGAGAAGACCTTTATTTTGAGGGACATCAGAAATGCCTTGTTAAAGATCAATTCTGAAGGAAGGAAGTGTTTGATCATCATGGATGAGTCGCATCTGATCTCGGACGATGTTATCAACGGCATCCGTTTGCTGAACAACCTTGAAGAAGGATCGACTAAACTGATCCAATTGCTGCTCCTTGGCCAGGAAGAATTGGTTGAAAAGATAAACCGGCCTGAGATGGAACCCTTTAAACAGCGAATCGCTACACTCGAAATTCTGGGAAAGATGAATGTCGATACAATGATCAATTATGTCGCACATCGCATTCATGTAGCCGGTGGCCCTCCCTCTCTCATTTCAGATACAGGCTGGGAGGCGCTCTCGATTGCCTTTAGTACCGGTGGGACGCCTCGCACGATCAACTCATTGTGTGACCGGTCATTCAACGTTGCTTTTGAACGGGAAAAGCCAGTCGTTGACGCGCGGGATATCTATGAAGCAACGCAGAGAATGGGATTGATGACAGACGTCTTTCATTACATTTGTTTGCTCAATACTAGAGAAAGAGAAATAAAAAATCAGGAATCGCGGCCGCCGGCAAATCAACCCGTTCCGGAAGCAGCAGAACAATCCTCTCCATCTATTACCGGGAAAGCAGAGCAAGTAAGCACTGAGACGGTAAACGAAGTTCCTGACATTTCCGCGGTAACTATGGGTGTAGCTGAATTGCCTCTTGCGGATCAAAAAGATCTAACAGTGCCTGTTACATTACTGTTGTTATCAATAGCCGCACTCACGCTAAGCGTTTTATTCTTTTGCCATCGGAGCGAATCCACAAGTTTTCCGAACTGTCTCATGGGCTTATTCAACGTTGCAGAGACAACCAATAGGACGCAATAGCGTAGCGTATTTCGTCGCATGGCAGGTTTGTTATAGAGGCAGCCCCCGATCTTAACATTAGCTCAAAAAAAAGCCTCGCCACCTTGCGGAAGCGAGGCTATGAACAGTCAGACTGTTCGTAATGTAAAACACCAGGAGGCGGCGTTTGATTTTTTAATTCGACTAATTAAAGGCATGGGCGATTAAAGGCGACATTCTTTTTTTAGGCGAATAGCTTCACAACAGACTTCGCTAACGACAGCGTTAAAAGCCGAATCGATGCCTATCATTTTAGATGCGTTTGTATATTGTTTCGTATTAATGGCGTTCGCTATTTTTTCAGCTTCGATATGAAATTCAGCATGTTTTTTCAGGCATGCCTTGTAACTTGGTAAGCCGCCGAATTGGGCTTTACCCTCTTTATGCAGCCACTTGCCAAGTTCACAGCAATTTTCTTTTCTGATAGTAGACATAACATAGGAATCTAACGATTCTCGTCTGAAAATAGCGTTACTAAATCTTATTTTCCAGTCTGCATGTTTTAGGATTTCTTTATCAATATCCATAACTTCCTCTCCAATCTAGTTTCTAAAGTACGTGGCAAAGTTTTTCATATTTTCAAGCTAAAATAAATCCGTATGACCACTTAGCCGGCAAAGACAGACCAACGTTATTTGTATGTGTCCGATGTGGGACATTAAAGGATAAAAAGGGGCAGTACAGGGCGAGCAATGAAACAGGCTACTCATGTTATTGTGTGTTGTGGCACGGTGATAAGCCTGCGAAATTGCACGCTCATAGTCCAGCGAGATGCGCAACGATGACTTTGCTTGCTGCACATGAGGCGCCTTGGCTTGTCCAGCTAATATTCGCGGCTCACAACACCAGCCGTAAGATTAATTCTGAACTATCGCCTAATGCTATCTAATCGCTGGATAGCAGCCCTTTGGCGAATAGCAAAGATTTATTAAATCTGTGACACAGATCACATAGCCCGATATTTAGTCTTAGGCTTACAAGCAGCTCAGCTTTGGCCGACATACTTTGGTGGTTTCTTGATTCACAATGGCTCCGTTTCTTAATCCGATCAATCATGCCTTATTTTCCTGTTCGCCATTTAGCGGGCGAGCGCTCGTTTGGGGCGCTTGTTGTGGCTGACACGTGATGACCATGACCGCCCGGACGTAGTTTGGCCGTCCTAGATTGAAGAGTCGATAGGATTATCGTAGGAAAGCCTAAATCTGTATTGCAAGAACACACTTCCAGCTGTTTTTATAAAACCGGCAATTTATAAGCATGACACGACATTTTTATATGGGATTATTTTTATGATTTTTGGCTTTATATTTATCAGGCATGTGATGAGCTTACGCCGTAATCAGAGGTTTTTCCCATGCGTAAAATAATCGTATTTTTAGTTTTGTTTTTTAGTACTGGATTTGCTTTAGCTGATACTTATCCAGCTCAAACGATTCACAGAGTACCATATGGTTCCAATTCTTATACTTCTTTTACTGAGGCATGTGCCGCTGCTTCAGCTCCCTATGTTGGATGGTCTAGCTCAATGTCTGATTCTGCTAACTCTCAATGGGGCGATTGCAACTTCTACGTTAATGGTGTTTATGTTTATCAATTTACATTAAATGATTATCCTTATTTGGGTTGTCCTTCTGGCGGAACACTTTCGGGTTCTTTATGTGTTAATGCTCCCGCCTGCGTAGCCCCCCAAAAAAGAAACTCAACAACAGGCAAATGTGAGTCATCAGTTGCCATCATCCCCCTCAAAAACACCGGAAAGCCGCCACTTGGTTCATGCGCCGGCAACCCCATCAACATCGGCACCGGCAACAAATACCAGCCTGAAACCGATTATCAGGGCGCCGGCGACTTTCCGCTGGTGTTCCAACGCACTTACAACAGCGATGCCTCAACCATTAGCGAGCGGCTCGGAACCGGCAGCGGCTGGCGGCACACTTACGAGCGCTCGATCATCAGCACCGCCAACAGCAGCTTGGCGACCGTCTACCGCGCCGACGGCAGCGCTTACGATTTCACCTTGACCGCTAACAATTGGTTACCGGCCGCCGATGTCAACCTGAAACTCAGCCGCAGCGCCTCGCCCGATATCTGGCTGTTAACCACCGAAGACGGCAGTGTCGAAACCTATAACGCCAGCGGCAAACTGCAATCGATCAAAAGCCGCTCGGGCACCACCCAAACCCTGACTTACGATGCCAATGGCCTGCTGACCGCCGTCACCCATGCCAACGGACGCAGCCTGACCTTGAGCTACGACAGCAACCTCCGGGTTGCCACCCTGCAAGACCCGGCAGGCGGCCTTTACCGCTACGGCTACAACAATGCCACCGGCAACCTTGAAACAGCGACTTACCCGGATCAAGCAACACGCACCTACCTGTATAACGAACCAGCCAACGTCGGCGTCGACATGCCGCATGCCTTGACCGGTATCATCGACGAGAACAACCAGCGCTTTGCAACCTTCCAATACGACGGCCAAAAACGGGCCGTCTTAACCCAACACGCAGGCGGAGCCGAGCGCGTCAGCGTCGCCTACGGCAGTAACAGCAACGTCGTCACCGACGCGCTGGGCACGGCTCGAACCCACCGCTTTCAAGACATTCAAGGCGTGGTCAAAAGCATCGGCAGCGATCAACCGGCAGGCGCAGGTTGTAGCGCCGCTGCCAGTGCCATCAGCTACGATGCCAACGGCAATATCGCCAGCCGCACCGACTTCAACGGCAACCGCACCAACTATACTTACGACTTAACCCGCAATCTGGAAACCAGCCGCACCGAAGGCCTGACCTCGAGCGGTGCGACCACGCCTGCAACGCGCACCATCACCACCGTCTGGCACCCGATCTTCCGCCTGCCGGTGCAAATCACCAACGGCAACCAGCAAACCACCTATGCTTATAACAGCCAAGGCGACATCACCCAAAAGACCGTCACAGACCTGTCCGCCAACACCACGCGCAGTTGGAATACCACCTACACCTATGCCACCGTTCCCGGCGTATTACTGCAAAAAGTCGAAGACGGCCCGCGTACCGACGTGTCGGACCTGACCACCTACGACTATTATCCCGCCGATGCGGCTTGCCAAGGGGGACAGCTGGGCTGCCGGGGCCAGCTCAAACAAATCACCGACGCGCTCGGACACATCACCCAACTGACCCGATACTCCGCACACGGCCAGTTGGAACAACTCACCGACCCCAACGGCCTAGTGATGACAATGGCTTACGACGTTCGCCAGCGACTCACCTCACTCAATACAGGCGGCGAAATCACCACCTACAGCTACGACCCCGCAGGCCAACTCACCCGCGTCACCCGTCCCGATGGCGCGTATCTGGCCTATACCTATGACGCAGCCCACCGCCTGATAAAAACCCAAGACGACCAGGGCAACACATTGACCTATACCCTCGACGCCATGGGCAACCGGGTCAAAGAAGAGGCACACGATCCCGGCGGACAACTGGCGCGCACCCAAAGCCGGGTTTATGACGCACTGTCGCGTCTGCAAAACCTAGTTCTGCCGCAATAAGGGGGCCGTCATGAAATCGACTACAAAAGCTGTTTTCGCACCGGCTGTTTTGCTGCTGGCAACCCTGTTCGCAACCGGGCTCGCACAAGCGGATGACAAGACTCATGCCCAAAAAGAGGATAACAAAACTTCCGAACTGAAAATAACCAAAGCCGGAACAGGCAACGCAACCATCACCAGTTCGCCCATCGGCATCGTTTGCGGCACAACTTGCCGCGCCGAATTCAAGGCCAAAAGCAACGTCACCTTGACCGCGACCGCTGCGGCAGGCTCGACCTTCAAAAGCTGGGGCGGCGCCTGCAAAGGCACCGCCGCCACCTGTACCATAACCATCAAAGAGGCGCAAAACGTCACCGCCATCACCGAACTGCTGCCGATAACCCTGAATGTGACTAAAACCGGCTCAGGAACAGGCACCGTCACCAGCGTACCGGCAGGCATCGACTGCGGCATCACCTGTAGCGCCGTCTACTCGCCGAAACTTGCAGCGTATTATGACGACTCAAGAAAGAGTAGAGAACATGAAGACAGTGATAGTGACGATGGTCATAAGCACGATGATGACGATCACGGCAAACCGGCCGCATTAGTCACCCTGACCGCCACTCCGGCAACCGGTTCGATCTTCCAAGGCTGGTCAGGCGCATGCACCGGCACAGCCGCCACCTGCACCGTGACCATGGACCAAACAAAAAGCGTCACCGCCAGATTTACACTCATGCAGATGACGCTAAGCGTCACCAAGACCGGCACCGGAACCGGAGGCACCATCACCAGCTTGCAAACCGGCATCGACTGCGGCGTCAGCTGTAGCGGCATCTACGATTGGGGCAGCCAAGTCACCTTGGCAGCCACCCCTGCAACCGGTTCCACGTTCAACGGCTGGTCCGGCGCTTGTACCGGCACAGCGACCACCTGTACCGTCACCATGGATCAGACGCAAAACGTCAGCGCCGACTTTGCGCCGATGCAGATGACACTGACCACAGCCAAAACCGGCAGCGGAACCGGAACCATCACCAGCTCGCCCGCAGGAATCGATTGTGGCGCTGCCTGTACCGGCGTCTACGACTGGAGCACCCCAGTCACCCTAACCGCCACCCCGGCAACCGGTTCCACGTTCAAAGGTTGGACAGGTGCTTGTAGCGGCACAGCGACCACCTGTACCGTCACCATGGACCAGGCGCAAAACAGCACTGCCGACTTTGCACCGGCGTTTAAAACCTTAAGCCTTTCCACAGCCGGGTCAGGCACCGGAACCATCACCAGCACACCGGCAGGGATCAACTGCGGCGCAACCTGTAGCGCTGATTTTCCCACCAACACCCAAGTCACCCTAAGCGCAGCCCCCGCAACCGGCAGCACCTTTCAAGGCTGGTTCGGCGCATGTACCGGTAGCGCCACCACCTGCACCGTCACCCTAAGCCAAGCAAAATCAGTGAACGCCACCTTCTCGGCACCGGCCATCACCACCTATCAATACGACGCCAACGGCAACCTGACCCAGATCACCGACCCGCTCGGGCGCATTCGGAAATACCAGTTCGACGCTCTGAACCAACCCATTCGCCAGCTCGAACCCCATCCAAGCATTATCGGCAGCACACTAGGACAGATCGATACCACCTATGACAGCCTGGGCCAAGTCACCGCCATCACCGACCCCAGAAACCTGATCACAACCTATAAAACAGACAGCCTCGGCAACCTGAACCAACAAACCAGCCCCGACACCGGCATCACCACGGCCGACCACGACCCCGCCGGAAACCTCAAGACCCGAACCGATGCCCGCGGCAAGACCGCCAACTACAGCTACGACAGCCTCAACCGCATCAGCAAGATTGCCTATGACGACCAAACCGTCAACTACACCTGGGACAACTGCGCGAACGGCATCAGCCATTTGTGCAGCCTAGCCAATAATAACAGCAGCACAAGCTACAGCTACGACAGCCACGGTCGTATCACCCAAAAAAGCCAAAGCGCAGGCGCAACCCCGCTGACCGTCAGCCACAGCTACAACGCCGCAGGGCAACGCACCGCTAGCCTCAGCCCCGGCGGACAAAGCATCGAATACCAATGGACCGGCAACCGCATCACCGCCATCACCAGCAACGGCCAGCCCGTCGTCAGCCAAATCACCTACGAACCCGACGGCCAAGTCAACGGCTGGAACTGGGGCAACAACCAACAGAACGAACGCTTCTACGACCTCGCCGGACACAACATCATCGTCAGCATGGGCTTCGATGCATCAAGCCAACTGCCCGACAGCCGCTACTACAGCTACGATGCCGCCGGACGGCAAACCAGCGCCATCGACGATAGCGACCCCAAACAAAACCAGCGCCACGACTACGACCCACTCGACCGCCTGATCGGCAGTCAACGCGGCGAACCACAAACCAGCCGCACCGACTATAGCTATGACCTCAGCGGCAACCGCACAGAAAAAATAAAAGACAACGCCACTCTCTATAGCTACAGCACCGATCCCAACAGCAACCGCCTGCAAAGCCAGAGCGGCGCACAGACCGCCAGCTACAGCTACGACCCGGCAGGCAACCTCACCAGCGACGGCAGCTTCAACTACAGCTATAACGCCGCCGGGAGAAGAATCGCAACCACCGACACCACAACAGGCCAAACCACCAATTACGGCTACGATGCCCTCGGCCAACGCATAAGCAAAACCGCCGCAGGAAACACCAGCCAATACTTCTACGACGAACAAGGCCACCTGACCGGCGAATACGACGCCACAGGCCAACTGATCCAGGAAATCATCTGGCTGGGGGACCTGCCGGTAGCCGTGCTGAAACTCGCAACCAATCCAACCGCAACACCGGACATTTACTACATCCATGCCGACCATCTGGGCACGCCCAGAAAAATTACCCGGCCCAACGACAATCGGGTAGTATGGAGCTGGGAGTCCGAAGCCTTCGGCAATAGTTTGCCGGATCAGAATCCATCGGGATTAGGCAACTTCGTCTTCAACCTGAGGTTTCCGGGGCAGTATTACGATCAGGAAACCGGGCTGTTTTATAATTACTTCAGGGATTATGATCCAGCTAAGGGTAGGTATATTGAGAGCGATCCGATTGGGTTGCGAGGAGGGATTAATACTTATACCTATGTCGGGGGGAATCCGGTTAATTATACCGATCCAAAGGGGCTTAACCCTGTTGCTGCGGCAATAGCTCTTTGCAGACTCTTTCCTACCCAATGTGTGGCCGCAGCAGCAGCGACCGCAGCTGCTGCTAAGTCTTGTGTTGATGGCGTTACCAAGATGTATGCCGAAGCTAATGGAGGAAATGGTAAACCTCACGGCGGTAGTGAGCATAATGATGCAATAGATAAATTAATTGAAGACTTAAAAAATGACCCTTCTGTTGACAATGACAGTATCCGTAAAAATCAACAGCAAGTAGACGTGGACGGTGACAAGGTGGGAAATAATAGACCTGATGTTCAATACGACAAAGATGGATGTCATTATTGTGTTGAATATGATCATGATGAGACAAGAAGCGACAAACATGGTGAAACGATCAGAGGCAATGACCCTAATGCGGTGGTAGACCTAAATCTTCTTTAATGGAAATATAATGAAATGAGCGATGAAGTTATCGATGACTTACTAGATAAATTAGATAGTTCTAGTTCAGATCAAAGACACAAAGCAATACGTGAACTTAGGGAACTAGGGGTTTCGTTGCCTAGTCTCCTGCTAGCAAAGTATCGTAGCGCTAAAAAATGGCAAACACGGTGTTCTTGCGTTTATCATGCTATTCGTTATGCAAGAGATGATGAAATCGCTGTTCAGTTAGGCATCGAAGCGCTCTCTGATAAATCGAAAGTTGTTCGATACAGAGCCTGCATGTTATTAGCTTGCTCATTGAATAAGGATACGCTCCCTGCCATAAAAGAATTAGAGTTACTAGTTAGTGATAGTGAAACCCAGGCAAATGCTCGCGCAGCAATAGATGCTATAGAAAATCAAAATACGAATTATTTTGTTGATCGTGATCACTCGGGCAAAGTTAGACTGAACTTTCAATAACGAAAGACGGGGTCAGGTCTTGCAAAGACACATTGGTGTGCTATAGTTCTCTTCATGTCAAGACCCTTACGTATTGAACTATCTGGTGGACTGTACCACGTTACCTCACGCGGAGACCGGCGCGAGGACATCTATTTTTCCGATGCTGACCGCGAAGCGTGGCTGGCTTTGCTTGGTCAAGTATGTGAACGCTTTAATTGGTGCTGCCATGCCTACTGCCAGATGACCAACCATTATCATATGGTGGTGGAGACACCCGAAGGTAACCTTGCCCAAGGCATGCGTCAGCTCAATGGTGTCTACACCCAATCCATCAACCGGACTCACGGGCGAGTTGGGCATGTATTTCAGGGGCGATACAAATCCATTCTGATTGAAAAGGATAGCTATCTGCTGGAGCTGGCGCGGTACGTGGTGCTCAACCCGTTACGTGCAGGCATGATCAAGGAGATCGGCGGCTGGCCGTGGAGCAGTTACCCTGCCATGATCGGTGCGGTGCCTACTCCGGTTTGGTTACAAACGGATTGGCTGTTGGGGCAATTCGATCCGCAACGTGATAGAGCGCGGGCGAAATATGTGGATTTTGTGCGCGCCGGAGTCGGGTTGCCAAGTTTATGGGCAGACCTTCGCAATCAGGTTTTTCTTGGCAGTGAAGGGTTTGTTGCGCGTATGCATGCAGCAGTTTCCCCCGAACAATCGCTAGATGAGATTCCTCGTATGCAGCGACGACTGCCCGCTAAGTCGTTGACCAGCTACCGAGAGGAGCATGGAGACAATTCACGCTTAGGTATGGCGTTGGCTTATCTGAGCGGGGATTACTCAATGAAGGCGATTGCCGATGAATTTGGCGTTCATTACGCCACCATCAGCCGTGCAGTTAAAGAATATGATTCAAAAAATATCCTTTAGTGTGTTTTTGCAAGACCTGACCCCATTCTCCGTGTGTCTTTGCAAGACCTGACCCCATTCTCCGTGACCCCATTCTCCGTGACCCCATTCTCCGTATCAATTCATTTGCCATGATGGTAACTACGACGGTGATAAAGAATTTGACTATTCCGGTCTCATCCATTGTAGATTGAAGTCGCTCGACATTAATGATAGAGAAACGGGGGAAACGGGAAATCTGCTTGTCGAAAATATACAAGCTACTGATTGGGAAACACGAGCAAGATTTTTGGATAGGCATATTAAAGCTGGTTGTTTTAGTTATCTTGATTGGGGCGCGATTCGAAGATTTTCCCTTAGAGGAATGAAGTTGATTTTGTCAGTGTCTGATCCTGTCTGGATAAAGGATAGGCTCATGGCATTTGATTTTACTATTTCTATTGAAAATGATCCAAATGCGTTGACTTCCCTTGCCCAGGGGTCAGAACAACCTGAACCTCGATGGTTCTATTATGATGACACTGCTTGCTCGGCTAAACGCGGTAAGGCGCATTCCATAGGGCGTCAATAGCGTAGCGTATTGCGCCGCATGGCAAGATTATCATTCGGCGCAATACGTTAAAGCTGCTATTGCCCTACGGCCCTTAACGTTATTTGTAAAAGTATGTGAAATTATCCTTGAGGGATCATTGTGGGGAGTTATTTATTTGGCACAATTCTCCGCAAAATATAAAGCAAGCTGTTGAATTTTTTACACTCAGCAAGGTTTTCTTGTTTTACTAATTGTGACAAATAAATGAGGCCATCAGTGCTACTGATAACGCTGATTATAGCCATTCTATTTAATATTTTGAGTGGCGCGAGTTGGTTGCCAGGCCATGCCTGCAAGGGCTGTTACGCAAAACGCCGCACTGGCATAAAATGTGAACGACGCGCCAAACTGATCCCAAAGAAGCCCGGCGACGCTGCTGGCGGCCAGCATGGCGATTCCGCTCATCAGGTTGAAGAAACCGTAGGCGGTGCCACGCAGGTTGGCGGGCGCGGTATCGGCCACCATCGTTGCCAGCAAACCCTGGGTGATGCCCATGTGAACGCCCCATAAGGCGACGCCGGCAATTACAACCGCCCAATGATCGTTGACGGCAAGCACCAAGTCGGCGGCAATCAGGGTAACCAGACCGAGTGCCAATAACTTGCTGTGACTCATGCGGTCGGAGAGTTTGCCGAATGGGTAGGCCGGCAGGGCGTAGACCAAGTTCATCGCGACCATCACCAGCGGTACCAACGCCATAGGAATGCCGCCCTGTTGCGCGCGCAGCACCAAAAACGCTTCGCTGAACCGGGCCAGTGTAAATACGGCGCCGATACCAACTACCCACCAATAGGATGTGCCAAGGCGCTTGAGATTTTCTCTGCGAATCGGATTTGAACGTTTACCATGCTCATGGGGTTCGGGTTCACGGACGCCGAATAAGAGCAGCGCCACGGCCATCAGGCCTGGAATCACGGCTACCCAGAACACCGCCCGGAAATCATTGGCCCATAGCAGCATTAAACAGACAGCCATCAGCGGGCCCAAAAATGCGCCTACGGTGTCGAGAGCTTGGCGTAGCCCGAATGCTGCACCGCGCAGATGGGCAGGGGCGATGTCGGCTACCAGCGCATCACGCGGTGCTCCGCGAATTCCCTTGCCAACGCGATCCAGCAACCGGGCTGTAAGCACGACCCCTATGGTGGGCGCGATAGCAAACAATGGTTTGGTCAACGCGCCCAAGGCATAGCCAAATACTGCGAGTCCCTTGCGCTTACCCAAATAGTCACTCAAGGCGCCTGAGAACACCTTGGCGATCAGCGCTGTGGATTCGGCCAGCCCTTCAATCAGGCCGACCGCGAACGCGCCGGCGCCGAGCGTGGTGACCATGAACATAGGCAGCAAGCTGTGAATCATCTCGGAGGAAATGTCCATCAACATGCTGACGAAACCGAGTACCCAAATGCTGGCGGGAATCCGGCTCAAGCGGCTTTTTGTCGGTATTGTCATTACCAATCTCAGTGAACGTGAGGAGCTGTGCCTGGATGCAGCGCACAGTAATGATCGGTCGTTCCTTGTTCTATTTGCAATGTGCAATGATGAACGGAGAAACGCTCTTTTAGTACCTGCACAATATCATCCATGAAGGCATC
The DNA here is from genome assembly GCA_963814825.1 of uncultured Gammaproteobacteria bacterium. Classification (GTDB taxonomy): domain Bacteria; phylum Pseudomonadota; class Gammaproteobacteria; order Methylococcales; family Methylomonadaceae; genus Methylobacter_A. Next base: position 285,115 of record CAWFEF010000007.1, on the reverse strand, counting down.
GCCGGGGTAGCCGTCAGGCATCACCAGATGAACGGTCAGCGCGCTTTCGGTAGTGCTCATGCCCCAGATATGCAGATCATGGATGTCGGTTACGCCGGGACATTGGCGCAAGTAGGTTTCCATTGCAGCTACGTCGATATGTGGCGGGACAGCACTCAATGCCAGTTGAATGGACTCGCGTAACAGTCCCCAGGTGCTGATTACGATCACGGTCACGATGACAAGGCTGATCACAGGGTCAAGCCAGTACCAGTCGGTGAATATCATTGCTGTACCGGCAGCAGCCACACCCAGCGAGACAGCCGTATCGGCCGCCATATGGAGATAAGCGCCGCGAATATTCAAGTCGCCCTTGCTACCTTTGGCGAACAGCCATGCGGATAGACCGTTGATAATTATGCCGATACCTGCCACCACGGTAACTGTCAGCCCAGCCACGAGGGGAGGCAGTGAGATTCGGTGAGCGGCCTCCCATGCAATAGCCCCGCATGCCACCAGCAGGAGCATGGCGTTTGCCAGCGCTGCCAGAATCGAGGTGCTGCGTAGGCCGTAGGTGTAACGCTCGCTTGGTGCCTTGCGGGAAAGGATTGCTGCACCCCAGGCCAGCAGCAAGCCCAGTACGTCCGACAGGTTATGCCCGGCATCGGCCATCAGCGCCGTCGAATTGGCGATGAAACCGTAAGTGAACTCGACTATGACAAAAATCGCGTTCAAGGCGATGGCCAAGGTGAAGGCGCGGCCGTGATTGTTCGGGGCGCTATGCGAGTGCCCGGAATGAGTGTGAGAATGGTTGTGCTGGTGATGGTCTGTCATCGGTCTGCTTCCGTATAGGGTTCGGCGATGTGTTTTTCCGGCATGTTTGCCGCTTTGCCTAATTATCATTCCAGCGGGAGGCGGTGGCAAGTAACTGCCTATGAAACGGTTGTTTCGGGACGGGTTAGCGCTGTGTTCTTTCGTTGTTTGCTATCACTTCGCTAATGTCTCATCGTCGACTAATCGATAGCCCACGCCGACTTCGGTCAGCAAATAACGGGGGCGCGCGGGATTGACTTCCAGCTTGTGACGCAATTGCCCCATGTAAATCCGCAGATAATGCGGGTCGTGAATATGCTCGGCGCCCCAGACTTCCTTGAGCAGTTGGTGCTGGGTTACCACGAGTCCGGCATGGCGAATCAGTATGCTCAACAGCCGGTATTCGATCGGCGTTATGTGCACTTCATTGCCGGCGTTGAAGACCTTACGCCGTACCAGATCGACCTTTAATTGGCCGGTTTCAAAGGTTTCGCTGCTGCTGATGCTGCGGCTGACACGCCGCAGCAAGGCTTGCAGGCGTGCGTGCAGCTCGCCGCTGCCGAACGGCTTGGTCATGTAATCGTCGGCGCCGGCATCCAGCGCCATAATCTTGTTTTGCTCCTGACTGCGGGCCGACAAGATCAGCACCGGCAAGTCGGAGAGCTGCCGCAAACGCTGGGTGACTGAAATCCCGTCTATGTCCGGCAGGCCTAAATCGAGTATCACCAGATCGGGGCTTTCGCTTTTGATCATCGCAAGCCCGGTCTTGCCGTTTTCGGCCTCGATCACGCGCCAGCCCCGGTTGCAGAGCGTGGTTTTAAGGAAGCGCCGGGTTTGCGGGTCGTCTTCAATGATTAATATCAATGGATTGGCGTTGTTCATGATGTCCCCATCCCCTCATGCCAATCGATCCGGGGCGGCTCATGGAGCGGTAAATGAATGATAAACGATGCGCCTTTTTCAGGACAATTAACGGCATGAATCGTTCCGCCATGCGTTTCGATGATCGTCCTGCATAAGGTCAATCCGACTCCCACGCCGTTTTGCTGAGTTTCGGATTCAAGGCGGTAGAATTTATCGAATATTTTTTCTTCCATGCCTTTTGCGATACCCAGGCCGTAATCGGATACGGTAATTTTTAAAGCGGTCGGCAACAGCTCCGCGCTGATGTCGATAGGGCTTCCTGCCGGCGTATATTTGACGGCGTTTTCGATCAGATTGGTCAATACCTGTTCGATCAGCACCGCGTCTATCCAGAGCAGCGGCAAATTGTCCGGCAACAGCGTCCTGACCGGACGAGTGCCCAGATTTTTTTCCAAGCGGTTCAGCGCGCTGCCGACAATTTCTTCAATCGTGTTCCATTCCGGATGAAGAATAATTTCTCCGCTACTCAGTCTGGCCATATCCAGGATTTTACTGGTCAGCTCCGAGGTGCGCTGCGCCTCTTCGAGTATGACTTTGTTGAAATCGAGCTTTTCTTCCTCGGAAAAACCGGCGCTGTTCTCGACCAGGGCGGTGCTTGCACCGATGATGCGTGTCAATGGGGTGCGCAAGTCATGCGATATGGCGCTCAGCAACTCATTGCGCAGCGATTCCGTCTCGGCTTTAAGGCTGGCGTTGTTAGCCTGTTCGGTTAAACGTAAGCGCTCCAGGGTTTGCGCAATCAAGTTCCGGAAAGTATCGAGGAAAGTCGTTAATTCCGGGTTGGACAATGCAGACAGGGTTACGAACTGTATGGCGAGCACGCCGAGCATGGTTTGCGAATATTCAAGCGGGAAATAAATCGGCGTATTCGGATCGGAATGGCGTTCAACGGTACGCTGATCAAAGGCTCGTTGCGCGGCAGCCAGATTAACGCCGCGAAGGGAGTGCCGGAGCGGTTTTGCGTCAGGGTAGTGCAGATGATGATTCGCATCGGGAAACAGCAACACAGCCGCCGCGGCAAAATCATCGTAAATATGCTGCACCGCAATGTCGGCGACAGCTTGGCTGTTTTGGGCGTCGGACAAAGCCTGGCTTAACCGGTACAGCGCATTAGCGCGATTTTCGCGTTGCCGGGCAATTTCAGCTTGCAGGCGCGCCTTTTCCAGCAAATTACTGGTGACAGTGGCGACGACTATCATCACCGCCAGGCCGACGATGTTCTCAAGATCGGAGATGACGAACGAAAAAGTCGGGGGGCCGAAAAAGAAGGCGAATACAGGAATGCTCAACAACGAAGCGGTTATCGACGCACCGCGACCATAACGGCTAGCCACCAAAAATATACCCAGCAGATAGGTCATCAGGATGCTGGCGGTTCCCAGCACATGCCGTAACGGCCAGTCGGCCAGAGTGCAAATAAAGGGCGCGGCTATACCCCACAGGTAGCCCCGCAGCCGATCCGAACGGCGGCCAAGGCTTGGCTCCATTGCAGGCAATTGCCGATCCTGTTCCTTTTCCGGTTGATTGTGCCGAGCGTTATTGCGCAAGATTTTCCTCCGAAGCCGTTCGTGTTCCGGTGCTTTCAAAAAGATTGGGCGTTTACCAGAAAGTGCACGCCGATGCTGGCAAAGTAGCTTAACAGAATCACCGGAAACCACTTCAGATGGCTGCTGAAGGTGTATTGGCCTTTGGCCTGGCCCAGCAAGCCTATGCCCGGTGCCGAGCCTATCGCCAGCAAACTGCCGCCGACGCCCAAAGTCAAGGTTAACAGCAGCCATTGGCCTTGCGGAATATCGGGGTGCATGGTGAGGATGGCGAACATCAGCGTGCCATTATCGACAAATGCCGACGACAAGCCAATTGAAATATTGGCCAGGGTCGGGCTTAGTTGTCCGTACACCATTTGGGAAACGGCATCCAGATAGCCGATGTAGCCCAAGCCGCCGATTCCCATCATCGCGCCGTAGAAAAACAACAAGGTATCCCACTCCAGGCGCCCGACTTTTTCGAAAATATCAAGCCTGATCACTTCAAGCCTGTTGGCTTCAATCATCGAGGAATTGATTTCGTCGCTATTCGAAGACAAGTCGGATTCCGATGGTTTTTGTATGACTGAATCGGTGCTTTTTTGCAGATAGTAATAAAAGAACTGCAATAAGGATAAGCCGGCCATCATGCCGGCAGCCGCCGGCAAATGCAGGGCCGTATCGAACGTAACCGCCAGGCCGATGGTTACTCCGAACAGGAAGATGATGCGTTTGGCGCCGCGCGGCAGGAGCACTTGTCCGGCTTCGATAGTCGGTTTGTCTTTGGGGATTGCAAAATGCATCGCCGCAGCCGGAACCAAAAAGTTCACCAGACAGGGAAGGAATAACTTGAAAAACTCGGTAAACGCCAGCATGCCGTGCTGCCAGACGAACAGGGTGGATATGCCGCCTAACGGGCTGAAAGAACCTCCGGCATTGGTGGCGACAACAATATTGATGCAGGCCAAAGGCACGAACCGCGGACTGTCTTTGCCGACAGCGACCACCACTGCGCCCATCAGCAGTCCCGCTGTGAGGCCGTTGATAACGCTGGAAATGGAAAATACCAGACATCCGGTAATCCAGAACACTTGCCGGTAACTGAAGTGTTTGCCGACCAGCCAGACTTTCAACGCATCGAAGATCAGCATATCTTCCATCGCATTCAAGTAGGTCATCGACACCATGATAAACAGCAGCAATTCAACGTAAGTTTGCAGGTTACCCTTAAAGGCCGTTACGGCGAGTGGGTCAAGGCCTTGCTGCTGATAGGCAAAAACAATCGCAAGCCAAATCAGCGTCGCCGCCAGCAACATCGGCTTGGATTTACGCAACTCGGTGACCTCTTCGAACGTCGCCGCCACATAAGCCGCCACCATCACCGCCAGCGAAAAATAGCCCACCCAATGATGAGTCAGGTCAAGCTGCTGCATTGCCGGAGCTGCCGTTTCTTCCGCGGCAATTCCCAATGTCGGCAACAGTAAAGCCGCTATTCCGAGTAGACGTAAACTACAATGCACTATGTTCTCCTAATATCTGTATAAATTCAGCGGTTAACTTGTCTGAACTTACGCAACCAGTAAGTTTCCAGACGATTAAAACTGCAACAGATTGTAATGAATAGGATGTAAAAAAGGCGTAAAGACGGTACGGCAGTCGACTCGGTTGTGGTTAGGTTTTCCGTGAAGGTTCACCTGAATTCGGTTGACTAGATGCGTAATGCTGGTGGCCGGTGACTTAGTGAGTATGTGTAGACTTGAACAGGCGGCATCTGGTGATGCATTCGTTCGGGTTATTGGATCAAATGCTATGTAGAGGGTGGAGACGCAATTTTCTGTTTAAATTCGTCCCCAGTGCAAATGGCGCCTTCTAGGAGCGGCTCGGTCCGTTCCAGTCGCCATGAGCGCGTGGCGTTGCCCTTGCCAAGGCGCTAGCTGCCTCGCGCCAACCTTCGCAACTGTTGCGTCCCCTGTTGCCTTTTATTAGATTGATCAGGCTTTTGGCTTTGGCGTAGATCATAAAAAACAGAAGAATCAGCCGTCGCTTCCATGGGGGGATGGGTGAGTGACTGCATATCAGTTTGTCGTCATGCAATCCGTGGTCGATCAGGCCAATAGCCCCCCAAGCATAAATTTTTACCGTTGCCCCCGAAGGGAGCCGCGGGCCGAGCACTACCGCATCCAGCAGATCGCCATCCAATCCGATGAATGCCGGAATAGAACCGTAGTTGAACGGGCAGGGGAAAGGAGAAATAAAATCCAGCTTTCCGGTGGAGCCTCGCTTCAGAAAACTACCGCGCGGCACCTCGATAACGACCTCGAGTAGGGGTGCTTCTTTGCGCATATCCAGTGAGCTCATTGCTGTGGATTGAGTTTTCTTTAGTTCTGTCAATTGTCAGTTGCTCTAATCAACAGTCCATTGCACCAAGCCGCTGTATGACGTGGCGATAACAATCAGGCCGAAGATGATGCGGTACCAGGCGAAAATAATGAAGTCGTGATGGCTGATATAACGCAATAATGCCTTGATGGCCAATAGCGCACTGAGGAATGCGGTGATCAATCCTATGGCAAAATAGGGAGCATCGGTTGCCAGATCCAATAAATCGCGGTGTTTATACAAGTCTATAATGACTGGCGACAATCAACGTGGGAATCGCCAAAAAAAACGAGAATTCAGTTGCGGCCTTGCGCGATAGTCCGAATAACAAACCGCCGATGATGGTTGCGCCGGAACGCGAAGTTCCCGGAATCAACGCGAAAGCCTGGGCGATGCCGAGTTTTAATGCATCCAATGGACTTAAATCTTCGACCTCGATGATGCTGATTTTATGCTCGCGTTTTTCCGCCCAGATAATCACGAAAGCGCCAACGATAAATGCCAGGGCCACCGGAATAGGCTTGAATAACACGGCTTTAATATATTTGCCGAACAGCAAGCCCAGTGCTCGCTAACGGCACGAAGGCAATTGCCAGGTTAAAGGCGAACTTTTGCGCCTGCTTCTGGCTGGGCAAGCCCATAATAACGGCAGCGATTTTGGCGCGGTATTCCCAGCACACCGCCAGGATCGCGCCGACCTGGATAACGATTTCAAATAACTTGCCCTTGTCATCATTAAAGTTCAGCAAGTCGCCGACCAGAATTAAATGCCCGGTACTGGAAACCGGTAAAAATTCGGTCAGACCTTCAACAATGCCCAGAATGATAGTTTTCAGCGTTAATATTAAATCCATGTTTGATTAATTTAAGGTGAGTGTTGAGGGTGAAAAATCGTCAGTCCGGTTTTTCGAGGCTACGTGATTACGTTATCTATGATAAACCGCCATGCTGCAAAAAAACAAACATCTGACCCGCGCAGCCCGAATCCGGTATCCTGAATTACGCATCAAAATGACTAAAACGGGTGCATTGCCCCCCCGGCATTGTTTATACTATGCGCAATAACCAGAGTGTTTCTGGCCTTGTTTTCACTATTTTAGTAGAATGCCGGGTTGCTTTACGCTCTTGCGCCCTATGGGTAAAAAACCAACTCACATTTTTAATCCATGCCTACTCGTCGTAACAGGATCAATCAATGACCAACAGTTTAAACTCAACAATCACCGGACAAAATGATGTCGATCCAGCGGAAACCAGGGAGTGGATTGAAGCGCTGCAAGCCGTTTTGGAGCACGAGGGCAGCGAGCGAGTACACTTCCTGATTGAGCAGTTGGTTGCGGTAACCCGGCATGCGGGATTCGACATCCCTTTCAGCGCCAACACCGCCTATATCAATACCATTCCCGTCTCGCAACAGGCGCAGTTTCCCGGCGACGTAACCATAGAGCACAAGATCCGCGCTTATGTGCGCTGGAATGCGATGATGATGGTGTTAAGGGCTAACAAGCACACCAATGTCGGCGGTCATATCGCCAGCTTCGCTTCGGCGGCGACTTTATACGATGTCGGCTATAACCATTTCTGGCATGCGCCTTCGGATCAACATGGCGGCGACTTGATTTTTACCCAAGGCCATTTAACGCCGGGCGATTATGCTCGCGCCTTTTTGCTGGGACGGTTATCGCTCGAACAGATGGATAACTTTCGTCAGGAAGTAGGCGGTAACGGCTTATCGTCTTATCCGCATCCTTGGTTGATGCCGGATTTCTGGCAGTTCCCGACGGTTTCGATGGGTCTTGGCCCGATCATGGCTATTTATCAGGCGCGATTTATGCGCTATTTGCAGGACCGCGGTTTCGCCGATACCTCAAATCGCAAAGTCTGGAGCTTTCTTGGCGATGGCGAAACGGATGAACCCGAATCGTTGGGTGCGATCGGTATGGCCGGACGGGAAAAGCTGGATAATCTCATCTTTGTGATCAACTGCAACCTGCAACGTCTGGACGGACCGGTGCGCGGCAACGGCAAGATTATTCAGGACCTGGAAAGCGAGTTTCGCGGCGCCGGTTGGAATGTAATCAAGCTGGTCTGGGGCCAGCGCTGGGATGCGTTGCTGGCTCGCGATAAAGACGGGCTGTTGGTAGCCCGCATGATGTCCTGTGTCGACGGCGATTATCAAACCTTCAAGGCCAAAGACGGCGCTTATGTGCGCGAACATTTCTTTAATACCCCGGAATTAAAAGCCATGGTCTCCGACTGGTCGGATCGCGACATCTATGAGCTTAATCGCGGCGGGCATGATCCGGTCAAGGTTTTTGCCGCTTTCCATGCGGCGGTAAATCATAAGGGCCAACCCACCGTCATTCTGGCTAAAACCATTAAAGGCTACGGCATGGGCGATTCCGGGGAAGCCCAGAACATATCCCATCAACAGAAGAAAATGAGCCCCAGTTCGTTAAGCAACTTTCGCAGCCGTTATGCGTTGCCGGTGACTGATGAGGAACTGAACGAGTTGCCTTATCTGACCTTCCCGGAAGGCTCAAAAGAACTGGAGTATATGCAAAAACGCCGTAGCGTACTGGGCGGCCATTTGCCGGCCAGAAGAGCAAAGTCTTACGCCTTGGATGTGCCGGTATTAAACGATTTCAAACCGTTGCTGGAAGCCAGCGGCGAAGGTCGCGAAATCTCCACGACCATGGCTTTTGTGCGTCTGCTTAATATCCTGGTCAAAGATGAAAATATCGGCAAACGCGTCGTGCCGATTGTTCCCGACGAATCCAGAACCTTCGGTATGGAAGGCATGTTCCGTCAGCTGGGCATCTGGTCTCAGGTTGGGCAGCTGTATACCCCGCAAGATGCCGATCAATTGATGTTCTACAAGGAAGACAAGCACGGCCAGGTATTGCAGGAAGGCATCAATGAAGCGGGCGGTTTGTGCGACTGGATTGCGGCGGGTACCTCGTATTCGACCCACAACGTGCCGATGATCCCGTTCTTTATTTACTATTCGATGTTCGGTTTCCAACGCGTTGGCGATTTAATCTGGGCGGCCGCCGATCAACGCACCCGAGGCTTTTTAATGGGCGGCACGGCGGGCAGAACCACGCTGAACGGCGAAGGTCTGCAACATGAAGACGGTCACAGCCATTTGATGTCGGCAACCGTACCCAACTGCGTGTCCTACGATCCGACTTATGCCTATGAACTGGCGGTGATCATTCAGGACGGCTTGCGCCGCATGTATGTCGAACAGGAAGATGTTTTCTATTACATCACCGTCATGAACGAAAACTATGCCCATCCTGCGATGCCTAAAGGTGCGGAGCTGGATATACTCAAAGGCATGTACAGTTTCAAGAAAGGCGCTAAAAAGAAAGCGCCGCGCGTGCAGTTACTGGGTTCGGGATCGATTTTCCGCGAAGTCGAAGCGGCCGCGGAATTATTGAGCAAGGACTGGGGCGTGGAAGCCGATTTATGGAGCTGCACCAGCTTTACCGAACTGGCCAGAAACGGTCAATTCTGCGAGCGCTGGAATCGTCTGCATCCTACCGAAACACCCAAGCAATCCGCATGTCGCGCATTGTCTTGCCAAAGCGGAAGGCCCGGTGATCGCCGCCAGCGATTATACCCGCGCCTTTGCCGAACAGATTCGCAGTTTATATTTCCGCCCCTTATACGGTGCTGGGTACCGACGGTTTCGGCCGTTCCGATACGCGCGAAAATCTGCGCCGGTTTTTTGAGGTAGACCGCTACCATGTGACGATTGCGGCGCTAAAGAGCCTGGCAGACCTGGGGCAGTTCGATGCCGCCAAAGTGGATGTGGCGATTGCCAAATACGGCATAAATCCTGATGCAACAGCTCCCTGGCTAATTTAACGGAAGGAATGCAATAATGGCTTCTTTGATTGAAATTAAGGTTCCCGATGTCGGCAATGTCGCAGATATCGATGTCGTAGACGTATTGGTTAAACCGGGCGACGAGGTAAAACTGGAACAAACCCTGGCTGTGCTTGAAACCGACAAAGCCAGCATGGATTTACCCTCCAGTGCGGCAGGTACGGTGCAGGAAGTGTTTATCAAGCCCGGCGATAAGGTCTCTGAAGGGACGTTGATTGCGACGGTATTGGCAAGTGACGAAGCAGGTTAGCGCAGGCGAAACCGGCAGAACCGGTACAACAAGCAGTTGCGCCTGCTCCGGTGGAAAAAGCGCCGGAACCCGTCACTCAACCGGCCGTCGCTGCGCCTGAACCCAGTGCCGGAAGCCCCGGTTAGCAGTGCGTCAACCCACAGCGGCTCACGCCACACCGGCCGTCCGGCTTTTTGCCCGCGAGCTGGGCGTTGATATACACAAAATAACCGCCGGCAGCGGCCGCAAAGGACGCATCTTAAAAGACGATGTGAAAAACTTCGTCAAGAAGGTCATGGCTGAAGGCGCAGGGCAAGGCGGCAGCGGAATCCCGGCCATGCCGGCGGTCGATTTTTCCCAGTTCGGCGAGATAGAAGAGCAAAAGCTCAGCAAGATCAAACGGCTGACCGGGCAAAACTTAAGCCGCGTGTGGCTGAACCTGCCGATGGTCACCTACCATGACGAAGCCGACATCACCGAAATGGAAGCGTTCCGCGTTGCGCTGAATGCCGAAAAATCCAAGGATGACGTCAAAATCACCGGTCTGATGTTCATCATCAAGGCGCTGGTTGCTGCGATGGAACAGTTCCCGCAATTCAATGCATCGCTGTCTGCCGATGGCGAAAAACTGATATTCAAGAAATATTTCAATATCGGTATCGCGGTCGATACGCCCAACGGTTTGGTGGTGCCGGTGCTGCGCGATGTGAACCGCAAAGGCATCAATGAATTAACTGCCGAACTGGCCGAAAAAAGCAACAAAGCCCGTCTGGGCAAGTTGATGCCTGCCGAAATGCAAGGCGGCTGCATCACCATTTCCAGCCTTGGCGGTATCGGCGGCACGGCTTTTACGCCGATCGTCAATGCCCCGGAAGTGGCGATACTCGGCGTTACCCGCGCCAAAATGCAACCGGTCTGGGACGGCAAGGAATTTATACCGCGCCTGATGTTGCCGCTCGACCTGACTTACGACCATCGGGTGATCGACGGCGCGGAAGGCGCGCGTTTCATGGCTGCCGTCAAACAGTATTTGGGCGACATTCGCCGGTTGTTGCTTTAAAAAATGGAACACGGATGACACTGATTTGACTGATAAACACAGATAAACTGGATTTTTGTTAGTTCAAAAAATCAAATCCGTTTAAATCCGTTTAATCCGCGTCGCCTAGAGGCGCCTACTTTTGGCATCCGTGTTCAATTAATAAATTGCCGTTACTTTAATTTTACTTTTACCTGAAGGAAATAATATGGATGCTAATCCAGCGGTTAATGAGTCTGCTATACATGCGGAAGTTCTGGTATTGGGCGGCGGCCCCGGCGGTTACACGGCGGCGTTTCGCGCCGCCGATTTAGGCAAGCAAGTGGTATTGGTCGAACGCTATCCGGCTCTTGGCGGCGTGTGTCTTAATGTCGGCTGCATTCCGTCCAAAGCCCTGCTGCATGTCGCGCAGATCATTCACGAAGTCGATGAGTTCGAGCAGCACGGCCTCAGTTACGGCAAGCCGAGTTTTGATATAGACAAAATTCGCGCCTGGAAAGAAAGTGTGTACCAAGGCGCTGGTTGATGGTCTTGCCCGATTGGTAAAACAGCGCAAAATAACCTTGATTCAGGGCGCTGGGCAGATTTACTTCGGCCAACACGGTCGAGGTGAAAACCGAAACCGGCGTTAAAACCGTCAGCTTCGATCAGGCGATTATTGCCGCCGGATCGCATCCGACTAAAATCCCGGTTTTCCCGAATGACGATCCGCGTTTATGGGATTCGACCGATGCGCTGGAATTAAAAGAAATCCCCAAAAAACTGTTGATCGTCGGCGGCGGCATCATCGGGCTGGAAATGGCGACGGTTTATCATGCGTTGGGATCGGAAATCAGCGTGGTCGAACTGATGGATCAGATCATTCCAGGCTGCGATAACGACTTGGTTACCCCGTTGTACCGACGCATTAAAAAGCAATACAAAAACATCTGGCTGGAAACGAAGGTTACTTCCATTGAAGCGGACAAAGACGGCCTGAAAGTTTCGTTTCGAAGGCAAAGGCGCGCCTGAATCGGACTTATTCGATGCGGTCTTGGTCGCCGTAGGGCGCAGACCTAACGGCAAGCTGATCGGCGCAGAGCTGGCCGGCGTTAATGTCGATGAAGCTCGGTTTTATCGCCGTCGATAAGCAGCAGCGCACCAACGTTCCGCATATATTCGCCATCGGCGATATAGCCGGAAACCCGATGCTGGCGCATAAGGCCTCTCACGAAGGCAAAGTTGCCGCCGAAGTTGCCGCCGGTCATAAAGCCGGATTCGATGCCTTGACCATTCCTGCTGTTGCCTATACCGATCCCGAAGTAGCCTGGATGGGCTTGACCGAAAATCAGGCCAAACAACAGGGCATAGACTATGACAAAGCCGTTTTCCCATGGGCGGCCAGCGGGCGCTCGTTAAGTCTTGGGACGCAAGGAAGGCTTGACCAAAATACTCTGCGAAAAGGAAACCGGCAGAATACTCGGCGCAGGCATGGTCGGCCCCAATGCGGGCGAATTAATTGCCGAAGCGGTACTGGCTCTGGAAATGGGCGCGGATGCCGAAGACATCGGTTTGACTATCCACCCACATCCCTCGTTATCCGAGACTTTCGCGTTCGCCGCCGAAATGATCACCGGCTCGATTACCGATCTTTATATAAAAAAATAAAGTAATTCCGCTTCTTGCCTACATGGAGCAATAACTGCCCTGTAGGCAAGAAGCGCTTGGTTTAGCAAACAGCAGAATTAAACGACCGCTACAAGGTCAGGATTTATCCCGAACCTCGGCCGATTAAATAAATTCTTGTCGGCTTTAGAACCTGTGTAAAATAGCCGCTACATCAGGCATTCTGTCGCTTAATCCTTCTAAATAAAGCATTGATCTTCTTATGATTTAAGCAATAAGTCTAAGCCGTATACTTTTTAAAATCCTTAATCAAACAACTATTTTTCACCGTCCAGCAGAACAATCGAGCACTCTAAATGAAAACCAAGATAGTTACTGTCATTGCACTCGCTCTAATCGTCTTCCTTAACTTCAGTATTTGGAGTTATGTTAACAACCCCTTGCAATTGCAACCTTGGACCAAAACCACGATGGGCGTCACCTTCGACCCCAAGAGAAAGGAGGACACGCCACAAAACAAGACTCATTACCAGCGAGGCCGATTTGACAGCGACTTGAGTTTGCTTGTCCAATAAGGTTCACGCAGTGCGTACATACAGTGTGCTTAAAGGACTGGACAAGATTCCTGAGTTGGCTGCCAAGCGTAATCTGAATACGACGGTGGGAGCTTGGATTAATCATTGTTATAAGGATTGCGAAAAGAAGAAGGAAGATGCATGCAGCGAGGGCGATGAAGGGTGTAAAACTCATTGGGATCAATATTGCAGTGTAGATAATAATTGTGAAAAGAATCGGCAAGAAATCGAAACCTTACTAAATGTCAGCCGGCAGAATAATCCCAAGATCGTCCGTGTTATGGTGGGCAATGAGGTTTTGCTCCGTGCCGAGACCGAGGCGTACCGGAAGGCGCTCCCGACGATACCTTTGATAATGCGCTCAAACAACTGATCGAATATATTCGGGAAGTCAAACGAAACACATGGCGGCCGGTAAGTACATCAGAAACTTGGGATATCTGGCTTAAGCATCCTGAGCTTGTTGCTGAAGTCGATTTCATCGCCGTACATATACTGCCGTACTGGGAAGGTATTGCGGCTGAAGATGCGGTTGATTATGTTTTTGAACGTTATCACGAAGTGCAAAAAGCTTATCCGAATAAACCTATCGTTATTACCGAAGTCGGCTGGCCTTCTGACGGTCAGCCTTTCAAGCATGCGACGGCATCGGTATCCAATCAGGCAAAATTCCTGCGCGAATTTCTGAATCCGGGCCGATGCTGAAAAAGTCACTTACTATATTGTAGAGGCGTTCGACCAACCCTGGAAAATGTCTTTGGAAGGCTCCGCCGGGGCTTACTGGGGCATTTTTAATGCGGATCGACAAGCCAAATATCCGATGGATAGCGATGTTATTGCGATGCCTAACTGGGAGCATTGGGCACCCGGCGCGGCTGATTTTCAGCGTCGTGTTAATGGCTTTGTTTTTATTTACCCGCAGCAGCATGAAATTGCCGGGATTGCTGTTTTTCGGCCTGATTGCCAATCTTGCCGCATCAACGATTTTCTGGTCTGTGTCGATTGGCGCACAGCAATACCAAACCAACTTGACCATCGTATTTTGGGGCATCCTGATATTGATGCAGGTTTTGGCGGCAGTCATCCTATTAATAGAAAGTCTGGAAATAGCCGAAGTCATCTGGCACCGGAAAACGGCCAGGACTTTTCAGCCGCTTAAGCCGTCCCCGGACTTTAAATATCCCAAGGTGTCGCTGCATTTGCCGATCCATAATGAGCCGCCCGAGATGGTGCGGATGACGTTGGAGGCTTTGGACAGAGTGGATTATCCCAATCTGGAAGTCCTGGTGATGGACAACAACACCAAAGATCCGGCGGTTTGGGAGCCGGTCAAAGCCGATTGCGAACGGCTGGGGCCGAAGTTCAGGTTCTTCCATTTGGAAAATTGGCCCGGCTTTAAAGCGGGTGCGATTAATCATGCGCTCGAGCAAACGGCTCCCGACGCTGAAATTATCGCGGTAATCGACAGCGATTATATCCTGTCGCCCGACTGGCTTAACTGCATGGTGCCTTATTTCGACAACGAAAATGTCGGTTTCATCCAATCGCCGCAGGATTATCGCGACCGCGACCAAAGTGCCTTTAAATCGTTTTGTTACTGGGAATATGCCGGCTTTTTCAATATCGGCATGGTGCAAAGGAACGAATACAACGCCATTATCCAGCACGGCACGATGACTATGATCAGGAAGTCCGCGTTGCTGGAAGTGGGTAACTGGTCGGAATGGTGTATCTGTGAAGACAGCGAGCTGGGTTTGCGTCTGTATGAAGCGGGCTATGATTCGGTTTACGTCAAAGATTCATTTGGAAAAGGCGTTATGCCCGACACCATGTCCGGCTACATGACTCAACGCTATCGCTGGGTTTATGGCGCGATGCAAATCATCAAGGCGCATTGGCGCAGCTTTTTGCCCTCTAAGGAGCCCAAGTTGACGCCTGCTCAGAAGTATTATTTTATCGCCGGATGGTTGCCGTGGTTTTCCGATGCGCTGGCCTTGGTCTTTACCTGCACCAGCTTGATTTTGACTGGTGTGATTCTTTACGATCCAATCTCCAGCTGGATAGCAAATGGAGCGATTGATTTCGGGGTGCGGATAAATAGCGAACTCCCTGCCAATGCCTTTTTATTGCCGACGGTGGGCATATTCAGTTTTAAAATTATCCGGGGCTTATGGTTATACCAAGCCCGTGTTCCATGTTCCGTCTGGCAATCATTAGGCGCATCGCTGTCCGGATTGTCCTTAACGCATACTGTCGCCAAAGGCACATTGCAGGGCCTGTTTACCTCGGGCAAGCCATTTATGCGCACACCCAAGTTTGAACAGCACAGCGCTTTATTTGTCGGATTATTCACCATCAGGCAGGAACTGCTGTTGTTGACTTTATTGAGCGTGGCGATCGGAATGATGGCATCCCTGGAACATTTCGACAATTTTAGCGGCAGATTGTGGATAGCGATTCTTTCGGTGCAGGCAGTTCCTTATGTTGCAGCATTGTTGACGGTATTGATCAGCATAGCGCCGGATTATAAATCCTATAACCCCGAGCTGATTGCCGAAGAGTCGGCTACTAAATCCAATAAAAAGTAGTTGGTTGGAAACGCCTGTTCGAGCTTAGGCAAGAACAGGCGTTTCCGGCTGCTGTTACCTTAAACAACTTTCATCATTATGCAGCGGATTGTTGACTCGTGTACTGATAGGAGTTGTCAACATATCGCGGTAAACATCGGCGGCTAAAAAATTCGCCATTTCGACAACTGCGGTTTTCTTGTCCAGCCAGCGATCGTAATCATCGGGCGCGATAATCACCGGCATTCGGTCATGAATAGGTGCTATTTTGCCGTTGGCAGCAGCGGTGATAATCGCGCATGAATAAACCGTCTCCTGATCGTGTTCCCAGTGCTCCCAAATACCGGCAAAAGCGAATAAAGCATGATCCGGCTGGTGTATGTGGTAGGGTTGTTTGCGTTTATCGCCGGCCGGGCGGGAGCTGGCGTGACCGGTACTCTGCCACTCAAAGAAACCGGTAGCTGGAATCAGGCAGCGTCGATGCCGGTAAGCATTTTTAAACGACGGTTTTTCAGTCAGCGTTTCCGCCCTGGCATTGATCAAGTGGCTGGAAATTGCGTGGTCTTTCGACCATGATGGAATCAATCCCCAGTGCAGATGAACGGCCCTGTTGCCGCCGTCTTCCATTTGCACGACGGTGAGAATTTTTTGCCCCGGCGGAATGTTGTAGTCCGGTTTGTGTGCGGGTAAACTCAGCAATCCGAAATGATCCATAATCTGCTGCCCGGTTGCGATCAAGTTATAACGTCCACACATATGCACCCCGAACTGATAAAACTGGAAAAAACCTTCAAGCCGTCGATTCTAACAAAGATTGACGATCCGTTGCTTTCGCAATACCAAATCGATCTGCGGATGAAGCGGGATGATTTGTTGCATCCGGTTATTTCCGGCAATAAATGGCGCAAACTTAAATACATACTCGATCATGCCCTGTCGCTAGGCTCGGACACCCTCATCAGCATGGGCGGCGCTTATTCCAATCATCTGCATGCGTTGGCTTACGTAGGTAAGGTGTTGGGATTAAAAACCATCGGGCTGGTGCGCGGCGAGCAGCCCGAAACATTGACGCCGACATTGCTGGATATGAAAGCGTGGGGTATGGAGCTGAGATTTGTCTCCCGTTCCGATTACAGGCTGCTCAGGCAATACAAAAACTGGCATGACTTACCCGGCTTAACGCCACGGCAATACTGGCTGTCGGAAGGCGGGGCGCAGCCATTGGCGTTGAAAGGGGTAGCCGAGCTGGTTGCCGAAATAGCTATTCCATACGATACGGTTTGCGTCCCTTGCGGAACCGGTACGACTCTGGCCGGCATTGTCGATGCTGTAGCTTCGGAGCAGGCGTCAGTGCTGGGTTTTGCCGCATTAAAACACGCCGGATTTTTAACGGCGGAGATTGAGGCCATGTTGTCACAACCACGTAATAACTGGCAGATAAACTTGGATTATCATTTTGGCGGTTTTGCCAAAAGCACCGCTGAATTAAGTGCATTTATTGAAGACTTCGAATTAAAAACTACAATTCCTCTTGAGCCGGTGTATACCGGGAAAATGATGTACGCCATCTATGATTTAATCAAAAAAGACTATTTTAAGCCCGGTCAGCGTATTATTGCACTGCATACCGGAGGCTTGCAGGGGAAAAGAGGGTAGGGTGCGCATCGCGCACTTTTATTGAATTGGGCTGGGGTTGAATAATGGTAGCAATGTGCCCTTAAATGACTGAGTACAACATGGACATAAACGAAACAGAAGATCCAATCGATCTTCAAAAACCGGAACTTTATATTAATCGCGAACTGAGCTTGTTGGAGTTCAACAAGCGAGTTCTGGCGCAGGCTAAAGATGAAAAGGTGCCGCTGCTTGAACGGCTTAATTATCTGTGCATTTCATGCTCCAATCTTGACGAGTTTTTCGAGGTGCGTGTCGCCAGTGTTATCCAGATGGCGGCCATCGATCCGAAAGCCGTTGGACAGGATGGTTTAACGCCGAATGACCAGTTGGAGCTGATTGCCGTTCATGCCCATCAGCTGGTTGACGAGCAATACAAGGTTCTTAATGAGATTCTGATTCCAAAGCTGGCCGAAGAAAATATTCGTTTTATTCGACGCAAGGAATGGTCGGAAGCGCAACTCAAATGGCTGGAAGCCTATTTTAATGACGAGTTGCTGCCGATTTTAACGCCGGTTGGACTCGATTCCGCCCACCCGTTTCCCCGTATTCTCAACAAGAGTTTGAATTTCATTATTTCGTTGACCGGAAAGGATGCATTCGGCACGAAACAGTGGCCGGGCTATTTTGCAGGCGCCGAGAGCCTTGCCGCGCATCATTCAACTGCCTGCCGATTTGACCGGTAGCGGGCCGGCCGATTTTGTATTTTTGTCATCGATTATTCATGCCTTTGTCGATCAGTTATTTAACGGCATGAATGTCAAAGGCTGTTATCAATTCCGGGTCACCCGGAATAGCGATTTTTTTGTCGATGACGATGCCATTGACGATTTATTGCTGGCGGTGGAAGGCGAGCTGGCGATGCGTAATTACGGCGATGAAGTGCGCCTGGAGATTGACGCCAACTGCCCGGATGAAACGGTCATCTTCTTGCTGGATCGTTTTGAAATGACCCGCGATCGTTTGTATTTGGTTGACGGGCCGGTCAACCTGAACAGGATTCAGGAAATTAATGGTCTGATCGGTCGGCCTGATCTTAAATTTCCCTCCTTTAAGCCCACTGTGCCGCAACAACTGGAGCGCAGCAAAGACATTTTTGCCGCGATCAGACGCCACGATATTTTGCTGCATCACCCGTTCGAGTCTTTTTCGCCGGTCGTTGAGTTTATTCGCCAGGCGGCCGTTTCTCCTGACGTGCTGGCCATTAAGCAAACGCTGTATCGTACCGGTGCCGATTCGCCTATCGTCAGCGCCTTGATCAAGGCGGCGAGAACCGGCAAGGTAGTGACGGTGGTGATCGAACTGAGGGCGCGATTTGACGAGAAAGCCAATATCGATTTGGCCTCCAAATTACAGGAAGCCGCCGTGCATGTGGTTTATGGCGTGGTGGGTTATAAAACCCATGCCAAAATGTGTCTGGTGTTAAGAAGGGAGGGCAAGGAATTGCGCAATTACGTGCATCTGGGCACCGGCAACTATCATCCGAAAACGGCGCAGATTTACACCGATTACGGCTTGTTTTCCTGCGATAAGGAATTGGGCGAAGATGTGCGGCGCGTATTTGCCCAGCTGACCAGTTTGGGCAAGGTAACCAAACTGAATAAATTGCTGCAATCGCCGTTCACCTTGCATAGCGGCTTGATGGAGAAAATTGAGCGGGAAATACGCCATGCCAAAAACGGCAAACCGGCAAAAATCATTATTCAGGTGAATGCCGTTGTTGAGGAGCAATCTATCCAGGCGCTTTATCGTGCGTCACAGGCCGGGGTTGAAGTTAAAATGATTGTCAGGGGTGTCTGTTGTTTAAGGCCGGGCATTCCAGGCGTGTCTGAAAATATAGAAGTGCGCTCCATCATCGGACGGTTTTTGGAGCATGCGCGGGTTTATGCGTTTGAAAATGGCGGCGACAGGGAAGTTTACGCATCCAGCGCGGATTTAATGAATCGCAATATGTTCCGGCGTGTTGAAATCTGTTTTCCGATTGAAAGCAAGAAACTGCAAAACCGGATTTTGCAGGATCTGAATTTGTATTTAAAAGATAACACCCAAGCCTGGATTTTGCAGCCGGACGGCAGCTATCAACAGTTGCAAAAAACCGAGACTGAAGAACCGATTCAGGCCCAGACGGTGCTTATGCAGGAATTGCAATGAGCAGAGTTTGCGAGATATTGCCCAGTTAGGCGATCAGGTGCTCAGGCGGCAAGCCGAAGCCGTTGCTGATGTGCATGATGCCGAAATTACGCGGATCATTGAAGACATGCAGAGTACTCTGGCAGCGACTTCCGGCGTTGGCATTGCTGCGCCCCAAATCAGCGAATCAAAACGGATTATTATTGTCGCCTCGCGGCCTACGCCGCGTTATCCATCGGCACCGTTGATGGAACCGACGGTGATGATTAACCCTGGTTTTGAAATCTTGTCGGAAACGCGAGAAAAGGATTGGGAAGGGTGTTTGAGTATTCCTGGCATACGCGCGTTGGTGCCGAGGTATCGGGAAATAAAGATTCAGTTATACCGATCAACAAGGCGGCTCGGTGGAGACCAGAGCTAAGCGGGTTTGTGGCGAGAATTTTTCAGCATGAATTCGATCATCTGGAAGGTAAAACCTATCTGGACAGGGTTGAGAACAACGCAGATATTTTTGCGGAAAGTGAGTTTTTTAAATTGGTTGATGGCTGCTCGGTAATCGATACACATAAATCCTGTGGCTTTGGCGAGGTGTCAAATAATAGGACTCACCGGATAGGTAATGGCACCGATTGATAAAAGAAGTTAGGCCATTTATCCTAAAAACGTTTTAACAATAATCGATTTTAGAGTGATATATACGCTGTTGAATAGCAAATGCACCATTCGCCCTATACACTTCTGTTGTTAAAAACGCGATTATGTTATTATTGGCGGCTTTAACTACCAGGACTATTATAAATGGCTAAAGAAGATCAAATTGAAATGGAAGGGAAGGTGATTGATACGCTTCCTAATACCATGTTCCGCGTCGAATTGGAAAACGGTCATATCGTGACTGCACATATCTCAGGAAAAATGCGCAAACATTACATCCGCATTCTTACCGGGGACAGCGTTAAAGTTGAAATGACTCCCTACGATTTAACCAAAGGTCGTATCACATTCCGTATGCGTTAATCCCGTTATCAACAGGATTAACGTCAGGCTATCCTGCCTGACGCCCTTCGGGTAAATGCAAATCTGTTCCAGACAGATTTGTAACGCAAGCTTCTTGACGTTTCCGCCGTATTAAAAATTGGCTTCAGGAACAATCAACTCAGTGCTTTCTATAGCGAAGTTCAGTTCATTATCCTTCACGTAAATTCGCACATGCCCGCCGTGCGCCAATTCGCCAAACAGCAAGTCATTAGCCAGCGGTTTCTTGATTTTCTCTTGAATGAGTCGCGCCATCGGTCTGGCTCCCATTTTTGGGATCGCAGCCGTTTTCAGCCAGCCATAACCGGGCATCGGCATCCAATGCCAGCGTCACATGTTTGTCTGCCAGCAAGGCTTCCAATTCAAAGATGAATTTATCAACCACATGACCGACGATTGAAATATCCAAGCGGTTTGAACTGGATGATGGCGTCCAGACGGTTGCGAAATTCGGGCGAGAAGCCTTTTTCGATAACCTTCAAACTGTCGGTGGCATGATCCTGATGGGTAAAACCAATAGAGGCGCGGCTGCCTTCCTCCGCTCCTGCATTGGTGGTCATCACCAGAATGATGTTGCGGAAATCCGCCTTGCGGCCGTTATTGTCGGTCAATGAGCCGTGATCCATCACCTGCAACAACAGGTTGAATACATCAGGATGGGCTTTTTCCAATTCGTCCAGCAGCAATACCGCATGGGGATGCTTGGTAACCTGTCTCGGTTAACAAACCGCCCTGATCAAAGCCTACATAGCCTGGAGGCGCGCCTATCAGTCTGGAAACGGTATGCCGTTCCATGTACTCGGACATGTCAAAGCGGATCAATTCCACGCCCAACACCTTAGCCAATTGCCGCGTCACTTCGGTTTTACCTACGCCGGTAGGCCCGGCAAACAGGAATGAACCGATAGTTTTTTGAGTATCCCTAAGACCTGCGCGGGATAATTTTATGGCCGATGCCAGCGCCGAAATTGCCTCGTCCTGTCCGAACACCAGCATTTTCAGATTCTTTTCCAGATTAGCCGAGCTTGTCTATGTCATTGGAAGATACCGATTTTGCAGGCACTCTGGCGATTTTTGAGACGATGTCTTCTATTTCGGCAACGTCGATAAGCTGTTTGCGATCGGCCTCGGCGGTCATGCGTTGTTTTGCGCCTGCTTCATCAATCACATCAATGGCTTTGTCGGGCAAATGCCGGTCGGTAATATAGCGATCCGATAATTCCGCCGCCACGCGTAATGCTTCGGTGGAATATTTAACGTCATGATGCTCTTCAAAACGCGATTTAAGTCCTTTCAGAATCAGGATGGTGTCTTCAACGGAAGGCTCAAGAACATCAATTTTTTGGAATCTTCGGGCCAGGGCGTGATCTTTTTCGAAAACGCCGCGATATTCCTGATAAGTGGTCGAGCCTATGCAGCGCAATTGGCCTGAAGCCAGCGCCGGTTTGATCAAATTGGACGCATCCATCACCCCGCCGGAAGCTGAACCTGCCCCGATAATGGTGTGGATTTCATCGATAAACAGGATCGAGTCAGGTTCTTTATTGAGTTGAGTTAACAGCGCTTTAAGCCGTTTTTCAAAGTCGCCCCGGTATTTGGTGCCGGCAACCAGTGCGCCCAAATCCAGCGAATAAATCACGCTGTTCATCAGAACGTCCGGCACTTGCTCTTCAACAATCCGTTTCGCCAAGCCTTCTGCGATAGCCGTTTTGCCAACGCCCGCTTCACCGACCAGCAAAGGATTGTTTTTACGGCGGCGG
This sequence comes from uncultured Gammaproteobacteria bacterium, assembly GCA_963814825.1. GTDB lineage: Bacteria > Pseudomonadota > Gammaproteobacteria > Methylococcales > Methylomonadaceae > Methylobacter_A. Next base: position 262,983 of record CAWFEF010000007.1, on the reverse strand, counting down.
CACAGCGTTTGAATGGTGCGCTCAACCTCCGCGTCCCTGCCGATTAACGGATCGATTCGGCCTTTTAAGGCTTCTTCATTCAGATTGGTGGCGTATTTATCCAGCGGGCTGCCTGAAGCTTCGGCATCAGGATTGCCTGATTCCGGTGGCCGGTTATTTGTCGAATCGTTTTCAGGATCAATTTTTGAAATGCCGTGAGCCAGGTAATTGACCACATCCAGTCTTGAAATATCCTGTTTATTTAACAGATAAACCGCGTGGGAATCCTGTTCGCTGAATAAGGCGACAAATAAATTGGCGCCGGAAACTTCCTTTTTATCGGATGCCTGCACATGAAAAACAGCGCGTTGCAGCACCCGCTGAAATCCCAAAGTAGGTTGGGTTTCCCGCTGGATGCCCATCGGAATCAGCGATGTGGTTTCATCGATAAATTGCGTCAACTGGCCGCGTAGCGCCTTAATATCGCAACCGCAGGCTATCAAAATCGGTTGCGCAGACGCATTTTCGAGCAATGCCAGCAGCAAATGCTCAACCGTGATAAATTCATGCCGCTTATCATGCGCATTTTTAAAGGCATTATTTAACGTAATTTCAAGTTCTTTACTTAACATAAGCTCTCCAACCTACACTTCTTCCATCGAGCACATCAACGGATGGTGATGCTCTCGTGAATAGTCATTAACTATATATACCTTGGTTTCAGCAACATCTTTAGAATACGTCCCGCATACACCAACCCCTTGCGTATGTACTTGCAGCATCACCTGAGTCGCCTTTTCTTCAGACATGGCAAAAAAATCCATCAAAATCTCAATTACAAAATCCATGGGCGTAAAATCGTCATTTAACAAGATCACCTTGTATAAAGGCGGTCTTTTTAATTTAGGCTTGGCTTCCTGAACAGCCAAGCCGCCATCTTTATCTTTGTAGGGATCAAAATCGGACATAATTGCAATAGTAAAATATTTAAGCACTTAACATAGTGCCAATCCTGGTGAATTTCAACTCTTATGTTTCAACAAAATAAACAAGGCGCATAGAAAGATTAACACGCACCTTGTATCTTTCTTCCTGTAGCTTTTTTTACCAGCATAATATCTCCAAATCTAGTAAAATATCAGCTTTATACAGTCGGAATTTTGTCAATGGTTTGGAAGCCACACGTTACAGTTGCCGCAGTTATTGAACAAGACCAACGGTTTTTACTCGTAGAAGAAGAAACCTGCCAATGGACTTCAATTCAATCAACCTGCCGGGCATCTTGAAGAAGGCGAAGATCTGATTGCCGCGGTCAAGCGTGAAGTGCTGGAAGAAACCGCCTGGCAGTTTGAGCCGGAGCACATTGTTTCCATCCAACTTTGGCGAAAAAATCCTGATTTTCCCAGCTTTGTCAGAGTCTGTTTTTCCGGCCGCTGCCATTCGCATAACCCGGACCAACAACTGGATGACGGCATCGTCGCCGCTCACTGGTTAACGCGCGACGAAATCGAAGCAGAGCGGCATCGTTTGCGTAGTCCTTTAGTGCTTATTAGCATAGACGAATATCTCAGCGGGCAACGCTACCCTTTATCCTTGCTTAAATCATTTATCGATCTTGACCATGAGTAAAAAAGTAATCGTCGGCATGTCCGGCGGTGTCGATTCTTCGGTAACCGCTTTGCTGCTTTTGGAGCAAGGCCATCAAGTCACCGGTTTGTTTATGAAAAACTGGGAAGAAGACGACGGCACCGAGTACTGTACGGCGATGGAAGATCTCGCCGACGCGCAGCAGGTTTGCGACAAATTGGGCATCGAATTAAAAACCGTGAATTTTGCCGCCGAATACTGGGACGAGGTATTTGAAGTATTCCTGTCTGAATTTAAAGCAGGCCGCACTCCTAATCCCGATATTCTGTGCAACAAACACGTTAAATTCAAAGCCTTCCTGAATTATGCGATTGAAGATTTGGGCGCGGAATATATCGCCACAGGTCACTATGCGCGAGTCGCCAGAAAAAGACGGCGAATTCTTTTTGTTAAAAGGCCTGGACCCGAATAAAGAGCAAAGCTATTTTCTTTATACGCTGGGACAAAAACAGTTGTCGCGCACCCTGTTTCCGATAGGCCATTTGCATAAACCCGAAATCAGGGCCATGGCCGATAAAGCCGGTTTTGCCAACAGCCGCAAGAAAGACAGCACCGGTATCTGCTTTATCGGCGAGCGCAAATTCACCGAATTTTTGCAACGCTATCTGCCGACCCAACCCGGCGAAATGCGCACCCCGGAAGGCCAATACTATCGGCAAACATCACGGCTTGATGTATTACACCTTGGGGCAACGCCAGGGCTTGGGTATAGGCGGCGTTAAAAATGCGCCGGATGAACCGTGGTATGTGCTGGAAAAAGATCTGGAAAATAATGTCCTGATCGTCGGCCAAGGCCACGATCATCCGTTGATGCTGCATAACACGCTGGAAGCCAGTCAGCTGGATTGGTGCAGCAACCGGCCGTTGACAGAACCCATACGCTGCACCGCTAAAACCCGCTATCGCCAAGCCGATCAGTCCTGCTATTTGGAACCGATAGGCAACGACCGATGCAAAGCTGTGTTTGATCAACCGCAAAGAGCCATTACGCCCGGACAATCCGTCGTTTTTTATGACGGTGAGATATGTCTGGGCGGCGGGATTATTGAATCCAAATTCCGTTCCTACTCAGGTTCCTAGTTCCTGAAGCAAAGCTAACGAATAACAACATACTTAAAACATTCGGACAAACTCATGACTAATTTTGCCCTAACCGCTATTTCCCCTATCGACGGCCGCTATGCCGACAAAGTGGCTGCACTGCGCCCAATTTTCAGCGAATACGGCCTGATCCGTTTTCGCGTGCTCGTTGAAGTGCGCTGGCTGCAAGCCTTGGCCAATCATCCTCTGATTGCCGAAGTCAGCCCGTTCAGCGACGCTGCAACACAGCTGTTAAACAACATCGTCAGCGATTTTTCAGAAGCCGACGCGCAGCGCGTCAAAGACATCGAAAAAACCACCAACCACGATGTCAAAGCCGTTGAATACTTGCTGAAAGAAAAAATTGCCGGTTGCGCCGAACTGGAAAAAGTCAGTGAATTTATTCATTTTGCCTGCACCTCCGAAGACATCAATAACCTGTCTTACGCGTTAATGCTCAAAGAAGGCCGCGAAGTGATCCTGGCGCAAATCAGCGACTGCATCGCCGCGCTCAAAAACATTGCCGTGGAAACCGCCGACCAGCCGATGTTGTCGCGCACCCACGGACAATCGGCCACGCCGACCACTACCGGCAAGGAATTCGCCAACGTCGCCGCGCGTATGCAGCGCCAGCAAGACCAACTGCAAGCCGTAGCCCTATTAGGCAAAATAAACGGCGCAGTGGGCAATTATAATGCGCATTGCGTGGCTTATCCTGATGTGGATTGGGCGGAATTTGCCCAAAACTTTGTCGAATCCTTGGGGCTGCAATTTAATCCCTACACCATCCAGATTGAACCGCACGATTATATTGCCGAATTTTTCCACGCCCTGTCCCGTTTCAATACCATTTTGCTGGATTTTGACCGCGACATCTGGGGCTATATTTCCTTGGGCTATTTCAAACAAAAAACCATCGCCGGTGAAGTCGGCTCCTCCACCATGCCGCACAAAGTCAACCCGATTGATTTTGAAAACTCGGAAGGCAATTTAGGCTTAGCCAATGCCATATTCGGCTTTTTGGCGGAAAAATTGCCGGTGTCGCGCTGGCAACGGGATTTAACCGATTCGACCGTGCTGAGAAATATCGGCGTCGGCATCGCTCACACCAGCATCGCCATTCAGGCCAGTTTAAAAGGCATTTCCAAATTGCAGATCAATGTCGAAGCGATTGAAGCCGATCTCAATGCCAACTGGGAAGTGCTGGCAGAGCCGATTCAAACCGTGATGCGTCGTTACGGCATTGAAAAACCTTATGAAAAATTAAAAGAACTGACCCGAGGCCAGCGCATTACCCCCGAACAAATGCAGGCGTTTATTGAAAAACTGGAAATTCCGGCTGAAGCCAAAGCAATCTTGCTGGAACTAACGCCGCGCAATTACACCGGTTATGCTGAAAAACTGGCTAAAGAAATTTAAGGCGCACCTTAATTAATAATTGCCGGGGGCAGGGTGCAGTTATGTGTTTTAAAGTTTGTAGATATTGAAAAAAAAATGACTTGGAGTAAAAATATAGGGGTCGAGTCACAATGGTTGTCCAAATGTGAAGTCGACTACTAAAAATAATATAAACATTAATATTGAGGAGATAACTATGAAAAAAATGGCATCCATTTGTGCAGGTTTATTATTTCTTTTAAGTACTTCTGTTTTCGCTGAAGAGCATGCTGCGGCAGCGCTGGAGCACGCCAATACGGCGGTCATCCATGGTAAGGCCGGTCATGCGCCGGTTTTGGTCGAGCATGCAAAGGCGGCATTGGATCATACGTTGGCAGCTTCCATAGTCGCCAAGGGTGTGCCCAAAAACCACTTAGACGCTGGCGCTAAGGAACTGCAAGAAGCTATTGATCACGGTAATTTAGGTCATGTGGGCAAGGCTACCGCACATGCTGAAGCCGCTGTAGAGCACATTAAAGCCGGCAACAAATAAAATCACGATAGCTTCAAAGGAAAGGGGCGGGTAATTCCGCCCCTTTTTTATTTTAAAGCGCTAGTTTTTTCAGTCGCAGAGCGTTCATGATGACTGAAACCGAACTAAAACTCATCGCTGCAGCCGCAATCATCGGTGACAGCAAAATGCCGAAAAACGGATACAGCACACCGGCTGCGACGGGAACGCCTAGAGCGTTGTAAATAAACGCAAAGAACAGGTTCTGGCGGATATTACTCATGGTGGCTTGGCTCAAACGCCGCGACCGGGCGATTCCACGCAGATCGCCTTTGACCAGCGTGACGCCCGCACTTTCCATGGCGACATCGGTGCCTGTACCCATCGCAATACCAACGTGTGCCTGCGCCAATGCCGGTGCATCGTTGATGCCGTCGCCCGCCATTGCCACGATATGGCCTTCGGCCTGCAATTGTTTGACGAAAGCGGTTTTCTGTTCAGGCAACACTTCCGCTTCGACCCGGTCTATGCCGAGTTTTTTCGCCACTGCATTGGCTGTGGTTTTGTTATCGCCGGTCAGCATGACGACTTTTATCCCCGCTTCATGCAGGTCTTTCAACGCTGCCGGCGTTGACGATTTGATCGGATCGGCGACACTGATAAATCCGCCGAGCTTGCCGTCCACGGCAACAAACATGACAGTCTGCCCTTCCAGGCGGAACTCGTCAGCCTGTTTTTGTAAAGGCGTTATATCGATATTTAGCGCTGCCATTAATTGGAAATTACCCAGCGCAACCCTGCGGCCTGAAATACTGCCGCAAACGCCTTTACCGGTTACCGATTCAAATTGTTCTCCGGCTGTCAGCTTGATGCCTTTTTGTTCAGCGCCTTTAACAATGGCGGCGGCAAGCGGATGTTCGCTGGCTCGTTCCAGGCTTGCACCGAGCTGCAACACTTCTTCTTCGGAAAAGTTTTTGCAGGCGACGACTGACATGAGACGGGGTTTACCCTCCGTCAGCGTGCCGGTTTTATCCACCACTAAGGTATCTATTTTTTCCATGACTTCCAGAGCTTCGGCATTTTTAATCAACACCCCAAGCTGAGCGCCCCTGCCGGTACCGACCATAATCGACATCGGCGTGGCAAGACCAAGGGCGCAGGGGCAGGCGATAATGAGCACGGCTACTGCATTAACTATGGCGTGAGCCAATCGCGGTTCCGGCCCCCACTGCCACCAGACAATCAAGGTAATGACGGCAATGATGACAACGGCCGGTACAAACCAGGCCGCCACCACGTCTACCAGTTTCTGGATCGGCGCCCGGCTGCGTTGTGCTTCGCTGACCATATTCACGATTTGGGCCAGCAGCGTTTCGCCGCCGACCTTCTCGGCGATCATTAGCAGACTGCCGGTGCTGTTGACGGTGGCTCCTATCAACCGATCCCCTGCGTTTTTTTCCACCGGAATAGGCTCGCCGGTCACCATGGATTCATCGACACTGCTGTAGCCCTGTTGCACGACACCGTCCACAGGGATTTTTTCGCCGGGCCGGACCCGTAACACATCGCCCGCTTGTACCTGTTCAAGGGGAATATCTTGTTCATTACCGTCGCCTGCCACCCGACGCGCTGTTTTCGGCGCCAGCTCCAGCAGCATCCTGATAGCCTGATTGGTGCGGCTTCGAGCGCGCAATTCCAGCACTTGTCCCAGCAGCACCAATGCAGTAATGACGGCCGCGGCCTCGAAATAGACGGCCACCATGCCGTCCGGGTTGCGCAGGGTGGGCGGGAAAATATCCGGCGCAACCGTTGCGACCACGCTGTAACCCCAAGCGACGCCGATACCCAATGCGATCAGCGTAAACATGTTTAAATTGCGATTGATGATGGAACGCCAGCCGCGCTGAAAAAACGGCCAGCCGCCCCACAAAACGACCGGTGTGGCTAAAGCGAATTCAATCCATTGCAGCCATTGGCTGAAAAAGTAGCCGGCAATCAATCCCGGCATCAGGTCATGGCCCATCGCCAAAATGAACACTGGTATCGACAGCGCGGTGCTGACCCAAAACCTTCGGCTCATATCGGTGAGTTCGCGGTTTTCCTCTTCCTCCCCTGAAACGTCACGGGGTTCCAGGGCCATGCCGCACTTGGGACAGGAGCCCGGCTCACTGCGGATGATTTCAGGATGCATCGGACATACATATTCGGTACGAATTTCGGGAGCCGTGTTTTCCACTTGCTCCAGCGCCATCCCGCATTTCGGACAATTCCCGGTTTTTCCAGGCGAACTTCAGGATGCATGGGACAGGTATAAATTTTTTCGTGAACGTATTTTTTCATTGTCTTACTCTCCTTCTTTGCCCGGGGGCGTTGGATGACTTTTCTCAATTCCAGAACAATCAGCGGTATGAATCCAGCCCCGGTCCAGGCCGCGCACTGATTTAGTGTGACCGGCCCGATCTGGAGCAGCGCTTGCAGCATGGGGACATGGTGCATCGCCAATTGCAAGGCAAAGCTCACTGCGACAATCAGAAACAAGCGCATATTGGAAAACAGCCCTATTTGCCAGAGGTTGAGCCGCTCGCTCCGAGCGCCGAATGAGCGCAGCAGTTCGGCGATCACCAAGGTGGTAAAGGCGGCATCGCGGGCTTGCTCAAGGCTGTCGTTAATGTAGAGTTCATAGGCAAACATGCCCAGAGTGACGCCGGCGGTCAGTAAACCGGTGAACAGAATTAGTTTGATGAAATCCCGAGTGAATAACCCTTCTTGGGAACTTAGCGGTGGGCGATTCAACACGCCGGGATCAATCGGGTCAGTCGCCAGGGCGAGCGCCGGCAAGCCGTCTGTCACCAAGTTAATCCACAGAAGATGCAGCGGCAGAAGGGGGAGGGGCCAGCCCAGAAGGACCGCGCTCAGCATCACGATTAATTCGCCGGTATTGCCGCCCAGCAGATAGCCCAGCGTTTTGGCGATATTGTCGTAAATGCCTCGTCCTTCTTCCACGGCGGCAACGATGGAGGCAAAGTTGTCATCGGTGATAATGATGTCGGCGGCCTCCTTGGTCACTTCGGTGCCGGCGATGCCCATGGCGACACCGATGAACGCCTCCTTGATCGCAGGGGCATCGTTAACTCCGTCCCCGGTCATCGCTACGACTGTGTCCTGTGCTTTCCATGCCCGGACAATGCGGAGCTTATGCTCGGCGGTAACACGCGCATAAACCGAAACTTGAGACACACGTTCCTTCAGCGCTTCGTCGTCCACGCTGTCCAGTTCGGCTCCGACGAGAACTTCGTCGCCCGCACCCAAAATGTCCAATTCATGACCTATTGCCCGTGCAGTTTCCGGATGATCGCCGGTGATCATCACGGTTTTGACGCCGGCTCGTTTGCACTTGCGCACCGCTTCCTTTGCTTCGCTTCGGGGCGGGTCCTGTAAGCCTATAAGCCCCAAAAAGGTAAGTTCCTGCTCGATCTCGGCATCATTTACACCCCTATCTGCTTCGAAACTGAAGCTGTCCAGGCGGCGTTCAGCGATGGCAAGCACGCGCAGGGCATTGTGCGCCAGTAATGCATTAGTGTGGAGTAGCCAGTTGCGGTCGCTCTCGGTCAGTTCCCTGACTTCCGGGCCGATACGGATCAGGGTGCAACGGCTGAAAATAACTTCGGGTGCGCCTTTGACGAATGCCCAGCATTGGTCTTCATGACGACGGATGACAGTCATGCATTTGCGGTCGGAATCGAAAGGCGCAGTAGCCAAGCGCGGCATTTCAGTCTCGATGGCCGCGCGGGTAATATTGCCTTTGGCTGCCGCCGCCAGCAGCGCTCCTTCAGTAGGATCGCCCACTATTCCGGGCCGGTCATTTATCAGGGTCAGTTCGGCATCGTTGCAGGCGGCCGATGCGCGCAGCAAGGCCAGGAGTTCGGGACTTTCTGAGGGCAGGGCTTGTGCGTTGCCGACAAAGAACGCGCCTTCGGTGGAGTAGCCTTCGCCGGTGACGCGATACAAACTTTTTGAAGTAATCAATTTGCGGGCCGTCATTTCACCCATTGTCAGCGTGCCGGTCTTGTCCGTGCAGATAACCTGGGTGCGGCCAAGTGTTTCGACCGAGGCCAGATGGCGCACCAGGACATGACGCTGCACCATGCGCTGCATGCCCAAAGCGAGCGCGACAGTCACCACCGCCGGCAGCCCCTCGGGAATTGCGGCTACCGCGAGACTCACCGCACTCAAGAAAAGTTCAAACGGCGCAATTCCCCGTAGCAATCCGAGACCGAAAATCAGCGCGACGATGCCCAAGCAGGCCCATAACAACAGACGCGCAACCCGGTTAAGTTGGCTTTGCAGCGGAGTTTCCCCGCTTTCGGCGGTCTCCAGAAGTTTGGCAATGCGGCCGAGTTCCGTCTCCATGCCGGTATTCACCACCAAGGCACGGCCGGAACCTCCTGTCACGCTGGTGCCGAGGAAGACCATATTGCTTCGCTCCGCCATCGGTGTAAGCAAAGGCAAGGTGCCGGTGAATTTGTCTACGGCTTGCGATTCACCGGTGAGCGGCGCTTCGTTGATGCGAACAACAGATGCCTGAATCAGGCGAGCGTCCGCAGCGACCAAATCCCCGCCTTCCAATAACAGGATGTCGCCCGGAACAATTTCAGTTGCGGCGACCACTACGCTATGACCGTCGCGCACCACGCGGCAACGGGGCGCTGTCAGACGAGCCAATGCTGCCGCCGCTTTTTCGGCACGATACTCCTGAATGAAGCCAATCATTGCGTTCAGGATCACGATGGTAATGATGGCGATACCGTCTATGGTTTCGCCCAATGCTACAGAAACCGCCGCCGCGCCAATCAGCACCCAAATAACCAGGCTTTTAAACTGGCTTATAAAAATGACCAAGGCCGAAAATCGTTTACCTTTGCGGATTTTATTAGGTCCAAACCGGGCCAGCCGTTTTTTCGCTTCGCTAACTGAAAGTCCCTGTTCCACGTCGGTCTCAAGAAGGCTTGCGGCTTCGGTAAGCGGTAGATTGTGCCATGCGTTCATAGCGGTGTTTCTCCTATTAGCACATACACGGGTTATCCTGTTTTTATGATAAGGATACTTGCATCATTACCAGTGGATGGTAGTATTCCCACCCACTGGCTTGTGTGAAACGTTACATCTGTCGATGCATTTTTGCCATTTCCAGGTTTTCCTCGGCGGCTTTTTCATAGACATCAATCAGCCTTTCGCAATGCGCTTTAAAATCTTCCGCCTGTCTACCGTAGAGATAGCTTTTTGACTGATACTGGCTAAGAAGTTTCTTGTGTTCTTCAACTTTAAGCTGCATTTCTTTCGCCGCTTCCTCATAGTGTTCCGCCAACGCCTCATGATCGGCTTTGGTTTTCGCGTTTTGCACGGCCTGATTCATATCCATCGGATGCGGGTTCATCTCGGCGCAAGCGGCCAGTAAACCAAGAGTCAAAAACAAGGTAATCAGTAATTTAGTTTTCATAGGTCTTCTCCAGAGTAATTCAAAAAATTAAAATGGTTCGTTTTTTCGTCGGGTTGTTATTGGTTTCACCTCCTTTATAGCTCGTTGGTTGATATAACTAGTCTTGATTTACGCTGTTCCTGAAACTGCAAGACCAGACTGTAGATGACCGGAAACACCAACAGGCTCAATATCAGCACGGTCAGCATTCCGCCCAGCGCCGGGGCGGCGATGCGCTGGGTGACATCGGCGCCGGCGCCGGTGGCCCACATAATCGGAATTAAGCCCACGATGTTGGCAAGAGAGGTAATCGCTACCGGCCGCACACGCAAAGCCGTGGCGGCTTCGCTGGCGGCCCTGATTTCGTCGCCGGTCAAGGGCGCCTGTTTTTGCTCCCGCAGTTTATCAATTTCAATATCGATAAAACTCAGCACCATGACGCCGGTTTCGGCTGCCGTACCGGCGAGGGCGATAAAGCCGACATAGACCGCAATCGACAGATTGAATCCCAGCCAGTACACCAGCCAGATGCCGCCGATCAGACTAAAAGGAATGGCCAGCATGACGATGGCCGGTTCGGTGATATTGCGGAAAGCGCTATACAACAGGATAAAAATCAGCAGCAAGGTGAGCGGCACGACCATGCGCAACCGCTCTGCCGCGCGCTCCATGTATTCGAACTGGCCTGACCATGCGACGGTGTAACCTGCGGGTATCGTGACGCGTTCCGCCAGTGTTTTGTTTCGCCAGCGTCGACAAACCCGCCTATATCGGACGTCTTGATGTCGACATAGATCCAGGCATTGGGTCTGAGCATCTTCGGTTTTAATCACATCCGTGCCGCGTGTGAATTTAATGTCGGCCACCAGCGTCAACGGTATCTGGCTGCCGGTCGGCGTGGGGATTAATACCCGCCGCAAGGCTTCCAGGTTATCGCGCAGATCGCGCGGATAACGCAGGTTGACCGGATAACGCTCCAGCCCTTCAACGGTTTCGGTGATATTCATGCCGCCGATAGCGCTTTGAATGACGTCCTGCACATCGCCGGTGGTCAGTCCGTAACGCGCCGCCGCTTCCCGGTTGATGTCGAAATCCAGAAAATAGCCGCCGACAGCCCGGTCACCGTAGGCCGACAGCGTTTCCGGCAAGGTCTTCATCGCTTGTTCAATTTGTAGCGACAGGGACTGCAAGACATTCAGGTCGGGTCCGGAAACCTTGATGCCGACCGGCGTTTTGATGCCGGTAGACAGCATATCGATACGATTTTTAATCGGCATGGTCCAGGCGTTGGCCAAGCCGGGAAAATGAATGGCCTTGTCCATTTCATCCATCAGTTGCCGGGTGGTTTTGTCGGGATCAGGCCACTGATCTTGCGGTTTTAGCTGCACGGTCGTTTCCACCATCATTAACGGGGCGGCGTCGGTTGCCGTTTCCGCCCTGCCGATCTTGCCGAACACCTGCTGCACTTCGGGAAATGTTTTCAGCATCTTGTCGGTCTGCTGCAACACTTCCTTGGCTTTGGTGATCGATATGCCGGGAAACGTGGTCGGCATGTATAAAAGATCGCCTTCATACAAAGGCGGCATGAACTCGCTGCCGATCTTGGACAACGGGTATAGCGTCGATGCCATCAACAGCGCTGCCAGTATTACCGTCACCGCCCGCCAGCGCATCGCCAGCTTCAAAACCGGCGAGTGAATAAAGTGCAAAAAACGGTTGATCGGGTTTTTCTGCTCAGGGATGATCTTGCCGCGGACAAAATAACCCATCAACACCGGCACCAGCGTGACCGTCAATATCGCTGCCGCCGCCATCGCATAGGTTTTGGTAAAGGCCAACGGACTGAACAAACGGCCTTCCTGCGCCTCCATCGTGATAATCGGCAGGAAGGAAACGGTAATCACCAACAGCGAGAAAAACAGGCCGGAACCGACTTCCCGGGACGCATTGCCGATGGCTTGCCAGCGTTCCTGTGAGGTCAGCTCGGCTCTGCTTTTTCTCAGCCGCTTCGGCAAGGTGTTTATGGGCATTTTCAACCATCACCACAGCGCCGTCGACCATGTCGCCAATCGCCAGCGCAATGCCGCCCAGCGACATGATATTGGCGTTCATGCCTTGCCATTTCATCACGATGAATGCCATCAAAATGCCCAGCGGCAAGGTGATAACAATCACCAACGATGAGCGCAGATGCAGCAGGAACAAGGCGACCAAGGCTGCAAACAATGATCAGTTCCTGAATCAGCGCGGAATTGAGCGTGTCCACCGCGCGTTCGATCAAACTGCCCCGATCATAAACGGTGACGATCTCAACCCCTTCCGGCAAACCTTTTTTTAATTCGTCCAGCTTTTTCCGCACGTCCTTAATGGTCGCCTGGGCGTTTTCGCCAAAGCGCATAATCACCACGCCGCCGGCCACCTCGCCTTCGCCATTCAGTTCGGTCACGCCGCGGCGCAGTTCCGGGCCGATCTGGATATGTGCGACATCCTGCAAGCGTATCGGCGTGCCGTTGGCATCGACACCCACCGGGATGGTTTTCAGATCGGCGATGGATTTGATATAGCCCAAGCCCCTGACCATATATTCGGTTTCGCCCATTTCGAACAAACGGCCGCCGACATCATTATTGGAACGCTTGATCGCGGTGATAACGGTGGATAACGGAATTTGATAGGCTTGCAAAACATTGGGATCGACTTCCACCTGATATTGCTTGACGTAGCCGCCCACGGAAGCCACTTCGGACACGCCGGAAACGGTCTGTAGCGGATAGCGCAAATACCAGTCCTGAATCGAGCGCAACTGTGCCAGATCGTGCTTGCCGCTTTTATCGACCAGCGCGTATTCGTAAATCCAGCCTACGCCGGTGGCATCGGGCCCTAAGGTCGGCGTGACGCCTTGCGGCAAGCGGCCTTTAACGTAATTGAGATATTCCAGCACCCGCGATCTCGCCCAATAGATGTCGGTGCCGTCTTCAAAAATGACATAAACGAACGACAGGCCGAAAAAGGAATAGCCGCGCACCACTTTGGCATGAGGCACGGCCAGCATCGCGGTGGTTAACGGATAGGTGACCTGGTCTTCGACAACCTGCGGCGACTGGTCGGCATAATCGGTGAACACGATGACCTGCACATCGGACAAATCCGGTATCGCATCCAGCGGCATGTTTTTAAAAGACCAAAGCCCGGCCAGCGCCAGGATAATAGCACCGAGCAGCACCATAAAACGGTCTTTCAATGAGCTGTTGATGATGAAATCAGTCATGTTGATGCGCTCCCTGTTCCATGAGCAACCGGCTCGGTTCCGGCTGTTGCGGCGTCGAAGGTTCCATCATTTTTGCGGTGGCTTCATGCAGCTTTGATTCGGAATCGATCAGAAACTGCGCGGAGGTGACGACTTCTTCGCCTTCTTTTAATCCGTCAAGCACGGCAATATCGTCATTAGATGCTAAGCCGGTGGTAATCAGGCGGGGTTCAAACTTGCCGGCACCGCGCACAACAAAAACCTGGGTTTTTGCACCGGAACGAATGACCGCTTCGGATGGAATTACCACGGCATCCACTTGTTTGCCCGCATAGATGGTCACTTCGGCAAACAAATCGGGCTTTAACAACAATTCAGCATTATCGAATACCAGGCGCACCTTGATGGTTCGGGTTTTCGCTTCGGCATAAGGATAAATGAAAGCCAGATGCCCGTTGAAAATGCGTCCCGGAACACCGGCCAGTTGCATTTCAACCGGATCGCCTACTTTAACCCAGGGCAGTTCGTATTCGTAAATATCGGCATAGACCCAGACTTTGGATAAATCGGCGATCATGTACAGTTCGGTTTCCGGCGTCACATACTGCCCTTCGCGAGCGCCTATATTGATCACAATGCCGTCCGCCGGTGTATGAATATGCAGGCCTTTTTTGATGTTATGGCTGTCAGTCAGATCATGCAGTTGATGCTCGGGGACATCCAGCAGTTTTAACCGTTCACGGGAACTGGTAACCATCTCTTCCGCACCGCGACGTATGTCTTCAATAGGGCTTTTTTCCAGCACTTTAAGATTGTTTAACGCCAGAATATATTCCTGTTGAGCTGGCGACCAGTTGCGGCGAATAAATGCTCAGTAAATCTTCATTCTTTTTGACCCATTGTCCGGTTTTATCGACGCGCAGGGTTTCAATCCAGCCTTCCGTTTTAGGATGCAGACGCACGATACGTTCTTCATCATAAGCCACACGTCCAACGGCCCGAACCACATGCGAAAGCATGGTCTTTTTTGCAATAGCGGTGCGCACCCCCATGTTTTGCACGGTAACGGCATCGATTTTGACAGTGCCGGCTGCATCGGTAACGCCGGCGTCGTTATCCGCATAAACCGGCAGATAATCCATATCCATAGCATCTTTTGCCGGAACCGGAGAGGTGACTGCGGGGTTCATCGGATTACGGTAATACAGGATTTTGGCTCTTTAGATGTTTTATCTTCTGCGTAAACCGGTTGCGTAATCCATGCCCATCGCATCCTTTGCAGGAACAGGCGAGGTGACCGATGGATTCATCAGGTTGCGATAAAACAAAGGCTGTCTATTTTTGTCGGATGAACTGGCCGGCTGTTCATGCTTTGTTGTCGATTAGCCAACCAATATCCGCCGCCGGCGCCCAAAATCAGCATCAACACCGCGGTAATTACTAACTGCTTATTCATAAATTGCCTCCTTGCCAACAGCCGCACTTAACTGAGCCAACGATTGATTGGCTTCGGTAAAGGCTTTCCAATACTGGGTCTCGTATTCGAACAAGGTAATCTGGCTGCGCACCAAATTCAGGAAATCGACCTTGTTGACCTGATAACCGGCCAGCATCGAGGCAACGGTCTGTCTTGCCTGCGGCACGATGCCGGTTTCAAACAACACCACCTGATCTTTGGCGCGCCGGTAATCGTTGTAGCCTTGGGAAATTTGCGAGCGAACCTTGTTCCACTGATCCTGTAAGGCGTATTTTTCCTGCATTAATTCGCTGGTACGCTGGTCGACCGCCTTGGCCTGTTTTTGCGCGGCAAAAATCGGTACATTCATGCTCAGGTTCAAACTTAACAGATCAGCCCGTTTATCGCCGGAAGGCGTGTTGGCTCTGGCTCCATACGAAGCGCCCAGATTAAAATCAGGCAGATAGTCTTTTTTTGCCAAATCCAAACGCGATTGCGCGGCATTAATGCCTTGCCGGTTGCCCTCCAGTATGGCTCTCGATGTTTCCGCCTGCTGATAAAGCTGAGTTTCCTGCTTAATAGCCGGCAATTGCACTTCAACCTTGTCCGGTAAACGTACCTCTTCGTTGGCCGGTTTATCCAGCAGCGCATTCAGGCTGGCGGCTGCATTGCGGCGCGATGCTTTCAGCATCAATTGCTGATCGAGCAATTTGGATAATTCCAGTTGCGCCAGCAATACATCCTGTTGTAAACCTTCGCCGACTTCATATTTAGTTCTGGCAATCTCAACAAACTGCTGTAACAACGCATGGTTGCTGTCAACAATCTGAATCGCCCTGTCCAGATAAAAAATCAGCCACCAGGTCGATTTAACTTCGCTCAGTAACCGCCAGCGCACTTCGGTGACATTTTGTGATGCGGCTTCCGCTTCAAAAGCCGCCGCTTGTTCGCGCAATGCCAGCTTGCCGGGAAAGGGAATGGCTAGCGAGATGCCCGCTCCCAGTTGCGTCATATCTTCCTGCTTGGTGCTAAAGGTATTAACCGGCAGGCTCATCGCATTGAAACTGATTTCAGGATCGGGCAGGGTGCCCATTTGCGAAGGAATAGCAGCCATCGCTTGAGCCCTGGCCTGCATTTGCGCCAGATCGGGATTATCCCGAACGGCCTGTTCGGTTGCTGCTTTTAATGTTAACACTCGCTCGATTACCGGCTCTTCGCCTGCAAATACACAGGCGGAAAGCATCAGCAGTGCCAAGCTAAAGCACTTGAAAATAATTTGTAGTGACATGTGTCCTCCTACACTCGTTATAAAGTCCGTGAAACGGATATGTTATGTTGAGTCGCGTAAGGCGGTCACCAGAGGGTATTTGCCCCTGTGGGTATTAATGCAAAAAAGCTGCCTACCTTACGACGGTTAGAGGCTATTAATCGGGGGTCTTATTTCGGGGGAGAATGCGAGGGAACGGGAAACGGACTTTTCCCAATGCCCATAGCGATACGGGCTATAAGCTTGAGTAAATAAAAAAACTGCGGCGATTCCTCCATCACCGCAAACATGAAAGGTGCAACTGCCGCTTGCATGGCAGGCTATTTTAAATTTATCCTGATGGAGACAGTGTTCGGAATTCTGTGGAGCGGCATCAGCCGAATCAGCTACAGCCTGTTTGAAAGAGAGCTTCAGCAGATAACGACCCTGCCATACTCGAATAATAGCCAAGCGCCGACCAAACCGGCGTAATGACCATCATGAGTATTAACAATAATAAAAATCGCTGTTTAATCATTATCTGACTGTGTTGTGTTTTTTACAGTCTACTGGTATTCATCGTAATTATCAAAGGGATAAAACAAACTATTCCGATGTTGTAAGGGCTAATCCGTAGGACGCTAGCGTCGCATGGCAAGATTATCATACGGTGCGATACGCGATAAAGCCGCTGTTGCGCCCTGCGGGCCAAACGAGTAATCATCACCTGTCCTATGTGCGATACCGCACTGACTCAAAGATGTTTATCCAGTAGAGTTTTTATCGCCTTATATCATTATGTTTTTTGACAGCATATTTGAATATGAGCCAAAGCTAATCTTCGAGCGGGCTAATATAGAGGATATTTTCTCGACTGAAGGAGCGTCAGTAAATACTTAAGTTCGATGATGCTATTAATCAACAAATAATCACATAGGGGGTGTTATGCACAACATTGAAACTATCGATAAATTGCTGAAAGATGAATTAGCAGCAACAGAAACTTATAAACAGGCTTTGGATAAACTTCGGGAAGATGCCGCACTGGGCGAATCGGAGTATTTAATGCCAATTTATGAGGCGCATAAAGACGCGGTTTCCAGCTTACAGGCACAAATCCGTCAACTGGGAGAAACGCCTTCTGAGGGCTCAGGAGCCTGGGGTACGTGGGCGGAAATAGTGCAGGGAGGCGCTAATATGCTGGGTAAAAAAACAGCACTAAAGGTTTTGCAGGAAGGGGAAAAAAATGGTGCAGAGGATTATGAAGAAGTGCTGAAGGACACTGAACTGCCTTCAAATATTCGTTCTTTGATTGAAACAAAATTGCTGCCTGCCCAACAAGCGCATATACGCACTTTGGACCGGCTTTTGGATGCGGCAGCCTAGGTTTTACGCCTGAGTGATATCAGCGTGGATCATCAATTGTTCACGCTGTTTTTATTGATTGCGTTACTTCATCTAAATCTAAATCTAAACGCTAGCTAATGATTTGAGGAGTTCCAACATGATTTCAACTGTACCTGATGTAGTTTTCAAAACACGTGTTCGCGACGAAAGTATCGGCGGCGAAAACCCATTTCGCTGGCAGGATGTCAGCACTGATGACATTTTTAAAGGAACAAAAATTGTTGTTTTGGCGCTTCCCGGCGCCTATACACCTACCTGTTCAAGCAAACACTTGCCTGGATTTGAAGCCAAATATCAGGACCTCATTGAGCAAGGTGTTGATGAGGTTTATTGCGTGAGTGTTAATGATGCCTTTGTGATGTATCAATGGAGTAAGCATCTGGGCATCAAGCAGGTAAAAATGCTGCCCGACGGAAACGGCGATTTCACCAAGGCCATGGGCATGCTGGTGAAAAAAGAGAACGTTGGTTTTGGCAATCGTTCATGGCGCTATTCAATGGTTGTCGAGGATAAAAAGATTATCAAATTATTCAGCGAACCCGGCCAAGTTGATAATTGCCCTGATGATCCATTTACTGTAAGCGATGCCGATACCCTGCTGGATTATTTAAAACAGAACAAATGAGCCTGTATTGCCCTTAATCCTGATTTATGAAGGGGACGCTCCAATGACTCAATACGATTATGACCTGTTTGTTATTGGTGCAGGTTCCGGAGGTGTGCGTGCGGCACGTATGGCGTCGGGTCATGGTGTAAGGGTAGCCATTGCTGAAGAGCGTTATTTGGGCGGCACCTGTGTCAATGTGGGCTGTGTGCCCAAAAAACTGTTCGTCTATGCCTCCCAATTTCAAAGACCAATTCGATGCGGCAGCGGGTTTTGGCTGGACGGTGGGTCAAGTCAACGTTTCAATTGGTCAAGCTTGATCGCAAACAAAAATCAGGAGATTGAGCGGTTACATGCCGTCTACAACAATCTGCTGCAAAAATCGGGTGTCCGTATTATCAATGGCAGGGCAAATTTGCGTGATGCTCATACTGTTGTCGTCGCCGGTACGGAATACAGCGCCGAACGCATAATTATTGCCACAGGGGGCTGGCCGTCTGTTCCCGGCATACCCGGCAAGCAACACACCGTCACATCGAATGAAATGTTTTTCCTCGATCAATTGCCCAAACGCATCATTATTGTCGGTGGCGGCTACATCGCGGTGGAATTTGCCGGCATACTTCATGGCCTTGGTGTGAATACGACAATTTGTTATCGTGGAGACAAACTACTTCGTGGTTTTGATGAGGATATACGTGATTTCTTGGCCCATGAAATGATCGCGAAAGGTATTAATATTCTTTTCAATACCGATATTGAGGCAATAGAAAGCGCAGGCGATTGCTTCGCGGCACGGCTTATAGATGGCGGCAAAGTAAACACCGACTTGGTTATGTATGCCACCGGCAGAACACCGAATTCAACCGGATTTGGACTGGAATCGCTCGGCATTGAATTGGACGATGAGGGTGCAATTAAGGTTAATGACGACTATCAAACCAATGTGCCGTCAATCTATGCGCTGGGTGATGTGACTAACCGGCTCAACCTGACTCCGGTAGCCATCGCAGAGGGCATGGCTCTGGTGAATAAGTTGTATGCCAAGCAACCGAGACCGGTCGATTATGACAATATTCCCACGGCTGTTTTCAGCCAGCCCGCTATTGGTACGGTAGGTTTAACAGAAGCACAGGCGCGCGAAAAATACCCGGACATCGACATTTACAAAACCAGTTTCACACCCATGAAGCACACCCTCTCCGGCATGGATGAACGAACCCTGATGAAGATGATCGTGGTACGCAGCACGGACCGGGTTGTCGGCATGCACATGGTAGGGCCTGACGCCCCGGAAATTATCCAGGGTATGGCCGTTGCCATTCGAGCCGGTGCGACCAAGGCGGTCTTCGATTCTACTATCGGCGTACATCCTACTGCTGCCGAAGAATTTGTTACGTTGCGTGAAGCTGTGACTTAAGCCGCATGGACCATGGGCGATTCCGATTCAGTCCTGTAATTCAATTCGGCCATGCTGTTTACGCTCGACATTCACGGGCTTCAAATGTTGGGTAACGAAAAGATGTTGCCCGACCCACAACACACAGCAACATACAGGAGCCTTTATGCTATTTAACAAGCTATCAATTCCGGTCATGCTGCTGACTGGCGCGTTATTCTATCTGCCTGTTTTCGCTCAGGAAGTGCCTACCCCACAACAAGCCCTACAAAACTTCGGTATCGGCGCGGAACAAATCACCCAACTTGAACACGGAGAAATTGTCGGTTACGAAGTCAGCGAAACCAGCCAGGAAGAGTTAGCTATTGGTATGGCCATGATACTTCCGGTAGCCTTGCCTAAAATCATTGATTACATTAAACGCGGCAATCTTACTGCTACCGAAAGCAACCTCATCGCCACTGCTCCGCTTGCCAATAACGCCGATATCAATAGCTTCAAGAAATTCGGCTTTAGCGATAAGCAGGTCGACGAAGCCAAAGCGTTTCTGAAAGCTGAACCGGGCGATAAATTCAACCTGTCAAAACCTGAAATAGACAGTTTGAAAAGCCCGCAAGCCGGTCTGGAAAATGCCGACGACAAAACATTGTTAAAAGCCGCTAATCAAAAATACCGGGAAATTTTGTTGCAACGTTTGTTAGCTTACCGGAAAAACGGTTTGTCCGGGATTGCACCTTACAGCCGCGAGAATGGCAAAGTCGACGACCCGGCAACGGAATTGCGCGCCGATGCCGCCAACGGCAAAGCTTGGGCACACTACTTTCCGGAGTTGCAACAAGCCTGGCTAAATTATCCGACCGCATTACCGAAAAATTCCACTGAACAGTTTCTCTGGCTGAATCGCATGGTCGAAGACCGGCCTAGCGCTATACTCATTCATCGCGTTATGGTCACGAGCGAGGCGGGCGGAATTTTTATTTCCCGACAGTTTTATGTCGGGCACTCCTACAATTCCAGCCATGTGGTTGCAGGCGGCTTGCCATATAAAAGTGGCACTCTGGTATTTTATTCGACCCGCAGCTCAACCAATCAGGTAGTTGGCATGGGCAGAAGTCTGAAACATGCGGTAGGCCGCGAGCAAATGAAAAAAGAAATGATTAAACGTTTGCAACGACTCAATAAAGACATGAAGCGCAAGGAATCAGCGGTTGGACAGTGACGATTAATTTTATATCGTTCCCACGCTCCGGCGTATATCGTTCCCACGCTCCGGCGTGGGAATGCAGTCTCAGACGCTCCAGCGTCGACGTTACCACGAGTCAATCTCTATCAATCCCGTTAATCCCGCATAATTTGCGGCGCTTGAATAACGCCAATGCTCCGGCAAATTCACATAACCGCGTTTTACAGGATTAGCGTGGATGTAGTCCAATTTCTCCCGCATCATTGCCTCACTAAATACCAACTCAGCATGAATGCCTTCTTGCCAGAATTGATACTCCCGGTCTGCTTTGTGCGCCCGTTTGAAAAAACGTAAATGCGCCAATAAGCGCTCGACATGCTTTGCTTGTAAATGGTCGATAATCTGCCGTGCAGTATATGCCTTGAAACTGTTCACGCATTTGTTCAGGTTTTTTGCTTGGGCTATAAAATGTAAATGGTTTTCTAAAATAACGTAACCATAGAGTTGTAAGCCTTCGTGTTCTCTTTGGTAACGCCAGCAGTCAAGTATGATTTGTACGGTCTCAGGTCGCGTGAAAACCGGTAGCCATTCCAAGACTGTACAGGTCATGAAATGCGGCTTATCGGGTTCGGTTATTGTATAGCGGCTTCTTCCCATATTTATTTTTTAGCGCTACGGTTCAGTGGGGTGGGACGCTGGAGCGTCCCGGACTGCATTCCCACGCCGGAGCGTGGGAACGATAAACGCTCCGGTGTGGGAACGATGCACTCGGTTCAACGCTGTTTGCGTTTACGCCAGATATAAAAGCCTGTACCCATCAACAGCAGCGGTATGACCACCAAAAAACCAAAGCCGATGATGGCGACGCTGATCTGGCTTAATTGCAGGCTTTTATCGGTTGCGATTTTGGCCGGGATGTCGATAAACCGGTCATCATGGATCAGCCAGTTGATCATTCTTAAGCCCATGTCCAGATTGCCGACATTGCCGAGATAGGCGTTGGATAGAAAGTCGCCGTCACCGACAACGACGATGCGTTGCTGGGTCTTTCTTGTCGATATCGCGGGTCAAGGCATAGGCAAAGGCAAGCGGGCCTTGTTTTTCGTCGCCGTCGGCATCAAAAAGAATATTTCCGGCTATCGGGCCGGTTTCCGTCCATGACTGTGTTGCGCTTTTGAGTAATTCCACGGGTTGAAAATCCGTTTCTTCGCCGATTTCCAGCGCGGCTGTTACCGGATAAACGGTTATGGTCTGAAAGCCTCTGGGTGATCGGGTGGGGCGGATAGTCGCTGGCGAGCACGAAGCTGGGATCGTTGATGCCGTAAAGCTTGGATTTGCTGTCTACCAGGGTTCCCGGCAGCTGGCGCAAGCCTAGGGTTTGCAGCAATGCGTCCAAATGGCGGTTGTCCGGATCGGCTTAACAGCAGCAGGTTGCCGCCTTGCTGGATATAGCGTTTGATCAGTTCGATTTCGCCCGGCAGCAACGGCACGGCGGGGGCAGTAATTACCAGCAATGCGGAGTTGCTCGGAATGTCCGGCATGGTCGCCAGATTGAGCGCTTGAGCTTTGATTTTACGGCGATCCAGTTCCTTGCCGAATTGGCCTAAATCGAAATTGGCGATGCCGTCCGGGGCGCGCTCGCCGTGGCCGGTCAGGAAGGTGACCCAGCGCTCATCGGCGTTGGCCAGTTGCAGCAGCGCATTGGTCAGCGATGATTCGTCGATAAAGTTCAGTTTTTCGGTGCGGCCCTGATATTCGACAATAATGATGCCTGCCGCGTCTATATTCAGTTCGCGGGTTTTTTCCGGCTGCGAATCGGGGTCGATAAAGGTCAGCGTCAGATCGGCTTTATGGCGTTTATAGCGGTCAACCAATTGGGCAATCTGGCTTCTTAGCGACGGGTCTTTTTTAATGTAGGCGGTGAGCTGTATTTTATCGGGCAGCGATTCCAGCAGTTTTTGCGATGCCTGGGACAGGCTGTTGCTGCTGTTTCTGGTTATGTCGGTTTCTGCGCTGTAGCGGGTGCTTAACCAGGCCAGTCGCGCTGAGCAGGCACAATAAAGCCAGGGTGACGAGACCGTTTTTTAAGCGGATTTGCTGGTGTTTATGCGGCGATATTTTCATTTTTGCAACCGGTCGTTATCGAGGCTGCGGATGCTCAGCGCGATGAAGGTGGCGGTAAACAGCAAAAAATAACTGACATCGACCGTGCTGATCAGGCCGCTTTGGATATTCTGGAAATGCCTGAGGATAGACAGGTATTCAAACAGTTCGCTACGTTGATCGTTCATGCCGACCGACCAGTCCAAAATCCACAGCAGCAGTAACATCCCGAAAGTACCCATCGCGGCAACGGTGGGGTGTCCGGCGATGCAGGACATAAACAGGCCGATCGCGGCAAACGCGTTGACCAGCAGCAGCAAGCCTAAGATATTGGCGAACAGTTTGCCCAATATCCAGCTCGGCGCCGGCTAGCAAAGATAACGGCATCAGGGTGATCAGTGCAATGATCAGCAGCATCAGTCCGAGTATGCCTAGATATTTGCCGAGTATGATGTCGATATTGGAAACGGGAGCCGACAGCAGCAGCGACAAGGTCTTGTTGCGGCGTTCTTCGCAGATCAGGCGCATGGTTAATAACGGCGTGACCAGTAAAAGAATAATGCCCGCGTTGCCGAATAACGGCGGCACGATAATATCGGTCAAGCCGGGCGCGCCTTCAATGGCAGCCAATTTGGGCTGTAGCGTGGTGAAGGCTTCAACCTGGGTTAAAAACAAGAACGCCAGGATGAATTGCAGGATAGCTAATATCGTCCAGGCCATCGGCGATAAAAACAGGGTTCTGAATTCGCGGGAAGCAATCGTTAAAATCATGGTAACTACTCAGTAGATGCTAATTTGAATAAATAGAACACGGATGACACTGATTAGACGGATTTAAACAGATTTTTTGATTTTCTTTTTATCATTCGTAAATAGTTTTCTTTTGAACTGCGGCTTTTTACCGAAATTCAAAAGTAGTCCAACCTCTATTTCTGTTGCTTTGAGATAATTGATCAACTGTAACTCGTGCTCTTCCGCTAATGATTCAGATGCTTTCAATTCAATAATTACACGGTCATTTACAATTAAATCTGCAAAATATTCACCAATAATTTGCCCGTTATAATGCACCTTTATCTGTTTTTGTTTTTCACAACATAAATCCAATGCAATTAACTCAAGAAACAATGCATTCTGATAAACCTTCTCTAAAAAGCCGGAGCCAAGCTCGTTATACACCTTATAAAATGCATTAATAATTTGATCTGTAATGTCTTTATGAAGCAGTTCCATTTTATCGGTGTTTATCAGTCAAATCCGTGTCATCCGTGTTCTCGGCAACTGCTCCTGCGTTGCTCTATCTCCTGCATCTATGCAGTCGTATTTTTTAACTGCTGTATGATCATAACTCGCGATGCTCTTTGGTTAAGCTGATAAAAATATCTTCCATCGATCTTTTTACCGGGGTCAGTTCCTGTAGTCCCCATCCGGCGGCAATGATGCGTTCGGCGATTTGTTCGGTTGGGTTGGCGGTGACGCTGTGGTGAATTTTGATTCGGTTTGCTGCGATATTTTCGATGGAGATGACGCCGGGAATGGTCAACAAGCTATTAATGTCGGGTGCCAGTCGGGTGGCGATTTGCAGGGTGCCGCCATCCATTTGCCGGTTAAGTCCGGCTATGGTTTCATTCAGGATCAGCTGTCCCTGGTCAATGATTTGCACATGGGTGCAGGATTCCTGCACTTCGGTCAGGATGTGGGTTGACAGGATGACGCCGTGATCCTGTCCCAGCTCCCGGATTAAGGCGCGGATTTCCCGGATTTGAATCGGGATCAAGACCGACAGTCGGCTCATCCAGTACGATGACTTCAGGGTTGTGCAGGATAGCTTGGGCAATGCCGACGCGCTGCTGGAAGCCTTTGGACAGATTGGTGATCAGCCGGTCTGCAACATCGGTTAAGCCGCAGCGCTCTTGAGCCCGCTTGATGGCGGCAGCGACGGCGCTTTTGGCGATGCCGTGCAGCCCTGCGCAATACAGCAGGAATTCCTGCACGGTTAATTCTTTGTACAGCGGCGGCGTATCGGGCAAGGTAGCCCAGGCTCAGTTTGGCGGCTTTAGGCTGATCCAGCAGATCGAAACCGTTGATTTTAATTTGCCCGGCGCTGGGTGCGAGATTGCCGCACAGCATCTGCATGGTAGTGGTTTTGCCCGCGCCGTTGGCGCCCAAAAAACCGAGTACTTCGCCTTTGGCTAAGGTGAAGCTGACATCGTTAACGGCGCAATGCTTTGCCGTAGTAACGGGTCAGGTGTTCGGCTTCGATAAGGGAGTCATGGTATGGCTAAAGCTTTTGTCAGCAGGACTTGTAATTCGGCCTGGATTTTTTTTCGATAAAACAGGAATTTCCAGCGGGTGCCGCCGCAGTGTTTCCAAAGAATGGCCGAACGTATCCCGGCCAGCAGACAGGCGCGTACTTTATTGACGACGTCGGGTCTGGATAAATATTCCTGCTCACCGTTGACCATGATTCTCGGTTGCATGGTGCTGATGGTGGTGTGGTATATGTCGCCGAGATTTGCCAGCACATTTTCATGCAGCAGGCCGAAATGTTCCGTCTGGGCCTGGGCGCGTTCAATTCCGGTAAAAATGGTTTTGAGCATGGCCGGTTGCTTGGATAACTGATTTTCCAGGAAAACCAGCGAGGCGGCATAGCGAGCCTGTTCGGGATTGGCGATTTTGAGGCCGGTCATTTGATCGCTAAGCTGTTCAAGTCCCAGTTTAAGGCCGGATAAGCCGCCGAAGACATTTTCTACGCCATGCTCATCGCTTACAAAAAGACTGTCAATGCTGGCCTCAAGGGCTGTCGAATCGGCGCTGCCGGTTGTTGCCAGTTGTTGAACCAGCGCCGCAGCTTGGGCAATGCCGGCAAGGGCGATAGTTTGGTTGGTGATTGTATTTTGCGGCATAGTTAATTGATATTGCCCATAACGTCTTTTGCCCAGTTTATGCTTTTGATATAAGAATCGCCAATGATGGATTGGTCAATATCCCTAAATGATATTGATGAAATGTCCCAATGTTCATAACTGATAACACATTTAAGCGCTTCGCCGCCCAGACCCTCTTTGTGCAATATGGCGGAAACGATATTATCGGCCAAAGGCAATTGGCTAAGTGCTTCATTCAACGGCATGTCCAGTAAGCTGTCCAGATTGGATAAGATGCCGATCAGGAAAAAATTATCCGATTTATCGCCGCTCATGCCGGCCAATTCTTCGCACATTTTGCCGCGGATCAATGCGTTTTGCATGACCGCCTCCGGTTTGTTGGATAAGGATGCCAGCGTTAATATATTTATCCAGCGTTTTATTTCCTTTAACCCCAGATAGGAAATAGCATGGTTAATGGATGAAACTTTATTGGGCAGGGCGAAAAACGCGGAATTGATATAGTGCAGCAGTTTGTAGCTGAGCCCGACATCCAGGGATATGATTTTGGTCAGGTCTTCAAATTCGACATCCGGGTTGTTGACAGTGTTTAACAACTGAATGGCTGCCGTTTGGTTGACGCTTACGCGTTTACCGGAAACGATATTGGGTTTGTTGAAAAAGAAACCCTGGAAATAATCGCAGCCCAATTCGAGGAGATATTGATACTCGGCATATGTTTCCACTTTTTCCGCGAGCAACTGTACCTTGTAGGGCTGGAGCCGTTTAATCAGCTCACGTGTTTTTGTTTCGCCCATTTCCATAATATCCAACTTGATAATGTCGGCAAATTCCACCAGCGGCGTCCATTCATCAGAAAAGACAAAGTCGTCCAAGGCAATGAGGTAGCCCAGCTTTGACAGTTCTTTTAAGTTGGCGACGATTCTTGCGTCAATTTCAACATTTTCGAGCACTTCAACAACAATCCGGTCTTTAGGAAGGTGCAAAGGCGTTTTATCCAGGATGTTTTGCGTCGTAAAATTAATGAAGGCTTTGTGAGGACCTACGATGGTGTTGAGACCAAGTTCTAAAATAGTATCTGTGATGACCTGGTTAGTTGCTTGAGTAGCGCCGTCCTTCTGATTCAGGTCAAAATCATTGCCTCTAAAAAGGAGTTCATAGGCGTAAATATTCAGCTTTTGGTCAAAAATCTGTTGCCGACCAATTATAATGTCTGCCATTTCTATTGTTTAAGGTGTTGGATTGAGTATTCGTAGGCGTCAGGCTAGCATAATCGTAATTCCTACATATTAGGACGGTTTTATACCATGATTATCGGTTATCAGTCGAGTATGATATACAGGAATGACTGCGAGGTGTTGAGTGCAATGCCGTTATCAAATTTGAGGAGATTAAAATGGCTGAGTCTGTATCGTTAACCGTTATCGGCATGAAGTGTGGCGGCTGTGAAACCAATGTTGTGACTAAATTGAAAGCGATCGACGGCGTGTTGTCGGTTAATGCTTCGAGCAAAGACAAGGAAGTTAATGTTGAATTTGATGCTGAAAAAACCAGCTTGGATGTCATCACTGATGCTATTACTGAAGCGGGTTTTACTGTAGAGGCATCATAACAATGAGGTGATTTTATGACTACAAAGACTTCCGACGAATTGCGCTTATCCATTTTAGGCATGAGTTGTGCCGGATGTGTCAGCGTCGTTGAGGGCGCCTTGGCGGCGGTTGACGGCGTGACCGCAGGTCAGCGTCAATTTTGCCGATCATTCCGCAGTGGTTAAAGGCAGTGCCGACCCTGAGCTGCTAACGCAGGCCGTTAAAGCAGCCGGTTACGATGCGGCGGTGATGGAAGGGTTTGAAGATCCTTCCGAGCAGGAACAGCAGGAGTTGCAGCGCTATCGGCAGCTGATGAAAAAAGCGGCGGTAGCGGCAGTCTTCGGGGTGTCTGCTAATGGTAGCCGATCATTTTGACTGGTTGCCGGAAATCGGTTCAACAAGCAGGGTTGTGGGTTTGGCCGGAAATTGCCCTGATCACCTTAAGCATCCTGATCTATTCAGGCTGGCATTTTTACAGCGGCGCGTACAAGTCATTAACGCTCGGTCAGGCTAACATGGATACCTTGATTGCCTTGGGTACAGGTTCGGCGTGGCTATATTCCTGCATTGTTATCGATTATTACGATACCCTGCCGTCCCTGGCGAAACATGCCTATTTTGAAGCCGCCGTGATGATTCTGGCTTTTATCAATCTGGGCTCCGGATTGGAAACATTGGCCCGAGGTAAAACCTCCAGCGCCATTCGGCAATTGATCGGTTTGCAGCCGCGTACCGCGCGCGTGGTCAGAAATGGCGAGGAAATGGATATTGCTATCGAACAAGTGGGTTTGGGCGAAACTTTAAGAGTCAGGCCCGGTGAGAAAATCGCCGTTGACGGCGTGTTGCTGGAAGGCCATTCCACGGTTGATGAGTCGATGCTGACCGGCGAATCGTTGCCGGTGGAAAAAACCGTGGGTTCGGAAGTGGTTGCCGGAACCATGAACCAGACCGGCAGTTTCTTGTTTACCGCAACCCGTATCGGCCGCGATACCGCATTGGCGCAGATTATTAAAAGCGTTCGGCAGGCGCAAAGCAGCAAACCCGAAATCGCCCGTCTGGCCGATAAAATTTCCAGCGTTTTTGTGCCGGCCGTAGTCGTGATTTCAGTGCTGACTTTCTTGATTTGGTACGCTTTCGGTCCCGATCCTTCATTGGGTTATGCCTTTGTCACCTCAATGACCGTTCTGGTTATCGCCTGTCCTTGTGCCTTGGGTTTGGCGACGCCTATTTCGGTGATGGTCGCGGTGGGCCGTGCCGCCCAGTCAGGCATTTTGATCCGTAAAGGCGAAGCCTTGCAAACGGCAGGCAAATTGACTTGCCTGATACTCGATAAAACCGGCACGGTAACTGAAGGCAAACCGACGGTTTCGAGCGTTGAAGCCATCGGTGACATCGGCGAAGAACAAGTGCTGCAATGGGCGGCAAGTATCGAGTCAGGCTCCGAACATCCGCTGGCGGCGGCTATTTTGTCGGCGGCGGAAGACAGACAAATAAAACTGGAAAAAGTTAAGCAATTTGCAGCCGTCGCAGGTCACGGGGTGATGGCGACGATTAACGACCGGCGCGTGTTGTTCGGCAACAAGGCGCTGATGGATGAGCAAGGCGTCAGCTTTGCTCATTATAACGACCGGCTGGAAGAATTGTCGGCTTTGGGGCAAACTCCGATGCTGCTGGCCGTAGATAACAAGATCGTCGGCATCATCGCCGTTTCCGATCCGATTAAAAAAGATTCGGCACACGCTGTGCAGCTGTTGAAAGACCAAGGCGTACGCATCATCATGGTGACCGGGGACAATCCAATAACCGCTCATGCCATAGCCAAGCAGGCGGGGATTTCGGAAGTGCGGGCGCAGGTGTTGCCTCAGGATAAAGCCGAGGTGGTTAAAGAGCTGCAACGGCGAGGTGAAATCGTCGGCATGGTCGGCGACGGGATAAACGATGCTCCTGCATTGGCGCAGGCGGATGTCGGTTTTGCGATAGGTACCGGAACCGATGTCGCTATTGAAAGCGCAGACGTGGTTATCTTGCAAGGCTCGTTGCTGAAAGTGCCTGAAGCCATTGAATTATCCAAGGCGACAGTCATCAATATCAAACAAAACCTGATTGGTGCATTTTTCTATAACACCATCAGCATCCCGGTCGCGGCAGGTTTGTTGTATCCGCTATTCGGCGTGTTGTTAAATCCGATGATTGCCGGTGCGGCTATGGCGATGTCTTCTGTGACCGTGGTCACCAACGCCAACCGCTTGCGCTGGATGAAATTCGCTGAGCGCAAATAGCTTTAGACATAGTGCCTGACATATTCACGGACGAATAGTCTCATCGGTGCGCTGCGTAGTTGATATTGCCGGTAAGCCTGATCGACATCTACCGGCGTGATATGCGCATAGACCCCGAACCCGGTTTTCGCGGTGAATTCATCGCTTAATATTTCGATAAACACTGTCCAGGACGGATCTGCTGTATTTGTGTGTTGTGTTGTCATGACCGCTACTCCCCAATATAGTTAAACTAAACTCATCAAATATCCAGCATAAAGAGTGCCATTTTAAGAATATCTTTATACGATAGTGCTATGGCGTATCGCTATGTATAGCTTATGGGAGGGGGTAATAAACCGGCAATTGCTTGCCTTGATTCGTTAGCGGCAGTTAGGCCTGTTAATAAAGAGATGGCAGGGGCTTTGGGGATTGATAGCTGCTTTATTTGGTATAGTATTTATCTTCCGTCCATTTCAATGGATTGTTTCGAATATACTCGACAATATCCAAATAGGATTGTTCGCTACGGATTACGTGCTCGTAATAATTACGTTGCCATAATTTTTGATCAAAGAGTCGCCAGTTTTTTTGTTTTACCCCGGCAATATAATCATTAGTGGACAAGGATTTAAACGCGCCAATAACATCCCCAATCGCCGGGCTGATTTCTGTTGTGGTGGTCTGTTCGATTGACGATTGTGCACATGTAGGGGCAATCCCTTGTGGTTGCCCTATATCCGAATGCCCAGGTATCAATTCAATAATGCCATGAAAATGATTCGGCATAACGATAAATTCATCCAATTCAACAGCATGGAAACGGTCCGTCAATGCAAGCCATTGGCCATGAACCATTTCTCCGGCATTATTTAAAACCATTGCCCCATCATCAATTTCGCCAAACAAGCACAAACGGTTCTGTATGCAAATGGTAATAAAATACAATCCCGCCTGGGAATAATCGTAGCCTTTTAACCGAATCGACCTGCGATGATGAATGTTTGGCTTATATTGCACGGGCGCCCCTGTTATTCTGTTTTGGTTCAGGAATATTGTAGGGGCAATCCCTTGTGGTTGCCCCATTCGCGGTAATCCTAATTGTCGTTGTCAGATTTGCGGTTGGCTGATAAATGCCGGGGATAATCATGATGATGTTAGCCTATCAGGGGCAACCACAAGGGATTGCCCCTACGATAGGATTAATGATCCCGCTGAATAATATAAAGCGACAAATCGCGCAATAAATCGGCTTCGCTGCCGAAAATGCTCAGGTTGTCCAGCGCTTGCTCATGCAGTTCCTGCGCTTTTTGTTTGGCTCCAGCCAGACCCAACAGGGCTGGGTAGGTGGGTTTGTTGTTGTCCTGGTCTTTGCCCTGGGTTTTGCCCAAGGTTGCGGTATCGCTTTCTTCGTCGAGAATGTCGTCCTTAACCTGGAACGATAAGCCGATGCACTTGGCATAATTGTCCAGTTTTTTGGCAACATTCGGGATCAATATCCGCTTTCGCCAGAGTCGCCATATTGACGCTGGCGCGAATCAATGCGCCGGTTTTGTGGATATGCATGTTTTCCAGCTCCGGCAGGGTCAGGCTGGTTCCGACCGATTCCAGGTCGATGGCTTGGCCGCCAACCATGCCTTGCGAACCGCTGGCTTTGGTTAAAGCGGTGATCATCTTCAATCGGCCTTCGGGGCCTGCGGTGATGCTGGGATCATTGGCCAGTATTTCAAAAGCCAAAGCCTGTAGCGCATCGCCGGTTAAAATAGCAGTCGCTTCATCAAAAGCTTTATGGCAGGTGGCTTTGCCGCGTCGGAGATCGTCATCGTCCATTGCCGGCAGATCGTCATGTATCAAAGAGTAAACGTGGATGAACTCGACTGCGCAAGCGGGACCGTCCAAGGCTTCCGGGGCGATGCCCAGCGTTTTTCCGGTGCAATAAGTCAGCATTGGGCGCATACGTTTGCCGCCGTCCAATGTGCTGTAGCGCATCGCTCGGTGCAGCTTTTGCGGCAATATGTTTTCGCCGGGAAGGCGAGCATCCAAAGCTCTTTCCACACGGTTTTGACAAAATTCAAGATAGTCTTTTAACGCATTACTCATCGGTAAATGGCTCCAGGGTTTGAGTGCCGTTTTTTTCAATTAGAATTTGAACTTTCTGCTCGGCCTCTTGCAGGGCTTTTTGACAGGTGCGGGTCAGGTTAACCCCGCGCTCAAATGACTTTAACGATTCTTCCAGTGAAATATCGCCTTGTTCAAGCTGGCTAACCAACTGCTCAAGTTCGGCGAGGGAATCTTCAAATAAAGTCGCGGTTTTCTTTTTCGGCATGAGATAAAAATATTTTTAATGGTACGATAGATAAGGCGCAAGGTTAAAGGTACAAGATACAAGGTTTTTTCGCCTTGTACCTTTAACCTTGCGCCATTATTATATATGAAATCGAATTGTGAGTGATTAGGAAGTATGAGTAACGAATATAACGCGGCGGCAATTGAAGTTTTAAGCGGACTGGAGCCGGTGCGGAAGCGTCCCGGCATGTACACGGACACCACACGGCCCAACCATCTGGTGCAGGAAGTCGTTGATAACAGTGTCGACGAGGCGATGGCAGGTCATGCCGACAGCATTGACGTGGTTTTGTACAAAGACGGCTCGGTGCTGGTCAGCGATAATGGCCGGGGCATGCCGGTCGACATACATCCCGAGCAAGGCATTCCCGGTGTCGAGGTGATTTTGACCCAGCTGCATGCGGGCGGAAAATTTTCCAATAAAAACTACCAGTTTTCCGGCGGCTTGCATGGCGTGGGTGTCTCGGTCGTTAACGCCTTGTCGGCAAAGCTGGAAGTAGAAGTCAAAAGGAATGGCAAGATTTACCAGATGGAGTATGCCGATGGCGAAAAACAAACCGAACTGACCGAGACCGGCACGGTCGGCAAGAATAATACCGGTACGGCTGTCCGGTTCTGGCCGAATGAAAAATATTTCGATTCCAATAAGGTATCGGTGTTAAAGCTTAAACACGTGCTGCGCGCCAAGGCGGTTTTATGTCCGGGCTTGAAAATATCCCTGAAAGTCGATCAAACCGACGAAGAGTATGTCTGGTGCTATCAGGACGGCCTGAAAGAATATCTGCTCGACCGCATCGGCGATATTGATTATTGCCCGGAACAGCCGTTTATGGGCAGCATGGCCGCCAATCATGAAGCCGTCGAATGGGGCATCGTCTGGGCGATTGAAAATCCTGAGGAAGTGCTGGCCGAAAGTTACGTGAACCTGGTGCCGACTGCGCAAGGCGGAACTCACGTCAACGGCCTGCGGGCAGGCCTGACCGAAGCGATGCGCGAGTTTTGCGACATCAGGAATATCCTGCCGCGCGGCGTTAAAGTCGCACCGGAAGATGTCTGGGAAAACTGCCATTTTGTGCTGTCGGTAAAATTGGAAGACCCGCAGTTTTCAGGGCAAACCAAGGAACGGCTCAGTTCGCGCGAATGCGTGGCCTTTGTGTCCGGCGTGGCGAAAGACGGCTTTCAGTCTGTGGTTAAACCAGAATCCGGCCGAAGGCGAGAAAATCGCCGAAATCATTATTTCCAGTGCGCAAAAGCGGCTGCGTTCCAATAAAAAAATCATCCGCAAAAAAATCACCTCAGGCCCTGCATTGCCGGGCAAACTGGCCGATTGTTCGGCGCAGGATATATCCCGGACCGAATTGTTTCTGGTCGAAGGGGACTCGGCCGGCGGTTCGGCCAAGCAGGCGCGGGAGCGCGATTTTCAGGCGATTATGCCGTTGCGCGGCAAGATTTTGAATACCTGGGAAGTCGAATCCAATCAGGTGATGGCGTCGCAGGAAGTTCATGACATTGCGGTGGCCTTGGGCATAGAGCCGGGTTCTTCCGATTTGCAGAACCTGCGTTACGGCAAGGTGTGCATCCTGGCCGATGCCGATTCCGACGGCAACCATATCGCCACCCTGATCTGCGCCTTGTTTTATCAGCATTTCAATGCGCTGGTGGTAGCCGGTCATGTTTTTGTCGCGATGCCGCCGTTGTACCGGATCGATGTCGGCAAGCGGGTGTTTTATGCGCTGGATGAAGCCGAACGACAAGGGCGTGCTGGATCGTATTGCCGCCGAAAAGCTCAAAGGCCAGATCAATGTGCAGCGCTTTAAAGGTTTGGGCGAGATGAATCCCAGCCAGCTTCGGGAAACCACCATGAACCCGGACACCCGCAGGTTGGTGCAGTTAACGGTAGCCGAAGATGATGACACCAACGGCCAGCTGGATTTATTGCTGGCTAAAAAACGCTCGCAAGACAGGAAAGTGTGGCTGGAAACCAAGGGGAATCTGGCGGATATAGCTTGATGTAAGGCGTTAAGTAGCTTGTATAAATGCACCCGAGACACGAAGTTTTATTTCTTCGTGTCTTCGTGGTGAAAATTTCTACAGGATTTTAATATGATCGATTCGCTACCGTATTTGAAAGACTCCGATTTTCCAGCCATTACCCGCAATAAACTGGAAATTCTACAAGTCAATTTGGGCTATTTATGTAACTTGAGTTGCACCCATTGCCATGTCAATGCCGGGCCTAAACGCACCGAATTAATGGATAAAGCCACCATCGATCAGGTGTTGGCTTTCATCGATAAGCATGCGATTCATACGCTGGATTTAACCGGCGGCGCACCGGAAATGAATCCGCATTTTCGCTATCTGGTGACCCAGGCCCGGGATCGCGGCTTAAAGGTTATCGACCGCTGTAATCTGGTTATTCTGCTGGAAAAAGGTTTTGAGGATATGGCCGGATTTCTGGCAGAAAACCAGGTTGAAATCGTCGCGTCATTGCCTTGTTATCTTAAAGAAAATGTCGATAAGCAACGCGGTAAAGGGACGTTTAACGCCAGCATCAAGGCCTTGCAACTATTGAACGAGCTGGGTTACGGTCATAGCCAATACCGGGCTTCAATTAAATCTGGTTTTCAATCCGCAAGGCGCGACCTTGCCGCCTGAACAGCAGGCGTTAGAGCACGCTTACAAGCAACATCTGCACGAGCATTACGGCATTGTGTTTAATCATTTATTTGCGATGACCAATTTACCCGTGCAACGATTTGGCAGCGTTTTGCTCAGTACCGGCCGGTTTGATGAGTATATGCAATTGCTCAAGGATAATTTCCATGCGCCCAATCTGGACAAGGTCATGTGCAAGAATACCTTGAGTGTCGATTGGCAAGGTTTTGTCTATGACTGCGATTTTAACCAAATGCTGCAATTGCCTTTAGGGGGTAAACAAAAACTACATTTGAGCTCAGATGACGGAATTAACGGGTAATCCCATCGCTACACTGCAACACTGTTACGGCTGCACTGCGGGTCAAGGCAGCAGTTGCGGCGGCGCAATCAACTAAAACGAGTAACTGGAAAAATAGAACACGGATGACACGGATAGGACGGATTTAACCGGATTTTTCAAAGCTAAGACCAAATTCTTTTAAGGTGCATCGTGTTCCATTAAAATCACTACATTATTGGAGGCTATATGACTATAGAAACCGGAGTTTTAGAGCGTTATTCACAAGGCGCGGAATCGATACAAGCGGACTTATGTTGCCCCGTCGATTATGACCGTAAATTGCTGGCTTTATTGCCGCAGGAAATTATCGATAAGGATTACGGCTGCGGCGATCCGTCCCGCTATGTGCAAAGCGGCGATGTGGTGCTGGACCTGGGTTCGGGCTCGGGCAAAATCTGCTACATGGCCGCGCAATTGGTAGGTAATGCCGGCAAGGTCATCGGCGTCGATATGAATGACGACATGCTTGCGCTGGCCAGAAAATACCAAGCGGAAATGGCTGATAAGTTAGGCTCCAACCGGGTGGAATTTGTGAAAGGCCAGATTCAGGATTTGGCCTTGGATTTGGCAGCGATGAACCGGCAGTTAGCCGAACATCCGGTGCGTTGCGCCGAAGATGTGATTGCTCTGCGCGCTTGGCAGGAACAACAGCGCAGGGAGCAGCCGTTAATCAAAGACAATAGCGTCGATTTGGTGGTGTCCAATTGCGTGCTGAATCTGGTGCATGACAGCGACAAGACGCAGTTGATTCGGGAAATATTCCGGGTGGTCAAGCCGGGCGGACGCGTCGCTATTTCCGACATCGTCAGTGATGAGCCGGTACCGCAACATTTAAAAGACGATCCGCATTTGTGGAGCGGTTGCATTTCCGGTGCCGTGCAGGAATATGAATTCTTGCAGGCTTTTATAGCCGCAGGTTTCGTTGCAGTCGGCTTCGATAAATGGGAGGGTAAACCCTGGCAGGTGGTTGACGGCATCGAGTTTCGGTCCGTAACCATTACCGCCGTAAAACCTCATGATGAACCGTGTGTTGATAAAGGCCATGCGGTGATTTACCGGGGGCCTTTTTCCAAGGCCTATGATGACGAAGGGCATGTTTTCTATCGGGGACAGCGGATGGCGGTGTGTGAGCGTAGTTATAATTTGCTGACCAGTGCCGCTTATGCCGACCAGTTTATCGGTATTGCTCCCGTCCAGGAAAAAACGCCGCAAAACTGGTGTCATGCACCGGGTGCGTTAAGAGCGGTCTCGGAAACCAAAGGTTCTGCGCATAAAACGGATAGCGGGCCTTGTTGCTGTTAGGCGCCGTAAATAAAGTCTATGAACGTGGAGATCTTACCCCCGCTCCTGCCTATTTTTAGCCTTTTTGCATGGGGAGGTTAGAAGTGAATCATTAAGCAGTCGCCATGAGTGGTCGATGAGATAAGGATGATGTCGCCGTATTCAGGATGCTTGACGCATTTAGCCGCAAGTATTCCTGCGTAGTCGATTCTCTCAACTTCATCGTATATATCTTCGGAAATTTCAGCGTATTGCTGTATTGTGAGGGGCGTTATCTTTGCCGTTTTCATCTGGGTAGTCTCCGATAGATTAAAGAAATGCCGGTAAATAGCAGATGGCGCTGTTTTACGTTTGTTCGCGCATATTCCTTTTTCATTATAGGAATTTAAATCTAACATAGACAAATGTATAAAAATAAGTAATGCCTCACACTATTGATAAACAATCCATATTTTAAACGGCTTCGTTTTGTAAAGCGGCTGTCATCCGCTGCGTATGCTAAGAGCGGTCTTTTAAAACTGATTGCGCCCCTTGTTGCTGTTAAAATACTTGCACAGTGGATTTATCATTCTGCGCCGCAGTTACCAGGATAAAGTGTGAGCCCCGAGTTACCAGAAAACAGTTTTGACGTAAAAGCGTTTTTAAAAAACCTGACCACGCGCCCCGGCATTTACAAGATGCTGAATGAGCAGGGCGAGATTATTTATATCGGCAAGGCCAAGAACCTTAAAAACCGCGTTTCCAGCTATTTTAAAAAGCAAACCGCCTCGACCAAGCAACAGACGATGGTCGCCAAGATTGCGAACATTGAAGTCACCGTCACGCATACCGAAGGCGAGGCGTTGTTGCTGGAATGCCAGCAGATCAAGCGCCATAAACCCCGCTACAATATTTGTTTAAGGGATGATAGATCCTATCCTTATATCTTCCTGTCCAGCGAGCATGATTTTCCACAGATCACCCTGCATCGCGGCGCAAAAAAGAGAAAGGGCAAATATTTCGGCCCTTATCCGGGCATCGGCGCAATCAAGGAAAGCCTGAAGTTGCTGCAACGGATTTTCCCGATCAGGCAGTGCGATGATTCCATCTACAATAACCGCTCCCGGCCCTGTTTGCAGCACCAGATAGAACGCTGCACCGCGCCATGCGTCGGCTTGATCGATAAAGCCGCTTATGCGCAGGATGTCGACAGCACGGTGCTGTTTCTGGAAGGCAAGGGCGGTCTGCTGATCGATCAGTTGATAGTCAAGATGGAGCAGGCGGCGGCTAATCTTGAATATGAGCAGGCCGCCGGTTTCAGGGATCAGATCGCAAAATTGCGCTCGGTGCTGGAAAAGCATTTTGTGCACGGCGAACGAGGCGATGTCGATATTATCGCCTGCGCGACCAAGGCCGGTGTGGCTTGTGTGCAGGTGTTTTTTATCCGCAACGGGCAGCATCTGGGCAACAAGGTGTTTTTCCCCAAGATAACCGATGAGCATGATCCGGCAGCTATCGTTCAGGCGTTTATTCCGCAATATTATCTGGATAAGCAAGCGCCTCATGAATTGATCGTCAGCCATCAGCCGGAAGAAGCCGAGTTGTTGATGGAAGTGCTGGCTCAGCAGGCAAAACATGCGGTGGCTATTTCTCACAATGTCAGGGGCGAGCGCTTAAAGTGGCTGCAAATGGCCTGCACCAACGCCGAAAATTCGCTGTTGAGCAAGTTATCCGATAAACAGGGGATTTATGCCCGCTTCCTCAGTTTGCAGGAAGAATTGGGCTGCAAGGAACTGCCAAAACGCCTGGAATGTTTTGATATTAGTCATACTCAGGGCGACCAGACGGTTGCATCCTGCGTGGTTTTCGACCGGGAAGGGCCGGTAAAATCGGCTTATCGACGGTTTAATATCGAAGGCATAACCGGCGGCGATGATTATGCGGCCATACATCAGGCGGTGTTCAGGCGTTTTAAGCGATTGAAACAGGGCGAACATGCCGCGCCGGATATATTGCTGATCGACGGCGGTAAAGGTCAGGTGCATGAAGCGCAAAAGGCATTGGCGGAATTAGACATAAACAATGTTATGATAGTCGGCGTTTCCAAAGGGCCGGATAGAAAACCCGGCATGGAAAAGCTGATACTGGTGGATCAGGATCAGCCGATAGATATAAAACCGGGAGCCAGCGGTTTGTTGTTGATTCAGCATATTCGCGATGAAGCGCATCGGTTTGCGATAACAGGACACAGGCAGCGCCGGGGCAAGGCTAAAAAACAATCGGCAATGGAAGCTATTCCAGGGATTGGGGCCTAAACGGCGGCAGATTTTATTGAAACAATTTGGGGGGCTGCAAGGTATTTCACAGGCTGGCGTGGATGCACTTTGCAGTGTGGATGGCATAAGCCGTCAATTGGCACAACGGATTTACGAACTATTTCATCATCAAGATGACAATTGAATTTAACTTACCGACAAATCTAACGCTGTTAAGAATCGCGTTAATTCCGTTATTAACCGTGGTTTTTTATCTGCCTTGGGCATATTCCAATGTTGCCTGCATGCTGATTTTTTTAGCGGCGGGAATTACCGACTGGCTGGACGGCTATCTTGCCAGGAAAATGCAGCTTGGAAACGCCTTTCGGGGCTTTTTTAGATCCGGTGGCGGATAAACTGATGGTGGCTATGGTTTTGGTGCTGATTGTTCAGCAACAGGCCAGTCCTTATTTGGCTATTCCGGCGGCAGTCATTATCGGCAGGGAAATCACCATTGCCTCGCTTACGGGAATGGATGGCGGAGATCGGTCAGCGGGCGCAGGTTAAAGTCTCCCAATTAGGTAAATGGAAAACCACGGCGCAAATGCTGGCGATCGGCATGTTGTTATATCGTGAAGATTTGCTGGGTATACCGATAAATTATTGCGGTTACGGCTTGCTGTATATTGCGGCGATATTGACCTTATGGTCGATGATTAATTACTTAAGGGCTGCACTGGCGGTGTTGACTGCAAAATAAATATTTATACAATCGATCAGGTGTAGACCGCTTGGATTTTCACTCACACACAATAATACAGCGCATTGAATCAGCTGTGAAAGAAGAACATGGATCAGGAAATAGAAGAATATTCAGAAAAATCTGAAGTGCAGGATGAGATATTGCTGGCGGCCTTAAAACTGTTTGCAGAAAAAGGTTATTTCAATACATCGTTAATCGACATTAAAGAGGCGGCCGGACTAAAAACGCCGGCGACAATCTATCAGCACTTCAAAACCAAGCAAATGATTGCATGCGCAGTTGCATGCAAATATTCTCGACAGCTTAAGCATCTCCATTGATGACATAAGCGCAAACAATGAAAAGCCATCCGAGCAATTACGCGGCATAGTCGATTTGTTGTTCAAGTTGACCGATGAAGCGCCCGATGTGATGCGGTTTTTGTTGATTTTGAATGTCAAAGAGTTTTTGCCGGAAGCAAAGCCGCTGCATGAAACCGCGCCTTTCAAAAAAATCATCAAGATTATTGAAGTCGGTATCAAAGCAGGCGAAATTCGCAATATTAGCCCGCAGCTGGGCTATGCCCAGTTCTTCGGCATTATTGACAACACCCTGCGACTGGTGTTGACCGGCTTCTTGACAGAAAAGCCGATTTTTATCAATCGCAAACCTGGCTTGCGGCGTGGAATACTATTGCTAAAAAGTGATGTGAGTTGATGTGTCACCACGAAGACACGAAGTTTTTGTAACTGCTCACACACCCTTGGTGACGCTCCGTTCGCCTGTATTCGGTAATCACACTATGCAACGTGTGCCACTTAAAGTTCAAAGCTAGCTTTGAACTTGGGTACGGACGACTGTTGGAATCCGAAAGCTGGCTTTGGTCGTATATTTATTCTTGGAGGTGAAATATGGGTGACGTAGTTCAATTTAAACGACCCAAGCCATCAGAACTGCATAAAGGTAATACCTTATGCCGTAGCGGCTTTCATAAATGGGAAGTCTTAAACGAAAAGCAGTTTGATGTGAAACAGGGGAAGCTGATCACCGTTTATCAATGTAAACGGTGTGGGAAAACAAAATCTAAAGCGCTTTAGCGGCGATTGTCGCTAAAGCGCTTTTTAGGATGTAGTTAAAGCTTTAACGCGGCAGTTCCGATGATCCCATCAGGAACTCATCCACCGCTCTGGCAGCTTGTCTGCCTTCGCGTATCGCCCAGACCACCAGCGATTGTCCGCGCCGTCCGTCACCTGCGGCAAACACTTTATCGACCGAGGTGCGATATTGTTTATCGTTGGCTTTGATGTTGTTGCGTTCCAGTTCAACGCCCAGCTCTTTTAACAAGCCTTCGTGTACCGGGTGAACAAAACCCATCGCTAAAAACACGATATCCGCTTCCAGCGTGAAAGCGCTGTCTGGCTTCTCGCTCATTTTCCACTGTCCGCCTTCTTGTTTCCACTCCACTTCGACCGCGTTCAGATGGGTTATTTTGCCGTCTTTGCCGGTAACGCTTTGGGTGTTGACGCTCAAGTAACGTTTTTTGATGCCTTCATCATGCGAAGACGTGGTGCGCAACTTGTTGGGCCATAGCGGCCAAGTCAGTCAATTTGTTTTCTTTTTCAGGCGGTTGCGGCAAAATTTCGAGCTGCACCACGGATGCTGCGCCCTGACGGATCGATGTGCCGATGCAGTCGGAGCCGGTATCGCCGCCGCCGATCACGACGACATGCTTGTCCGTTGCGGTAATGGCAACATCTTCGGCTATGGTGTCGCCTGCGTTGCGCTTGTTTTGCTGGCGCAAAAAGTCCATTGCATAATAAACGCCTTGATATTCATTGCGTCCGGGGACTTCCAGGTCGCGCGGTTTTTCAGAGCCTACCGCTAAAACCACGGCATCGTACTCGGCGAGTATTTTTTGCGCGGGAATGTCGGTGCCGATATGGCTGTTTGGCCTGAATCTGACGCCTTCAGCCTGCATTTGCGCAATACGTCGGTCGATCAAGTGCTTTTCCATCTTGAAATCGGGAATGCCGTAGCGCAATAAGCCGCCGATACGGTCATTTTTTTCATAGACCATGACTTCATGTCCTGCACGTGCCAGCTGCTGGGCGCAAGCCAGTCCGGAAGGTCCTGAACCTATTACCGCAACGCGCTTGCCGGTGCGTTTTTCCGGAATTTGCGGTTTTACCCAGCCCATTGCCCAGCCTTTGTCGATAATCGCGCATTCTATCGACTTAATGGTGACGGGCTGGTCTTGCAAATTGAGTGTGCAAGCCGCCTCGCAGGGCGCAGGGCAGATGCGTCCGGTAAATTCAGGGAAATTGTTGGTGCTGTGTAAAATTTCCAGCGCCTGTTGCCAATCGCCTCGATAAACCCCGTCATTCCAGTCAGGAATAATGTTATTGACAGGGCAGCCGTTATGGCAAAAAGGGATGCCGCAATCCATGCATCTTGACCCTTGTTCGGCCACTTCGGTCTCGCTGGGGGATAGCGTAAATTCGCGATAATGCTGGATACGATCACTCGGCGATGCATAATGCCGCTCAGTGCGTGGTAGTTCCATAAACCCGGTTGGTTTACCCATTTTTAATACCTTCTACTTAAATAGTTTATGCGGTCGCAGATGCTTCGCCTACAGGACGTAGGCGAGGGGCGTTAGCAGGACGCGGTAGCTTGTTCCGCCTGGATTTGTTTGAGCGCTTCGCGGTAATCGACCGGCATGACTTTAACAAAGCGCGGCAAATAATCCTGCCAGTTATCCAAAATGTGCTGTGCTCTTGCGCTGTTGGTATAACGTTTATGTTTTTCAATCAAATGCTTTAAGCGTTGCGCATCATAACGGGTCATATCGGACATGATGTGGACGCGACCATGAGTTTCCAGATCGCCGCCCTGGTGAGCGATAACTTCCAATGTGTCGTCTTCTTCCGGGATAGGTTCAAGTTCAACCATCGCCATATTGCAACGTTTTTCGAAATCGCCTTCTTCATCCAGTACATAAGCTACACCGCCGGACATACCCGCCGCAAAATTGCGCCCGGTTTGTCCAAGTACAACCACAACGCCGCCGGTCATGTATTCGCAGCCGTGGTCGCCCACGCCTTCGACGACCGCAAGAGCGCCGGAGTTGCGCACCGCAAAACGCTCGCCGGCAACGCCGCTGAAATAACATTCGCCGCTGATCGCGCCGTACAACACGGTGTTGCCGACGATAATGTTTTCAGCAGGCGTAATAGGGCAGTCTTTAGGCTGGTAAATGGCGATACGTCCGCCGCTCATGCCTTTGCCGACATAATCGTTGCCTTCGCCTTCAAGCTCGATGCTGATGCCTTGCGCCAAAAATGCGCCGAAACTTTGACCGGCTGTGCCTTTGACACGAATCGCAATGGTGTCGTCAGGCAAACCTTTATGTCCGTAACGTTTGGCCACTTCGCCGGACAACATCGCGCCGAAAGTGCGGTTGATATTGCGGATCGGCGTATCGATGACCACTGGCTGACCGTTTTGCAGTGCAGGTTGGGCCGCTGCAATCAAAGTATGATCCAGTGCCTGATCCAAGCCGTGATCCTGGCGTTCGGTGTTATAAACAGCGGTTGCGCCGTCAATTTCAGGTTTATAGAAAACCCGGCTGAAATCCAGTCCTTGCGTTTTCCAATGGTTCAGTGAACGCTGCATGTCCAATTTGTCCGAGCGTCCGATCATTTCATTGAAGCTGCGGAAGCCCAGTTTCGCCATCCACTGACGCACGTCTTCTGCGACCATGAAGAAGTAATTGACTACATGCTCAGGTTGTCCGGTAAAGCGTTTGCGCAGTTCAGGATCTTGCGTCGCCACGCCGACCGGGCAGGTATTCAAATGGCATTTGCGCATCATCAAACAGCCCGACACAATCAATGGTGCAGTGGCAAAGCCAAATTCGTCAGCGCCTAATAATGCGCCGATAATCACGTCGCGACCGGTACGCAGACCGCCATCGACTTGCACGGCAATACGTCCGCGCAGTTTGTTCAGCACCAGCGTTTGATGGGTTTCGGCAAGGCCGATTTCCCATGGCAAACCGGCGTGTTTGATCGAAGTCATCGGGCTTGCGCCGGTGCCGCCGTCATAGCCGGAAATGGTCACATGATCGGCATGGGCTTTGGAAACGCCCGCCGCAACGGTGCCGACGCCGACTTCCGACACCAGTTTGACGCTGATTCGCGCTTCGGGATTGACGTTTTTCAAGTCATGGATCAGCTGCGCCAAATCTTCAATCGAATAAATGTCATGGTGCGGCGGCGGTGAAATCAAGCCTACGCCGCGCGTCGAATGACGCACTCTGGCGATAACCGCATCGACTTTATGGCCGGGCAGTTGTCCGCCTTCGCCGGGTTTTGCGCCCTGGCTGATTTTAATCTGGATGTCGTCGGCATTGACCAGGTATTCAGTGGTCACGCCAAAACGGCCGGAAGCGACTTGCTTGATCGCCGAGCGCATCGAATCGCCGTTGGGCAACGGTTTGAAGCGTTCCGGAAGTTCTCCGCCTTCGCCGGTATTGGATTTGCCGCCGATGCGGTTCATCGCAATAGCCAGATTGGTATGCGCTTCGTAAGAAATTGATCCGAACGACATCGCGCCGGTTGCAAAACGCTTGACGATGTCCGCTGCGGATTCCACTTCGTCCAACGGCACAGGAGTGGCGTCTTCCTTGAACGACATCAAGCCGCGCAAGGTCAACAAGGCTTCGTTTTGCTCATCGATCAGGCGGCAAAATTCAGCATATTTTTCATAGCTGTTGCTGCGCGTTGCATGTTGCAGGGTGCTGATGGTTGCAGGCGTCCAGGTATGCGCTTCGCCGCGTAAACGGTAGGCGTATTCCCCGCCAATATCCAGCGCGTCGCGGTATAACGGTGCATTGCCGAAAGCAATACGGTGGCGGCGAGTGGTTTCTTCGCTGATTTCCGCTAAACCGGCGCCTTCGACAGTGCTGGTTGTGCCGGTGAAATAGCGATCCAGGAAGGGTTCCGACAAGCCGATCGCATTGAAAATTTGCGCGCCGCAATAAGACTGATAAGTCGAAATGCCCATTTTGGACATGACTTTAAGCAGGCCTTTGGAGATCGCTTTGATATAACGTTTGTGCGCTTCATATTCGCTGAGGTCAGGCGATGTCCTGGCATAGCCCGGAGATCGTGTCGAACGCCAGATAAGGGTTAACCGCTTCCGCGCCATAAGCGGCCAACAACGCAAAATGATGGACTTCGCGCGCTTCGCCGGTTTCGACAACCAAGCCGACTTTGGTGCGCAGGCCTTCGCGGGTCAGGTAGTGATGCACTGCGGAAGTCGCGAGCAGGGCAGGGATGGCGATATGGGCAATATCCAAGTCGCGGTCGGACAGTGCCAGGATATTATTGCCTTCTTCAACAGCTTGTTTTGCCGCAAGACACAGTTTGTCGAGCGCCGCTTCCATGCCGCTGGCTCCCAAATCGGATGGGTAGCAAAGCGTCAGGGTTTTGGTCTTGAATACGCCGCCGGTGCGCGTTTCGATGCGACGAATTTTTTCCAAATCCTGATTGGTCAAAATGGGCTGTTCGACTTCCAGGCGCATGTGGGTGCCGCCTTCGTCCAGACCCAATAAGTTGGGGCGCGGGCCGATCAGTGAAACCAGCGACATGACCAATTCTTCGCGGATCGGGTCGATAGCCGGGTTGGTGACTTGGGCAAAGCCTTGCTTGAAATAATCGTACAGCATGCGCGAACGTTCGGATAACACCGCCAACGCTGCATCAATGCCCATCG
The DNA here is from genome assembly GCA_963814825.1 of uncultured Gammaproteobacteria bacterium. Taxonomy (GTDB): domain Bacteria; phylum Pseudomonadota; class Gammaproteobacteria; order Methylococcales; family Methylomonadaceae; genus Methylobacter_A. Next base: position 218,148 of record CAWFEF010000007.1, on the reverse strand, counting down.
AACTGATCGGTTCCTGTCCGGTTTGCGCAATCGGTTTCAGGATGAATTCAATATCTTCGCGGGTATAGCCGAATGCTTGTTGTCTATCCAAAAGGGTATGCGCATCCGGTGCCATTGCAGAAATTTCGGCCGGCAGTTCGGACAGCAGAATTTGAGTTTTGCTCAGCCATTCTGAATAAGGGTGGCACGCCGACAAATTGGCTTTCAATTCCGCATCATCAATAATGCGGCCTTGTTCGGTGTCGATCAGCAGCATCTTGCCAGGCTGCAAACGCCATTTTTTGATGATTTTGTGCTGGGGAACTTCCAGTACGCCCATTTCCGATGCCATGATCACGAAATCGTCATCGGTGACCAGATAACGCGCAGGACGTAAGCCGTTGCGATCCAGGGTTGCGCCGATTTGACGGCCATCGGTAAAGGCAATGGCCGCAGGGCCGTCCCAAGGTTCCATCAGAGCGGCGTTGTATTCATAAAACGCGCGCAGTTTTTCGTCCATTAACACGTTGCCGGCCCAGGCTTCGGGGATCAGCAACATCATCGCGTGAGCCAGCGAATAGCCGCCAGCCACCAATAATTCAAGTGCATTATCGAAACACGCCGAATCCGATTGCGCTTCGTCGATTAACGGCCACAACTTGTGCATGTCGTCGCCCAGTACTTTGGACGCGATGGAATGACGACGCGCCGCCATGCCGTTAACATTGCCGCGCAAGGTGTTGATTTCGCCGTTATGGGCGATCAGGCGGAAAGGATGCGCCAGATCCCAGGTCGGGAAGGTGTTGGTGGAAAAACGCTGATGCACCAGCGCCAAGGCGCTGTCCATGCGTTCATCGCTTAAATCAGCATAAAACGCCCCGACCTGGTCGGCCAGCAACATGCCTTTGTAAACGATGGTGCGCGACGATAAGGACGGGATATAAAAAGCGTGGCCATGATCCAGTTTTAAATCGCGGACGGCGTTTTCAACCTGCTTGCGAATCACAAACAGCTTGCGCTCGAAAGCGTCCTGGTCTGCGCAATCTTCGCCGCGACCAATAAAAATCTGCCGTATAAACGGTTCAACCAGTTTGACTGATCTCGCCCAAGGTGTGATTGTCGACGGGGACATCGCGCCAACCTAACAGTACGGCTTTTTCCCGTGCAATGATTTCGGTTAACAAGTTTCTCGCAAGTCGCTCGATTGGCGGCATCGCGCGGCAAAAACACCATGCCTGCTGCATAATCGCCCGCTTTCGGGAGAGAGATGCTTAATTTGTCGCACTCTGCGCGCAAGAAAGCATCGGGCATTTGAATCAAAATGCCTGCGCCATCGCCCGCATATATATCGGCACCGACCGCGCCACGGTGGGTCAGGTTTTTAAGTAATTCCAAACCCTGACGTACGATTTCATGGCTTTTTTGACCCTTTATATGAACGATAAAACCCACGCCGCATGCATCATGTTCATTGCGTGGATCATATAAACCCTGTCTGGTCGGTAGCGTACTTTGACTCATTGTCACCTCTAAAAAATATTACAAAAGGGTTGCTATCCTCTAACTTAAGAACCCTCGTTGCGTACCTGTTCTGATGCATGCATCAGAGGTCACGGTACGGCAAAACCAGTTAATTATACGGATGACAGGCAATTCTGTCACGCAGTCTTTAACAGGTAATCGGCATATTGTTTACAAATATTGGCTTTGAGCTAGAGGTATTTTGCTTATTCTTTAAATAGATGTGGTATCTTTCCGCTTTATTTTGATGGTTGAATATTCTCTTGAATATTTTTCGAATTTGTAGGCGGCGATTTTTAAGAGCCATACATTATTCAAGTGAATTCACGTTATATATTGGTTAATTATGAAAGAAAATTTTGATGTTGTAGTTGTGGGCGGAGGCATGGTTGGGGCAGCTGTTGCCTGTAGCCTCGGCGGGAGTTCATTAAAAGTGGCTGTGATAGAAAGCGCGCCGCCGCAGGCTTTTGCTCCTGATCAGCCGCATGATTTAAGGGTTTCCGCGCTCAGTATTGCGTCAAAAAACATACTTGAAACTGTGGGCGCCTGGGATGGCGTTGTCAATCGAAGGCTTTGCCCGTTTCGCAGGATGCGGGTTTGGGAAACGGCGGGCGATACTGAATTTTGCAGTGACGATATTAATTATCCTGAATTGGGTTATATCGTTGAAAACAGGGTGACTCAGCTGGCGTTATTGGAACGCTTGCAGGATTTTGCCAATGTCGAGCTGATATGTCCGGCTACTATCAATAAAATCAGCTACTCAACTGGGAAATAGCCTCCGAAGTGGAGTTGGGTGATGGCCGGATTTTGTCTGCAAAGGTGCTGGTTGCCGCAGATGGCGGTCAATCCAGAGTCAGGCAAGCAGTGGGTTTGGGGGTAACCAGCTGGGATTATAAGCAGCATGCGCTGGTGATTTATATTGAAACGGATTACGGGCAGCAGGATATAACCTGGCAACGCTTTGTGCCGAGCGGTCCGCAGGCATTTTTGCCGTTAACCGGGCATTACGGTTCTATAGTCTGGTATAACTCGCCGGATGAAGTGTGTCGGTTGAAAGCCTTGTCCAATGAAGACTTGCTGCATGAATTGATGGCAGCTTTTCCTGATTGTCTGGGCAAGGTTAATGCGGTTTTGGGTACGGCGAGTTTTCCGTTGAAACGCCAGCATGCGCAAAGCTATGTTAAGCCTGGCGTGGTTTTGGTTGGCGATGCGGCGCACATGATCAATCCGCTGGCGGGGCAGGGCGTTAATATCGGTTTGCTGGATGCGGCGGCATTGGGCGAAGTGCTGATCGAGGCTGACAAGCAAGGTCTTGAGTTGGGTGATTTGTCGGTTTTAAAGCGCTATGAAAAAATGCGCCGCAATGAAAACCTGAAAATGATGACGGTGATGGATGTTTTTTATCGAGTATTCAGTAATCAGGTGCTGCCGGTTAAATTCTTGCGTAACCTGGGACTGGGCTTGGCTGAGCGTATTTTGCCCGCTAAAAATAAAGTGATGCGCAGTGCAATGGGGCTGGAAGGTAACTTGCCCAAACTTGCACGGGGCGAGTCGATTGTTTAATGGTAAATAGTTGCGGCAAGGTAATGCGTGTGGTCAGGTGATCGACAGCATGGTTTGCATTGGAATAATTAATTTTTTAGGCTAAGATTCGTAGGTTTTAGGTAATTCTGATTGCGAGTGCAGATGGTGATGGAAAGAAGGCTTTATCAAAGGATTCCAGTGCAGGTTTCTGCTATTGTTACCACCGAAGATAACGTTCGTATTAAGGTGGTTGCGGTAGATATATCCAGCGATGGGCTAGGTATCGAGTGTAATACCAAGCATCGGAACATAATTACGCCGGGCGGAAGTTTTATTCGTGACGGCAGGCCGGTATCTGTGCATGTGGATATGAATCTGAATGATGAGAATGGATTGTCATCCAAAATAGTAGCGCGGTGCCATGTGGCTTTTTCGCGTCGTGTGTCTAGCGATCATTGCAAAATCGGTTTGCGTTATGTCGATATTGAAAACAACGGTCATGAGTGGCTGGTTCAGTTTATTCGGAAAATGTTGCTATCTAAATAACGGACAATCTCGGTTTTAGGTGTTTTGCAATGATTGAGTCGGTTTATGCGCGGCATTAGCTTTTACTATCCAGCATTTTCAAAATTTCTTCGCGTATTTGTTCTTGTCTGGCGGGGTCTGTGATGGGTTGCGACCGGTTGTCGGTGATGTAAAACATGTCTTCAGCCCGGCTGCCGATAGTGGTGATTTTTGCATTGTGCAGATGAATGTTTTTTTGCACAAACGCACGGCCTATTTTTGATAAAAGCCCGGCATGATCCGTGGTGATTAGTTCAATGATGGTGTGTCTGTTTAAAGGGTCTGCATGAAATTGAATACTGGTAGGGATAGGGAAATGTTTGGCCTGTCTTGATTGGCGATGAATGTTTTTATGTTTTTTGACTTCGCGATGTAACAGGTTGTTTCGTAAGGACGGTACAAATATGCACTTCTCTGAATAGTTCATTGATAGGTTCTCCTGACTGTTCAAGAACCAGGAAGCTGTTAAGCACGTAGTCATCGGTCGTGGTCATGATTCTGGCGTCAAGAATAGTCAGTCCCAGTTGGTCGAGAGTGGCGGTACTCAGCGAAAAAATAGCCTCTTCATTTTTTGTGTAGACAAATACCTCGGCGCTGCCGCGTTGGGTTTGCGGACGCAGCAGAACCAGCGGCAGTTCATCTTCTCTGGATGAGGCTATCGCAATGGTATGCCAGGCTATTTCATCGGCTGAATATCTTAAAAAATAATCATCCCTGGCATGTTGCCAGGATTTGAGGATGACCGGTTCGGATATGCCGAGTTTAATCAGCTCGTCTTTTGCTTCTTTTTTGTTTTCAAGCAGGCGGTCGGCCAATGTCACGGGATTTTGCAAGTCCTCTGTGCAAGGTGCTATAGGTCACCGAATAAAGCTCTTTTAGCAGGGCGTCTTTCCATGCGTTCCACAGTTCGGGGTTGGTGGCGCGAATATCGGCGACGGTCAGCAGGTATAAGTAATTCAGGTATTCGATGCTGCCAACGGTTTGCGCGAATTGATGAATAACGTCCGGGTCGCTGATGTCCTTGCGCTGTGCTGTCATCGACATGACCAGATGGTTGCGCACCAGCCAGCCAGATCAGGTTGGTGTCATGCGGGGAAAGGTCGTGCTGAACGCAGAACTCTCTGGCGATTTCTTCGCCAATCGCGGAATGGTCGCCGCTCCTGCCTTTGGCTATGTCATGAAACAGGCCGGCAAGATACAGCAGTTCCGGTTTTGCAATCAGCAGAAAAACATCATTGCAGAAAGGCAGTTCATCAAGATGTTTTTCTAGGGCAAAGCGGCGCAAGTTGCGGATAACAAAAAGCGTGTGCTCGTCCACCGTGTAGATGTGAAACAAATCATATTGCATGCGGGCGACAATATTGGCAAAGCAGGGGATATAGGCGGCCAATACCCCGTAGCGATTCATGCGTCTTAATTGATCGGTAATGCCTCGCGGTTGGCGGAATGCTTCTATAAAAAGCCGGTTGGCGGCTTTGTTTTGGCGAAACTGCATCGTCGATCAAGTGCAGGTTTTTGCGAATCAAACGTATGGTGGTCGCTCTCACGCCTTTAATGGATGAGTTTTGCTCCAGAACCAGGAATAGTTCCAGCAAGGCCAGCGGGTGCCGTTCGAAAAGAGCGTCGTCACTGGCTTCAAGGTAGCCGTTGATGACGACGAATTTGTCGTTAAGCGGGATGGTTTTGTAAACGACTTCTCCGGAAACGAAGCGTTCGTTAAATAATTGCAACAGCATTTCATTGAGGCGCTCAAGTCCAAGTACCGTTTTAAAATAAAACTGCATGAACTGTTCGACATCCTGATTGTATTCCTGATGCTCGGTGCTGAAACCGAATTGCTGGGCGAGGTCGCGCTGATAATCGAAAATCAGCCGGTCTTCGCAGCGGTTGGTTAAAAGATGCAGTGCGTAACGGATCCGCCAGAGCACTTCGAGAGCGGCAACCAATTCCAAGTATTCGGATTCGGGCAGGAAGCCGTATTTAATCAGTTCCCTGAGTGTCGATGAATTGTAATGGCGTTTAAACACCCAGGCGATGACGTGCCTGTCGCGAAGCCCTCCCGGCCCTTCTTTGATATTGGGTTCAAGATTGTAGGCGGTGTCATGGAATTTGGCATAGCGTTGCCGCTGTTCTTCCATTTTGGCGGCGAAAAATCGGTCTGATGGCCAGATTTTATCCGGGGTAGTTTGTTGTTTTAATGCTTTGTACAGTGTGGTGCTGCCGGAAATCAGTCGGATTTCCATGAGACTGGTCATGATGGTTTGGTCGTCTATCGCGGCCTCAACGCACTGCTTGATGGTGCGAACGCTTTGCCCCAGTTTTAAGCCGATATCCCAGAGAAAAGTGAAGAAGTTTGACAAATGCTTCCTGATAAGGACTGGTGTCCTCGGAATCTAGCAGGACAACCAGGTCGATATCGGAATAGGGAAACAGCTCTCTTCTGCCGTAACCGCCGACGGCGCATAGCGTAAGCTGGCTGGCGTGGTCGCCGAGAAAATGTTGCCAGCAGCAGCTTAAGATTTCATCAATAAAATCGGACTTCTCGTTAAGCAGTTTGGCAACCGATTTGTGCGGGTTGAATTTTTGCCGCAACTCGGTGTCTTTTTGCTTCAACAATTGCTTAAATTGTTGCAGGCTGTCCTTTTCGGCGAAAATCGCGGTATTAATGTTCTTGTTCAAGGTGATCACATTTCTTCTTGGCGCAAGGTCAGAATTTCATAGCCAGTTTGGGTGACTAAAATGGTATGTTCCCATTGCGCGGATAGGCTGCGGTCTTTGGTTACGGCTGTCCAGCCGTCGGCCAGTACTTTCATATGGCGTTTGCCGAGATTGATCATCGGTTCGATGGTTAATATCATGCCCGCTTCAAGGACTTCGCCGTCGCCGGCTTTGCCGTAATGCAGCACTTGCGGTTCTTCATGGAAACTTTTGCCGATGCCATGGCCGCAAAATTCCCTGACTACGGAATAGCGATTGGATTCTGCGTGTTTTTGTATGGCATGACCGATATCGCCCAGTGTGGCGCCCGGCTTGACCTGCTGAATACCCAAAAACATGGCTTCCTGGGTTATTTTGATCAAGCGTTTTGCGTGTTGGCTGACTTCGCCGACGCAAAACATTTTGCTGGTGTCGCCGTGGTAGTCGTCTTTAATGACGGTAATGTCGATATTGACGATGTCGCCGGATTTAAGCTTTTTTCTCGCGGGAATGCCGTGGCAGATCTGCTGATTAACTGAGGTGCAAATTGATTTTGGAAAACCGCGATAATTGAGTGGTGCAGGAATGGCTTGTTGCACGTCGACAATGTAGTCGTGGCAAATCTGATTGAGTTCGTTAGTGGTAACGCCGGGAACGACATAAGGTTCAATCATTTCTAAAACTTCGGCTGCCAGTTTTCCGGCAACACGCATTTTTTCAATTTCAATTTCGGTTTTAATAATTATGCTCATAAAAACTCAGGCAGAAGGTAAAAGGCGCAAGCGACTGGTTTTTAGCCATGTGTCTTTCATTTTGCGCCTATGGAATGCGGTCATTTTAACAGAGTTCAACTTGTTGTGGAAAAGTAAATATGGTATAAAGGGAAGTTCGTTTTCGAACTAATACTCACGCCTATCGTCACGTTTGGAAGGGTGCCGGTTTACGCTGTTAATTTTAAACAACAGTTGTAGCTGGTTTCCAATCGGGATAGGTGGAGGCGTAACCCAACTCGGAACACAGGTTCCGAATTTTTTATCTTAAGGAGAACACATGGCAGCAGTATCTATGCGTCAAATGCTTGAAGCGGGTGTCCATTTTGGGCATCAAACTCGTTATTGGAACCCGAAAATGGCTAACTACCTATTCGGTGCACGTAACAAGATCCATATTATCGATTTGGAAAAAACGCTTCCAATGTTTAATGACGCAATGAATTATCTGGGTCAGATGACAGCAAACAAAGGCACTGTCCTGTTTGTTGGTACCAAGAAAGCAGCACGTAAAGTGGTTGCTGAAGAAGCCGCACGTTGCGGCATGCCTTATGTCAACCACCGTTGGTTAGGCGGCATGCTGACAAATTTCAAAACCATCAAGAAATCAATCAATCGCCTTAAAGAACTGGAAGCGATGAAAGCAGACGGCACGCTTTATCAACGTTTCGGTAAGAAAGAAGCGTTAGGTATGGAGCGCGAGCTTGAAAAGCTGGAGCGCAGCCTGGGCGGAATCAAGGACATGAAAGGCGTTCCTGATGTGATTTTCATATTGGATGTCGGTTATGAAAAAAATGCGATCAGTGAAGCTAAAAAATTAGGCATTCCTGTTGTCGGTATCGTGGATTCCAATAATTCGCCGGAAAAAATCGATTACATTATTCCAGGTAACGATGACTCGATTCGTGCAGTTAAACTCTATTGCGAAAGCGTTTCTGCGGCAGTCATGGAAGCTAAATCGGCAGGTTTGGGAATGTCGGCAAAAGCTGATGATTTTGTCGAAGAAACAGCAGGATAAATTACGGTCTTATTTTGCAAGCGTTCTCTGAGCGTTTGCGGTTGAGCAAAAAGCGCCTCCTCACGGGGGCGTTTTTACAGTGATGAACGATGAGGAAAAATAAAGAATGAGTATAAACATAAGTGCAGCAATGGTTAAGGAACTGCGTGAAAGAACTGCCTCCGGTATGATGGAGTGCAAAAAAGCCTTGGTTGAAGCGAACGGCGACATGGAATTGGCTATTGAAAATATGCGCAAATCCGGTTTAGCCAAGGCCGATAAAAAATCCGACCGCATTGCTGCTGAAGGCATCATCGGCGCTAAAGTCAGCGATGACGGAAAAATAGTGGCGATTGTCGATATTAATTGCGAGACTGATTTTGTTGCGAAAGCGGATGATTTCGTCAGCTTCGTCAATAACGTTACTGATGCTCTGTTGAGCGCCGATGTTGAAACGGATGAGCAACTGCTGGCAATGAAACTGGCTGACGGTACGATTGTAGACGAAGTTCGTCGCGGCCTGATTGCCAAGTTGGGCGAAAACATTACCGTCAGACGCTTCCAAAAATACCAGACTGCTACGGGCGGAACAGCTTGCTATTTGCACGGCAAGAAAATCGGCGTAATCGTTGAATTGGCTAAGGCGGATAGCGAATTAGGTAAAGATATTGCTATGCATATCGCAGCAAGCAAACCGACTTGTGTGTCTGACGATCAAGTACCTGCTGAATTGATTGAAAAAGAGAAGGAAATTTTTTCAGCTAAAGCGGCCGAAAGCGGAAAACCTGCGGACATTATTGAGAAAATGATCGGTGGTCAAATCAGTAAATTTTTAGCTGAAATCACTCTGTTGGGTCAGCCTTTTATTAAGGACGATAAAGTGACTGTCGGTAAACTGCTTGCTTCAAAAGGCAACAGCGTTATTCGTTTCGCCCGTTTAGAAGTGGGTGAGGGAATAGAGAAGAAAGAAGAAAACTTTGCCGAAGAAGTTATGGCTCAAGTTAGAGGCAATTAACCCACCTTCGGTTTACCTCCGCGAATTACGCATTAATAAAATAACTACCAGCCCCCGATAATTAAAATGACTAAAACAATTTGCCAGAGAATTTTACTTAAGTTAAGCGGTGAAGCTTTAATGAGTGAGACCGGTGGTAGTATTGATGCAGATATTGTTAAGCGTCTTGCAACTGAAATTAAAGAGTTGTGCGATGTTGGTCTCCAGGTCGGTTTGGTTATCGGTGGCGGTAACATATTGCGTGGTTCGGAAAAAGCCTCCGAAGGCTTGGATAGAGTGACCAGCGACCAGATGGGCATGCTGGCTACAGTAATTAATGCCTTGGCCATGCAGGATGCACTGGAAGCCTGCGGCCAACCGGTCAGGGTGATGTCCGCGCTGAAAATCAATCAGGTCTGTGAAGATTATATTCGCCGCAGGGCGGTCAGGCATTTGGAAAAAGGCCGGGTTGTAATTTTTGCAGCAGGAACCGGGAATCCTTTTTTTACCACCGATTCAGCGGCCAGCCTCAGGGCGATTGAAATCAATGCTCAGCTGATGATTAAGGCGACTAAAGTTAAAGGCGTTTATTCTGCCGACCCTCAAAAAGACAAGAATGCCAAATTCTATCCGCGATTAACCTATGATGAAGCGCTGGATCAGCGTCTCAATGTGATGGATGCGACGGCGCTTGGTATTGTGCAGGGATAATAATGTACCGATGCGGGTGATGGATGTTTTTGAGAAAGGCGCAATAATGAGACTGATGATGGGTGAAGAAATAGGCTCCCTCATTCAACGAGGAACAGATAATGATAAGTGATATTCAACAGGACGCTTCAACTCGTATGGGTAAGAGCATTGAAGCTTTAAAACATGAATTCTCAAAAATAAGAACGGGCAGGGCGCACCCCAGCTTGTTGGATCAAATTAGCGTTTCATATTACGGCACCGAGTCTGCATTATCCCAGGTTGCCAATATCGCTGTCGAAGACGCGCGCACTTTAACGATTACCCCCTGGGAAAAGGGTATGGTACAGGCCATTGAAAAAGCCATTATGAAATCGGATTTGGGCTTGAATCCGGCTACCAACGGCATGACTATTCGTATTCCATTACCGCCTCTGACCGAAGAGCGGCGCCGCACCTTGGTTAAAGTGGTCAAGAACGAAGCGGAAAATGGCCGCGTTGCGATCAGGAATATTCGTCGCGATGCAAATTCAGCCATCAAAGAGGCCTTAAAGGAAAAAATGATTTCCGAAGACGAGGCGCGCGCGGCTGAAGAAAAAATTCAAAAATTGACCGATCAGTATGTTAAAGACGTTGAAAAATTACTGGAAGCAAAAGAAGCCGATTTACTGTCAATGTAATTGGGATTTAAACCATGCCTACGGATGATGGTGATAGTTTGGAATTAACAAACGCCCTGATGAACACAAATAGCGGTCCGCGTCATATTGCGATTATCATGGATGGTAACGGGCGGTGGGCGCAAAAGCGTTTTATGCCGCGAGCGATCGGTCATCAGGCCGGGGTTAAAGCGGTTCGTAAAATTGTAGAATACTGCGCTAAACATGAGGTCGAGGTCTTGACCTTGTTCGCATTCAGCAGTGAAAACTGGCGCCGCCCGGAAGAGGAAGTATCGTTGCTGATGAGTCTGTTTATGGCGACTCTGCAAAGAGAAATCAACAAGCTCGATCGCAACAATATCCGCTTGCGATTTATTGGCGACAGAAGCGCATTCTCTGACAAGTTGCAGGCTAAAATGGCCGAAGGAGAGGCGCAAACCAAAGATAACACCGCCTTAACGCTGGTTATTGCGGCAAATTACGGGGGGCGCTGGGATTTGTGTCAGGCGTTCCGCACAATGGCGGAAAAAATAGCGGCTGGAGAATTGAAAAAGCAGGATATCAGCGAACAGCTGATCAATCAGCATTTATCAACCGCAGACCTGCCCGAGCCCGACTTGTTTATCAGAACCGGCGGGGAACAACGCGTCAGTAATTTTCTGTTATGGCAACTCGCCTATACAGAGCAGTACTTTACCTCAACGCTATGGCCCGATTTCGACCAGAACTCACTTGTAGAGGCGATCAACAGCTTTAAAGGCCGACAAAGGCGCTTTGGTCATACCGGCGATCAACTGTTGGCTAAATCCGTTACCTTAAAATAACCGGCTGGTTTTTTACTAAAAACTAACACTTACTTACAACTCCATCATAATAATAATCAACATGTTACTACAGCGAATTATTACTGCATTAATTCTGGTACCTCTGGTTGTGCTGGCTGTTTTTCAGCTGCCTTCGGAGTATTTTTCATTGCTTATAGGGCTAATCACGCTTTTAGCGGCATGGGAGTGGCTCAATCTGGTCGGCATTAATTCGTTGGCTAAACGCGGATTGTTTTTATTGGCATTGATTCTGCCAATGGTTTGGCTGCATTTTTGGACGCAGTTTCTTGAAATATTGGCGCAAGTGCTTGAGTTAAGTGTGCAGCGTTTGGCTGCCTTCACCAAAGAAGCGGATTTAACCACGATCAGTTCTTATTTGGAAACAGTCGATGTGCCCGATATAAGGGTTTATTCGGGGATGTTGGAGTGGTTTGTTATACCGCCGGTGTTGTTCTGGATATTGGTGATGATATTAATTAGAAACACCCCTGAGGCTGTTTTAAAATTGGAAATGAGGCTTCGCTATAAAACATTAATCGGTTGGTTTGTTTTATTGTCAACCTGGATGTTTTTAACACGATTAAGAACTTTTTATCCCGTGGAACTGACCCTCTATTTCCTGGTTTTAGTTTGGGCTGCGGATATTGCTGCTTATTTTACCGGAAAGAAATTCGGCAAAACCAAATTAGCCCCCGAAATCAGCCCAGGCAAGACGGTTCAAGGTATGTACGGCGCATTAATAGCCGGAGGCGTTTGTGCCGTTGTTTTAAGTTTGATTTACGGTTTTCCTTTAATGATTGCATCGGATTTTTTCATGCTATCCGTATTGACCGTATTGATTTCCATTTATGGCGATTTGTTTTTCAGTGTGGTTAAACGCCAGCGCGGCGTCAAGGATACCGGTTCATTGTTGCCCGGTCACGGCGGTATTCTGGACAGGATTGATAGCTTAATTGCAGCGATCCCATTTTTTTACGCCGGCATCTATTTAATTCACCCATGAAAGGCATTTGCATACTCGGAGCCACGGGCTCAATCGGCGTCAGCACCTTAGATGTGGTAGCCAGACATTCCAGTCTGTATAAAGTTGTCGCGTTAACGGCCAATACCAATATCGACGTACTCTATGAACAATGCCTGGAGCATCATCCAGAGGTTGTCGTCGTAGTGGATGAACAGAAGGCGCAAGTTTTTGCAGAAAAGCTTAAAAACTCGCCGGTAGCCGATATAAAAGTCATGTCCGGCGCCAAAGCGCTGGAACACGTTGCAACGTTGGACAACGTTGATTCGGTGATGGCGGCCATTGTCGGCGCGGCGGGATTGTTGCCGAGTCTGGCGGCGGCCAAGGCGGGTAAAACTATATTACTGGCCAATAAAGAAGCCTTGGTGATGTCGGGTTCGATTTTCATGCAGGCCGTCACCGATTCGGGCGCGCAATTGCTGCCGATTGACAGCGAGCATAATGCGATATTCCAGTGCATGCCCGCCGGCTATAAAACCGGCATGCAGGCAAAACAAGCCAGACGTATCTTATTGACCGCATCGGGCGGCCCTTTTCGGGAAACGCCTGTTGACCAGCTGGACGGTGTCACGCCGGAACAGGCAGTGGCTCACCCCAAATGGGATATGGGCCGGAAGATTTCCGTCGATTCGGCGACGATGATGAATAAAGGTCTCGAAATGATTGAGGCTTGTATTTTATTCGATATGACCCCAGATCAGATCCAAGTGGTCATTCATCCGCAAAGCGTTATCCATTCGATGGTGGATTATGTGGATGGAACGGTTCTGGCGCAAATGGGCAATCCCGATATGCGCATACCGATCGCCTATTCAATGGCTTGGCCGGAGCGGTTTGATTCAGGCGTTGATCCGCTGAATATTTTTGATGTTGGGCGCATGGATTTCCAGGAGCCTAGCTTGGAGCGGTTTCCCTGTTTGCGTCTGGCTTATGAAGCCATTGCTTCGGGCGGTATCATGCCGACTATTTTAAATGCAGCCAATGAAATCGCAGTCGAGGCCTTTTTAACTGAACAGGTTCGCTTTACCGATATTCCGCTTATTATCGAGCGCTGCATGAAAAAATTCGAGGCCAAAGCTGCCGATACGCTGGAAATCGTTTTAGATGCCGATCAACAGGCTAGATTGGTGTCTGCACAAATTATTGGAGAATTGACTAATTGATGGGTTTGCTGCATACGCTATTTTATTTCATTGTTGCGATAAGTGTCCTGGTTTCAATTCATGAATTCGGGCATTTTTGGGTCGCGCGCAAAGCCGGGGTAAAAGTACTCCGGTTTTCGATCGGTTTTGGCAAAATTTTATGGGCGTATCAAAAAAATCCTGATTCGACAGAGTATGTCATATCGGCAATTCCGCTGGGCGGCTATGTCAAGATGGTCGATGAGCGGGAAGGTGAAGTCAAGGAAGCGGACTTGCCGTATGCATTTAACCGCCAATCTGTTTTGGCCAGAACGGCCATAGTCGCCGCAGGCCCCGTGTTTAATCTGGTGCTGGCCGTTGCGTTGTTCTGGAGCGTACTGGTGATCGGCGAGACCGGCATCAAACCGATACTCGGCACCGTGGATCAGGGTACTTTGGCCGCCGCCGCGGGCTTTGTTGAAGGCGACGAGATCGTTTCTGTCAACGACAAGGCGACGCCCACCTGGACTGAGGCGATGACCGTCTTGGTTTCTTCGGCGTTGGATGGAGAACAGAGCATCAAGGTGGCGGTAAAGAGCTTTGATGACCTGCAAACCGTCAGGACGCTCAAGCTTAGCGATAACGACATTGCAAATCCGGACGTGCTGTATCAACATTTGGGCTTCAAACCCTGGTCTCCGAAATTGCAGCCAGTTATAGGGACGGTACTTCCCGACAGCGCCGCACTTGCGGCCGGTTTAAAACAAGGCGACTTAATTGTCAGCGCCGATGACACGGTTATCGATGAGTGGATGCAATGGGTGGCCATTGTAAAAAGTCACCCCGGTATCGCAATCAAACTGGTGATTGAGCGTGATGGCGCGCGGTTGCCTGCCACCATTACCCCGAAAAGCGAGAAAATAGGCGATCAGACCGAGGGTAAGGTCGGCGCCTCAGTTCATATACCCGAAGAGCTGATCAAGTCAGTGAGCGTTGAATATTCGTTGCCGCCGCTGGCCGCAATACCGGCTGCTGTGGAAACCACCTATTATTATTCTGTGACCAGCTTAAAAATGATGGGCAAGATGCTGATCGGCAAAGCTTCCGTGGACAACCTAAGCGGTCCCATCAGCATTGCCCAGTATGCGGGCCAGTCCGCCACGATGGGGTTAGCGTCCTTTTTGAAATACATGGCCTTAGTCAGCGTCAGTTTAGGCGTATTAAATTTATTGCCGATACCGGTGCTGGACGGCGGGCATTTAATGTTTTTTGCGATAGAAGGCATTAAAGGCAGCCCTGTTTCGGAAAAGGTGCAGATTTTCTTTCAACAAATCGGCATTGCATTGCTCGTCTCATTGATGGCGTTGGCTATGTTTTTGGATATTGATCGTTTGTTTTAAAAAGGCGTAGGGGCAATCCCTTGTGGTTGCCCTTTATCAGAATGACTTAAATTAGGGCAACCACAAGGGATTGCCCCTACTAACTAGGAATAGTATGAAAAAAATTATTACGATTGCCGCGTTATCGCTATTCGGCCTGGCTTTATCTGTCGCACATGCCGATGAAGAGGCTATCAGGCAAGCCCTGACTAAATCCATGCCCTCGGTAAAAGTAGGTACGGTCAAGCCTTCTGAAATCAGCGGTCTTTTTGAAGTTACCGTCGGCGGCAATATCGTTTATGTTTCCGGGGATGGTAAGTATCTGATCCAAGGGCACTTGGTTGATGTTGCGGCGCGCACCGACTTAACCGAAGAGAAATTGAGCGGCACCCGGAAACAGGCTCTTGAGAACCTCGGCGTCGATAAAATGATCGTGTTCAAGCCTAAGGTCAGCAAATATACGGTCAGCATCTTTACCGATATTGATTGCGGATATTGCCGTAAATTGCATTCAGAACTGGACCAATACATGGCCGAAGGCATTACCATCCAGTATTTGTTTTTCCCTAGAGCCGGTAAAGGCTCCGATTCATACCACAAAGCTATATCGGTCTGGTGTGCGGATGACCGGAAAGCCGCCTTAACGGCAGCCAAAAAAGGCGAGACACCACCGTCTAAAACCTGCGCTAACCCGGTTGATGAACACATGCAATTGGCCGAGGAATTTGAAGTGAAAGGAACGCCGATGATGGTTACCGAAAAAGGTAATATCTTCCCCGGTTACCTGCCTGCAAAACAGTTGGCTGAAGCGCTGGCGGACGAGAAAGGTAAGAAATAGTTTGATTGTTTAGGGGGCGGCGATTGTCGCCCCAGTGATCCGATGCATCTAAGTAGGGCGTGCCATGCGCGCCTTTTTGCGTTTAATTACAAGCTACACCATCCCCTTAAGCCGATAAAGCAACTCCAAGGCCTGCTTTGGGCTAAGTTCATCCGGGTTCACGTCTTCGATGAAACCTACCGCCGGATGACATTCCTTTGACGAAAACAAATCCAGCTGATTAACCCCGGTTTCCGCCTGCTGCTCAAGATAGGCATGATCTTCCAGTTAAGGTTAGGCAACATCTTTTCGTTGCCCAATATTTTGCTCGAATTGATGCGGGCATAGACGACATGCTCGAACGGGCTATTTCTGCCCAATATGAGTATTCCATTCTGTCCATGCTGCCAACAAGGCTGGATTGCTACATTTATTTGCAAAGTCTATTGATAGATGCCTCCATCCCCGGCGTCTTGCGCTGTCGGCCCCTGTAATTAAAAGCATATTCTTGTACCCCTCAGGCAATCCATTACTGTATACATGCTCACATAGCTTTGTTTCATTAAGTGAATCACATGCAAGTTCCCCAAGAAGATTGGTCATTTCCGAGATGATTTCATCGGATTCTTTTTTCGGGAAGGCCAAGTTGTCAGTGCTTAAAATATTTTGCTGCCTAGGAGCAATTGAAAACTTATTTAAGTCGCTTTCATAGAAATGCATACTGTCACAGAACTGAACATACTCACCTACTTCGCATTCCAGCCAGCCCGACATAATCTCTTGAAGCATAGTGAATTGGATGAAGTTATAAGGCGTACCACGAAAAATATCGTTGCTCCGCATTATCTGAACCCAATCCAACTTGCCATCACGTAGCTTCAACATACCGCAAATATTGCACGGTATATCGTCAGCAATTGGTTTACCACCATCAACAGGAAAATCAGCTTGAGCATCCCAAATTTGTAACACGACTTGACGTGAATTTGGCATATCCCTAAGCGCCTCGTAGGCTTTTGCAATTTGGTCAAAACCAAATTGATTTCTTAGTCGAAAACCGTATGCGCCATGGTAGTGTTCACCTGCTCCGGCATAACGAGGTAGCGCAGGATTCCAGAAATTTATTTGAGATGCGACGTTACTACCGGACAAAACCCAAAACACTTCGGCTATGGCAAATGCGGGATTAATTCCAGGAAACCTAGAATGCACCCATCGATGCCGAGGATTATGAATAGCTAACGTGGAGTGCAGCAATTCCCGCGTATCTCCAAGTCGGCTTTCTTGTCGATGCTCATTTTTCAAATTAAACAGCGCGATGGTTGCTTGATACCAGACTTCGTCGGCAGTATTTCCTTCAAAACAAATTGGCATTAGGTTATCTCATTTTCAGTTTTTAGGAGGCAGCCAACTCATTAGCCTTATTTTTAATTCCATTAACATGAGTTTGGACTTGTCCACTCCAAGTCACAAATGCCTTTTGATCTTTTTCCTTACCCAAAAATTGATCGTTCGCCTTAAGTAAACAGTCAACTTCCTTAATTAATTCAATATGTGGCTTACTATTGTCTGAAAATTCTTCCAAGAATAACTTTAATAGCTTTAAACCTTCAATGGCGATTGGAATTCCCTCCTTAGAATGCGCTTTTGTCGATTCATTAATGTCATCGAAACATCTGTGCCATTCGGCTAAATTCTCTAGTTTGGCAGACTTAGGGCATAGTATTGCATGAGCAAGAGCACCTATTTTTTCAGGATAACTATCTAACCACTGATCTATTAAAGGCACAGCAACTTGAGTAGGTGACATCTTTTCTTCAATTCTTGCATCTCCAGTTATAGTAGTAATGCCCCCTCTCATTATTCCTAACTGTTTTCCAATTTCGACTTGAAGTTTACGAAGCTCAGCCACATTAACAGGCCACCACTTACAAAACTCTTGAGCACGATAATAAGCAATACATTCGAGATGCTTGTTATGAATTTTGAATTGCACGAAACAAAATGACGCGAATCGCTCGGGATTTTTTTTCTCAGGTTCATCGTGAAAGTCACGTATTGGGTCTATTAAAACTGCAATAGCTTTGCTTGTAGAGTTGCTATCTTCTAGCAACTTAACAATTCTAGTAATTTGATTTTTGGCTCCTCCGAATCGATATAGCCGAGTGCCATGAATATAGGGGATTCGCTTCTCACTTTTCGAGTGATCCAATTGCCACCATTTAACCGTTTCTTTAAACCATTCAGTAAGTTCACCAGTTCGTTGAATTTCATCTTTATCTTCGCTCGGATGTCGTGGATAACGAGCTGGGGGGGATATTTCAGCTTCAGCTTCACTTTCGCCATCAAATTCGACATAGCAGACTACAGTTTTGTCTAATTTGTCTAATGTCTTCTTATCATCACTAAATAATTGACAAGCTCTTTCATAAACTTCATTAATGTTTTTTCCAGAGACTATTATCGGTTCTTTTGGGTTTTTCAATTTCCATAATCTTCTGCTTGCAACTTTCTTAATGTGACTCTGCTTATCAAATTTATCTTCCGATGTTTCCAATAAAACTTTACTAATTCTACATAGAGGGGCATAGGGTAAGTTTTCTAGCTCTATTATTCGGAAAGTGTCTTTAGTATCGTTTTTTATTGTTCCGCCTGATACCACTAAAACTTCGTGCGTATCAAAATTTAAATTACCCTCTTCATAAATATGATCGACATAAACAGCATCGCTATGTTTATGTCCATGCAACAAAATATTAATACCTTGTTTATATAGGAACTGTCGAAGCGCTCCTAAATTAGTAATGTCACTGTATATCTTAAGCTCTTCCCTAGTATTAATTGGTAAAATATGATGATGTATTAATGCAATTTTTATTGCTCCTTCTCCCGCCTCACTTTCTGCCTTTTTTATTATTTTTTTTAAAGCGTCGAATTGAAAATTAGAAACTCTAGCCGCATCTACCATTAATAGATTTTGCATTGCTTGATTCAACACTGTTTTGAAATTCTCTTGTGCAACTGCAACATTTATTGTCGAATTGAATTCATTTGTTAAAACCTCAGCAAATTCTTCGTGTTTTTTTCCATACTCTAGTTTTGATTGAGACCAATTGCACGAGTTAATTGGAATAATAATAAATTGATTATTTTTCTCCTTACTCACCAAACAATGCTTTTTCCAACATTTATCAATCTTTTTAGCCTCATCTACACCATCAAGAAATGGTGTAACATGATTTATATCAGAAACTCTCCAACAATCAGTGAATGTTTTGTATCTTTCTTTAGAACTAGGCTCCGATCCTCGAAGAACATCATGATTTCCTGGAACCACTACTATAGGAGGCACATTCTTTCCAAAAGCATCTTTTAAAATGTTTTTCAATCGAAGCATACCTCCGCTTGGCCCACGGTTATCGTAATCACCCGTCAGCAGTATTGCTGATATTTGTTTATTGGCATGCTCAAGCAATAAAGCCTTTAGTGTATCTTTAAAAGCATCTTCTTTTTTCTGAAAATCAGTATTTTCTAAACCATCTTTAACGTCGTAATTTTCTAGATCACTACCTTCTACTTTAAAATGCAAATCAGTTATATGTAAAAAAACAATAGACTCAGAAGGTTGCATTATTTATTTCCTTTTTTATTAGCACTATCTTTAATTAAATTATTCAATTCCCATTTAGGTGGATACCAATAATTGATAGGCTCAAAATTAGTTTGAAATAACTGTTTTATTTTTGTTCGTTGTGTGACCCCAGCAACTTCAGGATGTTTTACTCTGGAATATTTATCTACTTCGCAAAATAAGTTTTGACAGTCGATGAGTTGCAATTTCCTTCCCCATAGCGACTGAAATTCCAGCCCCAATCTCTCGAATTCAACATCTTGTCTTTCGGTAACCATCTTAATAATATTAGTTTCGTTTAATCCGCCAAGCGAACTAAAACATTTTCTAATACCATTCATAGCACCGGGGCCCGGCATAACAAATTCCATTTCACTAAAGTCCGTTAAAGGCCCATAGTTAATATCTATTGCATATTGATATGCTAAGAAATTACCTATTGATGGATATGACAGAAAATAGTCAAATACTTGTTGCATGTTTTTTGCGTCGGTTAACCGATAAGCAAGCTCATCCTGCATCATTCGATCCAGCAACTGTAAATGGGTTTGATGCTTTCTTGCTGCTGGAAAGGCGCGTGAGCCGGATGGCATTATGTAGGCGGCTGAATAGATTTTTCGGCCTTCTTGCATGGCTTGATTAAAAATTTCATCATAGCGCCCGTATGTATAATCTTCATAACTGATGACGCCACCAAGTTTTTCTAACAATAGTTTCCAAGTCTCAATTTTATTGAATAACTTGAACAGCAGGGTTCGAAAAAAAACTTCGTTTGGTGATTGGTCGCCTTCGTATATTACATTTTTAATCAGATACTGGCTTACCCTATCGGAAGCACGGTAGGCATTGGTGAATTTATGCTTTAGAAATATTGGGTCGTTTGTCCATGGCGGATTATTTCCTTGGAGTCGCCTGAAAAAAATAGCTTGTCGCTCTACGGCAAATTTCCAATAAGTATCGAACACCTGCGTCGCTTTCGCAGGGGTAATTGAACTGAATATAATCGGCCCGGTATTGGATTGTTTTATGTTGTTATCATCCAATTCGAGCGAAAGTTGAACAGGTTTATTCAAGGTCTTTGTATTGTGACTTTTTACTGCACTTTTATCGATGTGGTTTAGAATAATCTCCAGTGTGGCATCGATAGTATCGTTATTTGAAATTCGGCAAACAGGGTGTGACTTTTGTTGTTCTTTGGCGAGCAGAGCATACAACTTGGAACAATTCTTCCAATATTTTGATGTTTCAAATTCAAGCGGTCGGCTTCGTTCGAGTAGAAACATAATGGTAGGTTCCACGCCGTTCCAAACTTCTAACTCTGATGCAATGATCAACTCTAAGAGTGAATTACTTAAATTCCCTAATTGACCATAGACTTTGGTTGACCACCAAAAACGATCCAGAATGACAGTTTTTCTGGCACGAAGAGCCGGAAGTATTTTGGACTCGATATTATCTATATGCGCTGCAACATGCAGCATTTGAAGGCTTGCCGGGGTTAACTGGTTTATACCAACTTTTTTGGGCTGATGATGGAGATCGTATACCAGATTGCCAAGGGTACCAGCTTCCTTGCCAGGAAAAGATAGCAACTCACATGCATGCCCTGCGGCAATTAAAGTTTTCGCAAACTGGTGTGACAGTTCTGTTTTACCAACGGAATTAGGTCCTTCAAAAACGAAGAGACGGCCATTTTTCTCCATGAATTATTTTATACCCCGCTCAATTAATGCGCGAACATCGTTTTCCAAAGGCCTCAAATCTGTTTTGGTTATTTGTTTATGTTCATCTTTATTTGAACCTAGCTGAGCCACTCCGGCAAAACATGTCATTTGTACCATTCGTAGTCCCATTTGAGCCGCCATAAACTTACCTAATCGACATAATCCCAAGTAATTTCCATAAGCGCGATCAAATATATATTGCATAGGATAAAAAGCAGTAACGGCCAGCCCATCATCTCCAACTTTTGCAAAAGCAACCTGCTGAAGACATGGAAAACCCCGTATTCGACTTTTGGAGTGATCACGTCTTGGATCAAATATGGCCGCTTGTAAATTACTTCGTCGATGAGTGCCAATATTGTAGGTATCAATGATACGCTGTAATTGATTAATTGGTTCACCTGAGCTGTCTTCAGGTTCATAAGCAGTCATGCGTTGAAAGTAAACTCCAAATCTGTTTTCGTGGTTCCCCTTTTGAACTCTTGGCCAAATTTTGTCGTACCTTTCAAATAATGACTGTGCGTTATTTGGGAGGGCAGGATTCCATAAAGACACAGGAAAAATTGTTCCAGCAACCGTCTCGCAAGAATGATGCTTAAAATTTTTCAAATGTCTATCAAGAAGTCTTCGTAACTCTAGATCTTCATCTGCATCCTGATTATTAAAATCTTTTACGGTGATAATTTTAGGTGTGAGTTCAGTTACTCCCTTATCCATTAATTGTAAGAAGGTGTCTGCCCATGCTAATGAAAGATTTTGGTACTCTGAAACGAAAATCCCCTTATTCATCACATGCGTCCTCTTCAAATCGGTAGATTGCCCGGCCCATATATTCTTTCTTTGAAACACGCACGAAAGTTGCCCAGGCTGAATCAGTTGCCGCTATTCTGCCAATTCCTGGCGTAATTGCTCTCACAAGAGAACGATGTTGATCTTGCTCAACAACCTCAATGCAAGCACCTTCAACTATTACATTTGGGGGCAGAAGTATTAAATCGGACACACTGGTATCAACCGCTCTGTCTAACCAATTTTGGTCTACTATGTGAAGACTTTCTTTGCATTCTTGACCGAGCATTTTCTTTCTGATCGTAGGTGGCTTGCTTTGCTCTAAAAGCTGTGCATGTTGCTCATCAACTAGGCCTAAGCCCATTCTCATTTGGTTAATTAAGGTTTGGTAACCAACTCCAAGCCAATTTGAAATAGTAAACACGGCTTCTGGTGTGCATTTTCTTGCGTCAATACCACGAACAAAAAATGCCCGTTCTACAGCAATTTTTGGCATAAGCAGCGCGGCGGCAAAACTATCAGCTTCAATCTCTTGAGATGGAAATTGGTTCCTATCGCTGTTTCGTTGTTCCACTAATTCGTCGAACTGGGCACCATGTCCCATTAAATGGTGTCCCAGTTCATGGGCACAAGTGAAGTTTTGTCGCCCGGCTGGACGCAACGAAGAAATAATGATTGTTGGCGCTTCCCCTTGACAGTAAATGCCTTCCATTGACGGAGTATCAATAAATCGGACATCAACGCCGATTTTATGCGTCAGATCAAAGGCTGAAACAGGGTGCCATTGGCGATACCCATGTGCGGTACGTAACCGAAGTGCTCGTGCTGCTGCTTGTGCCGCTAAAGTTTTTCTCGTTTCTTTCACTATGCACCTTCATTTGTCTTAAGCATTTTAATTAGACTCATAATCCTATCTAAATCCTCATCACTCATTTTGCTTAATTCGCGTGCGGCTAATAGTGTACGTTCGTTTATTCCATTTTCTTCGGCAACAAACCCATGAACTAGCCAATTAACACTGACACCATAAATATCAGCAAATAGACTTAATTCTTCTGCCGAAACTCGCCTACGTCCTGCTTCAATTTCAGTTACCGTTGGCCTATGAAGATCCATTTTTTTTGCCACTTGTCCTTGGCTAAGACCGGCGGCTTCTCTGGCCTGTCTTAATCTTGCGGGAATTGTTGTGCTGTTATCTTCTTTCATGTGAGTCTTATTCTGGAGTATTTGAGTAATTCAAAAGAGCAGCGGCCATTTCCTGAACATTGCGCGGCTTGCATTTTACCTTATCCCAGCAAATATTTTCTGCTAAGGGAATGTCTTTTTTAGATTTAGCTGCAAGTTCACTTGTCGCCTCAAGTGAGTTAAAACTGTCAAAATCCAATAGATCATCTAATGGAACACATGTCGCTTCTATTGGAGTTAACTCCCGTCCACTAATTTCTTGAATTTCTGTCAATACCTCAATTATAAGTTGATATGCGTCTTGAATAGTCATTGCCAGCCTCTTTCTTACCAAAATGTAAGAAAATCTTACCAATCTAGGTTCGATTTGTCAACCTACGCTTTTAACTGGCAAAGATTCGATGTGTGCCACAAAAAATTACCTGGGAAGCAGGGCTACATTATTCACGTAACGGGTGTGGAGTCCGTATTGTTCAACCAAGATCATCAGTTAAATGGGCAGTAAGGTGCATTGATGTAAATGATGGTTACCGAAAAAGGTAATATCTTCCCCGGTTATCTGCCTGAAGCGCTGGCGGATGAGGGAGCTAAAAAATAAAATGCTGATGCAGCCTTTAATGGCTAGGTAACTTTGATGGTTATTTTGGCGATTTATCGATAGTTCTGTGTGTTACCAGATACAACGAAGGTCAGGTGTGGTACGGAGTTTTTGGTCGGCAGTAATAAGAGGGGCGCGATGGGCTAGGGCGGTGGCGGCGATCAGCCGGTCTGCTGGGTCGCCATGTGCAATGATACCGCTTTCAGCCAATGCGGCGATGGCTGGTGTGAGCGGGAGAATGTTTAGATCAAGCGAATCAACGATATCTTCCATGTAAGAGGCTGGTGTATGTTGTGTCGGCAGCACCAGCCGATTTTTGCGAAACAGTAAGGCGATTTCCCAGAAACTAATTGCAGCGCAGGCCAGATTGCCTTCTGCTCGTCCGCTATCAAGTGCTTGTTGCGCAGCATCCGTTAATCGATCCTGACGATCTGCCCAAAACAGCAGGATATTGGTGTCACAGATTGTCAGCATCGCCCGTCCATTCTTCATCCAACGGTGCAAGAATATCGCCGACGATGACGGTGCCGCGCAATGCTTCCAACCGTTTTAACGCAGCTTCGCGTTTGCTTTCATTGTGATTCGGCACGATGCGGGCAATGGTTTTGCCGTGCAACGTAATTGCAATTTCTTCGCCTTGTTGTACTTGTTTGAGGTAATCGGGCATATGCTGGCGTAATTCGGTGACATTGACTGAGTTCATATCCGCTCCTAATTCTGTACAGTATTAATGTGCATTGTAGGCTTTTTTAGTTGGGTAAGGTGTCATTTTTAGCGGGGGTTGCGCTGATGTAAGCATTTTTGTTTGACATCGCGGAAAAGTTAGAGGCGCTAACAAGCTGTATTATTACCTTCACGAAGGAGCCGCGACTTCAGTCGCGCACGAGATACAAGAACCACGATACTCTCGCTATCGGGCGCGACTGAAGTCGCGGCTCCATGTACAACATATTTGCTTTCTATTACACCATCCCCTTAAGTCGATAAAGCAATTCCAAAGCCTGCTTTGGGCTAAGTTCATCCGGGTTCACGTCTTCGATGAAACCTACCGCCGGATGACATTCCTTCGATGAAAACAAATCCAGCTGATTAACCCCCGTTTCCGCCTGTTGTTCAAGATAGGCATGGTCTTCCAGATGCCGCAATTTAGCTTTGGCCTTATCGATCACCGAACGCGGCACGCCTGCTAATGACGCCACCTGCAAGCCGTAACTTTGGCTGGCCGGGCCGTCTTTGACCGCATGCAGGAAAACAATCTTGTCGCCATGCTCCATCGCATCCAAGTGCACGTTATGGATGGTTTTTTGTTCTTCAGGCAGCGTGGTCAGCTCAAAATAATGCGTCGCAAACAGCGTAAATGCTTGGGTTTCTTTTGCCAGATGATCCGCGCAAGCCCAGGCCAGCGACAGGCCGTCAAAAGTGCTGGTGCCGCGGCCGATCTCATCCATCAAGATCAGGCTTTTCGAGGTCGCGTTATGCAGGATGTTGGCGGTTTCCGACATTTCCACCATAAACGTAGAGCGACCGCTGGACAGGTCGTCGGACGCGCCGATACGGGTGAAAATCTTGTCGATGGGGCCGCAAGCCAGCGACTTGGCGGGGACATAACAGCCGATATGGGCGATTAACACGATCAGCGCGGCTTGGCGCATGTAAGTCGATTTACCGCCCATGTTCGGGCCGGTAATGATCAGCATTCGGCGCTTGCTGGAAAACGATAAATCATTGGGCACAAACGGAATGTCCGAAACCTGCTCGACGACCAGATGCCGGCCTGCTTCAATCGATATGCCGGGTTTATCGGCCAGCGTCGGTTGCGATAAATTCAAGGTCTCCGCACGTTCGGCAAAGTTGACCAGCACATCCAGTTCGGCCAGCGCGGCGGCGCACTGTTGCAACGGAATTAACGACGCGCCGATGATGTTCAGCAATTCCTCATACAAAGCTTTTTCAAAAGACAGCGATTTTTCCTTGGCGCTGAGCACCTTGTCTTCAAATGATTTTAGCTCCTCGGTAATGTAGCGTTCGGCGCCTTTTAAAGTCTGCTTTCGGGTGTAATGTGCCGGGACTTTGTCCGCATGCAGATTGGAAATCTCAATGTAGTAGCCATGCACCCGGTTGTAATTGACCTTCAGCGTGCTGATGCCGGTCGCCGCTTTTTCGCGGTTCTCCATATCGATCAGGAACTGGTCGGCGTTCTGGCTTAAGTTGCGCAGCTCATCCAGTTCCTGATGGTAGCCCGGCGCAATCACGCCGCCGTCCCGGATCAGTACTGGCGGATTGTCGATAATGGCTGATTGCAGCAGTTTTAATATCTCAGGCTGCTCGCCGATCTGCTCGCACAACTGCGTAAGCTGCGGGTTATCGCCGCCGGAAAGCGAACGTTGCAGCGCAGGCAGAACCGCCAGGGTGTTGCGCAACACCAGCAAGTCGCGGGGCCGCGCCGACTTTAACGCGATGCGGGAGCTGATTCGTTCAATATCGCCGACTTGCCGCAGATGAGTTTGAATGTCGCGATACAACAAGACATTAAGCAAAGTATCGATACAGGCGTAGCGGTTGTTCAGGATGCCGTGATCGCGCAGAGGTCGGTTGATCCAGCGCCGCAAACAGCGGCTGCCCATCGCCGTTGCGGTTTTATCCAGCACTCCGAACAGGGTGTATTGCAGCTGCCCGGACGGGTGAAAATCCAGCTCAAGGTTACGGCGGCTGGATGCATCCAGCAAAATACTGTCGTCGCTGTTTTCGGTGCGGATGCCCTGGATATGCGGCAGTGCGCTTTGCTGGGTGTCCTTGACATATTGCAGCAAACCGCCTGCCGCAGCGATCGCGGCAGGCATGTTTTCGCAGCCGTAGCCTTTCAAATCGAGCGTGTTGAATTGCTTTAACACCAGTTGTTTGGCGCTTTCCGCTTCAAAATGCCAAGGCGGCCTTCTGCACAAACCGCTGCGCTGTTTTAAGCTGGCAGGCAGCGGCCAGTCTTCGCTAAACAGCAGTTCGGCAGGGTTAAGTCTACCGATTTCGCTCAATAGCTGGTCGATGGATTCAACCTGTTGCAACACAAAACGGCCGCTGGTCAAATCCAGGCTGGCGATACCATGTTGCGAGTTTGGGAACGAACACACCGCGACCAACAGATTGTCTTTGCGGTCTTCGAGCAAGGCTTCGTCGGTCACGGTGCCGGGAGTCACGATGCGCACCACCTTGCGTTCGACCGGGCCTTTTGACGTTGCCGGATCGCCGATTTGCTCGCAGATTGCGATGGATTCGCCGTGCTTTAACAGCTTGGCAAGATAGCCTTCAGCCGCGTGATAAGGGATGCCCGCCATAGGAATCGGAAGTCCCCCCGATTGCCCACGGCTGGTCAGCGTAATATCCAGCAGTTGCGAGGCCTTTTTGGCGTCATCGAAAAACAGTTCGTAAAAGTCCCCCATGCGGTAGAACAACAGGGTATCGGGGTGTTCGGCCTTGATGCGCATGAATTGCTGCATCATCGGGGTATGCTGGTCGGTGGTCTTTTGTTTTATACTCATAAGTCTATTTTATCCGAAGTCGCACGAGGTCACATCATGGAGTCTGAATTATTTGAGCTGGCCGAACAGCTGGGTCGCACATTAAAAGCCGGCGGCAAAACAATAGCCACAGCCGAATCCTGCACCGGCGGCTGGATCGCGCAAACGATTACCGAAGTGGCGGGCAGTTCGGCCTGGTTCGACCGGGGCTTTGTCACCTACAGCAATGCCGCCAAAGTGCAAATGCTGGGCGTCAGCCCGCAAACGCTAGCACAATACGGTGCGGTGAGCGCCGAGACCGCAGCGGAAATGGCGGCGGGTGCCTTGGCGCACAGCGATGCCGATGTTGCGGTTGCGGTGACCGGCATAGCAGGTCCCGATGGCGGAACGCCGGATAAACCGGTCGGCACGGTGTTTATCGCATGGGCGGGTAAATACGGGGAAGCCAAGGTAGCCAAAAAACAACTATCAGGAAACCGGCGGCAAATTAGAGAGCAAACCGTGATATGTGCAATTGAGGGAGTAATGCTGCTGGCCTAAGTCATTGCATGAGTGTCTTTTGAGGAGGCTATGTGCGTTACCGCACAGACTCACTTATCTTGTTGCGGTTAGACTACTAATGTGATCTTTTAACAACACTTAATGCTATAAGGGTGTTTTTTAGAGACAGCTTTAGCATAACGTCAAGATATATAAATCGAAATGAAATGACGAGATCAATTCAAAGGCCCCTCATGAAAATAATATATAGGAAGGAAAATATTATGTTGAAAAGAAAATTACTCACTATTGCCGCATTTTCCAGCGTGGCTTTCCTGCCGCTGGCACAAGCTGCCGATCAAATCCAGGATGATCGTTGGTATGTTTCGCCGTTCGCTTCATTCATTAAAAGCGGTGGCGATCGTAGAGCAAAAGACGGTTGGGGTGGCGGTATGGGCATCGGCAAGATCCTCGACAAGCATTTCAATGTCGAGGTGAAAGGCTTTTATCAAGGATTTGGCGGTGATAACGGCCCTTGGGACCTAACCGGCGGCACGGCTGACTTACAGTATTATTTCTTTCGCGATAAGTTCTCGCCTTATGCTGTCGTCGCTGCCGGCGGTATGAATACTTGTGCTTCCGCTAATTGCGGCGTGGGCCTCATTGGCGAAGCGGGCGCAGGTTTTACTTACGAGCTCCACGACAACTTCTTGATCCGCAGCGATGTGCGTTATCGTTACAATAACAATCTCAATGCTCAGGTGCAGCCCGGTACGGATGAATTCCACGACATGACGGTTAACGTCGGTTTTGTCATCCCCTTTGGTGATAAGCCTAAACCCGTGGCAAAGGAGGAAAAATCAATCGCAGCGGCCCCGGTTGCCGCAGTTGAGAGTTGTTCCACTCGCGATTCAGATTCTGACGGCGTTTCCGACTGTGTGGATCAATGCCCTGGAACCCTCAAAGGCAGCAAAGTTGACAACACGGGATGTCCGGTCAGGCTTGTGCTCAAGGGTGAACACTTCAAATATGATTCTGCGGAGCTGACGTTGAATGCCAAGGAAATTCTTGATGGTGTCGCGGAAAATCTTATTTCCTATCCTCAGAAAAATGACATTGAAGTTCAAGGTCATACCAGCAGCGAAGGCAGCAATGCCTATAACATGAAGTTATCGCAGCGGCGTTCACAGTCAGTTGTCAACTACCTTAAAATGAAAGGCGTTACCAACAAACTGATTGCAAAAGGGTACGGGGAAACCCAGCCAATTGCCGACAACCGAACTGAAACAGGTAAGGCTGAAAATCGTCGTGTTGAGTTGATTTGGATTGAAAATTAATGAAGAGTTAAGGCCGAAAGCCGGCCAGAATTTTCTGCGTTTTGCAAACAAGAAGCCCGCTTCCAAAGCGGGTTTTTTATACCAGGCAGTTGAGTTGCGGGTAATTAACGATGGATCCCTTATGTGCGATACCGTACAGACTGCAACTGATCCCGTCGTTAGAATTAAATAGAATAAACAGTTCGCTGGGCGTGATTTAAAGAGATTTTTTTCGGACGATTTTTTTACGGCGGTAGCTTTACGTCACTTGTTAAAAACACAACACTTTAAGGAATAACCTATGAAAACAACAAATAACCATAAGCAAAACAAATTAGCTAATAGCGTTCTTGTCATTACTTTTTTATCCGTAGTCCTCGGATTGGCGGGCTGTGAAAAAGAAGGAACAGCTGAAAAGACAGGAAAGGAAATTGACCGTGCGGCTGAAAGCGCCGAGCAGAAGATTGAGCAAACGACTGAAAAAGCAGGAAAAGAACTCGAAGGCGCAAAAGAGTCGGTAACAGAAAAAACTGAAACAGCTGGGCAATACATTGATGACTCGGTTATTACCACAAAGGTTAAGGCGGCAATTTTAAATACGCCTTTGCTTAGCTCATCCCATATTGACGTGACCACGGACAAAGGCGTAGTGAAGTTGAGCGGCACGGTTGATTCCGAACCCAGCATCAGCAAAGCGATAGAAGTGGCAAAGAGCCAGGAGCATGTGGTTTCGGTTGAAAGCAGTCTGGTGGTTAAAATTATGCCGGATAAAAAATGATGCGTTCCTTGTGTTTTTTATCTGAGACATTGTTGGATGCGGCGATTTGCTGGTGTGTTTCCAATTTTTGAACAATGAATTGAGCGGGTTGGTTTGCCGTAAAGGGAGCCGACCCGTCTCAATGTCTGCTCGTAAGCTACATCCATATTTGCGAGCCAGGATCGAATTAATTTGGCAAATTATTAGAGGGCTTTGGCTTTCTTGAACCCGTTAACCGGCCAAAAAACTCTTGCACCAGCAATGCGCCGAGTATCAGTAACGTGCCTGTTGCCACTTTCATTGTCAGCGGTTCATGATTAACGGCATGACCCAACAGCAGGGCCATTACCGGTGAAACCAGAGTAATCAATGCGACCTTGGTGGCGCTCTGATAAATAAGCAAATAGTAATAAAGCACAAAGCCGAAAGTCGTGGCTATCATGCCCAGATAGACAATGGATGCCAGACTGACCGGTGATATTTCAGTCGGCCAATGGCCGTCAAACACTGCCCAGGTAATCAGGTAAAGCGGCAGAGACAATAACAGGCCGCCCGTTACCTGGGATAAAGCCGGTATTTTTCCGTCGATGCGCTTGACCCAGACCGAACTGACGGCCTGTAAAAATGCAGACGCCAATACGCCGACAATACCCAGCACGGCGCCATAACCCATTTGCAATGCCGTGCCGAACATGACCCACAAGCCGCTAAGGCCTAGAACATACGCCAGCAGGTTGCCTAAAGTCAGGCTTTTTTCCTTTAACCAGATTGCCGCTAATATGGCCGTCATTAGCGGCAAAAGACCGAACAATACCGATATCCAGCCGGAAGGAATAAATTGCGCCGCCCAATAAACTGCCAGCATTGAAGGGTAGATTTGCACAGCCACGGCCAGGTAAGTTTCCAGCGCTTTGCGATGCCAGGCCAAACGTTGTTTCGACAGAGACAGCATCAATAATAGGCACACCGAACCTATTACCATCCGCGCGGTCACCCCAAACAGAAACCCTGGCCCTTCAACGCTCCATTTGATCGCCAGCGGTGTTGTCGACCAAAGTAAAATAATGCTGATGTAGGCCAGATAGATGCGCATTCAGTCGACTTGAGTGGGGTGGAGTAGGGCGGGTTTTCTATTGTATCAGTTACTGGCAGATAACTTACTTGCCCGGCGCCAACTCAAAAATAATCAATTCTGCCGCATCGTCGCCGACGTTTTCTACCGACATCAGCTCGCCCGTTTCCCAAAAAATTTCACCGGCTGAGTAGGTGGTGGCCTTGCCGTGCTCGACGACTTTTAACGAGCCTTTGACTATATAACGAGGCCCCGGTCCTTCGTGGGTATGCCAGGGCGTTTTAAAGCCGAATGGAAACGCCACCCGTATCACTTTGGCGTCAATATTCGGGGTGGGAAGTTCCAGCTTTTTTTCTAACAGGACGGTTCTATTCAGACCCGGTTTCTCCTGGGCTGAGACAGCGGATATGTTGCCAATCCACAGCGCTGTGAGCGTTGCCAGAATAAATTTGGTGGTTTGTATTTTTGACATTTATCGGCCTCTGATTTTATGTTTTAGGGATAAGCTTAATGGTCAGATTGTTAACAGCTTTATAAATTAGTCATCTCCAGAATTTCCTGCCCCACGAGCAGGCATTGATCCGCAGTTTGTCCATAAATAAAGCGCATCCGGTAAGTCCCTTTGTATATGTGCCCATAGACTTCCAGAACATCAAACTTTCCTTTCCCGGCAGGATTTTTTATGGGCTTAAGCACGGTAACATGCTCATCAATTGCGGTTCTGTCATCTAATCCAAAGTGAAAATCAAGTAGCTTTTTGGCTTGAAGGGCCGCATCTGCCGAACAGTGATGCGCCGGCTCACTGAATGCGGGCGTCGATGTAACGAGAAACAAAACCAGCATGGCATATTTAATCACTTTTCCTCCTGAAGAAAACAAAAACACAGCTCTTGTAATGAACAGCTCACTGCAGGCATAGTAACGCATAATATTGATTAAAAAGCCGGGTGCGATCAGCCAAACCATTGGTTCCACCATTAACTTTCTTGGTGACAGCTGTTATCACTGCATCGGATGCGCCTTCGTCGCAGATAGTCCATATGTTATTTTCATTAAAGAAAAATCCGGCAGAAGCCAGCGGATATTGGGTGGCTACTAAATCAGGATTGGCAACAGCATCTTCATCTATAAATTGACCAAAACTGGCGTAATTGGACTTACCCGTTAATTGAATATAACCGCGCCCTCTGAAGGTATAGCCGTCACCGCTGGCTTCATCGCCATTGCCCATTCGATTGGCATAGACTCTTGCGCCAATCTTGATCGGGTTTCTGGCATAAGACTCGCTTAACTGCCCAGGAAAATAGCTTGGAAATGTTGCCTTCAAGGCTTCGGCTGAATAATCAAAATCTTCATAGACTACCGTAAAGTCCTCGCTCTCGTGACTACATTGCGCAAGAAAGTGGGCGAGTCTTATGGGATTAGTGATAGCGGTTATAGCGGTTATCTGAGCAATGACTCCGTCGGGAATATGCCCTTTTAGCGCGTTTAAATTAATACCTGCTGGCGATGATGCCGGAAACAGCTTTGCCCAAGTGGCGTTTCCAACAATTCCGTCTGCGGTTAGACCATTTTGTGTTTGCCATGTTTTTACGGCTGCTTCGGTATCGGCCTCGAAAATGCCGTCGGCGGTTAAACCTAATCGGATTTGGAGCTGTTTAACATCATCTCCTGTAGAACCTTTTTTTAATAACATGACATTTCCTTTTGATCTATCGGTTTTAATTCTTAATTCCGATACCCTTATGCAAAAGGTAAAGGCTAAACAGGGTCAGGGTGGTAATAAATCCGCCGGTAATGATAAAGCTCACCTGAATATCAATATCGGTCACGCCTATCAAGCCGTAGCGAAAGGCGTTGACCATGTACAAAATCGGATTTCCCATTGAGATGGACTGCCAAACACCGGGCAGCATATCGACCGAATAGAACACGCCCCCCAGGTAGCTTAACGGCGTCAGTACAAAATTAGGGATAATCGAAATATCGTCGAAACTCTCGGCCAGTATCGCATTGATAAAACCGGCCAACGCAAATACGGTGGCTGTCAGCACGGCGATGGACAGGGTAATTGCGATGTTATTAATCTTAATATCTGCAAATAGCAGGGATATTAAGGCCACCACGATGCCGACCAGCAATCCCCGGATAATGCCGCCGCTGACATAGCCGCCCAAAATCACCCAGTTGGGTATCGGGGCAACCAGCAATTCTTCGATATTGCGCTGGAATTTGGTCGAATAAAATGAAGATACGACATTGGCGTAAGAATGGCTGATTACCGACATTAAAATAATGCCGGGGACGATATAGTCCATATAGCTGGCGCCGCTGATGGTGCCGATACGGTCGCCGATCAGCTTGCCGAAAATCAAAAAATACAATGCGGTGGTGATCGCAGGCGGCAGCAGGGTTTGCGGCCAAATCCTGATGAAGCGGAATATCTCTTTGATTACAATGGTTCTAAACGCAATGGAGTAATTCATTGTTTATCACCTGCAGGGTTCGAGTCGATCAAATCCATGAATAATTGTTCCAGCCGGTTGGATTTGTTCTTCAAGCTAAGGACTTCAATATTCTGTGCAGTTAATTGGCTGAACAGCTTGTTAAGCCCGTGCTCTTTAGGCACGGCAACATTAAGTGTCTTGTCGGTTACGCGCTCAATCTGGCAGCCTTCAATTACCGGTGCCGCAGCAATGGGCCGGGCCAGATCCAGCACGAAATGCTCTACATGCAGCCTTGCCAGCAAGCTTGCCATATCGGAATGTTCGACTATCCGGCCGTGATTGATGATAGCGATATTGCGGCACAGGCTTTCCGCTTCTTCCAGGTAGTGCGTGGTCAAGATGATGGTCGTGCCTTGCTGATTGATTTCCTGCATCATTTGCCACATCGAGCGGCGTATTTCTATATCGACGCCTGCGGTCGGCTCGTCGAGAATCAATAATTTGGGCGCATGCACCAAGGCGCGGGCGATCATGACCCGGCGTTTCATGCCGCCGGACAAGCGCCTGGAAACGGTGTCGCGTTTGTCCCACAAATCCATTTGTTTAAGACAATACTCGGTGCGTTGCAGGGCGAGTTTGCGCGGCGTGCCGTAATAGCCGGCCTGGTTGAGCAAGATGCTTTTGACGGTGTCGAACTGGTTGAAATTGACTTCCTGCGGAACCAGGCCGATGCAGCTTTTGGCTTTTTCCCGCTCACGCCTTAAATCATGCCCGAAGATGCTGACCGAACCGCTGGATTCATTGATCAGCGAGCTGATAATGCCGATAGCCGTAGACTTGCCGGCGCCATTGGGGCCCAGCAAGGCGAAAAAATCACCGGCCTCAACATCGAGGTCGATGCCTTTTAAAGCTTCAAAGCCATTATTGTAGGTTTTTTTAAGATTACGCAGGGATAATGCATTCATGCTGAAAGTAACACTTAACGGAAGCCTTTAAATAAGTTAAATTACGTAATCTTAAATTACGCGCCGCATCCATATCCATGGCTTGGATGGCTAAAACCGCGTAATTTTATCAGATATTAACACGCTTCATAGACAAAACTGGATAACTCGTGCTGAAGAAACCTCCTGAAATTGTTGCCGCTGTAGACTTGGGTTCTAACAGCTTTCACATGATTGTATGCAGTTTAACCGATGGCAAATTACAAACTCTCGATCGACTCAAAGAAATGGTCAGGCTTGCGTCCGGCCTGGATAGCAGAAATTATCTCGACATCAACACTCAGAGCAGGGCTTTGGAATGCCTGGAAAGGTTCGGGCAAAGGATCCGTAATTTTCCTCCGGAAAGCGTTCGCGTGGTCGGCACCAGCACTTTGCGCCAAGCCAAAAACTCGCAGCAGTTTTTGGAAAAGGCGGAAAAAGCGCTAAACCATCCTATTCATATCATCTCAGGCATCGAAGAGGCCCGGTTAATTTATCAGGGTGTTGCGCACAGTCTGGGCAGCAAAGCCAACCTGCGGCTGGTGATGGACATAGGCGGCGGCAGCACCGAGTACATCATCGGTTCAGGCGATACGCCCAGAATAAAGGAAAGTACGCCGATGGGTTGCGTATTGGTCAGCAATGCTTTTTTTAAGGACGGCAAGCTCTCCAAAAATGCCTTCACCCAGGCAACCTTGTTCGCCGAACAGCAGCTTGAGCCGATCCAGAAATAATTTCAGCGCAAGAACTGGGACGAGGCCATCGGCGCATCAGGCAGTTTAAAAGCCATCGATAAAGTCCTTCAAGCCAAAAACTGGAGCAATAACGGCATAACCAGGGAAGGCCTGGAGCATCTGGTCGCCCACATCAACCAATGCAGTCATGTTGATGAGCTTAACTTGCCTGAACTCGATCCTGAGCGTCTGCCTGTATTTCCCGGCGGCGTCGCGATTGTCTATGCCACTTTCAAAAGCTTAGGCATTGAGCAAATGACCGTTTCCGATGGCGCGTTGAGGGAAGGGCTGATTCAGGATTTACTGGGCCGGATTTACGATCATGATATTCGCTCCGCAACCGTGCAGGCTTTGTCGGATCGTTATCATATCGATAAAGAACACGCCGCCCGTATTAAGCAGACGATTAGCTATATGCTGGATCAATTGGGCGAAGATTTTTGCGGGCCTAACCATGAACATGTCGTGCAGTTTTTAAACTGGGCCGCAGACCTGCATGAGATGGGCCATGACATTGCCCTCGGCCAGTATCACAAACACAGCGCTTATATTATTGAGACACGGCGACTTTGCCGGTTTTTCCAGACAGGATCAGATTTTATTGTCAATCATCGTAAAAGCGCATCGACGTAAGTTTTCACGTGCGTATTTCAATAAGCTGCCATATCCCTGGAATATCGACGCGCCCATTCTGACTATTATTCTGAGGCTGTCAGTATTGCTGCACCGCAATCGTCAGGAGCATGAGCTGCCCGATTTTAAAATATCGCTGACAAAATCAAGAATCTGTCTCCAGTTTCCAGACCAGTGGCTGGCTCAAGCGCCGTTGACTCATGCGGATTTGACTCAGGAAGCCAATTATTTAAAATCGGCGGGATTTAAGCTGGAATTTGCCTGATAATCAGCCGACTGATGAAAACTTTAATAAGTCTTTTGTTTTACTGCTTTGGCGCAGTGCTGGTTTTATGCGCGATGCTGGTGTTTTTTGGCGTCGGCGATAAACCCGAGCTTGCAGTCGGCTGGTCGCCTACCCGTGACGATCTGGTCAGGGCCAAAAAAATCCTGCATGAAGGCTCCAAAACCAAACCTGATGAAATCGGTATCATTGAATTAAGCCAAGCCGACCTCAATCTGGCCGGCAATTATTTGCTAAACCGCTACAGCAAAAGTGCGGCCGATTTAGAGTTTAAAAACGATGAGTTGAGATTTAAAGTCACGATAACGTTGCCTGAAAACAGCTTGGGCAAGTATTTAAACATCAGTTTCAGATTAGGCAACATTGAGGACAATGACCTTCCTGTCATCACCAAATTTAAAACCGGAAAACTGTTGTTGCCGGCAAAATTAGCCGCTTTTGTTATCGACACTATTATTCAGCATTCATCGTTGAATGAATATTTCATTCTGGCAACCCGCCCTATCAAGGCGGTTAAGATTGACGCGCAAAAAATCACCATTACCTACTATCCGAACAAGGACACATTGATCCAGGCGCGAAACTTCCTGACTCACACAGGCGATAATGCTACGCTGAATATTTATCAGCAAAAACTGGCCGACATCGTTGCCAAACATGACCCGGAATGGCGCTTATCGCTGGCGGAGTTGTTACGTCCGCTGTTTGAGCTGGCTTACCAGCGCTCTACATTGGAAACGGCGATAGATGAGAACAGGATTGTTATTTCAGCGATCAACGACTACGTCAATAAAAAGGAGACCAAAAAACTCCTGGCGATACCTGAATCTGTGCCGGCAGCCGGACAACAATATTCTGCTTTTTTGTATAAACGCATCGATCTGGCTCAGCATTTTATAGGTTCAGCCGCGCTTACCGCATCGGTAAACAAGCAGGCGGCCCAAATTGCCGGCGAAGAAAAGGAATTAAGCGATGCGCATGGCGGCAGCGGCTTCAGTTTTATTGATTTGGCCGCCGACAAAGCCGGTACACGCTTTGGTGAAATGGCAACCTCATCACCGGAAAATGCACGGAAAATGCAAAAAGCCATGGCAGGGATAAAAGATTACAGCGACTTTATGCCGGATCCCAGAGATCTTCCCGAGCACATGAATGAGGCCGACTTTAAACAACGCTTTGAATCGATAAACAGTCCCGTTTACCAGGAAATTTCGAAACAGATTGATGAGCGTATTTCGGCAACGCCAATTTACAATGCAATAAAAGGAAGCTAACCCTTGATAGGGGCGACCGGCCGGTCGCCCCTGAATCAAAGTTTAATTGAAAGTAGAACCCGGTGTGCCAGGCAAAGTCGGCATTTTCTGTTTAGGGAATTCGCCGGTCAAGCCTTCCAAGAATGCCACGATATCGGCAATTTCTTCTTTAGTTAAAGTCTTGCCCAATTGCAGTTTAGCCATCAACATGACTGCTTTATCCAGCGTTTTAACCGAACCGTTGTGGAAATAAGGTGCAGTCAAAGCGATGTTGCGTAAAGTCGGTACTTTAAATAAATGCTCGTCAGCCGTATTTTTGGTGACTTCCGCTAAGCCTTTATCCTTGTGGAAATGATATTGCGCTTCCCAATAGCCGTCTGGGATTGCAGGGAACTTCTGGAACATGCCGGGGCCGTTAAATGCCGGGCCGCTATGGCAATGGGTACAACCTAATTCTGCAACTTTTTCCATGCCGCGAATTTGTTGCGCCGATAAGGCGGACTTGTCGCCGGCAACATACTTGTCATAAGGGCTGTTAGGCGTAATCAAGGTTCTTTCGTAAGCCGCAATCGCTTTGGTTGCGTTGTCTTTAGAAATGGCATCTTTACCGAAAGCCTTTTCAAACAATGGGTGATAGCCTTCAATCGACTGCAAACGAGCGACTACGTCATCCCAGCTTTTCATACCCATTTCAATGGGATTGGTCACGGGGCCGGCAGCCTGCGCTTCCAGGCTCGGCGCTCTGCCATCCCAGAACTGGACGGCATTAAATGCCGCATTCCAAACAGTCGGCGCACTGCGTCCGCCGGTTTGTCCATTAACACCCATGGAATTCGGTCTGTTATCTTCGCCGCCCAGCATGGTGTTATGGCAGGAAGAACAGGAAACAGTGCCTGTAGAAGACAAGCGGGGGTCATGATAGAGTATTTGCCCCAACTCAACTTTAGCGGGCGTTGTAGCATTATCAGCCGGTGCCGGTGCTTCTGTCGGTAATGTATCCCAGGCCGAAGCCACTGAAACTGAACTGGCTAACGCTAACGCTGTAACCAGCGAACGAATTTTAAACATACTATCCTCCAAAATATTATTAAATGTTATTAGTGTGGGGGGAAACCTAAATAGCTTGTAGGTTGGGTTAGCATAACCCAACACATCCAAGCGGCAATTGTCGGGTTACGCTAACCCGGCCTATACCTAAAAGAATTGTAAGATATGAAGCAGACAAGGTACAACGAAATTTCCCTTGGGCGAGTTTAATCGTTTGTTGCAGGTGCGAATTCGATCGACAAATCAATTAAGCGCGGCATCCAATAACACTAACGGGTGCTGCCAAAAGGCAGGCGCGATCTGCCGTTCTGTATTATTGGGCTGTTGCCCCGTATCCGCTGGCAGCGGACGGGGCTTTTTATCGGATTTTGCGACTGTCTGCCGCGCCCTGTTTTATTTTTTTGATTTACCAAACAGGCTTTTGATTTTTCCAATTGATCCTTTTTCGGGATTAGCCGGTTGTTGTTTCGGCTTGCCAAACAGATTCTTGATTTTCCCAAGCGAGCTTTTGGCTGGAGCCGATTGCTGCTCCAGGTCTAATGATTCAGCCGGCATTTCTTGATCCGGTTGCTGCGGCGCTATGTCTTCTGAAGATGCAGGCACAGCGGCTTCGAAAGCCGGATCAATTGCAATGGGCGCTTGTTCATCTTGCCACCGGGTCGCAGCTTGCGGCGCTTCAATAATGGGTTCGACTTCGTTCTGCCAGCGGGTCGCGACTGGTTGTTCGCCAATAAGCGGTTCTCCGATAACCGGTTCGACTTTGCGATTTTCTTCAGTCTGGGCAATCAGCGGTTCTGCAATAGCCGGGCTTTCTTGCTGTTGCATTGGTTGTTGCCATGTTCTAACCGCCCTGAACGGTTCCGGTTCAGGCTCAACGCCCCTCGACACGGTAGGTTGGTATGTTTTCAGGCTGGCGGATAAAGTCTGCTGAGCATCGTTCTGCTGCTGCAGGATTGTTTTTTGTTCATCAAGCGCCTGCTCCAGTCTGGAAAGCTGGTTGGTGTGAGAGGCCAATATTGTTTGCAGGGCTTCAAGCAGCGATTCTTTTTCGGCCAGTTTTGCCGTTTCCGCCTGATAGGTCTGCTGTAACTCGACTTTTGCTTGCTGCTCGGTACGCAGGCTCACTATTAACTGCGTAATGACCTTGTCATGTTGCTGCCATAATGAGTCTGCCTTAACGTCCTCGCTTGCCAATAATGGCCGTTCGCCGAGATCGAAACTGGTCGCCAGCGATTGAATAGTTCCGGCGATCTGCTGGTTGCGTTGATAAATCAGTTGTTCAAGCGCCAAAGCCCGTTGTGATTCATCTTGGGCTGTGCTCTGGGCTTTTTCCATTTGCTCAATAGTTGCGGCCAATTCCTCTTGAGTGTGCTGTAGCTGTTGTTGTGCGGCATTGAGATTTTTGGCGGCGGCTTTTTCACCGGCAACTTTGCCTCTTTTTATTGAGGCTATCCTGATGCTGTATAGCATTGCCGTCAGTAGCCAGACCGCTGTCGCTAATGCAGCTGCGTATAGCGGATTGTTCAGGGTAAAAAGATACCATTCGGAAAGCAAGGCTTTGATAAAGGGCAGGTATTTTTCCATGTGGGTTCCTCGATAATAAGTTTTGTTTGCATATTGTACTAGGAGCGTTGTTTACAATGCTGATATTTTTAACAGGGCGATTGTTAAATTAGCCAATTGCACACAAAATACGCGCACCATTGGGCAACGAGAGAATTTATTGCTGCCCTGAATTTTTAATTACCGGCACAACCCGACGCATGAATACTGACAATATCACCGAAGTAAAAAATTACCTGCTTAAGCTGCAAGACCAAATCTGCTCGGCTCTGGAAAGCGTGGAGCCTGAAGCCCGGTTTATTGAAGACCTGTGGGATAGGGCCGAAGGTGGCGGCGGCAGAACCCGCGTCTTGGCTAATGGCCTTGTTATCGAACAGGGCGGGGTGAATTTTTCGCATGTATCCGGTTTTAACCTGCCGCCTTCGGCAACCGCCAAGCGCCCGGAACTGGCGGATCGGCAGTTTCAGGCGATGGGTGTGTCGTTGGTTATTCACCCCAATAATCCTTACGTGCCGACTTCACACGCCAATGTGCGTTTTCTAATCGCCGAAAAACCGGGCGAGCCGAGTATCTGGTGGTTCGGCGGCGGCTTTGACTTGACGCCGTTTTATCCGTTTAAGGAAGATGTGCTGCATTGGCATCAAACCGCCCGCGCCGCCTGCCAACCTTTTGGCGATGATGTTTATCCGATATACAAAAAATGGTGCGACGAGTATTTTTTCCTAAAACATCGGAATGAAACTCGTGGCGTAGGCGGGCTGTTTTTTGACGATTTGAACGAGTGGGGTTTTGATAAGTCTTTCGCTTTCATGCAAAGCGTCGGCAACCATTATATTGAGGCTTATCTGCCGATCATACAAAAACGCAAGGACACGGCTTATGGCGACAGAGAACGTGAATTCCAGCTATACCGCCGCGGGCGTTATGTTGAATTTAACCTGGTTTATGACCGAGGCACGTTGTTCGGCCTGCAATCCGGCGGGCGCACCGAATC
Organism: uncultured Gammaproteobacteria bacterium; assembly: GCA_963814825.1. GTDB lineage: Bacteria > Pseudomonadota > Gammaproteobacteria > Methylococcales > Methylomonadaceae > Methylobacter_A. The sequence goes on along the minus strand of CAWFEF010000007.1, from coordinate 177,587 downwards.
GATTTTGATGTCCATGCCGCCTGTAGCTCACTGGAAATACAACTGGCAACCTGAGTTGGGTAGTGCCGAAGCCGAGCTTTATGAAAATTATTTGAAGCCGCAAAATTGGCTGGGTGAATGAGCGTCCGAAAAATACGACTGCAAGGACGCAGGAGGTAGAGCAACGCATGGAGCGGTTGCCGAGAACGCAGATGACGCTGATGGTTATGATTCAATATGATCCTTTTTTGAGCTATCTGCGCTAATCATATTTATCTGCGTCATCTGCGTTCCATTATATTGAATACCAGAACATTACTTGCCTGAGACTAAATTGGAACCTATAATCGAGCATTTTTTTAATGGGCGGCAGATTGCGGCCCATCTATCATTAAATTTATAGACAGAACAATGACTAGCCACATTATGCCGACCTATGGGCGCTTGCCGATTACTTTTGAACGGGGCGAGGGCGCATGGTTGTTTGATCAAAACAATAATCGCTACCTGGATGCGGTATCCGGCATAGCGGTGTGCAGCTTGGGCCATGCTCACCCTGCCGTGCATCAAGCCATTTGCAAGCAAAGCGAGAAGTTGGTGCATACCTCAAATCTGTACGGTATCGTCGTTCAAGAACAGTTGGCCGACCGGCTGATCGAAAAAAGCGGCATGGATAACGTGTTTTTTTGCAATTCCGGTGCCGAAGCTAATGAAGCGGCTATCAAGTTGGCGCGTAAATACGGTCACGGGCAAGGCATAGACAAGCCCGCGATTATCGTCATGGAAAAAAGTTTCCATGGCCGTACGCTGGCAACTTTGAGCGCTACCGGCAACGCCAAAATACAACAAGGCTTTGCGCCGCTGGTTGAGGGCTTTGTCCGCGTACCTTATAACGACATCAGCGCGATCGAACAAGCGGTTGAGCAGCATAACAATGTCGTCGCTGTGTTGGTTGAACCGATTCAAGGGGAGGGCGGCGTCAATATTCCAGCTGCCGATTACCTTAACCAAATTCGCAGCTTGTGCGACAAGCATAACCTGCTGATGATGCTCGACGAAATCCAGACCGGCATCGGCCGTACCGGAAAGTTCTTGGCCTTCCAGCATAACGGGATACTGCCCGATGTGTGTACGCTGGCTAAAGCGTTGGGCAACGGCGTACCGATCGGCGCCTGCCTTGCCAGAGGCAAAGCGGCCAAGGTGTTAACCGCCGGCAATCACGGCTCCACTTTCGGCGGCAATCCGCTGGCCTGTAGCGCCGCTTTGGCGGTATTGGCGACACTGGACGCTGAAAACCTGATCGAGCAGGCCGCGCAAAAAGGCGATGCGATCAGCTTGGCATTTAAGGAACGGTTAGACGGCAATGCGCATGTTGTCGATATTCGGCACAAAGGCATGATGATCGGTATCGAACTCGACAGTCCGTGCACTGAGCTTGTGCAGGCCGCGTTGCAAAACAACTTGTTGATTAATGTCACCAGTGAAAAAACCATACGTTTGCTGCCGCCGTTAATTATCGATGACCAACAAATAACCCAACTCGTAGAAACCTTATCGACGCTTATTTATAAGCACACTGACGCCCTATGAATCCTAGACATTTTATCAGCCTGCTCGATTTATCCGGCGACGAATTCCGTCGCTTGATCAACAGAGGTATCGTTCTAAAAAATAACCGCGATCCTGATTATCAGCCGTTAAAAGGCCAGGTATTGGCGATGATTTTTGAAAAATCATCGACGCGCACCCGCATTTCATTCGAATCAGGCATGAGCCACTTCGGCGGCAGCGCGTTGTTTTTATCGCCCAGGGATACCCAGCTGGGCCGGGGCGAACCCCTGCAAGACAGTGCCAGGGTTATCTCCAGCATGGTCGACGGCATCATGCTCAGAACCGATAAGCACGAGACGGTGACCACATTCGCCCAATATTCAAGTGTCCCTGTTATCAATGGCTTGACCGATTTGCAGCATCCCTGCCAGTTGCTGGCAGACATGCAGACTTATTTTGAACATCGTGGCGACATCCAAGGTAAAACCGTGACCTGGATCGGCGACGGCAACAATATGTGTCATTCTTATATCCATGCGGCAATGGTGCTGGATTTTAACTTGAACATCGCTTGCCCTGAAGCTTATCTGCCGTTAAAAGACATCGTTGATGCCGCGGGCGATCGCGTCCGGTTTTTTGACACGCCTGCTGCTGCCGCCCAAGATTCGGCACTGGTCGTTACCGATGTTTGGGCCAGCATGGGCCAGGAAGAAGAACAGAAACAACGCGAAATCGCGTTTAAAGATTATCAGGTCAACGCTGACGTTATGAAAGCGGCAAATAGCGATGCGTTGTTCATGCACTGTTTGCCCGCTCACCGGGGCGAGGAAGTCAGCGCTGACGTGATAGACGGCACTCAAAGCGTAATCTTCGATGAAGCTGAAAACCGTCTGCATGCACAAAAAGCACTGCTGGAATTTCTCCTGTGCAAAAAATCACGTTAGAATTCACCTTACTAGACGACCAACTATAGAGATTCAAGTGAAAAAAATACTCAGCTCGTTTTTTATCCTACTGGTAACCTTTGGTTCAGCGCAGGCTGAAATTGTTTATGTTACCGACAACCTGAACTTATCGCTCAGGAGCGAAGAAAACAACAACAGTAAGGTTGTGAAATTGCTCCCGACCGGCACCCCGCTGACGGTCATAGAAGAGAATAAAAGCACCGGTTTTTTGCATGTGCGTATGAATGACGGCACAGAAGGTTACATGCCGATCCGCAATACCATGAAGGAGCCGCCCAGCCACGCTCAACTGGAGGCTGCAAACAAAAATCTGGCCGTGATGCAGTCTGAAAATGCCACGTTGAAGGCTGAGTTAGCCACGATCAAGGAATCGATCACGCCCGGCACGACTTTGGAACAGTCCTTGGCTAAAGAAAGGGATCAGTTAGACAGGGAACTCACTGAACTGAAAAAAACCGCTGCCAGCACCGTGGAATTAAAAAACCAGCGTGATGAGCTTCAAGAACGCGTGGTTAATGTCGAGCGGGAATTGCAGCAATTCAAGCTTGAAAATCAGGCTCTGCAAGACACCGCAAACCAAGACTGGTTTTTATACGGCGGCCTACTTGCTCTGATCGGCGTAGTTTTAGGCTTTATCTTGCCTAAACTCAGCTGGCGCCGCAGCCGTAGCAGCTGGGATTCATATTAATTAGTAAGACGAAAGGCGAAAGGTAAAAGGCAAAAAAGCCCGTCTCCTTCGCCTTTCGACTTTTGCCTTTCGCCCTTAGCCTTTATTTGAATTATGAGTGACAAAACCACCCGCACTTTCTCTTCCCAAGTTGTTGACGGCATGGAGCGCGCACCGAGCCGCGCCATGTTGCATGCCGTCGGTTTTAGCAATGCCGACTTCAAAAAGCCGCAAATAGGCATTGCTTCGACCTGGAGCATGGTCACGCCGTGCAATATGCATATCAACAAGCTGGCCGATGCCGCAGCGGTTGGCGTTAACAACGCCGACGGCAAAGCCGTTGTCTTTAACACCATCACCATTTCCGACGGCATTTCGATGGGTACCGAGGGTATGAAATATTCGCTGGTATCCCGCGAAGTGATTGCCGATTCGATAGAAACCGTGGTCGGTTGCCAGGGTTTTGACGGTGTCGTCGCGATCGGCGGCTGCGACAAGAACATGCCGGGCTGCATGATCGCTTTGGCGCGTTTAAACCGTCCGGCTGTATTTGTTTACGGCGGAACCATCATGCCCGGCTGCCACAAAGACAAAAAGCTGGATGTGGTGTCTGTATTCGAAGCGGTAGGCGCCAGAGCCAACAACCAGATCGATGATGCGGAGCTTGCCGAAATCGAAGCCAAAGCCATTCCAGGCGCGGGTTCCTGCGGCGGCATGTACACGGCCAACACCATGGCATCGGCCATTGAAGCATTGGGTATGAGCTTGCCGAACAGTTCTGCCCAGGCCGCTATTTCAGACGACAAACGCCTGGATTGCGAACGCGCCGGTGCTGCTGTTTTGGAATTATTGAAAAAAGACATCAAGCCCAGAGACATCATGACCAAAGCCGCGTTTGAGAACGCGATCACCGTAGTCATTGCACTCGGCGGCTCGACCAATGCGGTATTGCACATCCTGGCGATGGCGAACGCAACCGGCGTCGATATTACCCTGGACGACTTCACCCGCATCGGCAAACATGTACCCATGCTGGCCGATTTAAAGCCCAGCGGCCGTTATTTGATGACCGAACTGATCGAAATCGGCGGCATTCAACCGCTGATGAAAACGCTGCTGGACAAAGGTTTGCTGCACGGCGACTGTTTAACCGTGACCGGTAAAACGCTGGCGGAAAATCTGGCCGATGTCTTACCGTATCCTGAAGATCAGGAAGTGATTCATGACCTGGATCATCCGATCAAGAAAGACAGCCATTTGGTCGTGTTATACGGCAATCTGGCCGCAGGCGGCGCAGTTGCCAAAATCACCGGCAAGGAAGGGCTGGTATTTACCGGTACAGCCAAAGTGTTCGAAGCCGAAGAACAGGCGCTACAAAGCATTTTGAACGGCGATATCGTCAAAGGCGACGTGATTGTGATCCGCTATGAAGGCCCCAAAGGCGGTCCCGGCATGCGGGAAATGCTGTCTCCGACCTCGGCGGTTATGGGCAAAGGTTTAGGCAAGGACGTGGCGTTGATTACCGACGGCCGGTTTTCCGGCGGCACCCACGGTTTCGTGGTCGGGCACATCACGCCAGAAGCCTATGTTGGCGGCGCGCTGGCGATAGTCGAGAACGGCGACACCATCACCATCGACGCGGAAAACAACGAGCTGAAGCTGCATGTCAACGAACATGAAATTGCTCGTCGCCTTGAAAAGTGGAAGCAACCTGCGCCGCGTTATACCCGTGGCGTGTTGGCGAAATATGCCAAGTTGGTGAGTTCTGCTTCGCTGGGTGCAGTGACCGATAATTTGGATTGATGTAGGGTACGCTGTGCGTACCTTTTGTGTTAATTGCAAATTCCAGTTTCCATTGCTTACACAAGTATTTTAAAGCACGTCATCCCGGCAGGGATTGCCGGGATCCAGAAGCCATGGATGGTGATACCGAAACAGACAACAAGTATCACTATGGGAATTGCTCCGTAAAATCAGGCGTTCACATCCCTGTGCTCTGGGTTCCGGCAATCCCTGCCGGAATGACGACTTAGGACACACTTGTGTAAATGATGAGAAGAGCAGAACTTCAGCTTGAAAACTAATAAAGAACAGTCAGATGATTGAAGCCAAACTGGCAACCAAAAACGACTTGATCGAACTTGAAAGCAACTTACGCAGGGATATGCGTGAGCTGGAATACAGGATTATCATCAAGCTAGGTGGTCTGATGGCAGTATCAATTGCAGTTGTCGCGACGTTGGTTAAATTGCTCTAAGTTTGTAACTCGAACGATGCGCTTCGTACCTCAGCACATCCTACGTCACTAAAAGTGTAAAATTCAGGAGTAAATGGAGTGACAGGACTTGTTTTTGAATTACAGAGAGATTCTTTAAATAGTGAAATTAGGGTATCTAACCTTCTGCGAAAAGCCCTTGTAATATCAAAAAAGTTAAACATTATCGAAATTGAAGAATGGTTAAATAAAGAATTAGATGGTTATTTACTAACAGACGACATTCCAAAATATAGAACAGTGCGTGGTGAAGTGAAAGTATGGAACCCGTATCATGGGTGGCAACCATTATATTTTGACGACATTGAAATGGCAGAAAAATTCTCAGAAAGGGATACATGTCAATCGATAGCTGAGTTAGAAACATTATCGGAAGGTGATGGAAGCAGAATGAGAATGCCTTTCCCTAAACACATTGAAAAATCTTTAATGGAATCTATGAGCGTTTCGCTACAGCCTGAGTTGATTACTGATAAAACAGAAATCATAGGTATTTTAGATGCCGTTAGAAATAACATATTGAATTGGTCATTAGAACTTGAACAAAAAGGCATTTTTGGAGAAGGTATGTCGTTTTCAAATGAAGAAAAAAAGATAGCTCATCAAACAACTTATCAAGTTACTAACAATATTGGCAGCATGCACAATTCACAGCTTCAACAAGACTCTTCTGGTTCAACACAGTCTTTGAATGTAGTAGCAAGTTCAGGTGATTTACAAAAATTTGTTGAAGAACTAAAAAACTCTATTGAAAGTTTGAAGTTGCAACAAGAACAAACTCAAGAGCTGAAAGAGGCAATTGCTACTCTTGAAATACAAGCAAATTCGCCAAAACCAAAAAATATAATAATTGACGAGTCACTGCGTACAGTAAGAAATATTCTCGAAGGTGCAACTGGTAGTATTGCTGCGTCTGGGTTAATTTATCAGTTGGGATTATTTTTACCCTAAAACAATGAAGTAAAGCGTAGTTTCGTAGGTCGGGTTAGCTTATTGAGCGTAGCAAGATAACGTAACCCGACATATACGCTGGAGCTTGAAAATCAGAAAATATTGCATACATCTGACTGAAACGAGGGTGACATAATGAACACAGCGGAATTAATTTACCAAAAAGCAAAGGCATTGCCCGAAGTTGAGGCGCGGGAAATTCTGGATTTCATGGAGTTTTTGGAAACCAAGCGCCGGGGCGAAAGCGAAACAGCCTATCTCTTGCAAGAACCGGCCAATGCCCGAAGACTGCTGGCGGCGGCGGACAACATCCGGGCGGGACGAAGCATTGAAGAACGGGAATTGCTGCCTGATGATTAGTTTTGAGCAGCAAGGATGGGAAGATTGCCTGTTTTGGCAGCAAACCGATAAGACCAAGATTAAGCGTATCAATCAGCTAATCAGGGATATTCAACGTGACCCATTCGATGGCATTGGTAAGCCCGAAGCTTTGCGCCATGGGTTGACGGGATTATGGTCACGCCGTATTGATGATGAACACCGGCTTATCTATTCGGTGAACGGCAAAAAAATTATCATTGCTCAATGCCGTTATCACTATGGTGATTGAAACTGGAGCTTGGAAACTAGCCAATAACATTCTCGCCTAACAAATCATGGAACCACAAAAATCATTCGTCAGCTGGTTTAGGGAATCATCCCCTTACATCCACGCACACCGCAACAAAACCTTTGTTATTTTCTTTGGTGGCGAAGCGGTGCTGGCTGATGATTTCGATCATCACGTTCATGATTTTGCCTTACTCAACAGTCTGGGTATACGCCTGGTTTTGGTGCACGGCATACGGCCACAGATCGACCAACGACTTACCAAGATGGACATTCCCGCCCGTTTTCACAATAACCTGCGAATCACCGACGATGTGGCGCTCCAATGCGTTAAGGAAGCCGCCGGATTGGTTCGCGTGGAAATTGAAGCGCTGCTATCGATGGGGCTGGCTAACTCGCCGATGGCGGGGGCGAAAATCAAGGTGGCCTCAGGCAATTTTGTCGTCGCCAAACCCATCGGCGTGATTGAGGGCATCGATTACGGTCATACCGGCGAAGTTCGCCGCATCGACAGCGCGGCCATTCATCAGCAACTCGACCAGGACAATGTCGTGTTAATCTCGCCGGTCGGTTATTCGCCGAGCGGCGAAGTCTTCAACCTGTCGGCCGAACAGGTCGCCATGGCGGTTTCGATTGCGTTAAAAGCGGAAAAGTTGGTTTTGTTGACCGAACAAAGCTGCTGCAATCCCGACAGCGGCGAACAAATCCAGCAAATGACTACCGCCGAAGCAGACGCTTTCTTGCAGCAACACCCGGATATATCAACCAGCGTCCGCTTGCCGCTCAAAGCCGCGATGCAAAGCTGCCAATCCGGCATCGACCGCGTGCACTTGATTGACAGAACTATCGACGGTGCGCTGCTGTTGGAGTTATTCAGCCGCGACGGCATAGGAACGTTAATTAGCTCGACGGCGTTTGAAGAATTGCGTCCGGCCACACTGAACGACATCGGCGGCATTTTGGAGCTGATCAAGCCGCTGGAGCAACAAGGCAAGCTGGCCAAACGCTCCAGGGAAAAAATCGAAATGGAAATCGCCGATTATATCGTTATCGAGCGCGACGGCCTGATCATCGGCTGCACCGCCTTGCACCCGGATGTGCAAGGCCGGTTCGGCGCGATTGCCTGCCTTGCCGTGCATTCTGATTATCAGGGATTGCGCAGGGGCAATCGAATGCTTGAGCACGTTTATCGCAGGGCGGGAGAACTTAAGCTTAAAAAGCTATTCGTGTTGTCTACGCAAACCATGCACTGGTTTATTGAGCGGGGATTTTTATCGTCATCTATTGCCGATCTGCCCGATCAGCTCAAGGCGCTGTATAACCCGCAAAGAAATTCCAAAGTCCTTTGTAAAGACCTCGCATAGCCTCTTCCGATGACCAATCACACCGCCCGTATATCAATCCTGCAATTATCCGATTTGCATATATTGGCGGCTCCGGAAGATAAGATGCTGGGCATTAATACCGAGCATTATTTTCATGCCTGCCTAGAGCAGGCCGTTCGGCTTCGCTCACGACAGGCCTTTGCTGCAAAACCTCATTTCGATTTGATCTTGCTGACCGGCGACTTGGCTCAGGATCCCTGTCTTGCAAGCTACCGGCGCATCTTAACCACTCTTGAAGCCTATCAAACGCCATGCATCTGCCTGCCCGGCAATCATGATGATTATGATCTGATGCAGCAGGTATTTAATACCGGCAGGATTAACTGCCGCAAACAGGTTTTTCTGGGTAATTGGCAGCTGATCAGCCTGAACAGCCAGATACCCGGAGACCCCGGTGGTCGACTGTCGAATGAGGAATTGATGTTTCTTGAAAACTGCTTAAGCGAAAACCCGGATCGTCATGCGCTGATCGCAGTCCATCATCATTGTCTGGAGACTAAAAGTTCCTGGATGGATACCATGATTATCGAAAATAGTCGGGAATTATTGGCGATAGTGGATAAATACCCGCAAGTGAAAGTCATAACCACCGGTCATATCCACCAGGTCATGGATGTAAAGACCACAACAAGCATTCGGGTATTGGGAGTTCCTTCAACGTGCTTTCAATTTGTACCAGGAAGTACCGAATTCGGTGTGAACGATACGGCTCCGGGTTATCGATTAATAGACTTGTATGTCGACGGCCGGGTTGAATCCGAGGTTGTCCGTTTGCCGGAACCGTTGACGGAATTGCAGCCCGATGCGCATGGCTATTAAAAACAGCGCCTCTTATCTCCTGCGCCTTCTGCTTTTTACCTTTTCAATATCCTTAGCCAGATACCCGGCGGCATCAACCGGAACAGTGTCGGCGGTCAGAATAGCGCCCAACTCGCTCATCGCTTTGAGATAAACCTTACGCTTGAAATACACCACATCCTTAAGCGGTTCCCAATAATCCACCCAACGCCAGTCGTCAAACTCCGGTTTGGAGCACAGATCGAAACGCACATTGGATTCATGCGTGATCAATCGCAACATATACCAGATTTGTTTTTGGCCTATGCATAAGGGCAGGGAATTCTTGCGGATATAGCGCTCGGGCAACTGGTATCTCAGCCAATAGCGCGTACGGCCAAGCACCTGGACATGCTGCTGTTGCAGTCCTGTTTCTTCGCACAATTCTCGATACATCGCGGCTTCTGGGTCTTCATTCGGATTTATCCCGCCTTGCGGGAATTGCCATGAGTTTACACCCATTCGTTTTGCCCAGAACACGCGACCCTCGTCATTGCAAAGGATGATCCCGACATTCGGCCGGTATCCTTTAGAGTCAATCATGTTAAAACCTGTGTTTTTTACCTTTCCTATATCTTTAATCTTGCTGATGGTAAAATTATTAAAGATAGGTCAGTAATTTAAATTAATGACTGCATTGTTCCATAAATAAAGTGCAGATGCCATAGGGCACAGCTCTTTTTAATTATCTTGAGACAGGTTTAACCGTGAGCTTAGCGATTTTTGATTTAGACAACACCCTGATTGCCGATGACAGCGACTACTTATGGGGACAGTTTCTTGTCGATCAGGGCATAGTCGATAAAAATCATCTACGAAAGCGCCAACGCCAAATTTTACGATGACTATAAACAAGGCACTTTGGATATTGTCGAGTTTCTTCGTTTTTCGCTGCAACCTTTAGCGGACAACGACCCCGAGCAGCTTTACCAATGGCGGGCGCAATTCATAGAAGAAATCATCAAACCGTTGATGTTAAATCCGCACAACAGCTGATCGACAAACATAAAAACCGGGGCGATACCTTGCTGGTCATCACCGCAACCAACCGCTTTGTGACCGAGCCGATAGTCCAGCTGTACGGCATTGAAAACCTGCTGGCGACCACGCCGGAATTTATTGACGGACGCTATACCGGCGGCTTTAACGGCATCCCCTGTTTTCGGGAAGGCAAAGTGAAGTTGCTGGAAGCATGGCTGGAAAACTCAACCGAAACCATGCAGGACAGCTGGTTTTACAGCGATTCCCATAACGACTTGCCGCTGCTCAAGCTGGTAGACAATCCGGTTGCGGTCGATCCTGATGAAAAACTGACCGAATTTGCGAGTGCTGCCAACTGGCCGATCATCAGCCTCAGAAACGGCCAATGTCCGACGGATCATTTTCATAAATAAATAAGGTGAAAGGTACAAGGCTAAAGGAGCAATAATTTTTAGCCTTTAGCCTTTAGCCTTTAGCCTTTCATCTTTTTACCTTGCACCTTAATCATCACAATGACTACCATGACTTTCCCAACCATTGAATCTTTCGTCGGCAATACGCCTCTGGTCAGGTTGCAACGTTTGCCCGGCAATACCAGCAATACCATTCTGGTCAAACTGGAAGGCAATAATCCGGCCGGTTCGGTCAAAGACCGCCCGGCGCTCAGCATGATTAAACATGCCGAACAAAGAGGCGAGATCAAACCCGGCGACCGCTTGATTGAAGCGACCAGCGGCAACACCGGCATTGCCTTGGCGATGGCGGCGGCGATCAAAGGCTATAAAATGACCTTGATCATGCCGGATAACATGAGCGAAGAACGCCGGGCTTCGATGAAAGCTTACGGCGCCGAAATCATCCTGACGCCAGCCGCAGGCAGCATGGAGGCGGCGATTGATTTGGCCAGGGAAATGGAAGCGGCGGGCCAGGGCAGGGTTCTGGATCAGTTTTCCAATCCCGATAATCCGCGTGCGCATTATGAAGGCACAGGGCCTGAAATCTGGCGCGATACGCAGGGCAAAGTAACCCATTTTGTCAGTTCCATGGGCACGACCGGCACGATCATGGGCACGTCAAAATTCCTGAAAGAACAAAACGCCGATATTCAGGTAATCGGCGTGCAGCCGGAAGGCGAGTCCAAAATCCCCGGCATCCGGCGCTGGCCCCAGGAATACCTGCCGAAAATCTATCAGGCAGACCGCGTCGACCGGATTATCGATGTCGATCAGGTTTCAGCAGAAAATGTCACCCGCGCTTTGGCCGCCCAAGAGGGCATTTTTGCCGGTGTTTCATCCGGCGGCGCTGTTCATGCGGCCTTGAGATTGTCGGAAGAAGTTGAGAATGCGGTGATTGTGGCGATTATCTGCGATCGGGGCGACCGGTATCTGTCTACGGGTGTTTTTCCTGGCTGATGCGATCTTGCCCCGATCTAGCGGATACTCGGCTAAGAGACTCATCTCTAAAACCGAGGTCAGTTTTTTTCATAGCTGACTAATTAAACACGAGTTCTTGGACAGGCGTCGGCTTGCAAAAATAGTAACCCTGAAATGTATCGCATCCCAAACTCTTCAGAATTTCCCATTGTTCGATATTTTCGACGCCTTCAGCGACAACGCTCATCCCCAGTTTTTGACCCAGCGTGATTACGGTCTCAACGATAAATGCATCATTGGTATTGTCGTTGATTCCATCCACAAAACTTTTATCGATTTTTATTTGATCGAACGGAAGTTGTTTAAGGTAACTAAGCGAAGAAAATCCTGTACCGAAATCGTCCATAGACAGAACGATACCAAGCGACTTGAGTTCCAGCATTTTTTCAATGGCAAGATTAATGTTATCCAGCACCATGCTTTCGGTGAGTTCAAGTTTTAATTGCAATGGCTCAATAGCGTATTGCTCTATTAGGTTTCGTACCCCATCAACAAAATTGGCTTGGTAAAACTGCTTGGCACTAATATTGACTGCAATAGATAATTTCCTGGTCTCTGCTTTGTCTTTCCAGATTTCGAGTTGGGCACAGGCAGTTTCAAGTACCCAGTATCCGATAGTTAGGATAAGTCCCATCTCTTCAGCCAATGGGATGAAATCCAGGGGGAAAATCAGACCTTGTTCTGGATGCTGCCAACGAATAAGGGCCTCCACACTGACGATTTGCCCTTGATCGTCAACCAAAGGTTGATAGAAAAGCCTAAATTCTTTGTTGGCGATAGCTTTCCGCAAGGCATTTTCCTGTGTTGAGCGATGTTCCAAAGTATGCTGCATGCTCGGGTCGAAGAAGCGGTAAGTGCTTTTTCCGCATTTTTTAGCTTCATACATTGCCGTATCTGCACAGGCAAGTATCGAAGTCACTGTCGCTTCAGGCGAGTTGAATAAGACGATACCGATGCTGGCCGAAATATAATGCAATACACTGCTTAACTGGTAAGGTTCATTCAATGCCGTAAGTATTTTTTCTGCGACAGAGCTCGCATAGAGAGCTGCATTAGTGTCGCTTTCGATGAGTTTTTCCAGCAATACAACAAATTCATCACCGCCTAATCGGGAGACGGTATCAGCTTCATCGACACAATTCTTCAGCCGCTCCGCCACCTCTATCAACAGTTCGTCGCCAATTCGATGGCCTTGGGTATCATTAAGGATCTTGAAGTTGTCGAGATCAAGAAAAAGCAGGGCGCCATAAATTCGGACATGGTTGTGGGTGGCAATAGCATGATCCAATCGTTCGATTAGCAATGTTCTGTTAGGTAATTGCGTCAAAGGGTCATAAAAAGCAAGAAGCTTAATTTTGTCCTCGGCTGCTTTGCGTTCGGTAATGTCCGAAAAATTAGCCACATAATGAGAAGTTTCGTCGTAATTGTCCTTAACAGCTGTAATGGTCAACCATTTTGGGTAGATTTGCCCATCCTTATGCCTATCCCAAATTTCTCCCTGCCAATATCCTTCGTCGTTCAATGTCGTGTGCATTGCGCGATAAAAGGCGCTATCGTGGTGACCAGATTTCAGTATGGAGGGTTTTTTACCAATCGCTTCTTGCGCTGAGAACCCGGTGATGCTGGTAAAGGCTTGATTGACGCGGACAATAATCTGGTCTGCATCCGTGATGATAATGCCTTCCTGTGTTTGAAATGCAGTGGCGGAAATACGCTGTTCCAGTTCAGCAAGTTTTTTCTCGGTAATGTCACTTACCGCACCTACTGTGCGAACGGCCCGTAAAGCTTCCCCATCCATTTCAAAGACTGTTTGTGAGCGTGTTGTCAGCCAGCGAACTTCGCCATCTCGACGATGAATCCGATATATGATGTCGAGGAGATCATTTCCGGATGGGTTATGAGCAAGTTGAATAGCTTCGATAACCCTCAGCCGATCTTCTGAGTGAATGCTTGCGATAAATGTCTGCGTGGTCACAGGTTCATTAACGCCCCATCCAAAGTATGATCGAAGTTCAGGCGAGCAATAAATTGAATTGTTGCAATGGTCTAGATCGAAAATACCTGTTCCGGATACACGGATTGCCTGATTCAACCTATCTTCGTTTATTCGATGAATATTGCTTATCAGTTCTTTTTCTTCAAGATTATGCTTGCGCTCGATCTCCATGCCGATGCGTTGGCCGATGATGCGCAGAATCTCTTGATCCTCATGTGTGAAATCATGCGGCTTGTCATCAAGCAGACAAGTAACAGCAACCACTTTGCCATGATTATCCAGCGACGGGAAGCCGCAGTATGCATAGGCATTATGATCCTGAAGGAAAGTCGCTTCAGGGAAAAGCTCCTTTACTCGATCATAAACCCTAATATCTTTCGATTGCTCGACTGTTGCGCAGGGGGTAATTGCAAGCAAACATGAACCTGCATTGCTGTATATTTCTCCAGCCAGATACACTGCCAGGAATTTAAGCTGCTCCCCTTGTATTTCAGACAAGCAAACAATCTTGACCTCCAGCAATTCACCGATCATTTTGGCAGCATGCTGAAAAATTTCCATTGGATCACCCGATAATGTCAAACTAAGCTCAAATAGCTTTTTAAGTCTGTTTACTTGGGTGTTTTTCATTAAATTAAGTTGCAATGTGTTTTTGATATAAAAATTGTAAAGGCATCAATTTATCATGATATTCCCTTAGTAATTCAACTATTTCCTTTCTTCAATAGCTACTTATAAAAATAGTTTAGAATTAATTTTTAACAACTTGTTTTTTGCCGTTAGTGGGCTCGATGACGTGCTGCGGCTGTTGGCACTGGCGTTCAAAACGGGGCGAGTAAGCCGCAGTTTTTGCATTTCATACGAGCTACTCGTTCATTCCGGCCCCGCTGCGAGGGCAATCGCTGCTCGTTGATTTTTGGTGAATGAGAGTGGCGGAAGACGATCTTCGAGCAGGGTATCGACGATGGTTGTCGAGGCATTGGGTTTGGCAAAGCGCAAGGCATTGAACTTCATTCGAGTCAACCGGTCCGGGTCTTCCAGCAAGCGTTCCAGCTTGAAGGGGAGGGTGGTCAAGTCGTTGCATTTGACCGCGATGCCTTCTTCCAAAAGATGATCGCTGTTTCTTTCTTCTTGCCCGGGAATGGGGGACACCACGCACATCGGCAGTCCGCAGGCGATGGCCTCGGAGGTCGTTATGCCGCCGGGCTTGCCGATGAAAATATCGGCCATTTTCATCAGTTTGTGCATTTCGTCGGTGTAACCCAAAACCCTAAATCCAGCATTCTGACTGCCGACTAATTGTAAGATGCGCTGTTTCAGGTCGTCGTTGCGTCCGCAGACAACCACCGTCTGCGCGTCGTTTTTCAGGTTGAGCATTCGCTCCACCATGTATTCGGTGGGTCCCAGGCCAAAGGCTCCCGCCGACAGCAGCAAAACCGGTTTTTCGGGATTCAGCCCCAGCCGAAGCCGTTCTTCGACGCTGTTAACGGGGTGTTGAAAAACGGGATCGATGGGTATGCCGGACACGGTGATTCTTTCGTTGGGAATTCCGAGCATTTCAAGATGGGCTTTGGTTTCATCGATAGCGACAAAATAACGGTGAAATGAACGCGACAGCCACATTGCATGAAAATCGAAATCCGTGACCACGATGGACAGACGCGCTTGCAGCTGTTGGGTCGCAATCAGGTGGGAGATGATTCCGGCGGGCATGAAGTGGGTGCAGACTGTAATATCCGGGTCGAATTCCCGGATAAACCGAACCAGCGGCTTGGTATTGAGCCGGTCTATCATGTGCCGCATTCTGTCAGTGTGCCAGGGCTCATCGCTGGTTTTATACCACCAGCCGAGGAAATTCGGCGCTGATCGCACCAGCGATGTATAAAAGCTGGAATAGAAATCCCGGAACAGTTTGTTGGTGTATTGCAGTGCATCATTATTGATGACTTCAGCAACCCGGCCGTCAGCGGCAAAGGAAAGCTCCAAAGCTTCGGCCGCTTTGATGTGTCCGGTTCCCGCCCCCGCCGACATAATCAAAACCCGTTTTTTCATCGGTGTATCAGCAGTTAAGATTAGTCCTGATCATGACCGTGTTTATTGAATAACCAGCCCATTGTAGCCGACAAAAACAGCCCAAACACGATCACAATGGTATGCACTGAAAATCCGGCATCAATCATTAATGCATAAGCGCCAAGCATTAATAAAATGCTAAGATTTTCGTTGAAGTTTTGCACGGCAATGGAGTGCCCCGAGCCCATGAGTTGGTGCCCTCGATGCTGTAGCAATGCATTCATGGGGATCAGAAAACTGCCGGCCAGGGCACCGATCAATATCAGCATCAGCGCCGCCGGCCGCCAATCGGTCACCAAGGCCATGCCTAATACAACAAAACCCATGGCTATCCCCATGGGTAATACTTTCACGGCATGTTCCAATGGCACAGCCTTGGTTGCCACCACGGAACCGATGGCAAGGCCGACCGCAACCAAAGCAGTTAATTGAGTCGCTTGCTCCAGGTCGAGCTTTAACACTACCGCGGCCCAGGCGAGAATAATGAAACGCAAACTGGTTCCCGCTCCCCAAAACAGTGAGGTTACCGCGAGGGACACCTGCCCCAATGGGTCTTTCCACAGCAGCAGGAAACTTTGCCAAAAATCCGCCAGCAGGAATCCTGGCGTTCGCTTCAACAATGTGTGCTCAATGGGCAGTTTGGGGATATAACAATTGAGTATCGCCGCCACAAAATAAAGACCAAGAATGACAAAAATAGCGAATTCGGGAGCGGTATCGATGCCGCCGTTGAACTCAAGCACGTTCAGTTGGTGGATAACTTGATCTTCAACGCGATGGCCGATCAATAGTCCTCCAAATATGGCGCCCAAAATGATGGATGCGACGGTCAGACCTTCCATCCAGCCGTTTGCCCACACTAATTTATCGGAGGGAAGGCATTCGGTCAGGATGCCGTATTTAGCCGGCGAGTATAAAGCGGCGCCCACGCCGACAAAGCCATAAGCGAGCAGCGGATGTAAACCCAACAACATAGTTATGCAACCGACTATCTTGATACCGTTACTGATGAACATGACCCGACCCTTCGGCAGTGCATCGGAAAATGCACCGACAAAGGGCGCGAGCACGATAAAGGCGAAGACGAAAAATTGCTGTAATACAGGTATTTGCCAGGAGGGAGCATCCATGCTTTTGAGCAGTGCGATAGCGGCGAATAGCAGTGCGTTATCCGCCAGTGATGAAAAGAACTGTGCTGCAAGAATGGTGTTGAAACCGCGATTCATAGAATTATCAGCCCTGTGCGATTCTGCAAAAACCGGAATCATTGCACTCTTAAATGGTTAAATTGGATTTAGTGGGATTGTACATTCAAGTTAGCGGCGGTTCAGTTATTTGTGAATGTCGATTTCCTGATGCTTATTATGGGCAATGGCCGATTCGGTTTTGTGCCATTTGATGAGTTCCAATGTTCCATTGAAGTGCTCCACTATGGCGGTGCAACTTTCTACGAAGTCCCCGGTATTAACATATAAAAATCCGTCTATCTTCTTAATTTCAGCGTGGTGTATGTGTCCGCAAATAACGCCATCCAAGTCCTGGTCTTTAAGTGTGTTGACGATGCTCTCTTCATAGTCGGAAATAAACTGAACCGCGTTCTTGACTTTGAATTTGACGAAGGCGGCAAGGGAAAAGTTCGAGTGTACGCCAAACCAAAGCCTGACAATTCGTACTAAGCGATTAACTTCAATGAGAAAATCATAGCCATCGCTGCCCAGCTTGGCAAGCCACTTGTGGCATTGGGCAATGGTGTCATATTCGTCGCCATGGACAACCAGAAATTGCTTCCCTTCGGATGTGGTATGCACATCCGAGTTTTTGACGGTGATATCGCCAAAGACATAATCGTCGTATTGCCTGACGTTTTCGTCATGGTTGCCGGGCACATAGATGACCTGGGTGCCATGTCTGGCCTTGCGCAGGACTTTTTGAATGACTGTATTGTGATCTCGGGGCCAATACATTTTCTTGGAAAGCGACCAAAAATCGATGATGTCGCCGACTAGGTAGAGCTTTTCGCTCTCGTTGTACTTTAGGAAATCGAGTAAAACATCGGCTTGGCATTGGGTGGAACCCAGATGCAAATCGGAAATCCAGATGGTTCGATAGACGTTATTATCCATAGTCAAACTGTTAACATTGTATTGCAAGGACGAGAAGCTTTGTCGATGACCGCTTAATTGCTATTTATTGGATTCTAGTGGTTCGCCAAAGAAATTGAATTGTTTTTGCATGTTCATGGGTAATTCGTCCTGAAAGGCTGTGGGGCTGGAAACGGTCGCCGCACAGGAAAAAGACATCCAAGAAAGGTCTGCATTATTTCAATGGTAACAGAGGCAAATGAAAGTTATATTACAAATTAACGAAATGGCTATCTTGGAAATTTTCAACGTGGTCAACAAATGAATACAGTTGCTGTTCTACATGTCATCATGGCGTTATGCCGAATAAAGAAACAGTAACGCGAAATTTAAACTTTTAATCATAGCCTTTCAATAATGAAAAATTTATTTGGATTTGCCGAGGCGTTTTTTCGGCTATCCCCTGTCGATGAAAAACTGGCACTGACCCATCAGGCATGGCAGGCCAACATCGCAGGCGAATTAACGATTGTTTCCGAGCGGCAGGTGTTGCCGATAGAGCAGGTGACGTTTCCCGCGCGGCCTGAGTTATTGGCGCCGCGCCAGATGCCTCGGCGAAAGCTGACTACCCCCGACGGTGTTGCTGCTTTTTTTCATGCTATCGCCCATGTCGAATTCGTCGCCATTTATTTGGCCTGGGATATTTTGTATCGTTTTCGCGGCCTGCCCGAGCAATTTTACCTGGACTGGCTGCGGGTTGCCGATGAGGAGGCTCAGCATTTTGCATTAATCAGGACGCATTTGCAGGCTATGCAGCTCGATTACGGCGATTTACCTGCGCACAGCGGTTTATGGGATCATGCCAAAGACACGGCCGATGATTTGTTGGGCCGGCTGGCAATGGTTCCCCGCTGCATGGAAGCCCGTGGGCTGGATGTGACGCCCGCGCTGATTGAAAAATTCAGCACATTGGGTGATGATGCAAGTGTGGCGATTTTAACGCGCATTTTGACCGACGAAGTAGGCCATGTGGAGCTGGGTTCTTATTGGTTTAAGTATGTTTGCCGGCAACGTGGTTTTGAAGTTGAAGCCAAGTACCGGGAGTTAATCGAGTTATACTATGTGGGCGGAAAGCCCAAAGGCCCGTTTAACAGGAAATTGCGTAAAATTGCCGGTTTTTCGGATGCCGAAATCGATTGGCTGGAGAGTTGAAAAGTAAGTGGATTAATTCGCCACGAGGAAAACCGAGGTAAAAAACTTCGTGTTCTTCGTGGTGATATGTCTTTAGTTGATGAATATGGAGAGCAGGAAAATCTGGAAATAGCTATGAATGACACATCAACCCATCAGGACCTGCCGCCTACACTGGAAGTCGTTGAACAGAACGATGGGCGGCTTTCCGTCAAATTATCAGGCAGTTGGAATCTTCGCAGTCTAGTCATAGCGCCAGAGCTGCGCCAAAAAATTAATGCCCACGCAGCTAATCAAAACATGCAATGGGATTTGAACTCGATTAATGTGCTCGACAGCGCCACTGCGCTGATACTTTGGAAAGCATGGGGGAGGAAACTGCCGGATACGATGCAGCTGCGGCCCGAACATCAGCGCTTGTTCGAGCGCTGGCAGGCCCAGGCAATTCCCGAATCCGAACCGGCCGGATACAGTTCAAGCCTGATTATTCAATACGGTTATCAACTGCTCGCCAACTTTTGGGGGCAATTATTACAACTGGTGACTTTGTTAGGCCAGCTGGTTTTGGATATAGGCTATCTGCTGCTGCATCCGGGCGAAATTCCCTGGTCGGAAATTTCCATTACGATTTATGAATCCGGGGTTAGGGCTTTGGGTATCACCGCGCTGGTGGGTTTTTTGATCGGCATCGTGCTCAGTTATTTGTCGGCACTGCAATTGAAGATTTTCGGGGCGGAGATTTATATCATCGATATTCTGGGTTTGAGTGTCATCCGCGAGTTGGGGCCTTTATTGGCTGCTATTCTGGTTGCAGGCCGCTCCGGTTCGGCAATGACTGCGCAAATCGGCATCATGCGGGTCACCGAAGAACTTGATGCATTGTCGGCGATGGGCATATCCCATTCCTTGCGTCTGATTCTGCCGAAGGTGATGGCATTGACTATCGTCCTGCCGCTGATAGGCGTATGGACCAGCTCGATGGCGCTGATAGGCGGGATGTTTTCGGCACAAACAACGCTGGACATCAGTTATCAGCAATTCTTCCTTAAATTGCCGGATGCGGTGCCGCTGGTTAACCTGTTTATCGGCTTGCTGAAAAGCGCGGTTTTCGGTTTGATGATTGCGCTGATTGCCTGTCACTTCGGCTTCCGCATCAAGCCGAATACCGAAAGCTTGGGCAGTGAGACCACCAATTCCGTGGTGGCGGCCATTACCGTGGTGATTATGATCGATGCGATATTCGCCATCCTGTTTATGCATGTGGGGATGCCGTGAACGAGTTATACGCAATACGGCTGGAGCATGTCTGGACCAGCTTTACCGATCCTCACACGGGTGCTGACAAGGCTGTTCATCAGGATATCAACCTTTGCCTGGAACAGGGCGAGATTTTGGGCTTGGTCGGCGCGTCCGGCTGCGGCAAGACCACTTTACTGCGTGAACTCGTCGGCTTGCAAACACCCACTCAAGGCGAGGTGTTCGTGATGGGGCAGTCTTTGAAAAGTACCAATTCAGATCATGGTCAGCGGCTGCGTAACAATTGCGGCGTGCTGTTTCAGAAAGGCGCGTTATTTAGTGTTTTAAATGTTTTTGAAAATATAGCCTTTCCTCTGCGGGAGCTGGGTTTTGAGGATGAGGAATTGATTGCACGCATCGTATTTATGAAGCTGTCTATGGTCGGCTTGGCTGCCGGCGATGCTTGGCTAAAACCTGCCGATTTGTCGGGCGGTATGATCAAGCGGGTGGCGCTGGCCCGCACCATGGTGCTTGAACCGGGGTTGCTGCTGCTCGATGAGCCGACCTCGGGGCTTGATCCTATTTCCAGCGAGGACTTTGTCAGCCTGTTATCCGAGTTGCATAACGATCTGCATTTTACGGTAGTCATGGTGACCCATGATTTGGATATATTGAGGGACCTGTGCACGAAAGTCGCAGTGCTGGCGGATAACAAGTTGGTTGCTTTTGGGACGCTGGCTGATGTTTTAGAGTGCAAGCATCCTTTTGTAGATAAATTTTTTCACAATAAACGCGCTGAACGGGTATTTCAATACCAGGAGACTGCTCATGGGTAAAGAAAATCATGCGCTGATTACCGGGCTGTTTTTGATTGCTTTGGTGACGGCATCGACGGCGATTATTTTCTGGATCGGCAGCATGGATCAGAAGCGCAATGTCTACGTTGTTTCAACCAGGGAATCAGTGTCGGGTCTTAATCCCGAATCCACGGTGTTTTACCGGGGCATAGCGGTGGGCAAGGTGCTTGAATATCCAGTTCGACCCCTTGGATTCCGGCACCATTCTGGTCCCGATAGAGGTCGACAAGAAAATTGTGCTGAGCAAAGGGGTTTACGCGACCTTGCGCTTAAAAGGGGTGACCGGATTGACCCAGATTCAACTGGAAGATTCCGGTACTATTCCCGAAGAGTTGCCGCCGGGAGACAATCCCATGTCCCGTATTCCTTTGGTGCCATCAATAACTGACAAACTGATGGATACAGGGGAAGAACTTTTACATAAAGCCGATCATTTAATGCAACGGCTCAGTTCGTTATTGAACGATGAAAACGAAAAGAATATCGGCGGTATTCTAAGCAACCTGAAATCATTAACCGACAAGCTTTCCGAATTACAAACGAGTGTTGATAAGGCACTAGCCGGTGTACCCGCATTGACTACAAATGCACAAAAAACCCTTAATAACATTGATGCGTTGACTAATGACTTACAAGGTTTAACCAAAGAAGTACAAAATCTTAGCGTTAAAGCTGGCGACCTGGTTGATAGCGGAAAGAACAGCTGGCGATGCGTTTGCTCAATCGACGTTACCGAAAATTAACAAACTGCTGACAGAGTTGCAGTCGACGACGCAACAGGTAAAAAGAGTCGCCACGATGTTGGAAAATAATCCGCAGGAATTGCTGCTGGGGCCTAGCCAACGAGATTCAGGGCCGGGTGAGCCGGACTATAAGGAGCAACAATGAGATACTTATTAATCGGATGGTTTGTATTTATTAGTGCGGGTTGCAGCGTTACCGTCAAGCAACCCGCACTGCATGATTTCGGCCTGCCTGTGTCAGCAGCAGTTCAGGGCAGGGCGTCGATTACTGTCAATGCGCCGACTTGGCTTTGGGATAATCGTATCCGCTATCGATTGCTTTTTGCCTCGCCGTCCGAAGTCAGGTTCTACGGCTTGGATCGCTGGATTGCATCGCCGCCTGAACTGCTTGAGCAGTTGCTGGCTGCAAGCGGCAAGGTTCAGGATTATGCCTTGATAATTCGGCTACAGGATTTTGAGCAGCAATTTGATGCGTCTGACCGTGCTCGCGTAGTACTGCGTTTTTCCGTGGAGGCTTATTCTGACAATAAGCAGAAAATCGGTACGCAGGAGTTTTATCTGCAACAGCCGACTAAAACGCCCGATGCGGCAGGTGCAATAAGCGGATTTACTGATTTAGCGCAACAGGCTACTGGAAAAGTTCAGGATTGGTTGGCTGGACTGCCGGGACGGCGGAAATAACCAGCAAGATTTTTTGTTATCCTTGCAATTTTGTAGGCACCAAAAGTGGCGCTTTAGGCGAAGCCGTCGCTCCTGCTCACGCCCCTTACCTACATTCTTGCAGGCAAAAAAAACCTCCCAGTGCCAAAGGCAAAGGGAGGAAAGGTGTACAGATACTGGATAGTTCTGAACTTTCACACTACGAGGAGGTATATGAAACTTGTGGAGATTAGCCATTAAGCTAGTGATCTCATGGCAGGCTGCTAAATTAGCAACACGTGCAAATAACGATTGTAGAATAAGTCCTTATATTCCCATGATAAACGCCATTTTCGATCAGAATGCTTCTCTAAATTCTGTTGTGGCGTGTATTTTGCTAGTCAGTTTTAGTAATTATACGTATGTGCCTATATGCTTACAATATGTCTGTAATGCAATAGATTGTTTCTTTTTTGTTAACAAACCACATGACACTAACTATCGATTTCCCTGCCGCTTAGCACAACGTTAATCGTAAAGGGAATTGGGGATGGCGCGGGTTAGGCAGCTAACTGCTTCGCTGCCTGATATTTGACATTCGCTGAGGCTAACTATCGATTTCCCTGCCGCTTAGCACAACGTTAATCGTAAAGGGAATTGGGGATGGCGGGCGCGGGTCAGGCAGCTAACTGTTTCGCTGCCTGATATTTGACATTCGCTGAGGAGCGGTTGTGGTGGGTACTTGAATCCACATCTACCCTGGAAACATGGGGATGTCGGGCATGAATGTATGCCCGACTTGCAGTTTTTCTCGGCAATTGCTCCTGCATAACCCATATGGACAGATATTATAGGGGGAAATATCTGTCCATGCAGTCGATTGTGGGCTTCGGGCAAAAATTTCTTTATGCGCAGAATTTTTCAACCTGAGCAGCAATTCCCTGTACATCCAAACCGCACAGCGCCAGCAGTTCCTCTCGGGTGCCTTGTTCGACAAAGCTGTCCGGCAGGCCGATGTTCAGACACCGGCATCAGGATTTGTTGCGCTTGCAGGAAGTCATTGACCGCGCTGCCCGCACCGCCGGCGAGTACGTTTTCTTCGACGGTAATCAGCACGTCGTGGCTCTTGGCTAACTCAAGCACCAGTTCGGTATCGATAGGTTTGACAAAACGCATGTTGACGACGGTGGCGCCCAGTTGTTTGCCCGCTTCCAGTGCCGGGGTTACCATGCTGCCCCAAGCCAGAATCGCAATGCGGCTGCCTTGATGGCGAACTTCGGCTTTGCCCGATCGGCAATGCGGTCATGGTTTTGTTGACGGCAACGCCGGGGCCTTTGCCGCGCGGATAACGCACGGACGCCGGGCCTTCATGCATAAAGCCGGTATAGAGCATTTGCCGGCATTCGTTTTCATCGGCAGGGGCCATGACCAGCATGTTGGGGATGCAGCGCATATAGCTGTAATCGAAACTGCCGGCATGGGTCGGGCCGTCAGGGCCGACCAAGACCTGCGCGGTCCAGCGCAAACAATACATCCAGGTTCTGGATCGCGACATCGTGAATCATCTGGTCGTAAGCCCGTTGCAGGAATGTCGAATAAATCGCCACCACCGGTTTGGCGCCTTGGCAAGCCTGTCCTGCGGCCAGCGTTACGGCGTGTTGTTCGGCAATCGCGACATCGAAATAACGTTTCGGATAACACTCGGAAAATTTGACCAGACCTGAACCCTCGCGCATGGCCGGAGTGATGCCCAATAAACGCTCGTCTTGTGCCGCCATATCGCAGAGCCACTCGCCGAACACTTCGGTATAAGTCGGATGCGGGGAGGGCGCGGATTTGGGCAGGCAATCCTTGCTGGGGTCGAAAGCCGGTACGCCGTGATAAGCCAACGGGTCTTTCTCGGCAGGCGGGTAGCCCTTGCCTTTTTGGGTGACGATATGCAAAAAGCGCGGACCGGAAATATCCTTCAGGTTTTCCAGCGTCGAGACCAGCATGTCCACGTCATGTCCGTCAATCGGGCCGATATAGTTAAAGCCCAGTTCTTCAAACAAGGTGCCCGGCACGATCATGCCTTTCATGTGCTCTTCGGTGCGGCGCGCCAGTTCCCAGACGCTGGGCATGCTGCTTAAAGCTTTTTTGCTGCCTTCGCGCATTGAAGAATAAAATTTGCTGGACAATATCTTGGTCAGGTAATTGTTCATCGCGCCGACCGGCGGCGAGATCGACATGTCGTTGTCGTTCAGGATGACCAGCAGGTTGGCATCCAATGCGCCGGCATGGTTCATCGCTTCAAACGCCATGCCGCCGGTGATGCTGCCGTCGCCGATAATCGCGACCATTTTCTTGTCTTCGCCTTTTAATTCCGAGGCAATCGCCATGCCTAAGGCCGCGCTGATCGAGGTGCTGGAATGGCCGACGCCGAATGCATCGTATTCGCTTTCTGCCCGACTGGGAAACGCCGATACCCCGTTCTTGGTGCGGATGGTGGTCATCCGTCTCTTTGCGGCCGGTCAGAATCTTGTGTGGATAAGCCTGATGGCCGACATCCCAAACCAACTGGTCTGACGGTGTGTCGAACACGTAATGCAAGGCTACCGTCAACTCAACTGTACCTAAACCTGCAGAAAAGTGGCCGCCGGAAATACTCACGGTATGGGTTAAAAATTCGCGCAGTTCTTTTGCCAGCGGCTTAAGCTGGTTTTTCGACAGCTTGCGCACATCGGCCGGGGAGTTGATGTCTTTGAGCAGTGGGTAGTTATTTAGTGTATTCATATTAATAAAGAGGTTCGCGATAGAACATCAGGATGATGCCAATCTGAAACAGGGCGGCAACAGAAATAAAACCGGCAATATCCTTGCCGGGCCTGTCCAGTTTTAATTCCAGCCAACGACCGCTGGCCAGAATGAGAGAAAAAATACCCATCGTGGTGTGCCCGACCTGGATAAGAAAAGCGCTTTTAGGTTGAAAGCCGACATGAGAATGAGTCAGCAACATTAATCCGCCAAAAGCAGCCAGCAACGGAAAAACAAAAGGTAGTTTGGTGTTCGGGTTTTTGGTTATCCGGGCGCTGAGTTCCATAATGCCGAGCACAAATACCAGCAAGGTCGCAATCCGGTGCTGCAACACTTCGCCGTTATTAAAGGTGCTTTCCCAGAAGCCTATCGGTCCCAAAGGCCAGGTTTCCGCATCGCTACGGAAAAACAGGAAGATGCCCAATCCGACAAAGCCTATGGGCCAGTATTTGAACTTCTCAAATCCGGATTTTTGCACATAGGACAGCATCGCAAAGAAGCTCATCACGGTCAGGAAAATACCGGATATGTTGTGGTTATAGTTAGACCATTCGGTTGCGGCCAGGGACGGCACTTGGCCGACAATAGCAACGCGTCCGGCTTCGCCTGCAATCAGATCGGTATGCGTCGGCGAGCTTGTTTGGGGGATTTGCGGGCTAAAGGTATTCAGAACTTCCTGCCAGCTTGCGGTCAGGCTTGGAATGTCGATAGCCGGAGGCTGGGAAGCCAGGCTGGCGGCGGTAAATAGCAAGGTCACCAGGACGAAAGGTTTCCGCTTCAATATAATAAGGGACGCGGTTATTTAATGCGTGATTATTGCCGGAGATTCCGAATGCCGATACTGCGGATTTATTTAGCCAGGCAAACCCCAGAGCAATGGACATTAAGGTTATTTTTACCATCAATAAATTGCCGTAGCCGGTGCCGATCAGGCCGTTCCAGGTGTCGATGTATTGCAATGCAATAGGCAAACCCGAGATCAAGATCATCGCAACTGACGCTATGCCGAATATGGTAAAGCGCTTGAGCATTAAAGGCCATAATCCGGCGCTAACTTGGTCGCTGCTACGTAACAGCCAAAGGTTGACCAACTGGAAAATGCCGCCGATCCAGGCTGCTGCGGCCACTTGATGGATGACTGTCAGCGACATTAAGAGGATTTGATTTTCAAAGCGGCCGGCGCCATGTACCAGCCAAGCGCCGGAAATAATCATCGGCAAGGCAACGATGCCCGCAGTGATCCAGTGTTGCTTGGAAAAGGGATTTTTGCTGAGGTATTGATAACAATAACCCGCCAAAATCCACAGCCAGTATTGTGCGTACAATGCCGCCTATAAACTGCGTCGTACCGGCGAATTCGGGAAACGGCCAGCGCTCAAGTACGGCGGTCATTAACCATACTTTAAGGATTATTTTAAAAAGCTGGGCTGCAGCCAGCCAAAAGCCGCCTTTGTAAAAAAGGACGATGGTTTTTTGCAGTAATAACGCCGAGTATACGTCTTGATTATGCCACGGACGCAACACAAAAAGTCCCCAGAACAGGCTGCCGATTGCTAACGAATAACAAATCAGGTCAAACCCGCCAATAAGAGAATCGAGAAAATCAGCTATACCGGCCATTGCCAACTCCTATTTGGAAACGGAAAAATGAATAACGTCTTCTGTTAAATGGCCATCGGCAGCGAAGACTTTAAACCTGAGGGCGTAATCGCCGGATTCCAGCGCGGAATCTGGACAATGACCTGGCCTTGTTTGCTGCCGGTGTTGGCTTGCAATAATTGATGTTTGTCGCCTTTGCTGACCAGGAAAATCTGCGACAAGCCCAGCTCTATCTGGGAATTAAACGACAGTTCGACTTTTGCCGGGCTGTTGGCGTGAATGGGTGCAATTTTCAGCGAATAATCGGTTATCACTGCATGAGCGGCAGCCCAATGTGGATGGCACAAAGTTATAAATAATAAACATATTGGAATGATTTTTTTCATTGCTTTTCCAGTTTGTAACTATTTGTAGATGCTAGATTTCAATAATAGGCCACATGATTGGCGGATTTTATTATCTTATCCGTATTTATCAGCCGCATCCGTGTCCTATTTTTCTAACCTTTACTTATTTTTTGCCTTTCAAGGCATGACCCGCCAGATTCTTGCCTAAATCCCAGATCGAGCCGGGAATTTGATGGGTATCGGCTATAGCTTTATCAAATGAATTGACTATAGTGTCGCGGTCTTTTTGAGTTAAGTTTAACGGCGGCAACAGTTTGACCACGTTCATGCCGTGCCCTGCAACCTGCGTTAAGATGTGGTGTTCTTTAAATAAGGGAATGGTGATCATTTGACAGAACAAACCTTTATTGGCCGCTTCCAGCATCGCCCAGGCCGCTTTCAGTTTCAGGCTCTTAGGCGATTGGAATTCAATCGCAATCATCATGCCTTTGCCGCGCGCTTCTTTCAGGAATTCATATTTCCCGGCCATCGCGTTCAGGCTGTCGATAATGTCGGTGCCGACTTTCATGCTGTTTTCCACCAGTTTTTCGTCTTCCATAACATGCAGCGTGGCAAGACCTGCTGCCATCGCCATATTGTTTTTGGAGAAGGTCGAGCCATGCACGACAGCCCGATCCATGCGGTTGTAAACGGTATCCATGATTTTTTGGGTCATCGCGACCGCCGCCGACCGGAACGAAACCGCCGGACAGGGCTTTGGCCATGCAAATCATATCCGGTTTGACGTTCCAGTGGTCGATGGCCCAGAATTTTCCGGTGCGTCCCAAGCCGGTTTGGACTTCGTCGGCGACGAACAAGGTGCCGTATTTTTTGCATAAGCGTTCGACTTCCGGCAAATAATTGTCATCCGGTACATTAACGCCTTTACCTTGGATAGGTTCGACGACGAAAGCGGCAACGTCTTTGTTGCTTAAAGCCTGTTCCAGTGCGGCAAGATCGTTGAAAGGAACGGCGCTGCAACCGGGCAGCAGCGGGCCGAAACCTTCGCGGAAAATATTTTCGCCGTTTAACGACAGCGATCCCATGGTCAAGCCATGATAGCCGTGTTCGCAAAAGACGATTTTTTCGCGTTTGGTGGTATAGCGGGCAAATTTGATTGCCGCTTCTACGGATTCGGTACCGGAATTGCAAAAGAACATCTTGTTCAGGTTGTCCGGCGTGGTTTTCAGGATTTCCTGCGCCAGCAATCCGCTGAGTACCGATACATCCATTTGCACCAGGTTGGGCAATTCCAGTGTTAAGGTCTCGTTTAATGCGCTGATGACGGTCGGATGATTGCGGCCGATCGCAAATACGCCGAAACCGCTGAGCAAGTCCAGATATTCCGTGCCTTCCTGGTCGTAGAGATATTGTCCGACAGCTTTTTGGTAGTGGCGGTCATAGCCTATGGTCTTTAACACTCTGACCATTTGATTGTTTAAATGTTGTTCGTGCAGATCAAATTTATCAGTGCTGTGTTGAGAAAAAAGTTCGGCGATGCTGAATGACATTAGATACCTCAAAAAATTAAATTCTTTTGCCGCTGAAAGCAGGCAGGACTATTAAAGAACACATCACTGTGAAAGTAAGGCCTATAGCCAATACTAAACCCATGCTTGCCATACCCTGATGAGCGGTGAAAGCAAGGCTGGAAAAACTGCACAAGGTCGTTATGGAGCTGAAAATAATGCCTCGGGTGGTGCTGCTTTGCAGCAAATTTTCATCTTCACCTGAACTGGAATGGTGTCTGTGCATGATCAGGATACTGCTGTCGATACCCATGCCCAGCAGCAAGGGCAGGGCGATGATATTGGCAAAATTGAAAGGGTTATCCAGTAACACGTTGGTTGCACCGGTTAGCAAAGCGGCAAGCAATAATGGCATGATAATCAGTAAGGTCTTTCTGACGCTTCTGTACATCAGCAATAATAACACCACAATGGCAATAAAAGCACCGCTAAAGGCTTTAATAAATGCCTTGACTATCGCATCGCCCCCGGCCTGATTGATAATCGGCAGGCCGGAAACCGTGTTGTCAACGGCTTGCACCTGAGTTACAAATTCTTTCAAATTCTCGGGCTTGTTTTGGTCTTTTTCAGGCGTGATCAGGACTCTATAGAGTCCGCTTGCGCTGATCCAGTGCGATCTTATCTCCGAGCGGTAAATCGTCCAGCCCGAATGGCGTTGCGGTCAGGCTGGTTCTAGGCGTTCTATGGTAAACGGCAGCAGACCTAAAATGTTTTTTTCCAGCTGTATGTAACCGGCTGGCCGGAGTCTGGGTGGCGTCCGCCTGTTTGATGAAGGCTTCGATGCGCTGTTGTAACTGCTGCAAGGTTTGTTGCGGCACATTCGGGGATTTTTCAACAATGGCTTTTTTTAGCGCCTCATTGAATTTAATCAATGCAGCCTGCTGATTCGCGGTATCGAGGGTGTTGTCAAAGTTTTTAAGTTGTCCGCCCAGCATCAGATTCAAATCTTCAATCGTCGCCAGTTTTTCGTCCTGATCTTTAGCTACAAAACTCGCCAAGGTGATGGTTTCGTGCACAGATGGTTGCTGGCTAAGTTGGTTGGTGATTTTGCCGGCCGCTTCAAGACTGCTTGCCAATGCGGTCAGCGCAAACGGGGAGTCGGTTTTGGACTTTAACAGTTCTTTAATGGCTAAGACCGATTCGCTGTTTGGGTCTCTGAGGTTGATAGGGTTGTAATCAAAGGTAAGATCGGTCAATACAAAGCAGGCGCCGATGCCCAGCAATATGGAAACGATTTTGATGCCGGTTGAAAAGCGAAACGGGAAGGTAATGATAAATGTCGGAGTTAACGGCGAGCGTATCGGCTTTACATTGTTGACAGGAAAAACGCAGAACAAGGCCGGCAACACGGTCAGCGAAATAATCAGGCCGATAAAGATACCGCCGCCTGAAATAACGCCCAATTCGGATACGCCTGCATAATCCGTCGGTATAAAGGCAAAAAAACCGATCGCCGTGGCCAGTGCGCATAAAAACAATGAGGAGCCGACATCGCGGATGCTGATCAGGATGGCTTCGCTGTTCGATAGACCGTCAGCCTTGCCTTCGCGATAATGCAGGCAGATATGAACCGCGTAATCGACGCCCAGCCCGATATATAAACTGGCAAAGGCAATCGAAATGACATTTAAATGTCCGACGGTGATGGCGGCGAATCCGGCTGTCAATATCAAGCCCATAACCAGCACGATATAGGTTGTAATCAGCAATCTTACTGAGCGCAGGCCTATCCATTGAACTGCCGAACACTAAAACCAGTGACAACAAGCCGGAGAACGTGGCGCCTTTGGTGACGCTCTCAAGTTCTTCGTGTTCCAGCGCGGTTTCGCCGGTCATGCGAATGCTGAGTGACGGATTTTCCGCCATGATGGCGTGGCTGATTTCGCGTGCTGCCGAAAGTGCGACATCGGCGGGCAGCATTTCATTAAAATGCATTTTAGGTTTGGCGATGACGATAGTCCGGTTAAATTTGGTTTGCGCTTCTGCATCCTTGTAGTTGTCGGCGTTCGGCTTGTTTTCGGACAGGATGTTTTGCCAGGACAAATAATGCGATTGACCGTTTAACTGATTTTTCAGGACGTCATCAATGGCAAGAAGTATCGGGTTCAAGTCCATAGGCAAGGCATGGTCATGCCGGTTAAGCGCTTGGCCGATAATGCCGAATAGGCCTTCAAGGTGATAGTTCTGGGCCAGGTGACCTATAAAAGGCTGGGCATCAGTGAGTTTTTGGGCAAAATTATCCAGGTCGTTTTGATCGAGATAAAGCAAGGCCTGCTGTCTGAAAAAAGCATTGTCTGTGGGGATGTAGGCAGAATCAAAACGATCGTTTGCCTTGTTTAACTGTTCGACAAGTTTGCCTGGCGGCCTGAGAGGATTCTTCCGGCGTTTCGGCCTCAACCGCAAAAATAATGGTAGTGGCATCCTCTGGAAATGCCTGGTTAAAATGTGCCTGGTTTTGCTGGAAAGGCAAGTCGGGCGACAGCATTTCAGCCGTGTTGGTGTTAATCTCCAGGTTTTTAATGGTGTAGTACAGCGTGGCGCCGCACAGCAACAGCGATAGCAATAACAGCGTCCACGGGCAGCGCATGATTTGTCGCTCGCACCAGCCGATAAGGGTGTTGAAAAAAGATGACATGCTGTTTATTGGTCTTGGCTGGGTAATGCGGTCAAATGATCGAGCTGTTTGGCGACCAATTTTAACGTGTTTTTGGCGTTATTGAAATGCAGGCCCAGTTTTATAAGTCCGGGTAATTCAGTAGGATGTAGCGCGATAAATAGTAACAATTTACCGAGCATGATGTCGCCTTCATTGTTAAGCGAGTGATTGATGGCTTTGGGCAAGTCCATGTTAACCGGATCGGCAATGGACCGGATAGCTAAAAAAGGCAGATTGTGTTGCCGGGCAACTTTGGCTACGGCGATTGCTTTCCATGTCCAATGCGACTGCGCCGGTCTGGGCGTGCAGGTGCTTTTTGTCCTTGGCTGGCAGCTACGATGCTGTTGCTTTCAGACTAAACTGCCGGTGTGGACTTTTAGCGATGGTTGAAAGCAGGTTTTTGGTGCAACCATGCCAGTCGGGGTGAATGCCGATTTGAGTGCCTTCGGCATCGATCAGGGTATCGGCCAAGACCAGATCGCCGGGTTTTAACGTTTCGCTGAGGGCGGCAGCGCAACCCCAGCTGATCAAGCGGGTCGCGCCTTGTGCAATTAATAACTCGGATGCTGTTCGTGCATTGTTGGCGCCTGCGCCGGAATAGGCGAGAACGATTGTGTCGGTAATAAAAACACAGCACCCTTTATCAATTTTTTTTGAGGTCAGGGTGCTGAGTTCTTCCGGTAAAGCAACAACAATGCCGGTGATCACTTTCTGTTGAGCTCGTTACGGTAGCGAGCCAAGGCCCAAAGCGGGAAGAACTTGTCGTAACCGTGGTATTTAAGATAGAAAACCTTTGGAAAGCCGGGCGCGGTAAAGCATTCGTCATTCCATACGCCGTCAGCTTGCTGGTTGCGCAAGATGAAATCAATGCCCGCTTTTACCTCAGGGCTGTGAGCTTCTCCTGCCGCCATCAATGCCAAAACAGCCCAAGCCGTTTGGAATGCGGTGCTGAAACGATATTTTCCGCTATGGCTTAGTATCATGATAGCTGTAGTTGTCTTCGCCCCAGCCGCCGTCGCCGCGTTGTACGCTTTTTAGCCATTTTGCGGCTTTGGTATACAGCGGGTCGCTTTTAGGCAGGCTGGTTTGCTCAAGTCCAAGCAATACCGACCATGTGCCGTAGATGTAGTTGGTGCCCCAACGGCCAAACCATGAGCCGTCTTGTTCCTGTTCGCTACGGATGTATTCGATAGTGCGCTCTAATGCGGGCAAATATTCGCTATGATCCTGAGCCACTCTAGCCATCAGCATTGCGCAACGCGCGCTGACATCGGAAGTAGGCGGGTCTAATAACGCGCCGTGATCGGCAAACGGAATCTCATTCAAATAATAGTAGGTGTTATCGACATCAAACGCACCGTAGCCGCCATTTTTAGACTGCATGCCGACTATCCAGCGGGTTGCGCGGTGTATCGATTCATCCAGATGGGGTAGGTTCGACTCTGCCATGGCGAAGGCCACAACCGCCGTATCATCGACATCGGGATAATGCGGGTTTTCAAATTGAAATGCCCAGCCGCCGCCTGCCAAGTCAGGCTTGGAAATTCGCCAATCGCCTGGCTCATCTGACAGCTGTTTGCTTTTAAGCCAGTCGTAGGCGCGGGTCAGGCTTTGGCTGTTGCCGGTTTTGTCGGCTTCTTGTAATGCCAGCGCGGCTAGTGCTGTATCCCAAACCGGAGACAAGCAAGGCTGACAGTAGGCATCATGCTCATTGATGACCAGTAACTTGTCGATGGCTTTACGTGCGGTGACGACATGCGGATGATCGTCAGGCATGCCCAGCAGCAGCATGGCTTCATAAGCGCCGACCATTGCGGGGAAAATTCCGCCCAGACCGTCTTCGCCGTTCAGGCGCTCGATAAACCAGTCTTTGGCTTTTTCGATCGCCAATTCATGCGCTTTTTTCGGAATTAACGGACGGGTGGCCAAGCCCAGTTTATCCAGGCCCAGAAAGATTTTATTTAACAGCGTTCTTTCGGGGAAATAATGCTTTTCTTCGTCGGGATGAGTGACGAAAAGCTCCAGTACATTGATGTTGTTTGGGTTCTTTGCTGTCGCTTTTAAGGTGCAAAGAATAAACAGCGGTACCATAACGGTTCTGGACCAGTAAGATACTTTATCCAAATGGAACGGAAACCAGCTGGGAAACAGCATGATTTCAACAGGAATATACGGTACGCCGCGCCAGGGTAATTGCTCAAAGGTTGCCAGTGCAATACGCGTAAACACGTTGGCTTTTGCCGCGCCGCCTTGACTGAGGATGTAATTTCTTAACCGGGTCATGTGCGGCGCGTCGATAGCATCTCCGGCCATTTTTAACGCGTAATAGACTTTAACGCTGCAACTGATGATCGCCTGCGCCGCCGGTAAACAGCGGGTAGCTGCCGTCTTCCGACTGACGGGATCTTAGATAGTTGGCGATTTTGGCCTGTAGCGACTCGTCGATTTCACCCAAGTAGTGCATCATCATGATGTACTCTGACGGAATCGTGCAGTCCGCTTCCAGTTCGAATACCCAATAGCCGTCCTTGTCCTGCAGGCTTAATAATTTTTCCTGCGCTTTGTTAATGGCTCAGCTTGAGATTGTGGTCAAAGTTATTAACGGTATTCGATGAACTCGAAACAGTGCTGATATTGATCTCTGAATTTGCTTCGTTAAACATAAGTTACGTCCTTAAAGTTTTACCGTTGGCTTTTGAGGATGGTGTTGAGTATGTCCAGTCGGGCGTTTTGAGTTCACGACTTGTTAAGTTAAAAAGTAAGCTAAGCATAGTGTTGCTGCGTCCGGTCAATCGGGTTGCAAGAATGGTCGCTTTAACGCTGTTGCGAGTGATTTTGACTTGGTCGGAATTGATTGAAATCCAGGTTTTGTTTGATCTTTTTTAAGGTTAAAACAGCCATGCCCAATGCCCAAAGGCAGAAATTACGGATGCCGGTTTCATGGGTGGGAAGCAACAGCGTGTATTTCAGCGCGTTATGCAAATGATCATGAGCAATGCTGATCAAGTGCTCCAGGCCTTTTCTGAAGTTTTCATCATTGGTTTCAGGCGTCAGGTTTTTAAGGTCAAACCCTGTTTCCGTAAAAATATCCTGCGGCAACCAGCAAACGCCCCGTCCGGCATCATCCCAAATGTCTTTTAATATGTTGGTCATTTGCAGTCCCTGACCAAAAGACACCGACAGCTTAAGCAGTTCGTCTTTGTGTTGTGCGATTTCCGGTGAGTAATGGCAAAAAAGCTTGGCCAGCATTTCTCCGACGCAACCGGCAACGTAATAGCAGTATCTGTCCATGTCGGCGAGCGTTGCGAGGCCGCCATGCAGATCCTGAGCTTGGAAGATCGGCATGCCTTCGGCCATGGTTTCTACGCAGGAAGCCAGCGCCTCAATTTGGTCGGGGTCAAATTTATGGGTGATTTGAATAACGCGCGGCAAGACATGAATTAAGGTGTGCTCGGCGGGAATGGTTTGCTCGGAAAGCAGCGGGGCAAGTTCTACGGCAAACGGCTCTGAATTGGTGCCGGTTTTTACGATATGAATAAACTCGGAGCAAAAATATTTTTTTTGTTCCGGAGATAAGAGAAACTTCATCTTCTATGGTGTCGACAATACGGCATAACAAATAAGCATTAGCTACTGCGCCGTATAATTTTTCCGGCAGCTGGGGAATGGTCAGCGCAAATGTTCTGGAGACGCCTTCAAGTAATAAGCGCCTGAAATTCATCATCAGATACATTTGCTGAGTGATTTTGGGTTATCCAGAGATATTTGAGTTTCACTCATGGTATTTTTGATGTCGGCCTGCAGGTTGATTCAAGTTAATAAGTGGCAATAATAGACTGTTTGTTGGTATTTTGCAAAGCAATGTTGTTTTGTTGCAAATGTGCACCCGTGGTAATTCTTAAAAGCAGATCTATTGCTAATAAAAATAGTGGCTTAGCGGCTATTTTGTGGCAGATTTGTGCTTGACGGTATAAAGCTGCACTTCGCAATAACTATTCTCGTACGCACACTATAAAACTGGAGTCGTCCACTTAAAAGATAGTATTCTAGTCAACAATAGATAAGCGATTGTATTATATGACAGGCTCGTCGATATTCCTTGAACCCCCTTGTTAAAAATCAGTAGGTGGTTGTATTTTAGTGAATATTGTCCGTTTGTTGTTTTATTGATACAGGTTTATATACGTTGTCGTTTTGTAGTGCATGTGGTTTCAGGACGGTCATTTTTTAAGTGAGCGTCATTTAAGTTTATCGAAGTTCTTTGGAGGGTTTGCTCGTGGGAGTTCCTTTACGTCAGCAGTTGACTGTAGGTAGTTATTTAATTAAGCAAAAGTTGAAAGGGGCTAAGAAATATCCTTTGGTGCTGATGCTTGAACCTTTGTTTCGTTGCAATTTGGCCTGTGCAGGCTGCGGTAAAATCGATTACCCTGACGATATTCTCGATAAGCGTCTTTCATTTGAAGAATGCATGCAGGCTGTAGACGAATGCGATGCGCCCATGGTGTCGATTCCGGGAGGCGAGCCGCTTATCCATAAAGAAATGCCGCAAATCGTTGAAGGCATTATTGCGCGGAAGAAATTCGTTTACCTGTGCACCAATGCACTGTTGTTGAAAAAGAGAATTGACGATTATAAGCCATCTCCTTATCTGACCTTTTCAATCCATTTGGATGGCATGCAGGAAAGGCATGATACGTCTGTTTGCCAGGAAGGTGTTTTTGAACGGGCTGTTGAAGCCATAAAATTGGCGCTGGCAAAAGGCTTTAGGGTCACCGTAAACTGCACGCTGTTTCAAGGTGAAAACTGCCCAGGAAGTTGCTGATTTTCTGGATTATGCGATGGAACTTGGCGTTGAAGGCGTGACCATTGCTCCCGGTTTCAGTTATGAGCGTGCGCCTCAGCAGGATGTGTTTATTAAAGGCAGTGATGTTAAGGATTTATTCCGGGGTATTTTTAAAATCGGCAAAAACCGCAACTGGAAATTAAATCATTCGTCGCTATATCTTGATTTTCTGGCCGGCAACCAAAATTACGATTGTACGCCATGGGGTAATCCGACCCGTAACGTATTCGGTTGGCAAAAACCTTGTTACTTGCTGGCTGATGAGGGTTATGTCTCCAGCTTTTCAGGAACTTTTGGATACTACGCCCTGGGATAAATACGGCACGGTTAACAATCCTAAATGCGCAAGCTGCATGGCGCATTGCGGTTATGAAGCAACGGCTGTTGAAGATATGTTAAGTCATCCGTTGAAGGCTCTGTTGACATCAATTAGAGGTCCAAAAACCGAGGGCGAAATGGTGCCTGAAGCTCACGCCTGAGTATGCAAAAGAAGAGTTGTCATCAACTCTTGCAGGAATTCCTGTTAGAGTCGAGATTGTCGATTAAAATTTATTTAGGCTAAAGGCGAATGAACGGTTTTTTCGTTCTTCGCCCTACGCCTTTTGCCTAATTCGAATACGTATTTGTTTTTACGAGGTTTTTTTTATGATTTTTTTAAAAAATGTGAAGTTAGCTGTTGTTTTCATGTTCCTTTTATTCGGTGGGATGAATGCTTTTGCTGCGGATGAAGGCGGGGCAACCGCAAGACAGGTTGTAGAGAAATTTCAGGCCGACCTTATTGCCGTGATGAAAGACGGCAAGAAATTGGGCTATGCCGGAAGGTATGAAAAACTAAAAGACCCTGTTTCCAACAGCCACGAGCTGACAAAAATCGCCCGCATTGTTGTCGGTAAAGAATGGGAAAAGTTGTCCGAAGAACAGCAACAAAAACTGGTTGATGTATTCAGCCGACTGAGTATTGCATCTTATGCGCACAACTTTAAAGATTACTCGGGGGAATCATTTGTATTTGATTCCGAAGAAGAAACAACAAGAGGCGGTGTTGTTGTGCATTCCCATCTGGTTATTCCCGGCGACAAACCGGTTAAATTCGATTACATGCTCAAAGAAAAGGGCAATAGCTGGCGCATCATTAATATTATCGCCAATGGCGTAAGTGATTTGGCCTTGAAAAGATCGGAATACACCACTATTTTACAGCGCGAAGGCTTTGATGCTTTAATCACCAAGATTAACGAAAAAATTGATAATTATTCAAAACAGTAGGTTTGATGCCAATGAACATACCAACAACGGCAATCGTAGCGTTAAAATGCAATACGTATTCTCAGGCATGCTGATCGGCGTTGCCCTTACTTTGAGCGGCTGTGCAACGACAGGTGATGTTGAGCCGCAAACGGTAGCAAACAAGACCGATCCTTATGAGAACTTTAACAGTAAGATGTTTGTATTTAACGATAACGTTGATAATTATGTCGCCGAGCCTATTTCGAATGCCTATAAATGGATAACCCCGCAGTTCATGCAAACGGGTGTCTTTAATTTTTTTAATAACCTGAAAAATGTCAATGTAGTTATTAATGATGTTTTACAGGCTAAATTTTCACAAAGTGCTGAAGATACCGGACGCTTTGCGATCAATTCAACAGTAGGCGTGGGTGGTTTGTTTGATGTGGCCAAACACGTAGGCCTGGAACAAAATGAGGAAGATTTTGACCAGACCCTAGCGGTATGGGGAGTGCCTCAAGGTTCTTATCTGGTGCTGCCTATTTCTGGGGCCGTCAACTGCGCGCGGTATCCCAGGCGCGGCATTTGATACGGCGGCAAATCCGGCCACTTATATAGGCATGCCCGTGCAGCTGTTGTCTATGCTGAATGCTCGGGCCAGTGCGGAAGGTGCATTGAAATTTATCGATGAAGCCGCATTGGACCCTTATGTATTTACCCGTGAATCTTTTTTGCAATGGCGCAATAATCTGGCTACGGATGGCAAATCAGAGGAGTCAATGGATGATGTCGATGGTCTTGACGATGAGCGAGCTTGACGGCGATAAAGGCGCGTCCTCGGAACAAGGCTCGCCCGGCAATGCCGGCGCAAGTAAAAAGCCGGGTTTTGCTCTGCGCTTAGATGCACAGACTAAACAGATTGAACAAGCTTCTCATTCATTCAGCAGTGTTGCTCAATCATTTGATGCCACCGCCAAATCGTTTGAAGAAGCCGGCAGTAAAGTGGATAAATTGAAAAAATCCAAAATACGTCGGTAAGGTAAGCGAAGGGCGCAAGGCGAAAGAACCGGACTTCATTTGTGCCCTTTGTATTCATCTAATAATGCAACAAAGAATGGACTTCGTAATCCCCAAGTTTTTCCCGTCCTTCCAGAAAATCCAGTTCCACGACAAAGGCGCAGGCCTCTACTTTTGCCCCCAGCTGTTCGACTAATTCGCAGCTCGCTTTTGCCGTTCCGCCGGTAGCCAGCAGGTCATCAATCAATAAAACACGATCGTTCGCATCGAAGGCGTCGATATGCGCTTCCAGTGTGGCCGAGCCGTATTCAAGGTCGTACGATACGCTTTGCACATCGTAAGGCAGTTTCCCCGGTTTTCTCAACGGTACAAATGGAAGTCCCAATTCCCAGGCGACCAGCGAACCGAAGATAAAACCGCGCGCTTCCATGCCGGCAACGACGGTAATATTCCTGCCTAAAAAAGGCTGTAGCAATTGATGGACGGCGAGTCTCAGCGTGGCTGGATCTTTTACCAGCGGCGTAATATCCTTGAAAATAATGCCGGGTTTTGGAAAGTCGGGAATGTCGCGGATTTTATCTACGTAATCTATTCATTGTTTTTGTTGTTTGAGTGTCTCTGTATCAGGCCTTTAAAGGTGCAGCATAACAGCCTAGGTAGTTTTCAAGAATTCGAAGACAGCTTATACCAATAATCCAAAGCGTCAATAGGCATATAGGGATTCAATTATCTCTTTGGTCCGTTTTCAACCGCTCTTCACAAAACTTGCACTGCCTCGTATTTCCACGACATGTGATTCCGACTGCTTGGTATTACTACTTATTGATTCATGGAAATGACTTCTCTAAGCTGGGGTAGATCCAAAAGCCGCATCCACGGTGCGAGCGCATTTACTTTACGGGCTTAAAAACTGATTGCCAATGTATCTTCAGACGCACCCGACTTATTGTTGTGAAGGCTGGATGTCGCTATATGGCTTTCGAAGTTTAGTCAGCGATAGTCCAAACGGGGGAGTCCGATGATATTGAAATTACGCGAGCATAGACGGAAAGCCAGGCTTGCCGACCCAGGCGGTGAGGATGAACCAATCCGGTTTGAGTTGTTTAGCAATGAACGGATGGAGCAGCATGCCGCCAGTTTAGCGAAAGCTCAAAAAGCCGAAATTCGTCCTGACGGATTCAAGCTGATGCCGAGGGTGCGCGAGAATTCCCGTGTGTTGTTTGAGGCTTACAAAGCCATAGGCAAGGCGGCGCGGGAGCATCGAGCCATTACACCGGCCGCAGAATGGTTGCTCGACAATTTTCATGTGATTGAAGAGCAGATCAACGACATCAACCTCTACCTGCCGGAAAAATTTTACAAGCAATTGCCCAAGTTAACCGATGGCTTTCTTTCCGGTTATCCCCGCGTCTACGGCATTGCCTGGGCTCTGGTTGCCCATACCGATAGCCGTTTTTCTGCTGAACAGCTGGCTCTTTTCGTGCGCGCTTATCAGGAAGTTCAGCCGCTCAGTATCGGTGAGCTTTGGGCGCTACCGATCACGCTACGTATCGTGATGATCGAGAATTTGCGCCGGCTGGCGTTAAAAGTCATGCGCTCGCAAATCGGGCGGCGGCTGGCTGATGAGTTTGTCGATCAAGCCGACAAGCTCGATCTTTCGGCCCAGACTGCCGTTTTACCCGCCGCGCCTTTCCGCCAGGCCTTTGCGGTCCAGATCGTACAACGCTTGCACGAGCCGCATCCGGGCCCCGCGCCTACACTCGATTTTCTGAATCAATGGCTGGACGAACAAGGCGTCACGCTGGATGAAATCGTCCATCGCGAACACGCCAGCCAGATTGCCGCCAATCTGACCGTACGCAATATCATCACCAGTATGCGCGCCATCTCGGCGTTCGACTGGCCGCAATTTGTCGAAGATTCGAGTCTGGTGGATAAATGTCTGCGCGCTCATCCCACTTACAGCGCGATGGATTTTCTTACCCGAGACCGCTATCGGCATGCGATTGAGGATCTTGCCAAACGTTCGCCGCATTCCGAAGTGGAAATCGCCCATAAAGTCATCGACAAGATTGAGCGGGTCGGTCAAGAATCCGGCGTCGAACGGCAAAGACATGAGCCCGGCTACTACTTGATAGGCACCGGCCGGGGCGAGTTCGAACAAGAAGTCGGTTTTCGGCCTACTTTCAGCCAAAAGTTTTTGCGCGCTTATGTCGCGCATGCGGCGTTTGCTTATCTGGGCAGTCTGGCCGTGTGCACGTTGATCGTGTTGGCACTGCCTTTGAGCGCTGCTTTCGAGACTGGACTAGGCGTTTTGTCGATTGCCCTGATTGCACTGCTTGCTTTTTTTCCGGCATCGGATATTGCCACGAGCTTGGTCAACCGATTCGTTATTACCGTCGTGCCGCCACGCCATTTACCCAGACTCGAACTGAAGGAAGGCATCCCTGATACGTTGCGCACTTTTGTTGTGGTGCCGACCATGTTTATCAGCGAGCGGAATGTAAAAAAACAAATCGATGATTTGGAGGTTCAGTATTTGTCCAATCCGGCCGGCGATGCCCGTTTTGCCCTGTTGTCCGATTGGGTGGATGCAGATCAGGAAACCCTGACGGACGATGCCTTGCTGCTGAATATCGCCATTGCCGGGATTGACGCGCTGAATGCCAAGTACGGAGATCAGCGCTTTTTCCTGTATCACCGCAAACGTGAGTGGAACCCAAGCGAGAAAAAATGGATGGGCTGGGAGCGCAAGCGCGGCAAGTTGCATGAGTTTAACCGGCTGCTGCGCGGGGCGGACAACACTTCTTTTATGCCGATTCATGGGAAACCGGCATTTGCGCCGCCGGATGTTCGTTATGTCATTACCCTGGATGCCGATACCAAACTGCCTATCGGTGCGGTGCAACAGTTGGTGGGTACGGCCGCCCACCCGCTCAATTGGCCTGTCCTTGATCCGGTCACGAATTGCGTGGTCAGCGGCTACAGTATTCTACAGCCAAGAGTTACACCGACCCTGCCGCACAGACGGGAGCATTCGTTGTTTCATCAGCTTTTTTCCGGTGCATGCGGTATGGACGCCTATTCGACTACGGTGTCTGAAGTCTATCAGGATCTGTTCGGGCTTGGGTCATACAGC
The DNA here is from genome assembly GCA_963814825.1 of uncultured Gammaproteobacteria bacterium. Taxonomy (GTDB): domain Bacteria; phylum Pseudomonadota; class Gammaproteobacteria; order Methylococcales; family Methylomonadaceae; genus Methylobacter_A. Next base: position 135,949 of record CAWFEF010000007.1, on the reverse strand, counting down.
GGCAAAGGCTTGTATGAGGTCGATTCATTTGAAGCCGCGTTGGCAGGACGCGTCCCGGAAAATGCCTTGCTCAGTCATGACTTATTCGAGAGCGTGTTCGCCCGCTGTGCATTTATCAGCGATATTGAATTGTTTGAAGAATTTCCATCCCATACGGAAGTTGCCGCGTCCCGCTCGCACCGTTGGGCGCGTGGCGATTGGCAGTTATTGCCCTGGATTTTCGGTTCCCTCGGCAAAGGCATGCCGCTGATCGGGCGCTGGAAAATGCTGGATAATTTACGCCGGACCTTGTCAGCGCCGGGGGCCTTTTTTACCCTGTTGGCGGCTTGGGCTATTCCGAACGCGCCGCAATGGATATTGATGGGAATGGTGTTGATATCATTGACTGTTCCTGCCTTACTGGCCATCGTTGCCGGAATGAGACCTCGCGCCAACATTCCGTTGCGTAACCAGATTCGCACCAGCACAGAAAATGTATTCATGGGATTGAGCCATAGCCTGGTTACGCTAACCCTGCTGGCGCAACAGGCTTGGCTGATGACTGACGCTATCGTAAGCACTTTGGTAAGGCTGTTTATCACCCGACAAAAATTGCTCAGGTGGGTTACTGCGCTGCAAGCGAAGACATCGGCTGGGCATGCTTTGGAGAATCTTATTCGGCCGCTGGGTAGCGTAACTATCGTGGTCGTTTGCGCCGGTTCGGTCGTGCTGCTGTTCAATCCCGATTCGATGGGAATTGCAGCGCCATTCCTGTTGCTGTGGCTACTGTCGCCAATCATTGCCCATATCTTGAGTTTGCCGCCGAGACGGGATCCGGCTGAATTATTACTTCCTGAAGATGCCTTGCAGTTACGACAAGTCGCCCGGCGTACCTGGCGATTTTTTACCAGCTTCGTAACGGAGCAGGAAAATCATCTGCCGCCGGATAATTTTCAGGAAGATCCTGAGCCCGTTATCGCGAATCGCAGTTCGCCGACAAATTTCGGCCTTTATCTGTTATCCGTACTTGCCGCGCACGATTTCGGCTGGCTGGGCCTTGTAGATACGGTTGACCGGCTGGAGGCGACCCTGGGCACCCTGAACAAACTGCCCAGGCTGCATGGACATTTTTACAACTGGTACGACACGCGCAGCTTGCACCCGCTGGAACCCAGGTATGTATCGACCGTGGATAGCGGCAATCTGGCAGGGCACCTGCTGGTTCTTATTCAAGGATGTAAAGAGCTGACGCAGCAGCCGTATGCGTTTTCCGTCGTGTTAGGCGGACTTGCCGATACCCACAGGCTGCTGTTATCGGCACTTGCCAAACTCAATGATGACCGGCGTGTGCTGATAGTGACACGGGAAGAGTTGCATAAAAAAGCGGATAAACTTGGCGGCTTTTTGGCGAGTAAACCCACCAACCATGGAGAATGGGTCAGTTTGTGGCGTCGAATGGGGCCATGCGCCGATAACTTGCTGGATTTGGCGCGAACTTACGCCGCTGAGCGCGAGGAACTGGTGGATGACAACGAAGTGCTGGCATGGGCCACACTGCTGCACGCCGACATTCATTCGCACGAGCGTGATATGGAAAATTTCGGCTCGGCGATACATTTTCGGCTTCCTATTGATGGCAATAGTGTTGACAGCACAAAGCCCTCTCCAGAGGGAGAGGGTTGGGTGACGACTGCAAGGATGCAGGAGGTAGAGCAACGCATGGAGCAGTTGCCGAGGGGAAAACAAAATAAGGAAGAAAGCCAATTAGAATCCCCTCATCCCAACCTTCTCCCTGAGGGAGAAGGAGCACACGCTCACCATACGCAACCGGAAGTACAACGTTGGAAAGTATTGACCCACCGGGTAAATGCGCTTGCGGAACTGGCCCATCGATTATTCGTCGAGATGGATTTTCGTTTTCTTTATGACCAGAATCGGCACTTGTTTTCTCTGGGGTATCGCGTTGAAAGCGGCGTCATCGACGACAGCTATTACGATCTGCTCGCCTCGGAAGCGCGCCTAACCAGCTTGATCGCGATCGCCAAGCGGGAAGTGCCGAGTACGCACTGGTTTCACTTAGGAAGACGGGTGACGCGCACAGCGAACGGCACGGTGTTATTGTCCTGGTCCGGCTCGATGTTTGAATACCTGATGCCTGCACTGGTAACTTATTCGCCGCGCTACAGTTTGCTCGACCAGACCTGTCGTCTGTCCGTGCAGAGCCAGATTGAATACGGAGAAGAACGCAGTGTGCCGTGGGGTGTTTCCGAATCGGCGTTTAACGGTCGCGACCGTTGGTTCACTTATCAGTATTCCGCTTTTGGCGTGCCCGGTCTGGGCATGAAGCGCGGGCTGGCCTTTGATTTGGTCATTGCCCCTTATGCCACGGCCTTGGCGGCGATGTACCATAACCATGCTGCGGTAGTGAATTTTGGGCGCCTGGAAAAATTGGGCGCATTGGGGCGTTACGGCTTTTTCGAAGCGCTCGATTTCACACCGACGCGGCTGGCTGAAAACCAACAGGTGGCGTTTGTGCGCTGCTATATGGCTCATCATCAAGGCATGTCATTGGTGGCTTTGGCTAATGTCGTAAACGATGAAGTTATGCGCCGTCGTTTCCATAGCACACCGATCATTCAAGGCGCTGAAATGTTGCTGCAGGAGCGGGTGCCGCACGGTGCCGACAGCGGCATTCCCGACTTCACCCAAGCCGAAGCCGAAGTTAAAGAGATTGTACAGCCGTCAGTGCGCCGCGAGCCTTCGCCGATGTCCCTCGTGCCCTCAACGCATTTACTTTCCAACGGCCGCTACGGGGTGATGATCACAGCCGCCGGTTCGGGTTACAGTGTTTGCGAAAAGCTGGCGGTAACCCGCTGGCGTGAAGATGTGACACGCGATTGTTGGGGCAGTTATCATCTATCTACGCAATTTGGCGAACGGCAGGATTTGGTCGGCCGGATACCAACCGACCGCTGCGGTTCCTGACCGATACGAGGTGGTTTTTCTCGAAGACCGGGTGCGCATCTCCCGCGAAGACGGCACTATAGCCAGTCGCGTGGAAATCATTGTCTCGCCTGAGGATGATGCGGAAATCAGGTGTTTGAGCTTGACCAATAACGGCTCGCATACACAGGAAATTGAGGTGACCTCCTACTCGGAAATTGTGCTGGCGCCGCCTACGGCCGATAGCGCGCATCCCGCATTTTCAAATTTGTTCATACAGACCGAATTCCTGCCTCAGGCATGCGGGCTGCTCGCGCAGCGGCGGCCTCGGGCGGAAAACGACCCGCGGATTTGGGCGGCTCATGTGCTGGCGTGCAACGACATCGGTGCCGGGCTGCAATATGAAACCGACCGGGTGCAATTTTGCGGCCGGGGACAAACACTGCGCGCGCCTGCCGCTGTGATCGATGGCCGACCGCTCAGCAATACGGTCGGCGCGGTACTTGATCCGATTTTCAGTCTGCGCACACGGGTCAGCATCGAACCGGGCGCGACTGTTCATGTGACATTTACCACCTTGGTTGCCTCGTCGCGACAGGCGGTTGAAGAATTAGCCGACAAGTATCACAACGCGGCTACTTTCGACCGGGTTTCCGATCTTGCCTGGACGCATGCGCAGATTCAACTGCGTCATCTACGCATCAAGCCTGACGAAGCCCAGTTATTTCAAGCCCTGGCTAACCGGTTGCTGTATGCCGATGCTTCGCTGCGGGCGAACAGCAAGCTGATGAAGCTGAACCGGTTGAATGTCACCGGTTTATGGCGGCTCAGCATTTCCGGCGATCGTCCCATTGTATTGCTGCGGCTTAGCGTCAATAGAAGATCGGACTATTGCCGACCAGTTATTGCGCGCCCACGAATATTGGCGCATGAAACGGCTTGTCGGTCGATTTGGTGATTCTGAATGAAAAAGAAATCACCTATGCCAATGAATTACAGATTTCGTTGGAAGATATGGTTCGGGAAAACCAAGCGTTTACCGCCATTCATGAGTACGGCGGGCAAGGAGAGATTTTTGTGCTGCGCGCCGATCAGCTCTCAGAGGAGGAGCGCGTGCTGTTGCAAACCACGGCGCGCGCGGTGCTGTTGAGTATCCGAGGAACCTTGGCTGAACAGCTGATGCGGCATCCCAAACCTACGCCGGATTTTATCCAGCCCAAAGCCTTGTCTGCACCCGATGTCGACACAAGCGCGCCATTAATCGTCAGCTACGGATCTCGAATATTTTAACGGGCTGGGCGGGTTTGCCGACGACGGGCGCGAATATGTGATCGTGCTGGGCAAGGGACAATGGACGCCGGCACCCTGGATTAACGTGATCGCCAATGCCGAATTCGGTTTTACGGTCTCGGAGTTGGGCAGTGGTTGTACCTGGAGCCTTAACAGCCGCATGAACCAGTTGACGCCTTGGTCGAACGACCCGGTCAGCGATCCTCCCGGCGAAATATTTTATCTACAGGACGACGAAACCGGCGATTTGTGGACGCCGACGGCGTTACCGATTCGGGTGGATAACGCCGACTATGTGATTCGCCACGGCCAAGGCTACAGCCGTTTCGAGCATGCTTCTCACGGGATTCATAGCGAGCTGCTGCAATTTGTAAGTCCGGACGACCCGGTCAAAATTTCAGTCCTAACCTTGAAAAACAATTCCGGCCGTCCCCGCAAACTGTCGGTTACCGCCTATGTTGAATGGGTGCTCGGCGCCTCTCGCACCAACACGGCGCCTTATATCATTACCGAGTTGGATCAGTCTACCGGAGCCTTGTTTGCCTATAACCACTTGGACATGGATTTTGGACGGCGCATTGCTTTTGCCGATCTTGCCGGACTGCAAACGGCCTGGACCTGCAATCGGACTGAATTTATCGGCCGTAACGGCAGCCTGGATGCGCCGCTGGCCCTGACTCAGTTCAGGGCGCTTAAAAACCGTGTTGGCGCGGGGCTTGATCCCTGTGCGGCACTGACAACGCAGGTAGAACTTGCTGCGGGTCAAAGCATCGAGATTGTTTTCCTGTTGGGACAGGGCGGTGACCGCGACCATGCCGGCGAGCTGGTCCAGCGTTACCGGTCTGTTGATATGCAAAAAACCTTCGCCGCGGTGAAACAATCATGGGCCAAGACACTCGGAAAAATTCAGGTAAAAACGCCGGACAGAGGCTTGGACTTGATGCTGAACGGTTGGCTGCTGTATCAAACCTTGAGCTGTCGAATGTGGGCGCGGGCCGCATTCTATCAGGCAGGCGGGGCCTTCGGCTTTCGCGATCAGTTACAGGACAGCATGGCGCTTGCGGTCGCCCGGCCAGAGCTTGCCCGTGCCCATATTCTGCGCGCGGCAGCGCATCAGTTTGTCGAGGGCGATGTGCAGCATTGGTGGCATCCGCCTTCGAATCGCGGCGTGCGCACCCATTTCTCCGATGACCTTATCTGGCTGCCGTATGTGGTGGCCCACTATCTCAAGGTAAGCGGCGATACGGCCGTACTCGACGAAATAATGCCGTTCCTGGCAGGGCCTGTACTTGAACCGGAGCAGGAAGATGCCTATTTCGAGCCGACGCCTTCGGAGCAACAAGCGAGCCTATTCGAGCACTGCGCGCGAACCCTGGATTTGAGCCTGAAAGTCGGCGAGCACGGTCTGCCGTTGATGGGCTGCGGCGATTGGAACGACGGCATGAACCGGGTCGGTCATCTGGGCAAAGGCGAGAGCGTGTGGCTCGCCTGGTTCCTGATCGCCACGCTGACGGAATTTGCCGGTGTGGCCGAAGCGCGCGGAGATACCGAGCATGCCGCGCGTTGGCGCGAACATGTCGCCAAGCTTAAAGACGCTGTGGAAGCTAAAGGATGGGATGTATCCTGGTACCGGCGGGCCTATTACGATGACGGTACGCCGCTGGGATCTGCTACCAACACCGAATGCCGCATCGATTCGCTGGCTCAAAGCTGGGGCGTCATTTCCGGCGCTGCCGACCCTGAGCGAGCGCGGCAGGCGATGAACTCGGTTCGGGAATATCTCATAAAATACGGCGACGACCTGGTGTTGCTGTTTACGCCGCCATTCGACAAGACACTACTGGATCCCGGTTATATCAAAGGCTACTTGCCGGGCGTACGGGAAAACGGCGGGCAATATACCCATGCGGCAGTCTGGTGCGTGATTGCCTACGCCATGCTCGGAGACGGCGATCAGGCGGCAGAACTCCTGCATATGCTGAACCCGATCAACCGCACCGCAAACCGGACCGGCGTCTATGCCTATAAAGTCGAGCCCTATGTGATAGCGGCGGATATTTATGCCGTACCGCCCCACACGCGGCGCGGCGGATGGACTTGGTACACCGGCGCCGCCGGCTGGTTTTACCGCGCCGGTCTGGAATGGTTGTTGGGCCTGAATATCCGCGGTGACAAAATCCATTTCAACCCTTGCATTCCGCGTGACTGGCGCAGTTACAGCTTAAGCTACCGACACCAAGACACTCACTATGAAATCACCGTCAACAATCCCTCTGGCGTGTCTAAGGGCGTCGTGTTGATAGAATTAGACGGTATCGCGCAAGCGGAGAGTGACAGCATCTCGCTGTCGCATGATGGACAGAAACATCAGGTGGTAGTGGTAATGGGGGTATGCGAAAGCCATTGATGTTATTAATGTGTTATGAGCTTTAACGCGTGGATTATCCATCAAAATTATATCGATTATTTCCGGCAGGTCGAACAACTGGGGGCAGCATTCGCTGCCCTTCGGCCGGGTTATATTCATCAGTCATAACGGTTTCATGGAATATCAGTTTGATTGCTCTATACTTGGAGTCTGTTTTGGGACGTGACAGTCTTAATTTTGCAACAAGGGTAGTTCAAGCTAATGATGAATATCAGCCGGTTTATCCGTTCCGTTATCGTTGATCCGGTAAACTTAAGCCTTAAGGGCAAGTTCCTCTCGGTTGTTGCCAGTTTCAGCGCCATTTTAATTGCGGCATTGGTGACGAGACAATTAAGCATAGGCGCAGCTTATCCGATTCTCATCGCTTCGATGGGAGCTTCTGCGGTCATATTATTCATCATTCCCCACAGTCCGTTGGCACAGCCTTGGCCATTTGTCGGCGGACAATTGGTATCCGCTATTATCGGTATCGCTTGTACCCAGTGGTTTACCGATACGGCAATAGCCTCGGCCTGCGCCGTCGGCGGCAGTATTTTTGCCATGCTGTTGCTGCGTTGTTTGCACCCGCCCGGCGCTGCGACGGCAATGGCGCCCATTCTGACCGGTCACCCTATCAGTTCCCTGGGTTACGGCTTTGTGCTGATGCCGGTGGGTTTAAATGTGATAGTCATGCTGGTTATGGCGGTAATTATTAATCGTTGGCTGTTACGACATGAGTATCCGACAGTTTCCGATAATAAAAACGCTATTGTTAAATCGACCCAGCAAACCGGTATTTCGGATCAGGATTTGAAGCAGGCTCTGGAAAACATGGATACGTTTATGGATGTCTCGGCCGGCGACCTGCGTAAACTGCTGACCGATGCTGAGGCGCGCAGCTTTAAACGATTCAAGGGCAATATCACCTGCGCGGATATTATGGTCAGGGACGTGCCGTCGGTTGAATACGGGACGGAAGTCGAAGACGCCTGGAACATCATGCACAAGCAAAAACTCAAATCCATGCCGGTTATCGACAGGGCCAGACGGGTGATCGGCATCATCACCTGGAATGACTTTTTTAAATTTATTAACCTGAGCGCTTATGAAAGTTTTCAGGACAAGTTTCGAGCCTTTATCCGCCGTACGCCGAATGTGTCGGCCGATAAGCCGGAGTCGGTCGGCCACATGATGACCACTTCGGTTGCCGTATTGTATGAAACCACCCATATCGTCGACCTGGTTGCGCTGATGTCCACCCAAGGCTATCGGCAAATTCCGATAGTGAACAGCGAAAATCGCTTGGTAGGCATGGTTTATCAAGCCAATTTAATCGCCGCGCTTTATGACGAACAGTTGGCAAGTGTTGTCAGCCAGTTGTAGTTATTCTGATTAAGCCCCAGCCAAAAAGTTGAGTACAATATCCTGACTGTCTTTTTGGCTTTCAGGCTTTCACCTTGATTATTAGAATTTCCCTGTTGCTGGTTCTGGCTTCATTGCCGGTGTTTTTACTGGTGGAACTGTTGCTGTGGCTAGCCGTGCCCGGATTGCCCGCTGTATTAACTACGCTGGCAGCGGCCATGCTGCTAAGCGGGTTTGCTGCGTTAACCGTCGCCGGTTTATGGGGTGTCGGCAAAATAATCGTCCGCTCTGCGTTGGATTATTTTTCGGCCAAGCAACGGATACAACGGCGGCTGTGGTTTGTCCAGGCCAGGCAGGATCAGGTCAAGCGCTTGTTTTATTTTAAAACAAGGCAAATAAAATATTTTAACGAACTGAGCAGAAAACGCCTGTTGAAGCTGAATAATCGCAAGCATATTCGATCGCTGTCCAAAGCCATCGACAAAGAACTGCTGTCGATCAAGACCAAATTGCCGGGAACCACGTATCAGCAACTGCAACAAGACCATGCCCGTTACCGGGACCGGCAGGACATTGAAGCGTTGCTGACATTGCAGCAGAAAATTTCCACCCTTGTTTAATGCATGAGTATCTTAAATAACATTATTAAGCTGTTTCATTCGGCTAAAGATCAAAACCTGAAATGGCAGCTGGCTAATCAGGGCGACCAGGCAACGCTCAAACATGCCCGCGTCCTGGCCGAAAAAGCCCTGGAAGCCGAATTAAAAAAGAAAAGCGTGCAACTGGAACACGACATCAGCCTGCTGAGAACCAAACACGACGCAGAACTGTCGATGTTTAAAACCAAGTGCCGGCAGGATGTTAAAGACTATAAACAGTACCTGGCGGCGCTGGACCAGCTTAAAGCTTCAATCCAGGCCAGTTACACCCATTTGCCCGAGGCGGTCGCCTTCACCATTCACCATCACGCGAAATATCTGCTGAATAAAATGTGGGAAGCGGAAGATTTCGAGCAGAAAATGCAGCACGAAATGCAGTTAATCCGGTTTATGACGACCGTGCATGAAGATGCGCGTTTGCATCTGGAGGGGGCGACTACGGAGAACCTGCCGGAAAGAACATTGAATTTAATACGGCAACAATAAAAAACATTTTTAAACGCAGCTTTAATATTGCCCCGGTACACTTTTAAGAAGGAAATATTTATTTTACTCCGCCCTAATTAACCTTAGGCTTCAGGCTAAGCGATTAGCTAATAACAAAAATATAGGGAGACGGATAATGCTACTTCAGCGATTATCATTTAACCAGAAAATCATTACCTTAGTCATTTTCCCGCTGTTAGGGTTGATTGGCTTATCCGCATTTACCATCGCTCAGCAATTTAAAGAAATGACGGCAGCTGATAAAGTGAGCGATCTGGCTACATTTTCTTTTCATGCCAGCGCCTTGGTCCATGAGCTGCAAAAAGAACGAGGCATGTCAGCCGGCTATATCGGCAGTAAAGGTCAGCAGTTTCAACACGAATTACTGGATCAACAACAGTTAAGCACTAAAAAAATGAATGCCCTGCAAGATAGTTTACAGCAGCTGGACATTCAGGCCGATCCGCATATTGCAACGCCCCTGCATAAGGTATTGGAGGAGCTGGAACGGTTAACAACAACGCGTCAGCATATTCTCGATTTTTCCCTGTCTGCCGCTCAAGCGATTAGCTATTATTCAAGTGTTAACGCGCAATTTCTCGACATAATTTCTTATTTGCCGCAATTAAGCCTCGATACGACCATGAGCGCACAATTGTCGGCTTATGCTAATTTCCTTAAAAGTAAGGAACGGGCCGGTATTGAACGGGCAGTGTTGTCCAATACTTTCGCCTTAGATCATTTTGAACCTGGGATGTATGAGCGCTTAGTCAGCTTGATTGCGACGCAAAACACATATTTGGATGTGTTTTTGTCATTTGCCGACCAGCCGGCACAGCAATTTTATCAGCAAACTTTCAACGGCCAATTTGTTGACGAAACCCAGCGCATGCGTGAAACAGCGCTTAAGCAAGCTGATAAAGGACAATTCGCTATTGACGCAAAACACTGGTTTACCATGCAAACCGGTAAAATTAATTTGCTGAAAAAAATTGAGGATCATCTGGCCTCATTGTTTTTTGCAAAAGCCGATACGTTAAAAACTCAAGCTCAAACCTATTTAATTTTGATCACTGTTACTGTCGGCGGTTTATTGTTTTTAGCATTGGGTTTATTTTTGGTTTTACGGCGTGATATTGCGCATCAATTAGGTGGCGAGCCTTCCGAAGTGTGCGGCATGGCTGAAAGCATTGCCGAAGGTCACTTAGTGCAGCATAACGATCATGATTTACATCAGGGTATTTTTGCCGCAATGCGTTTGATGGAATCGAGATTAAGCGGGATTATCCAAACAATACACAGCTGCGCCCAACAGATATTGGATGCAGCCCAGCAAACCAGTTCGGCGGCAGAATCGCTTAGTCAAAGTACGTGCCAACAGGCGGCCAGTATTGACCAAACCACCACATCGGTCGAAGAGTTACGCAGTTCAATTGAGCATAATTCCATAAATGCCCAAGCTACTGAAAAAATAGCGAAAATATGTGCGGATTTGGCAGGGCAGGGCAATCAAGTGGTCGAGGAAGTCGTAGAAGCCATGGATAAAATCAGTCAGAAAGTTGTCTTGATTGAAGATATTGCTTACCAGACCAATATTTTGGCGTTAAACGCCTCCATTGAAGCGGCAAGAGCGGGTAAACATGGCCTGGGATTTTCAGTGGTTGCTATGGAGGTTCGGAAATTAGCCGGGCGTAGTCACGATTCGGCCAAAGAGATTCGCAGTTTAATCAGCGCATCGGAACAGACTGCGAAAAAGGTTGAGCAATTATTTACCAGCATGTTGCCGGATATATTGAAAACCGCTACGCTGATCCAGGAGATCAGCGTCTCATCCGATGAACAGGCCGAATCGATTAAACAAATCAGCGAGGTGATGAAGCAGCTTGATGAAGTCACCCAGCGCAATGCGGCGGCATCGGAACAATTATCGGCAACAGCCCATATGTTGAATGATCAGAGCCAGGTTTTAGATCAGGAAGTCGGTTTTTTCAAATTGGGGTAAGGCCTGATTTTAAAAAACAGGGTGATTTATAAATGGAGCCTTGGCTTTAGCCGCGCATGATTCCTGACACAAACAGTGAGGGAAACAGCGCGACTAAAGTCGCGCCTCCAATATATATTACGTTTTACCCTGACCTTATTCGTGCTTTTTTTAAGGTTTAGATATTTAAACTTAACTTCGCCTTCAAAAAATCAATAACCTCCGCAAACGGGATTTCCTCGTTTGCCTCAGCCGTTCTGGCCTTGTATTCAACCGTGCCGGAATCCAGGCCGCGGTCGCCCACGACGATGCAGTGCGGGATGCCGATCAGCTCCATGTCGGAAAACATAAATCCGGCGCGGACCTTTCTGTCGTCGAATAACACATCGATTCCGGCAGCCAGCAAGTCCTTGTACAACTGCTCCGCAGCTTCTTTCAGGCGTTCCGATTTGTGCATGTTCATCGGGCACAGCGCGACCTGGAACGGCGCGAGATTGGTCGGCCAGATGATGCCTTTAGTCGTCATGGTTCTGTTCGATTGCGGCGGCGACGACGCGGGAAATACCGATGCCGTAACAGCCCATGAGTCATGATCTGGTTTTTGCCGTCTTCATTGCTGACGCCGGCGTTCATGGCTTCGCTGTATTTGGTGCCCAGCTGGAAAATATGGCCGACTTCAATGCCGCGAGCCAGCGTGATTTGGCCTTTGCCGTCCGGGCTGGGGTCGCCTTCAACCACCATGCGCAGGTCGGCAACGTGGTCAGGAACAGGCAAATCGCGTTCCCAGTTGACGCCCTTGATAATGCTTGCCGTCCTGATTCGCGCCGCAAACGAAATCGGACATCAAGGTTACGCTACGGTCGGCAATGATCTTGATGTTCAAGCCTATCGGGCCGATAGAGCCCGGTTTGCAGTTGCAGGCGCTGAGGACTTGCTCATCGCTGGCAAATTCAAGCGGGGAGGCGATGCCGTCGATTTTTATCGCCTTGATTTCGTTAAGGTCATGGTCGCCTCTTAACAGCAGCGCAACCAGCGTGTCTTCTTCGCCTTTAACGATCAAGGTCTTGAGGCATTGGGTGGCGGGGATGTTTAAAAAGCCGCAAACTTCTTCGATGCTGTGCTGGTTGGGCGTATCGATCAGCGTCAACGTTTCGGTAGCCGCACCGCGGGAACCGGCAGGCATCACCGCTTCGGCTTTTTCGACATTGGCCGCATATTCGCTGTCGGTCGAGAACGCAATCGCATCTTCGCCGGAATCGGCCAGTACATGAAATTCATGCGATACCGCGCCGCCGATAGAGCCGGAATCGGCGATTACCGCGCGAAACTTCAGTCCCAAGTGGTTAAAGATATTGCTATAAGCCTGATACATCGCATCGTAGGTTTCCTGCAACGATTCCTGATCCAAATGAAAGGAATAGGCATCTTTCATGATAAATTCGCGCGAACGCATCACGCCGAAACGGGGGCGGATTTCATCGCGGAACTTGGATTGAATCTGGTAATAAGTGATCGGCAGTTGCTTGTAGCTTTTGATCTCGTTGCGCGCCAGATCGGTAATGATTTCTTCATGAGTCGGCCCCAGGCAAAAATCGCGGTCATGACGGTCTTTCAATCGCGCCAGTTCCGGGCCGTATTGTTCCCAGCGTCCGGTTTCCTGCCACAGTTCGGCGGGTTGCAGGCCGGGCATCAACACTTCCAGCGCGCCGGTTTTTTCCATTTCTTCGCGCGTGATTTTTTCGACCTTGCGCATAACCCGCAGTCCCAAGGGCAGCCAGCTGTAAAGACCGGCGGCCAGTTTGCGGATCAGCCCGGCGCGGATCATCAGTTGATGGCTGGCTATTTCAGCATCGGCCGGCGTTTCTTTAACGGTATTGAGCGGGAATTGAGTAGTACGCATTATGTTTTAAGGAGCTGGACAATGAAAAAACCGCTATTTTACCGATTTAATGCCGGTTTAGTCATCCCGTTATCGTAATCAATTCAGATTGCCCGCATATCAGTTGCCGAAAAATATTTGGTGATGGCGATTCAAATAAGTAGGGTAGGTTTATTTTGCAGGCTCAGGTTTGCTGTACTTCAAGCCGCAACCCGCTCTAAAATGAAAGCCTTAGTGGATAGGATGAGCTGAGGAACGAAGCCCATCTTTCGCAATTGATGGGCCGCACTTTGTTTGGCCCATCCTATGGTCCTGCTCCGCGAGCCACGGACCAACGTCTTGCGTATACGGGACGCAGCGCGTCCAGTACCGCAGCGCGTCCAGCACCGCAGCGCGTGGGAACGAGAGAAAAATGTTCTGGGAGGATGACCATGGCTTCGATGACGAATGGATGGGCGATTTTCACTATCCGAGGCACTTCTCGTAATTCGTCTATATAGAGTACCCCCATTGGTCTATTTATCTACCCAGCGGCTAGCTCTTCCGGCTTGCAAAAAGCAGAAGTCCGCTACCAGCCACTATCGCCCCCACACCGACCCATACCGGAACATTAACTGTTTCAGTATCTTTAACCGTCAGTTCTAACGGGCCTAACTTGGCTTCCTGAGTTTCCCGTGTATAGCTGAAACTGCCATATACCAGGCCCAATACGCCGGCTATGATCAGCACGATTGCCACCATCCTGATTGCGCTCATCTTATCTCTCCTATAAATGACACCATTAGAAACTGCCCTAATTCGGATCGAACGATAGTGCCCGGCATAAGCCAATACTTTAGATGTGCCGAACGGCTTTAACCATCTCTGCCTCACAACCATAAAACCATTCAGGCAAGAGACTCCGCCGGGATTTACCGAAAAAGGCGATAGAATAGAAGACCGACAACAGTATCAATAGTGCTGTTCACGGTATCGACGACTAGTCGTCACTGCATTACCCACTGCACCTACCACGCTACTGAGGGCGTTGCCAATATCATCAAACAAGCTCATAACTGCATCTCCATTTCCAACCGATCAGTTTAGATTAAAGGCAACCCTGTACACCGTTATTACGAAATTGTGATGGTATTTCCAGGGTTGCCTGCCGAATCGCTCAGGCCGATGATAGCGCGTTGTATAAATTCAGACAGGTCGGCCTTGAATGACGCGCATCACGATCACAATGATCGCGATAACCAACAGAATGTGAATGAAACCACCCAGTGTGTATGAGGAAACCAAACCCACTAACCAAAGAATAATTAAGAGGATCGCTAAAGTTTCAAGCATGTGTGCTTCTCCGTATGAGGCCGTCAATTGCAGGCTAATTGGACCACAGATAAACATATGAAGTATGGCCGAAGGTCAAAAGTAATGCGTACCCTTAAATCGGCGGGTTTCATGTTCATCTCTTGTTTAAAATGTAATCGAGAGCATCTCGTTGTGACCGTTCCGCAAGCCAGTTTGTCTGGATTCGGCTGTACAGCGCAACAGTGCTCGTTTTAGTCGGCTTCTTCTACTCGGCCTTTGATTTGATCTTTGTTCATGAGTGTCTCCTGATGTGTTAGATCAAACCAAAGCGTGGAATGATGTTTTCCATCACTCCATTAAAACAATACAGGCAAAACTGAATGGAGTCGGTGCGGCAGCGCACATAGATTAGAAATACGGATTTTTTGAGCCACTTGTGTGCAGTAAGGAACAGGCCGAAAAATGGTGAATCCTTTGCGAAAGGCGGCACGGAGAGCAAACATCTGCACACGGCAGAAGCCGACTCAGCTTGCCAGTTCCGAAAATAAAACATGACAAACAAGAAAGACAGCCTCATAAAAAAGAGCCAGGAACCCATGGGCGATTTCAACAACCAGCACAACCCCGAACTTCATCGCAAACTATCCGCAAATTTTCATCGGTATGAGCGAAACTTTGGAATATGAAAACTCGAATCGGCTTTGGCTCTGAAGATGCAATCAGAACTGAGTCACTTTGCAGCTAGATTATGCCCAATAACACCAGAACCAGTATGATGATCAGCACCAGCCCGAGTCCACCGCTGGGGCCATAACCCCATTCCCGGCTATGTGGCCAGGTTGGAAGGACTCCAACAAGCATTAGAAGAAGAATTATGAGTAAGATTGTGCCAATTGTCATGATAGTGCTCCTGTTTGAAAAATCGTTAACCGAAAACCGTTCCTAAACGGCGTGACCTTGGCTCTTGGAATCGCCGCTCACGTGAGGGTATGGTGCGTTAGCCCCAAAATACCCACGACGATCAAATACACGGCCACGAAATAATTTAAAAACCTCGGAACCAGCAAAATTAATATGCCTATCACAAGTGCGAATAAGAGCTCGATCGCAATGTTCATGAGAGTCATTCTTTAAGTTAGTCAAATAAAAGTTTATTGGCAAAATTGGACCGAGTCTGTTCGGTATCGAACATAAACGCCGCCACCACGCATTACCAATGGCTTCCTATAGCGGGTTTTCCTGCATACTGTCGTTTATTGAATTGGCATTTTTACGCTGCTTTGTGTTGTCTCGAACGACGACGATGCGGATGTTATAGTGGATAGGATGGGCTGAGGAACGAAGCCCATCTTTCGCAATTGATGGGCTGCACTCTGTTTGGCCCATCCTATGGTCCTATGTTAATCTAGCTAGACGGTAAAGGGTGCGAACCCGATGACCGCCTGAAGTGATGAACTTCAAGAGGGCACAATCCTTAGCGGGAAAGAGCCCTTTGATGACTTGAATTATGTCTTGCTGTGGGGATTCTTGGCAAAGTTAAACCAATATCTATTGCCCCGTGCGACCCTTTAATTTTCCATTAAGCTCAGATAGTTTTGACCAAAAGGAAATAAGAACATGATGAAATCAGACCAACTTGAAATTTTAATAAGTCGTTTCTCAAAATGGGCGGATAGCGCAAGTGGGTTTGTCGCCGCACTGTTCTCAGGTGATTCCGATCAACAGGAAATGATATTCTGACCGACTTGAGACTTTTACACACCGATTCGCAAAATGGACAGGTAGCGCAAGTGGATTTGTCGCAGCCCTGCTGTCTATTCTTGTCTTGTTTGTAGCGGGATTAGTCTATGGATTTTCTCAGGACTGGGAGCGCGGATTATCGATCTATATTGGCGTCATTACGTTTCTAATGGTATTTCTAATACAGCGCGGTCAGAATAAGGAGCTTTCCATATTGCAGGTAAAGCTCAACGAACTGATAGCAGTCACGAAGCATGCCGATAATCGACTAATCAATGTGGAAGACCTGACGGAAAAGGAAATTTCAGCTGTTCAAGAAATACATCATAAAATCGGGGAGGAAGATGCTTGAGCCCATTCGACAAAGCTCATGACAGGCTTCGGCTACGCTCAGGAGAGCCTTGTCGAATAACACAATCCCCTATACCCGTAATTCGCGGCGTAGCGCGCCCAGCATGCGTTCCCACGCAGCGCGTGGGAACGAGGAATGTCTTTAGTCCAGAGCATAGTCGAAGGATCAGAGCGAACGGGACTTTTGAATGCTCAAAGGTTGATTTTCTTACTTCCCGTAATTCTGTGCCAGATAATCGATGATGATCTGTTTGTCGGCATCGTTGATCGGCGCACCCATAATCTTGATCATCTTGCCGACTGTTTTTTCCCAGCCGGTCCGATCCAGAATCGCGGCGTGTGCGGTGATATAGTCCAGGCTGTGGCACATTGCGCACTGCGCGACGACTTGGTTTTTGCCCGGCCTGTCTTTCAGGAATATTTGGTTTTCCCCGGCTGTTGCCGTGGCGGCGAAAAACGATAACAACAAAATCAGCGTTCGCATCATGTTCTCCTCAAGCCAGCCGGATGGTAATTTTCTGCACGGCGTTGTGGTGGTAGCCGGAAGGATTCGGGATAGGCTCCAGCGGTTGGCTGGCGCCGGAATGGCTGGTCGCTCGCGCCATAATCCGGTATTGTCCGGGACGTTTAGGTTCAAAGGCCAAGTGCCATTGACGCCAGGAAAAGCGTCCGTAATCCTGCTTCAGTGTGGCCTGATGCCAATTGCTGCCGCCATCCGTGGAAACTTCCACGCGTGCGATGCCATTGCCGCCATCCCAAGCTACGCCCTTGATTTCGATTGGCTTGGCGTTAGGCAAGGTCTGTCCGTCTTCCAGGTTGGTGATCAATGAATTGACCACTATTTCCGTGATCGGCATATTCGTCTCGGTTTCCTGTGAGCTGAATTGTCCGCTGGGGAAGCGATCCTTGGGTATGCGGTAAGCGGTCTTCATCCAATAGCCGTCGAAAGGTTTGGATATGACATTAAGCGCAGTCAGATGCTTGATCCAATAGGTGGCGGTCCAGCCGGGAATGATCAGGCGGGCAGGGAAGCCGTTCCAGTGCGGCAACGGTTCGCCGTTCATCTCGAAGGCGATCAGGGTATTCTCATCCAGCGCTTTCGCCAGCGGCAGGCTTTTGACAAAGTTCGGCGTTGTCGGCAGTACCCCGGAATCGGCACCGGCCAGACTCACTTCCAGCGCGGATTTGTCGATTCCGGCCCTCGCGAGCACATCTTTCAGGCGAACGCCGCGCCAGAGCGCATTGCCCATCGCGCCGGAACCCCACTGTAATCCGGGGACAGGCGGTTCAAACGCCCCCCGGCGGTTACCGGAGCATAGACACAGGGCGGCGATTTCGACTTGTTCGAAATCCTTGCGCAATTGGTCAAGGCTGAATTCCAACGGCGTGCGAACGGCATCGCCGCCTATGCGCAGCCGCCATTCGCCGATTTTTACCTCGGGAATGACGGCGTTATGGTAACGCACAAAGAAGCGGTTATTGGGCGTAAACGGCGCATCGAAATAATTGATCGGCGTTTCGTAATTGGGAGGACGGTAAGTTTGTTTGATCAGCGCCTCTTTGCCGGGGAGGGCATCCAGGATCGTTGATTCCTCGACCCGTAGCAGCCGCCAGGCCCGATCGTTGCAACAAAGCTAAGCCGCCGAGCGCTGCCAGGCTGCCTGCGGACTTCTTGATAAAGTGTCTTCTGTCGACCATAAAATATCTCCTCGGTTGGATGCGCAGCTATGCTTTGAACGATTAAAATTACGGAAAATCGATGTCGGGCGAACGGTTAAGCCTACCCGGCCAGATAATCACTTAGCCGCAGGAGCAACGATGCATAAATTGTGTTGAGGACGACCGGTCTCAAACATGATAACTCGATTTACAATGTCCTCGGCACTGCTTTGTCCTATCGGACCGGCGGTGACGCGGCCGGTTACTGCGCTAACCAGATGCACGTAGCTCTTGTGCGGTCCGCCGGCAAGGGTTGAGTTGATTAACAACTCAGTTTCATCCTTCTCCAGCACTTTTACCGGAGCCGCACTGCCTGGGTTGCAGGCGCCGAAAAAAATCAGGCCGTCTGCCGTTACCAGTGAACTCAGGGATTTTGTGAAATGAAAGAACCGTTCCGGGGATATTTCAACAGATGTCTTTTGCTCGAACAGCGGTTCGCGGCAAATGAGTTCACAGAGATCGAGCCGGTATTCGCGCTGCTCCTCCGGAGCTTGTAGCCAGTTTCTCCGGCGAGCAGTAATTTTGAAAACAGGCATAGATCCAGCGGCTGTATCTGTTTTTCCAGTCCCTTAAGCCGATGCCAGATGTCGGTCGATTTCATCGGCGCCAACTCCGGCCAGCGCGAGGCCATATAGTCGCTGAATATGCGATTTTTTTCGGTATCATAGGTGATGGACAGCGCATTCTTAAGTCCCGGTTGCGCCTCGGAAAGCTGAAGCAATTTGCCTTTGTTTCCCGTTACTTGAAAGTCTTGCCAAAACACGGCATTTTTCAGCACCGGCCCGTCAAAACCGCCATGACTGATAAAAATAACCCGGTCGAAAGGAGGCGACTGCTGCACTATTTGCTCGACCTGCCGGTAATAATCCGTCCAGCTCCAGACATCCCGCAGTTGCGTAACGTCTGCATTAAACCGGTTCCGATAAAAGGCTGTCCAGAGTGCGGGCGGGTTGCTCAGACCATCTTGGACTCTCTGTCGTGTGCGGATCCCTGCTCAGTAAAGGCACAAGCAGCACCCGCCTCGGAGGTTGCTGCAAGTTCAAGTCGCTTAATTCTATAGGAGGATCCGCACGACACTAGGTGACTTTCACCACTGTAAACATCGGCCGCACAAATCCACAACAGCAACAAAGAAACCAGAAAACGGATGCTCACGATAGTCTTCAAAGTAAAGCTCCTATCAATAAGGTAGGTATCAAAATATTCCGTAAAATACGTTTTTAACAGGGGTTAAAGTCCAGTGGTGTAAATCCAACGCTACCCGCTTTCAGCCCTACTGCCGCACTTATCAGCCCAATCTGAGTGGCGCAGACTTACAGTCCTAGTTTGAATTCTTTGCGATCAAAAACCGATTTTCCCGCTTTGGCTGAGATACGCTGGTATTTGGCGTAAGCGGTACCGGCAGAACTGCGCAATTCCGCCTTCACTCGCCTGGTTTGCAAAACCGCGAGCAATCGCTTCCAATACATAGGCTTCCGGCGCCATGAAGCTAAAAGTGGTTACCACCGGCTTTGAACCTGCGGCTTGCAAATGCTCGGAGAAAAACTCGTCGCTCAGGCAGGCCAGGACAACGGCTTGTTTATCGTGCCCGGCATGTTTTGGAAAGCGATCTATGATCGGGCAGGTTTTGCTCGTCCATCAAGCCGTCATGGCCGATGAACACCACCATTTCACGCTCTGCCGCATCTGGGCGGAGTGGCTGCTTGTTGCATAAAGTCAAGCATCGCCTGGTCAATCCGGCTGCCGCGGTAAGCATCGGCGGTAACGGTGAGCTGATCCTTCCAGGCAAACTGGCAGCGTTCCAAGATAGTGTCGCTAATATCATTTTCGCAGCCCAACTTTCGCCAACCATCCGCTTTGCTCAAAAAGGTTTTCACGCCGTAAGCCGCGCCCCAATAGAGATTGTTGTGCGGATCGTCGCCATTGCCGATTTTCGCAGGAACCGGCACGATGCCTTGTGATACGTTGTCGACCAGGGACACAATGACAGAAATATGCGTGTTTGGCGTGGCTGCGGCGCAGGGCGGCAGCGCCGAACAAACAGCACACTGAATAAATAAATTGAGCGCAGGGTAATCATGTGTAGGAATCCGCTAGATGGCAATCAAGTTTCATTTGCATAGTTCTTTGTTTCAGAATCATGGGATGGGCTAAACGCAGTGAAGCGCATCGTTTGTGGAAAGATTATGCGAATGGTTAAGGTGCGGGCAGAGCTGTCGGTTATTTCCGAAAAACTCCCGGTTACAATCATTTAACCGATGCTGATAACACAAAACACAGCGATTTAACCGGCGTTGATAGCGGCAATATGCCCACATGACCAAGTGGTCAAGACGATCAAACTGGGTTTTGTTTTTTAAGGATCGCGTATATTGCTCGACCTGTAAGACAGCATAAAGATGCTGTGCTTGATTGATTAGGGTGTCATTATCCATTTTTATTTACCCTCGTATCGCTTGTTGAATGGGTAACACCGGCAAGGAAGATTAGCCGGGTTGCGGTAGCGTAACCCAAGCTATGGGACCATGCAACATGGCTTAGAAAGTATATTGAATTTTTTCGGCCCGCCTTTTTTACTGGACATATTGTTGGGTCATTATTGGCTAGCTTAGTGAGTACGAGTGACATTAGAACCAGAAGGCAGGAATATACCTGTTTGCAATGCCGCAGGGCAGTTCAAGGTAGATTGTCTTTTGTCGGCAGTGAAAGCCTGCCTAGGGACTGGCGGAGCGGACGGGGCTCGAACCCGCGACCACCGGCGTGACAGGCCGGTATTCTAACCAACTGAACTACCGCTCCGCAGTTCGAGGCGCGTATTCTATAAGATTAATTCAAACTGTCAAAGGTAAAGATTGATTCTGATTTCATGATATGGAATCAGAAGGTGTTGGGCTCGCGTTCATGCATGAAGTATGCCCCGCGCAATTTAACAAATCCTTCTCATCCCAACCGGTGAAGATAGCTATGCCGGTTAGGATGATGAGGGCTTCATTGTGTCGGCCTTCGTGCCTCGCGGAACCAGATCCGGTATTGCTCCATTTTAGCGCTTTGTTCCGCCGGCGCGTGGCGGCGGCAGGTGGAATATTCCTCCGTGCCTGGTTGCGCGCTCCAACGCATTTCGACGCAGTCGTTGGGATTATATGTCATTTCATAGGCCGGCTTCCGTGCCAGTACCTCGGCCACGGAAAGCGCCCAGGGACTGCCGTCTGTGCGCGTGTAGCGGATGCTGCGTTCCTGGATGCGTTTTGCGTGGTACTCATCGATCTCGGCCTTGGCCTCTTCTGGGCTCCTGCCGTTCATCACGAACAATTCGGGGTGGCGGACGATCTTCTCGGGAAATCCGTTCAGTACATTGATGGCGATGATCAGGCGCATGTCGCGGGAAGGCGTGGAGTAATCCTCCCAAGGGCCGATAGTCTGAAAAATCGCCGCGCCGCGAGGCATGGGGATGACGCTGCCGGGGCTCTTGCGGAAATACGCCTCGCCGTTGTCCACCGAGTTCACGCGGGTCTCGATTTGCTCTACCAAGGCGTCCAGCGTGGCTTCGTAAGCTTGCTTGGGTTCAAGGCCTCTGGGGTTGGTGAGTTTGGCCAGCTTTGCGTAGAAATCGTCGGGGGAGAGGTGATCTTGCTCCAAGGAAAAGGGGGCGAAGCTGGGGTGACCGAACAATTCATCATTGGCGAGCGCGCGGAAGCCGTTCGAGGCCGTGCGGGCCAAGGGCCGGAAAGCCTTGAAGCCCGGTCCGGCGCTGGCGACGTTGGCGAACAGGAAGGTGCCTTCCCAGAACCGCTTGCGGGCGACCGAGTTGTCCGGCTGGGCATCGACGGCCAGCAAGCTGCCGGGGCGGCTTTCCGTTTGCGGCACCCATTCAACCAGTACCAGCACATGGCCGTAGGGATCGGCATAGACCGTCCCCGGCCAGAGCGTCTCCCGGCTAAGAGGAATCGGATACAGATCCGTGGACTCGTCCTCAAGCCCGGTCCGCGCAGAGCCCGAATGGACGGCATCCGCCAACTGCCTGCTGATATTTTTAAAGCTGGCCTGCGAGCTGATGCCCTGGGTGAATTCGGTCTTGACGGTGGACGCGCCGCAATGCGGCGGCGCATTGGCCGAGCCGCGATTGCAGGCGCGGAAGGCAACAGGCAGGCCGACCTTCCAGGCAAAATAAGCCCGCAAGGTGTAGGGCAGGTCGGCGCAATCGGGGGTTAGCGGCAGGCCTTTGTCTTCGTTGAGGCCGAGATGGTTGTGCAGGAAGTTGTGCTCGGCATTGCGCAACACCGGTTCCAGGGAAGGGAAGCTGAGGTTTTCTTCGGGCGGCGTAGCGAACAATGCTTCGATCCAGGCGGAATAAAAGGCTTCGGTAGCTAGCCCCCAGGCCTTGGGTCTTGCCTGTGTGCCTGAGCCGCCGATGGTGAGCGGATGGCAAGCGGTAAGCTCGCCGTTCCTATCCGCCACCACCCGGTAATTCTCGTTGACTGCTTCCAACGTGGCTACCTGGCTCCAAGGCGGGCCGCCTCGGCTCCGGGATTGCAATGGTATGCGGCGGCCTTGTCCGTCGATCAGGGCCAGTTCCGACACGGGGCCGTCCGTGGACACAGCCATAATCTTCACCTGCTCATCGGCTTTTGGATTGAGGGGCGAGATCCAGATATGCGTCTCGCCGTTTTCTTCGCACGAAAAATCTTCGGCCAGCGCCACCGAAATGCCGGCCCATGCCAGCAGGCAGGCGAGGCAAAAACCGGTGCTCCGGATTGGTAAATAGCTACGATTCCGCTTTGTTGTACGGAGGCGACTTGCTAATCGGTATAAACGGATATTGCTTAATCTCAAGGCTATTAATATTTTTTCCATAATCGGTTTTGAAAAACTTAGCGTGGTCATTCATGTATTCCTTCTTGATTCGATTCCCTATAGTGCCGCTGCCAATTGTGCATCATCTTCAGCATTGCCGTATAGCCAGTTCGACCGTAGTCTTGATATTCAACACACCACCGATGTCCTTAAAATAATTATTTCAACTCAGAACTTTTAAGCTCAAGAGCGTTGTATGCGATAATTAACGAATAAAACTAATAAACGCCTTATGGCTAATAAATAAGGAAACACTATGTTCTCATTGCAAACCATTTTCGGTAAAGGCGATAAATTTTACGGCTTGCTTGAAGCCAGTGCCGAGTCCGCGCGTTCATCAGCTAAGGCATTGAACGAGCTTCTAAGTACGCCTGCGACGCAACAATCTTTGGATAAATTTAAACAGGCGCGCCGCCGGGAAAAGGATCTATTCGCACAAATCAGCGAAGAATTGGTCAACACATTTGTTACCGTGCTCGATCGTGAAGATATTGAAGCGCTCAACGGCGCCCTTTACAAAATCCCTAAGGTTGTGGAAAAGTTTGCGGAGCGGTATACGCTGGCCTTGGGGCGTATTGGCGATGTGGATTTCATCAGCCGTGCTGAAATGCTGGAACAGGCCTGCGCGGTCCTGGAACAAATGGTCAGGCTGCTACGCAAAGGGATGGATTTGGATCAAACCAAAAAATTAAACGATCAATTGCAAACCATTGAGGCCGAAGCTGATCGCCTAATCCTTGAATTGTACCGGGAAGCCTATGCCAATGAATCCGATCCGATCCGTTATCTGGTCAAAAAGGATTTGTTTGAAATCCTCGAAAAAGCGATTGACCGCTGCCGCGACGCGGGCAATGTCATCTACCATATCGTCTTAAAAAATTCATAAAGGGTTTTCATGCTGACCTTGCTCTTGCTTGTCATTCTGGTAGCGCTGGTATTCGAGTTCGTCAACGGATTCCACGACACCGCGAACTCTATTGCCACGGTTGTCGCCACCAAAGTATTAACGCCAACGCAAGCGGTAATACTCGCCGCGGTGACTAACCTGGTCGGTGCGTTATCGGGTACGGCAGTGGCCAAAACCATTTCGTCGGGATTAGTGGACACCGGCATGGTGAATATCACATCCGAAGTCTTGATCTGCGCGCTGACCGGTGCGATTATCTGGAATCTGATTACCTGGGCATTGGGGCTGCCGTCCTCTTCCAGCCATGCCCTGATCGGCGGCTTATGCGGTGCAGCGCTTGCAGCCGGAGACAATAATTTCGATGTTTTGATCTGGTCGAAAACCGCGGCTGGTCTGGACGGAAAATAAAGGCTTGCTTTGGAAAGTCGTGATTCCGATGATCAGTTCGCCGGTTGCCGGATTTATCTTGGGCATCATTATCATGGGCGGCTTGATGGCTATCATTAGCGGCATGAATTCCGCAGGTGGCGTCATGGAACGAATGGCGCGTCCAAAATGGGTTAATGCGGTGTTCGGTAAGGCCCAGCTTTTGTCCGCCGGTTATATGGGATTTGCGCACGGCAGCAACGATGCGCAAAAAACCATGGGCATCATCGCCTTAGCCATTTTTACCGCTAACGGCGCCGGTACGCTCGATCAGTTGCCGCATTGGGCTGAATTCTTACGGCCGGATGGAGGAGAAAAAGACATCGATACCTGGATCGCCTTCACTTGCGCTTTGGTCATGGCGCTGGGCACTGCGGTAGGCGGGTGGCGCATCATCAGGACTCTCGGCCACAAAATGGTCAAGTTGCACCCGATTAACGGTTTCGCGGCGGAAACCAGCTCAGCGACCATTCTATTAACCGCCGCCCATTTCGGCATGCCGGTTTCCACCACGCATAGCATTTCAACAGCGATTATGGGCGTAGGTTTTGCCAAGAATCCTCACGCGCTTAAACTTTCCGTCATCGAACGGATTGTTTGGGCATGGGTTTTGACGATTCCGGCAGCGGGCGGGGTTGCCTGGGGAATGGTGAATTTGTTGTTTCTGTTGCATTAGAGGAAGACTGCCCTCATTTTGGTGTATAAGACTTTTAGTCCGGAAGCCGGAGTTCCGGCGACCGTATATTTCAATAACTTTTTTTGAATTTGCTGCAAATTCCTGGAGTTTTCGATGACGACAACTGAAGTTTTTTATGATCACACCAAGAAAAGCCTGACTGGATTGATCGTACTATTGGCGGTATTGTTCTTACTGAGCGGTTGTCAGGCCGCATTAACCCCCGAACAGGTTACTACGGAATTTTGGGAAGCGATGGCAGAAGGCGATCTTGATTCTGCCGGGAAATACGCTACCCAGGAGACTCAACATCTTGTGACTAAACAACAAAATCTGGAAGATGCGACAGTAAAGACCGGGGCGATTTTAATCGACGGTTCCAATGCAACGGTAGCGACGGTCATGACCTTAAAAAAACCTGAGAACAACAAGGATTTGTCTTTTGATACCGTTTTATTAAAAGAAAACGATCTATGGAAAGTCGATTATCAGCGAACGCTCAATAATCTTTCAAACCTGCCTTTCGGGGATATTTTTAAAAGCTTGCAAGCGATAGGCGAAACCCTTAATAAAGAGCTTAATAAGGAGCTGAAACAGCAAGTTCCTTTGTTTGAGAAACAAATCAAATCCTTCAGCGAAGAGTTAATTCGGCAATTGGACGAATTCCGCCGTCAGTTGGAAAAAACGGCTCCTCCTGAAAAACAGAAGCCTTATTCCAATACCATATAAGTTAACCAACGGGATGTTTTTTATGCGCGCTAAAACTATATTTCCCCTCATAGCTTTTGTTTTCATCGTTACCGGCTGTGCGTTCCAAAAGCCGGACTACCTGAAAGTGATAACTGCGACTGAATTAAACCGAATCATGCAAAATGAGGATATTTTCCTGGTTGACGTTCACACGCCTGAGCAACAGCATATAAAAGGCACGGATCTTTTTATTCCCTACAACGAAATCGAGAAATACAAAGACAAACTTCCCAAAGATAAAAATACCGCTATTTATCTGTATTGCGAGCGTGGCCCTATGGGAAATGCTGCTGCAAAGTCTCTTTATGAATTAGGCTATCCTAACTTATTCAATCTTGAGGGAGGAGCAAAGGCTTGGCGAAAGGCGGGTCTTGATTTTGAATAAGCTAAGTAGGGGCATCGCGCACCATTAGCAATCGTCATAATTGTGGCCATCGTCAGATGGCTGCCGGCTAATGGGCCGGGGGTTTGCTCGTAAATTTCGGTCGGCGTGACGATCAAGGACACGCATTCTTCGGCGTACCGATAGCAAGCGGCGATTGCAGAAAATCGGCTACTTGGGATAGGTTGATAGTCTGATAAGGAGACATGGATTTGAGAGCTGATTAATAGGAGTTTTCCGGCTATACCGTTTCCTTCAGGTCCCACTCGCGCTTAATACGCAGAAGTTCCGGCAGGATTTGTTCAAAAAGCTCTACCAGCCGCGGCTCAAAGTGGCTGCCCGATCCTCGTTTGATTTCATCGACGGCCTCAGTCGTGGGCCAAGGTTCCTTATAAGGACGCTTCATTGTCAAGGCGTCGAATACATCGGCCAAGGCAACGATTCGTGCGGATTCAGGAATAGCGTCTCCGGAAAGTCCCGAAGGATAGCCGCTGCCATCCCATTTTTCATGGTGGTGAAGAGCAATCTCGGCAGCCATGCGAAAGAGTGGTGTATCGCTTAGACTGACGATTGCGCAGCCAATCTCCGGATGAGTCTTCATGATGTCCCACTCTTCCGATGTTAATTTTCGAGGCGCTTTCAGGATATGATCCGGGATCCCAATCTTGCCGGTGTCATGCATGGGCGCGCTGAGTTCAAGATAGTTCGCCATCGGTTTCGTCCATTCGGCAGCCTCCGCCAAAGCGCGGGCGTAGGCCGCCATACGCCAAATATGTACGCCGGTATCGGTGTCGTTGTAATGCCCGGCCTTGCCCAGCATCGAGATAGCCCCCCGTTGGCTGGCCTCCAATTCCTGGGCATGGACTAAGGAAAGGTGGGTTTGTACCCGCCGCAGCACGATCGGAGCGGAAACGGGTTTTTGGATATAGTCGACCGCTCCGGCATCGAATCCCCTGATTTCGCTCTCTTCCTCGCTCATCGCGGTGACAAAAATTACCGGGATGTCTTTTGTCGCCGGATCGGCTTTTAGCCGATTGCAAACCTCATAGCCGTCCATCGACGGCATCATGATGTCGAGCAGGATCAAGTTCGGTTGGTGTTTGCCGGCGGCTTCCAGGGCTTTTTCGCCGCTGTTGGCGAAGATGACCTGGTAGTGGTCTTTCAGGATTTGCCGTAGCACTTGCAGGTTATTGGGCTCGTCATCGACAGCGAGAATTTTCTTCATAGTGTTATGCCTAGTTTTTTAGCTAATGCGAGAGTTTTGGTTTGCGCTTCATCGAAATCGAAAGCTTCCACCGATTTGCTGATCGGGGCAAGATCCGAAGCGGACAGATAGTCGGCCAATAGAGCGAGAATCGGTTCGACCGCATCGGGATTCAATTCTTCCATTGCCGAGGATAATTCTTCAAGAAGCCGGCTGATCGCGTCGGAGTCGAATGTTTTGGCTTTGATTAAATCCGGGCTTACAGGCAGGCGAAGTTTTCCGATAGCGGCGGCCGCTTCATTCAGCGAATCGTTGAGGTTTCGTGACAGCGATAAAGCCTTATCCTGCAAGCCTGCCTTAAGGGCTGTATCGATCTCGGTCGCGAGGTCGGTGATTTTCTGTAAAACCAAGTTACCTGCCACGCCCTTTAAGGCATGAGCCAGTACGCTGGCGGGTTCGAGGTGTTCGGGATTGCCGGTTAGCAGGCGCTCTATTTCCACAGCGTCGTTTGCGTGTTCACGGACAAACGACAACAATGCCTTGGCATAGATCAAAGCATCTCTCCAGGTGTTTAGCGCTTTTTGATAGTCGGCTACCGGACCCAACACAGAAAAATCAATATCGACCGTATTGCCGATCTCGATTTTGTGGTGCGTATTAGGTCTTCCTGTTCCTGCGGGAATAATATGCTCCATCGCGGAAAACAGGGCATCGAAGTCTATCGGTTTGGCCTGGACACCGTCCATGTCGGCTTTGTAACAGTTCTGATGATCCTCATTGGTAATGCTGGCGGTGAGCGCCAGGATGGGGATACGCTTGCCGGTTTCTTTTTCAAGAGCCCTGATCTTGCGCGTCGCTTCGCAACCGTCGAGATTAGGCATCATCACATCCATCAGGATCACATCGTGCCCTCCGCACTGAAAGGCGGCCAGGGCTTCCCAGCCATCTTTGACCCACTCGACATCGTGGCCTTGCTGTCTAAGGCGCAGCATGGTCAGTGTCGCATTGGTCTCAATATCTTCCGCCAACAAGACCCGGAACAGCCGTGGCGAAATATAGCCTTCGACAACGCTTTCCGCTTCCTCGTACAGACAATCGATGCCATCCGGTTTTGCCGGCAGACGTGTGGTGAAATGGAAGGTGGAACCTGTACCCAACGCGCTTTCTACCCAAATATTTCCGCCCATCAATTCGACAATCTGCTTGCAAATCGACGTACCCAAACCGGTACCGCCAAAACGGCGCGTGGTGCTCGCATCCGCCTGGGAAAACGGCTCGAAGATTTTTGCGACTTGTTCCGGTGTCATGCCGATGCCGGTGTCGGACACAGAGACATGAATCATGTCCGCTCGGTTATCCATATCAACTAAAAGGGTGAGGCGTCCTTTTTCGGTGAACTTGATCGCATTGCCGACGAGATTCAACACGACCTGCCGTAGCCGCGTCGGATCGCCCTGTACCCGCAACGGGACATCGGCGGCGCATATGAAATCGATCTCCAAGCCATTTTCCTCCGCTTGGTGACGCACGGTTCGAAGCGTGTCTGTCATCATGTTGGGAAGGTGGAAACAGACGCTTTCAAGGGCAAACTTGCCGCTTTCCAGCTTGGAAACGTCAAGAATATTGTTAATAATCCCCAGCAATGCCTTGGCGGCATTGTGGATGGTGCGAACATGCTGAATGGTTTGCGTTGACAGCGCTTGATCCTGGAGAACCACCTCCGCGAAGCCGATAATCGCATTCATCGGCGTACGGATTTCGTGGCTCATGTTGGCAAGAAAATTACTCTTCGCCTGATTGGCTACTTCAGCCTGTTCTTTGGCAAGTCTAAGCTCCTCCTTTGCTTTTTTCGATTCGGTAATGTCCCGGACCATGCCGATGAACATGCGGCGATCCTGAACATGCATCTCGCTGATCGTGAGTTCAACGGGTATGATCTTTCCATCTCCGCGGCGAGCGCTAAGCTCGCGCACGCCTTTGTCTATGGCGCGCTTTTCTCCGGTGCTCAGGTATTTTTGGATATGTCGATCATGAGTGTGTGCATCCTCTCCGGTCATTAGTTGGCTGATGTTCCGGCCTTCCACTTGGGCGGTCGTAGTGGCGAAGATTTTTTCCGCGGCCGGATTGAAGGTCGTGATGACGCCGTTGTCATCAGTGATGATGACGCCTTCGGCTGCATTGGTAATGACGCCAACGGCTTTGCTGACGGCAGCTTCCAGATCGGTAGAGAGTATCGTTAACTCATTGTTGGTCTTATAAAGCTGGCGGGTTTTCTCTTCAGCCAAATTTTCGGCCTGCTTGCGGGCTGCCTTTTCCCTTTCCAAGCGGCGCCTAAGCCGCTCGATTTCCTGTTGTAATTGTTCCATGATCCCTAGCTCTGTTTGACGAGGGTAAATTTCATCGCCGTGCCTTCTCCTAACGAGAGGTCTTCTGTTGTAAGCTCGATTTCTTCAGCGAAATATTCGATGCATCCTTTGACCAGGCCCAAGGCTAGGGCCGCGAACGGGCGGCTGGAACGATAGGTCATGACCAGTGTGCCGGGGTTAGAACGGTCGTATTCGAAAGAGGGCAGCTCGGCATCGGGATACAGCTTGAGCACCTCGACATGGATATAATCTTCTACATTCGAAAGAAAATCCAGGGAAGAATTTATCCCGGAAAAAAAGCCCGGATAACCCGCTAAAAATTGCCCAAAGAGCTGGTGTCCAAATGCTTCTACAAGCTGGGGAATAGGTAAATTGGAATGTTCGCTGAGCAAGCTGACCAGGGCAAGGAGTTCTTGATGATCGTAAGTGCCGATTGCCGTGTAGATGCCGCCGGAGGGAAGGACCGCATCGTCAATGATTCTGTCCGCCATTTCATCGCCGAACTTGGCCTCGACCATTTCCAGGAACTCAGTAAAGACTATACCCTTCATAAATATATTTCTCTGATAATAGATTATTCGGAATTACCGATTGATTTTTAAATACAGCTAGTTAGCTATGGGTTCCGCGTTGCCTGTTATCTGGACGCAGGCCCGCGTAGAAGTGAATATTGTCTTACAATCATACCAAGCGGCAATAGTGTAGTCACGCGTTTGTACGCATGCCGAAATTATCTTTTCAGGCGTAACCCGACATTTTATCTCGTTCCCACGCGCTGCGTGGGAACGAGGGAAAAGAGGCAATCTTGAATCGCAGTCAGAAAGACCTGGCCCGCTATCGCAGCGTGGCCGGCGATGGGGCGGTGTCGGCGCAGCAGATTGAGGGCAGCGAGTTTCAGGTCCGCGAGCTGGAGGCCGATGTTCGTCAGATCCGCGCCGAATTGGCTGGCGCCGAGGCTTTGATCCAGAAGATTATTGAAGGCAACCGGAATTCAGAAACCATGGATGGCAAAGCTCAGGTCACATCCATGTGGTCTGGATACCGGCAATCCCTGCCGGTATGACGTGCTATTTGAGTAATTGATGTTGCGCATTGCCCGCGAAAACCGCAAAAAAGGATTTGATAATGGATAACGCCTTCACTGTGAATGACCCGACGGATGTGAGTAGGGCGTGCCGTGCGCGCCTTAGCAATGAGCATGAAATAACGTAAGCTGGTTTTTTAAATCATGAAGGATCGAAGTTTTCAGCCTTTCCCCGCTCCCAAGGCGCGCACGGCGCGCCCTACGGCGGATATTCCAAGACACGGAACAAGATATTTCCTGACTGCAACCTATCTTTTTCACGACGGTTCCAGACCGTGCGTAACGTCAGTTAAGTGAAGTGATAGGTGCTAAGACTTCATGGGATCATGAAGTCTTAAGTGAAATCATGCAGGGATAACTGTTCGATAAACCAGCGCAAGACTTTGCCTTTATTAGTTGTTTTCCAGGCCATGTGGCAAGTCTCTATCGGTATCGTATCTTCTACCGGCAGCGCGATCAGCAGGCCTTGTTCAAGCCTATCCTGAATCCGGTGAGCCGGTAAAAATCCGACACCTAAACCAGAGCATAGGGCGTTGATCTTTTCCGCCACCGACGGCACGCTTAATACCGGACGCTTGCTGAATACGCGATGGCTTTGCGGAGCCTGATTTCTGGATGTATCCCTGACGACGATGAAACGGTGCTGTTCAATCATTTGTCGGGATAACGGTAGCGCTGCTTGAGCCAACTCATGGCCCGGTGCAACGGCAAAAATCCATTCGATCCGCCTAATCTTTTGATATTTAATGCCTTGATTAGGCGTCGGTTCGGCGCCTGCGCCTATGACCAGGTCAGCCCGGTTGCTGGTTATCGCTTCCTGCGCGCCGCCTAATACTTCCTCATAAATATTGATCTCGATATTCGGCAATATCTCGTAAAACCGGGCTATTAACGGATAGATAAAGTCAAAGTTCAAAATTGAATCTATCGCAATATTGAAAACGGGTTCCCAGCCGCTATGGGTTTTTTTGGTGGCTATCGCCAAGCGTTCCGTTGCCTCCAGGATCTCCCGGCCTTGTTCAAGCAACACTTTTCCGGCCTCGGTCAATACGGCTTTTCTGCCTTCCTTGCGAAACAAGACCACATTCAGGTCCTGTTCCAGTTTCTGTACGGTATAAGAGATGGCCGAAGGAACCCGGAACAGTTCATTAGCCGCTGCGGCAAAGCTGCCTTTCCGGTCAATCGCATCCAGCACTTCCAGTGCATCGAGGGTGATAGGGTATTTCATGGTTTCTGTTGGTGAGTATTGTTCAAATATTTTGAATATATTAAGCAAAATCTATCGCTTTTTATTCTTTAAGGCAAACCTATAATGAACTCGAAGTTTCAAATTATTAAACATTTATGAGGTTATTATGAACAACTTAATCAATAAAACACTGGTTTCTAACGCAGGTTTGGAAGCCGTCATACTGCGCGTTCCTATCGGTTTAATCCTGGCGGCGCATGGCAGCCAAAAATTATTCGCCTGGTTTGGCGGTTACGGTTTGGACGGAACCGGGCAATGGATGGCATCGGTGGGTTTAACTCCGGGGTTTGTGATGGCGTTATTGGCAGGCAGCGCTGAGTTTTTTGGCGGTGTCGCGTTGATGCTTGGATTGTTGACGCGTCCGGCGGCTGTTATTAACGCTATTACGATGCTGGTTGCGCTTTTTTGGGTGCATTGGGGTAACGGATTTTTTCTGGATACGCATGGTATTGAATATGCGCTGGCTTTATTATCGGCAACCACGGCACTGGTTTTTATCGGCGGCGGGCAGTACTCGCTGGACGCTCTGATCGTATTGGAGGCTAAAGATGAATAAACAAACACGACAGCTCGCGGCCGTCATCGCAGGACAAAATACCTCGGATGGCGCCGGTGTAAAACTGAAACGTATCGTCAGTCAACAGCAAAAAAACGCCTTCGATCCTTTTATTCTGTTGGATGAGTTTGGCTCCGATGAGCCGACGGACTATGTTGGCGGTTTTCCCGATCATCCGCATCGCGGTTTTGAAACCGTGACGTATATGCTGGCAGGCGCGATGCTGCACCGCGATCATTTGAGTAATGAAGGCCATCTGCGTGCCGGCGATGTGCAATGGATGACGGCCGCGCACGGTATTATCCATTCGGAAATGCCGGAACAGGAAAACGGCGTGTTACACGGCTTTCAGCTATGGATTAACCTGCCTGCTAAAGAAAAAATGAAACCGCCGCATTACCAGGAGTTTGCCGCGGCGAAAATTCCTCACATCGCGTTGGCAAACGGCGGTTACATCAAGGTCATCGCCGGTGACTATGTGAGCGAAACCGGGAAAATATCCGGCCCGGTAACCGGCGTATCGACACAGCCGTTGTATTTCGATGTATTGTTAAGCCCCAAGCAACAGCTTGATATACCGATAGACGCGCAACATACGGTTTTGATCTATGTTTACAAAGGCGAGCTGGCTATCGGAGTGCCGGACAAGGTTTTAAGGGCAGGGCAACTCGGGCAGTTACAAAACGGCGATAATATACAGCTGGCAACACACGATCAGTCGGCGCGATTTTTGATATTAGCCGCGCTGCCGTTAAAAGAACCGGTCGTGCAGTCCGGCCCGTTTGTGATGAACACCATCGAAGAAATTGAACAGGCGTTTCGCGATTACCGTGACGGCGTGTTGACGCTGTAAATAAATTTATCTAACCCAGTTAAGGAGACCAACATGCAGCAAAAACCTGCACCAACCCGTGTAAAACTTCACGATATTATCCAGGCGCGTTGGAGTCCCAGAGCGTTTGATCATGATAAACCGGTGAGTCATGATGATTTATTGGTGCTATTGGAGGCTGCACACTGGGCGCCGTCTTGTTTTAACGGTCAGCCGTGGCGTTATGTGGTCTGCGATAAAACTACAGATGAAAGCGGCTGGCAAAATGCATTTTCAACGCTGGCTGAAAAAAACCAGCGATGGGCCAAGAATGCGCCTGTTTTGATACTGGCTGTCGCTATGGATAATTTCAGTCATAACGGTCAGCCAAATCGCTGGTCGATGTATGACACCGGAGCTGCCAGCCTCAGCTTATGCTTGCAGGCAACTGCGTTGGGGTTGATTGTGCATCAAATGGGCGGCTTTGATGCAGAAAAAGCCCGGGAGATTTTTCATCTTCCGGGCGATTGCAAGCCGATGGCGATGATGGCGGTCGGCTACCAGGCTGATGTTGATGTGCTTGATGACGATTTTAAGGAAGCCGAATTAGGCCCGCGCTCTCGGGTAGCGCTCAATGAACAGTTTTTTGCCGGGCAATGGGGCAGGGGAATTGAATGAGTTTTGTCTATTCATCGGTTTCATCAGTGAGCGTTCCGTTCCCGTCGTTGCGCACTCGCACCTTATAATAAATGATAAGGTTTATTGCCGATTTTCACGGTTACCTTCATCGTGGATTCGAGACGCTTATTGACTGGAATAATCAATTATTGGCCAAGCAATCATGAACAGCGAATCAAATATTTTACCCGGTTCTGTTTTGTACCTTTCTCATGGAGGCGGTCCTTTACCTTTGCTGGGAGATAAAGGCCACCAGAACATGACAAATATTATTAGAGAGATTACGCGAACGCTTGCAAAGCCTACCGCTATTTTAGTCATCAGCGCGCACTGGGAAGAGAGCAAACCAACCATTACCAGCGGGGCGTCGCCTTCATTGATATATGATTATTATGGCTTTCCCAAAGAAGCCTATGAAATTGAGTATCCCGCACCAGGCGCTCCTGAGCTGGCTAATAAGATTTTTAATCTCTTAGGAAAAGCCGGTATTGAAGCAAAGCTCGACGACCGGCGAGGTTTTGATCATGGCTTATTTGTGCCATTAAAGATCATGTACCCGGATGCAAACATTCCCTGTGTTCAATTGTCACTGGTAAACAGCTTGCAGCCCGAAGAGCATATCCGGATTGGTAAGGCCTTGGCTGATTTGAGAAAAGATAATGTGCTTGTTATTGGTTCCGGATTCTCATTCCATAATCTCAAAGCATTCTTTTCGCCATCGACAAAAGAAACCCGAGCCATGAACGAGTCATTCGAGCAATGGCTGATCGATACCTGTTCTAATAACCTGCTGACCGAAGAGGAGCGGGAGCAAAGGTTGATCAATTGGGACAGCGCCCCGGCTGCAAGATACTGTCATCCAAGAGCAGAGCATTTATTGCCCTTACACATTTGCTATGGCGTCGCCCACACTGCGGCAAAAAAAGTGTTCGAATTTGAAGTAATGGGAAAAATGGCTAGCGCTTATCTTTGGTAAAATGGTTTTATTCAAACTTGAAATGAAAAGCCATGCCACTTAACCAAGGGATCAGCTGACATGCGATTTTTTGTTAAACCAAATCCTTTTTTCAAGCTGTTATGTTTTCGTGTCCTAATTGTTCTCGCCTACCAAATAATGGCGATCGTGGTGGGCTGGCACATCTACGAGCTGACGCATGACACATTTGCGCTGGGTTTGGTCGGGCTGGCCGAGGTTATCCCCTACTTCTGCTGCGCGCTGTTCGCAGGCTATGCGGTAGATCACCATTCTCGTCGACTGTTCGGCGTGTTCGCCTGCTTGTTGCTGTTTCTCAACGCATTGATATTGACAGCCGTGTCGGCAGGATGGATAAGCGGCAATCCGTCGTTGTGGATCTACGGCTCTATCGCTTCTACCGGAGTGGCGCGTGCGTTTATCGGCCCATCGTATAGCGCGATGTTCGCCCTGATATTGTCGCGTGACCAATATGCACGGGCCTCGGGAATCGGCAGTGCCGTATTCCAGTTCGGACTCGTGGTCGGACCTGCTTTAGGCGGCATCCTGACCGGATGGGCAGGGAAGACTGCGGCCTACGGCGTTGCAGCCGGCCTGTGTTTGGTTGCCGCCGTGGCGTTATTGTCACTACGTGTCGAGGAACCTCCACCAGCGGCAAGCGCACCCATCTTCACCAGCATAGCCGAGGGACTGCGTTTCGTGTTTAGCAACCAGATCATCTTGGGCGCACAGTCGCTGGACATGTTTGCCGTGCTGTTCGGGGGCGCGGTTTCCATGTTGCCTGCGTTCATTCACGACGTCTTTCATTACGGCCCGGAGGGACTTGGAATTCTTCGTGCCGCCCCGGCAATCGGCGCCGTGATCACGGGGGTATTGCTTGCCCGCCATCCGATCAACCTGCATGCCGGGCGCTGGCTGTTGGGAGCAGTGGCAGGGTTCGGGTTTTGTATGATTGGCTTTGCCATATCGACAAACTTCTGGGTTGCCGGATTACTGTTGATACTTTCTGGTGTTTGCGATGGGGTATCGGTGGTCATGCGCACGACTATCATGCAACTGGCGACGCCCGACGCCATGCGTGGCCGGGTTTCCGCCATTAACGGCATTTTTATCGGCTCATCCAACGAACTAGGCGCGTTTGAGTCAGGTATTGCTGCGCGCTTGATGGGGCTGGTGCCGTCGGTAATTTTCGGCGGCGTGATGACGTTGACTGTGGTTGCTGCGACGGCAAAGCTGGCCCCGAAACTGCGCCGGCTGGAGCTTCACCAACTGCATTGATCTTGTTGATTATGCGCTGCAAAAAAGATATTCGTCCGACTCCCGGCTTTAGCGGAGCTTATTATTAAACAGCATTATGTCGCTAACGCCTAACCCAAAGATGCATGTGGGGTGCAGGCATCGTCTAACGCTGATTTATCATCGCAATCAATTGCTCTTCATCAACGGGTCTGGTTAAGCAGTAATCAAATCCGGCAGCCAACACTTCGGTTTTTTGGTTGTTGTCGGCAAACGTGCTGATGGCGGCGACTTTTAGCGGGTTATGCTGGCTTCTCAGGATTTTTATCATCTCCAGTCCCGACATGACAGGCATGCCAAGATCGATAAGCGCCAACTGATAGCGGTTTTTGCCGATGAATTGCAAAGCTTCGGCACCGTCAGCGGCGGCGTCAACGGTGTAGCCGTTTACCTCTAGCAGATTGGCGAGTATCAAGCGGTTTATTTCACTGTCATCGGCAATTAATATGCGGTTTTCTGTTTGGAGTAGATTCTGGTTATCTATAGCCTGCTTTATCTGCATAATTGACGACCTGCTTAATTGCGCTGTTCTGTTGTGTTCCAGACATAATGCGCCTCTGAAACCGAGGTAATCCGGCTGGTAGGGCGTCAGTTCGGCTATATCTTCCAGCCTGAGCGATCCGGCAAGTCCACAGAGTAAAGAACGGTCTTTTGCCAGCTGGACGAATCGGGCTATGTCGGTTTTTGCCATGGCCTGGGTTAAGGGGCCGCTGGTTTTGTTCATGGTGTCGACCATCACGCCTTTGAAACCGGCGTTCGCCAGCGAGTCTATCACAGCAAAATTCAATTGGGTATCGGCGAATAATACGGCTATCAAGTTCAGCGTGCGCGGGAGCATAGCGAGTTTTTCAATAGTTCCCTGCCAGTCGCCGCCGGGAAAAAAGCCGATTTTGACATAATCGACGCCGGTCTCGCTCATCGCTTTGACTGCCTGGTAGATAATCTCCGGCTGCATCGG
Source organism: uncultured Gammaproteobacteria bacterium (assembly GCA_963814825.1). Taxonomy (GTDB): domain Bacteria; phylum Pseudomonadota; class Gammaproteobacteria; order Methylococcales; family Methylomonadaceae; genus Methylobacter_A. The sequence goes on along the minus strand of CAWFEF010000007.1, from coordinate 98,693 downwards.
CAGGTCGCCAACGGTTGCGCTGACGGGACAGCGGCCATCAATGGCATCAACAATGGTTTTGACCAGATTGGTTTCCAGCGCGCCTAAAGCGCCTAAAGCCGGTTGTTTCAGGTCGATAATGTCGACGTTCTCAGTTAATGCCAATAAGGCTTCTTCCACGCTGTTGACGCTGGCGAGCATTCCGGTCATGCGTTGGCCCCACTCTTAAAACTATCAATAACCGTCATCAACCAACCCCAAGCTTCCAGTTCCCGATCCCCGGCTGTTTTCTCCAAGCCGATACGCAGATAGTCGATTTCAGCTTCTATTTTTTCCAATGGAATCATGTTCAAACGGCTGATTAAAATCGCCGCTTCCAGCACCGAATATTGGGCGCGGTTAAAGCCTTTAAAGGGCGCATGATTAACGGTGTGCACGGCTTTGCAGAATAATTTGGGCCGGGTTTCGTCGTCTTCAACGCGAACCAGCTCGACTTCGGTGTGCGCCAACGCGCAGGCTAGCACTTGACCGTTGATTTTTTCCGCCGGTTTTAACGGCCAGTCGCGGCGCCCGGTCAGACATCCGGCAAAGACCCGCACATCGTCGCAATAGTTGATGACAGCGGTTTTGCTTTCCAGCAGGTTGTTCAGCGTGGTCGAAGGGCGGAACGGCAGGATGATGAATTCATCTTGCGCTTCAGCCGCCGCGCCAGCTCCAGGCTGGCTTGCGGCATACACACCATCCCTGGCGATAAGATGAACGCCCATCGGCGCAATATGCGGTCGGCCTGAACTGTTTTGGGTGATGACGATGGTTTCTTGAATCATTAGTGCTTTTTTAGGGTTGTTCCGGCCGGTTTAAAGGTGTGCAGGTCGACGGTGGATTCTGCGCTTTCGGTCGCACAGCCCCATTGCAGCGCTTGATCCTGGGTATAGCGTTTGCCCAATTGCCACGCTATTTCAGCGCGGGCTAGCTCGACGCCCAGATAAAAAGCATGGCCGCCATCGGTTTCAACATGCAGTTTCGGAAACAGGTCGAACGGGTCGGTGGCGCTGTGCATGCCGTCGCGGTTGAAAATATGCACGCCTTCGGCGCTGATCTGGACGCGGTAACTGGGATCTTTGATTTGCCCGGCCAGCTCCTTGATTTCTTCCAGGCTATAAGGAAAGGGCGATGTTTCATGCAAAGCCATTAAGCCCGGATCGATATGCTTGGGCAGCATGTTATGCTCTTTCGCTGCAAACATGATGCGGCGCGCCAGGTCGGCTTCTTTGACCGCGCGGCAGGCATGCTTGCTGACTTCGGTGGCGAGGATGCTGTTGATGTTGAGTTCCGAGCAGATACCGAGCAGCAACGCATTCATGCCCAGAGTGTCGGCATGGGTCAGTTCGGTGATGTTGCCGACACCCAACATCATTTCAATATCGGGATGGTTCTTCCTGACTTCATGATAACGCACGATGGATTGCGTGAAGCCAAAGTGCAGCGGATCTAAAATTGGGTCGACGATAAAGTGGCGGTTTTTCGCCTGCATGATTTTGATAGCTCTATCCAGTGACGCCAAATCTTCGTGTCTTTCCGGGATTAAAATCGGCGTTGCCGCGACCTCATCGGCGACCCACAAGGTGCTTTCGTGCAGGCTGAGCATGTAATCGGCGCCCGCTTTGCCGCCTCTGAGCAAATCGTCCGTTTCCAGCGAATCGATGCTGACGGTAAAGCCTTCCTGCTTCAAGGTGCGGATGATGTCTTCCATGTGCGGAAAATCGGTGCTCGGCAAACAACCTATGTCGATCACATTCGCGCCATTGTGCTTGTAGTAATAGGCGCGCTTGACCGCCTCTTCGACGCTGATATTGGGCGCATCGACGATTTCGGCAAAGATTTTGACGTTGTAGCGGTTTAATTCAATCTTGTGCGCGGCTTGTCCGAAAAACATCGGCAAGTCTTTCAGTTCGTCCGGGCCGCGTTCTATCGGCAAACCCATGTCTTTGGACAAGGCTTCCAGATCGCCGCGGCAGCGACCGGGCACCAGTATGCGGTCGGCGCCGAAAGTGTCGGTCAGACGGCGGCCTATCATGTCGGCGGTCATCAATGCCGCGACCTTAAGACCCAGGTCATGCACGATATAAGTGAATTCCGGCCGCATTTTTTCCAGGATGTTATGCAGCTGTTTTTCCGCCAGTCTGCCGGTAAGAAAGAGGATATGTTCGCTCATGGCAGGGATTGTAGCCGTTCTTTGACTTTGACGATCAACTCATCGACGCTTTCGACGACGGTCGTGTATTCAAAAGTGCGTAATTTGGCCGTGCCTTCCAAGTCTATTTTGCGCGGATAAACCATGACTTTGCCGCCCGGAGCGGTCGTTTCCATTTCCGGTGCTATGTCGCAAGGGTAGACAATGCTTGGGACTTTGCATTTTCCGGCCTGGGAATAAAGATTGGTCACCAGCGAGTCGGCAATGCCCAGCACGCATTTGGCAACCGTATTCGACGTGGTCGGGGCCATCACAAAGGTGTGGTAATGGCCTTTGTAAAAATGGCCGACCGGCGGCGCAGAGGCGGTTTTATCGCGGTACACATGAAACTTTTTGCGGATGTCTTCGAGTTTAATACCGTACATAAGCAACACCTCTTCACCGGCCAGGCTTAGGTAGACATCAACATCATCCAGGGTCAGCATGAAGTCCAGGCATTCTTCTATATAATGACCGGAACCGGTGATGGCCCAGGCTAATCGTGGTTTAGACATTAAATTCAATCGGGGTCGAAAACAATTGGTTATTATACATCAATCAATACGCCGATTTCGCGCACAGGAGCTTTTAAGGAATGTTCAGTAATATTAACAAGCCGCTGATTATGGGGATTTTAAATGTAACCCCGGACAGTTTTTCAGATGGCGGCAAATACTCAGGCCTTGATGCCGCCATGCAGCAGGTCGAACTTATGTTGTCCGAAGGCGTCGATATTATTGATATTGGCGGCGAGTCAACCCGTCCCGGATCTGATCCGGTTGCAGCCAGCGAGCAAATCGAGCGGGTCGTTCCGGTCATTGAAGCCATCAGGCAGCAATTGAACAGCGATGTTTTAATCAGCATTGATACGACGTTGAGCGAGGTTGCCAAAGCGGCGCTGGATGTCGGAGCCGATATTGTCAACGATGTGTCAGGCGGCAGGGCGGACCCGGAAATCCTGACATTGGCCGCGCAAACCGGCGCGCCGATTATTTTGATGCACAGCCAGGGAACGCCAAAAATCATGCAGGACAGTCCGCATTATGAGAATGTCGTGCAGGAAGTGCTCGATGCCCTGCATGAAAGCATTGATGCGGCCTTGAAGGCGGGCGTTAAAAAAGAAGCCATCTCGATCGATCCGGGCATCGGATTCGGCAAGCGCAAGCAGGATAATCTTGATTTGCTGGCGCATCTTGATAGTTTGGTGGCAACCGGTTTCCCGGTGCTGTTAGGCACCAGCCGCAAGCGGTTTATGGGCACGATCTGTGATGTATCTGAGCCTTCGGAACTGGTCACCGCCACCGCAGTAACCACAGCCTTGGGCGTGATGGCGGGCGTGCAGATGTTTCGGGTGCATGATGTCAAGGAAAACCGGCAAGCCGCCGATGTGGCCTGGGCGATTAAGCAGAGTAGATAGGTTAAAAGATTCGTAGCTATTCAGCGAACGCTAAACAAACAATGCTGTCGTTCAGCAGAAAATGGGGAAGGTGCCGAAATTGGATGAGTATACTTAATGCATTAATTTGCGGCGCACAAAATGGCTAGATGACAGTACTTTTTACTATTAGCGTGGCGGTCGAAGGCTGCGAATGTTCAGTAGGCAGTGGGTTTTCAAACCAACAAAAGCCTATCATCAACCAGAGGATAAACATTAGCACTAAGGCAAGCAAAAAACCGAGGGAGTTTTTCGCCGAATGCTCACCCGAATGTCCTTGGTCGTTGTGCAAATGAATTTTATGCGGACTCAAACCAAAAAAGGCGATTAAGCCAGATACGATGGGTGCCCCGATTAGACTGGCAACAGTATAGTAATGATTGAACAAGGTGCCATCGTGATTGATGTAATACGCCAAAGCCGTTGCATAGTAAGACACAAAAAAAACTTCCAGCCACTCCACCTTGGATTGAACATGGGCAACGATTCCGACGCTACGATTAGCTTGTTTGGCCAACTCGCCCATATTACGCAATGTGTCATTTTGAAAGCAGTCGTTATCCATGACTTCTGCATCGTGTAGCGCACGCTGGACAGTTTGAAAGCTGTCTTGCACTCGCAGACCGCGTTGCGCTAGGGTGTAATACTGGTTGACGACTTCACGACTACTGGTCTCGGTAAACCAGCCATTGACGGTGAACGCCAAAGTGTGGCGATTGAGTTCTCGCAAGCGTACATTGAAACACATGGCGTGGTTTTGAGTGTCTGTGCTGCTTACTACAAGAATGTTCCGAGCTTGCTCGAGTATGCCTTGCAAAGCAATACGCTGCATTAGGGTTAGCAGGTAAGGTACAAAGTATTTGTACAGTGAAACAGCCATACGTTGTTCGTCAAAATCGCGTGGTGGCTGATTTTGGTCAGACACAAGATGCGCTACGCCTAAGCTGCCGACCGCTGCAAAGTGGCGTGGGTTTAGCACTTGCGCAGTGACTTGCAGACTGCCGACGTGGTTATATTCTTCTACATGTGCGACTGCTGCGAGATAGGAGCGAAAATTCGCTTGTATTTGCGAGTCGGTAAAGTCGGCAGCTATACCAAAACGGGTTACTGAATACACAGAGAACTGCTGTTGCATAGGACGAAAATTTAGAGATTCTAACGGTTGCAAAAGAAAGTTGACCCATTCCATTAGTGTAAAGGCACCACCAGCCTGACCTAATCGCTCCACTAAAGGCGCGTTTGGTGCGGGTTTGGGGTTTTTATTCTTTTCGTTATGCGGCAGATGAAACGGATAGGTAGTGGATTTTCGTGTTTGTGACAAACGATAATTTAATTCCTGAAGATAGCGTGAGTCTTCGCAGTGCTTCGGCGCAATAATGACTGAAAATATGCCAGCCCCATGGGGCGACAGGAATAGTTCAATGTCAGTGATAGTTACTTCGAATTCAGTGGGTCTTCCCTCGACTGCAACCTGCGTGAATTCAGTATGTTTTGAAAAAGTACCGCCATTTTTGAACCAAAAATTCCGTGTCTCATCCAGTACTCGAAAATAGGCACAGCATCCGCTACCCTTGGCAAAAAGAAAGTCACCAACATTAGGCAGAGCTTCCTCTTGGTAGAGTTTCGGAATCATCTCGGGTTCTTGCCAGCATTTTCTGGACTTGCGGCTTACGTGAGACCAGTTGCATAAAGCCTCCTTGGCTTCGCACAAAACATCTCGATCCAGGAAAAATGGCAGCAAAAGCCGGACTTGGTGATCAGTAGATTGGGGGGCTATTTGGGACATCTATATCTCAACTTCAACTCTAGTTATTTCAGACCAAGTTCGAACAAGCGGTTCATGCGCCGCTCGTCAGGTTTATCGTTTCTGTTCGTTCCATTGCTTATAGCGCTGCGTTCCCATAATTGTTGTTTTTTCCTTGAAGCCAATCCGCAGAATAGTGAAATGTCAAAATGGCTTCCCTTCGAGTCTGGAAGACGATATTCGACAAATGGCCAAAGCTTGAGCAAACCAAGTTTACCTTCCGCACAAGGCCACAAAGCATAAAGATGATCATTGTCAGGGCGTGGAGGCTTTGAGAAGGGCTTCCCTTCACCCACTACGCCAGCGGCCAACGACCATTCTTTTATAAGTGGTAGCTTATCTGTACCTTGCAACACGGTAAAGCGCCAACGCCCATCGGCAGCGTGGTCAGGGCCGTGGACAATAGGGTAGGCTGCAAAAAAAGCCGCAGCATCCATCAAAACGCGCAAAGGTATAACCAGTTGTTGCCAAGGTGGCTCCTTATTCGAAATTATAGGAGGGGGATTGGGTTCATCATTGTGGCTGTGCTTGTTACGCAGTTCACGTGTAAAGTTTAAGGCTTCAATAATACTCATCGTTCCGGCATCGGGCTGAAAATGCAAATGCGCTAGCCACAAGCTGGCAAGATCTGCTTGCGGTGATTGGGCAATATGTTCAATCATCATTTTGAACGATTCTTGCATAGTAAAACGGGTAGGTGATTTTTCTGCATTGCCCTGAGAAAGCCAAGCTAATTTATCGGTCTGTGACATCGCGGTCAGCCAAGCCATCGCTTGTATCCATAACCAATGTTGCACATATTCAGCCAAGTCCAATACTTGTTTAAACGCAGTCAATTTGTGGGCTTCGCCATTTTCGGCCCACTGATGGACATAGGTACAACTTAAAGCTAAACCAGGTGGCAAGTGGTATCGGGCGGCGTTGAAAGCAAAATCCATGCTTTCACCTAAATCTGAACATTCCCCCAAATTATTTTGAAGTTCTGGACGTTTTTTAACGATGTCTAGACTTAAGGCTTTAGAGCGTGGCAACAGTGCCGCTACAATACGCTCTGCCCATTGCTTTTGTGTGTAGCGACCCTCTTCGTTGTCGCTACAAGCTTTTTCCAAAATAGCAGGAAGATGTTTACCAGCGATGACCTCATTAAAGAGTTCAAGCCCTTTTTTCTCAGCATGACCGGAGAAAAAATGCGCCCATGTTAAAGGTGCTTGCGTACTTATAAACTCTGCCAAAGCAATGCCAGAAGAAGTTATCGGTTCATCGATTTGATCAGGTAGTAGTAGGTCGATAGCCACTACATGAAATACGCCGTCGGCTAAATACGATCTCGCTTCAACACAATTCTTGGCCAGTGTTATAACTAACTCAAGCATTTTTTTGTCAGCAAAATCTTCTAAAAACGCTGCCATAGGTTCATACCAAGTGGGTTCATCTTCAATAATCAAAACTTGGAAAATAAAAGATTTATCAGAAGTTGCTGACATCTGTTTCTCCTTGTAATGGAAAAGTTAAATTAAACTGTGCACCTTGCTGATAACTAGAGTCGTACTCAATACTGGCTCCAGATCGTGCTAATAAAAAGGCAGAAAAATAAGTGCCAAAACCGGTACCTGTTGGTTTTGAAGAAATACCATTTTCTTTAAATAAGCGGCTAGCAATAGAGGGAGGAATAGCTGTACCCGTGTTGCGCACAGCTATCTGGCATTTGTCAGGCTGTGGATTTAGTAAAAGCTTGCAAGTTATATGACGTTTTGACACTCCCGCCGTTATCATCGCTTCAATGGCATTATCGATTAAATTAGTGAACACTATTTTGACAATTTCGCTATCCGCGTATACTTTAAGCGTTTCGGTTAGCTCTTCTATGTAAACGTGATGCTCATTGGCATAACTGGCTAATTGTTCGCGCACCGCTTGCCACTCACTGCGCAAATCAACCTTGCCTAACTTAGGTGGATCCAAAAGAGCTCTGCTGACATCAATATCTTTGCTAAAATTGCTAAAAAACTGCTTAATGATATTGGTTTGTTTGTCAATATTGTTAGATTGTAAGTGACTTTTTTCCAGCTCCTTCAATAGCATATCGATAGCTCCATTCGCTCCGCCTATTTGCAGTTTTAACGAATGACGCAATTGTTGATAAGCCGAGCCTAACTGTGCCTGCTGCTGCATGATTTGACTGTTCATCCAATACTCACGGTTTTTACGTTGTATCGATAAATAATTGGCGGCAAAACGTGCGGCTTCTCTTAATAGAGGTTTTTGTCGTTTTTCATCTAAACCAGGTATTTGATTAAACAACAGGCTAAATACCCCCAACCATTCTTTAGTATCAGGGTCACGTAAAGCCAGAACTGCTTGTGAACGGGTTTTAATCCCCAAGCGTTCATCAGAGGCAAAACCTTCTTCATGATAAAATACTAACTCTTGATCATTATCAGCTAGCTCACCTTTAACTACTTTACGTATCAAGGTTTTTCCAAAATCATCTCTAATATGGCGTCGCCACTGTTCCAGGCGATTAGTTTGTTTTTTACGATCAATGGCAAATCTTGTCGGTGCGGGTTTGTCTTTATCATAATCCTGCGGGCATTCCCACACATTGCCAATTTTCCAATCATCCCCATCCGGTTCTAGCCACATTCCTACTGCGCAAGCGGTATAGTTAAACAGCACCTCCATAAGTTTAGTAATGACCGTATCCTGCTTATCCTGACCGGTAATAGTGAGTAGTTGCAATAGCTTTCTTTGCATCCGGCGAGCACGTAACGATAATAAGGCATGACCGACCTCCAATGCGACTGCCTGCAATAAGGTGTAATAGGCGGAAGCATTTTCAGATTCTCCATAAAAGTTTTCAAATTGATGTTCAACGTCGATAGCGCCAACGACTACGTTACCCGCTTTAATGGGAGCCAACATTTTGGTACGGGTTTTATTTCGCCTATTTTCATCCACATCTTTAGGCTTAAGCGTCTTGCTCGAAAGAAATTTTGGCTGCCCTTCTTCTAAGAGAGTTTGATAGCGTGCATCGTTATCGATAGTAAATTTTTTGGGTTCTGAATCTTTAGTATCAAAGCCTAATGCCCAGCGTGGAACATGGGTTTTATTTTGGTTGGTTTCAGCTTGCCAGTTCCGTTGATCCGGCCGCACCAAGCATCCTGTACCGGGTTCAATTAAACGAATACTGACTCGGCCGGTAAGGGCGGGATTTTTGTTCTCGTCTTCAGTAAAAATATTGCGTAAACGGTGTAAATGGAAATGAAGCACCTTCACTGCCTTGGCGACAATAATGTCTTCGGCTATTTCACCGTTTGATTGGTCGGTATCTTCTTGTGCTATTTCCAATAAATCCTTACCTAATTTCACTAAACCCAACTGGCGGTGATGATTGCGCCAGCGCATGGTCAGTTCCCGATGAAACAGCCCTAAACGCTCGACAATAATACGCAAATTAGCTTGGTCTTCGTTAAAAAAAGGCGGCAAACCAGGTTCGCGGGTAATAAAAAAAGTACCCGCAGGACTGTTTTTTGTATCTATCCGGGCCACCATGGCGCTACGGTCTAAATAATGGCTAAACTCTGGAAATTTCCGATCTTTTGTATTAGGAAATAAATCGGTTTCCTGTAAAGCTTCCGGGCTATGGATAATGGGGGGCTTTTCTGTTAAACAGGTAGCTAATATCGGCACTGCATCCCAGGGAATAACTGCGGGGCAATGAACGCTATTATCCGATGAGCCAACTTTATGCAAATGCCAATACGGTTTGCCTCGTTTATCGGGTTTCAAAATTCGCATGGTTATATGGCTGGCATAACCTGATTGCTTAAGCGGTATTTCGAGAATGTTCCACACTTCAGCCAGGGCTTCATCAATCAGGCTTGTTTTCATCCATTTGTTTGCGTCCAATTGTTGTTTAATACAGTCTTCAAGTTGTTCCCGTAAATTTTGCCAAAGCCTCGCCCAGGCACGAAAACGCATTTCCTTAAAACCGCCTTTAAGCAAAGCCTCCAATAGCGGTTCAGGCGTTAAGCCGCTTTCGTTAGTCTGGCTGGTAAAGCCTTTTTCCAAATAAACTTTATCAGCTCCCGCGCCTAAAGCTTTTTCTTCAAAATATTGGTCTATGTTTTCTGCAGAACCGCCGCGGGTGACGATGGCTACCGGCAAATAAAATAAATGGATAGCTTCGGTGCCTTGTCCTGCTAACGGAAGTAAGGGCTTATCATCAGGACGCAAGGTTGCCAAAATGTCCAGGCCAGTAAAGTTTGTATGAACGTAAGAAAAATCCAGTAACACATAATCAAAAGGTTTTTTGTTGTTAAAAGCTTCGATAATACGGTTGCGGGCATCATCTACATTTTTAGGATTCAATGTCTCCACAACTAGATTGCTCTGATGCTTTTTATTCAGTGTATCTGCGGCTGGTATAACCATGTCTAAAAAAATCTTGGTGTCATCAACTACCAACAGACGGTAACAGTCTGGGTGAGTGGCTTGAGGCTGCATGGCTTGTTGTAGTGCATCATGCATGCCGACTTTAGCATTTGCTAACTGCTCGGCAAGCAATTTTTCCGATGTCGATAAATTAGCCTCTTCGCTGTCATCTAATTCCGGTGTACGGTTGGTGTTCATGACATATTTCTCTTAGCTTGATGGTTTAAGTTGACGAATACGATTGAGTTTAAGGCAAAACGCCGCTCCAGCAGGTAAACCGCGTTGTTTAGGATCACAGTAATGTATGCTGCCGCCCAAGGATTGCAGGATTTGTTTGCATAAATATAAACCTTGACCGTGGCCATGACGGCGAGTAGTAAAGCCCCGGTCGAATACCCGTTCCTGTAATTCCGGCGCTATTGGCGGACCAGTGTTGGCGATCAACAAGGCGAGTTCGGCCTCTTCCGGCTCCGAATCCACCAGAATGCTGATTCTGTCGCCGCCTTCAGGTACGGTACTTGATGATGAGCGGGCCTCGTGAATGGCCTGGGTGGCATTGACCAGGATATTAATCAGTACAATTAACAATAGACCGTGGTCGGTTTCCAGATTAATGCCATGAGCGCGTTTGCGCTCCAGTAGAATACGCGCCTTGGCGTAATCACGCGCCCGAACCCGGATGGTGGCAATCGACTCTTCAAGAACCTCGCTCAGGGTAAAACTTTCCACGCCGCGTGCGCGCATCATGTTGTTATAAGCATGGACGACGTTAAACAAGCGCGTGGTTTGTTGGGCCGCCTCCAACACATGCGTACCGACTGTTTGAATATTCGAATCTTTAGGGTAATGCAACAATAAAGGTTGCATGTTGTTTATGATCATCGTCTGCAAGTCATGTAAATTTGCCAAATGCGTATGCAGCTCATGGGCCAGAAAGCTTTGTCCCAGATCACGGATCATATCGCCGCGTTGGGCGGCAATGCGTTTGTCCAAATTGCCGATTTCGTGATCCAGTTGTTGATAGGCGATGTGCAGCAATTGCATGACCCGCCATTCCTGGGTAGCCGAACGTCCCACCTTGGGAATAACCGCCGTACCGTGGTTAGGGTAGGCAACCAGCAGTAGCCGGTGCGGTTGGTCGGCTTGCTCCGATCTAAGCACCATGGCCGATAACCAGAATACATCCAGCAAATTGTCGCCGCGTTCATCCCTGGTTTTCGGATCGTGGAGTAGGGCGTTGAGTTCTCCCGTATAAGGGTAAACATCGGCCAAAGCCCGGCCGAACCACACATTAATATCGGCATGTTTCGGGTCTGCATCCAGCAAGGCGCGAAAAAATGGCCGTTCCAGCCCATCCTGCAAATTAGTCTTGTAGTTTCGCCAGCGATTCTCGTGAATGTTTCCAGCTTTTGCCCTGAGTTGATAGCGGACAAATTGCCGTTCGCTACGGATTTCTTCTATCACCATCGCAAACAAGGCATCGGTTTTGCCTTGCTGCATAAACAAATCGAGTTTTTCGATGAATTGCTTCAATAAATCTTCACGCCACGCGCCTTTTTGGGTGGCGCGAAATATCTCATCGATCCATTCGTCATACTCACGCCCTGCTGCCCGTCTTGCCTCCGGCCCCAAATAAGTCGCATCGGCGTATTCGAATTTACCGGCCAGCTCTTTAGCCCGTCTTTTTATTTCAGGCGGTATGTTTTTACCTTCATAGACTTCGGTTAAAACCGTGTTAACTATGCCTTCAATGATTTGCTGGGGCGTTTTTTCTTTATCGCTGGATGCAGTCATCGTTTTGTTTAGAGGGTAATTATCGTTAGCCGGATGTGAAATATTTAGTTCCACAGTTAAGCTGTCTAAAAATAGCTGACAATTTTTTGTGGTAGTTGAGTATAGCTTCGAAAGGCGGTATGCGTCCAACATCATAGTGCGCAATCTGAGATTGCATGTCTGTATATCGAAAATTTTCACTCCAATCCAGATGTTGTCATCCAAATACCCTGTATTATAGAGACAGTCCGCATCATTATTGTGTATTACCAAAGGGTTTGAAAACACTCTGAAAATAGAGAGCAGGGAGGTGCTGGATGCAGAAGCTTATTTGCTGGCCCATCTTGATGCGTTGGTGGCAACGGGTTTTCCGGTGCTGTTAGGCACCAGCCGCAAGCGGTTTATGGGCACGACCTGTGATGTATCTGAGCCTTCGGAACTGGTCACCGCCACCGCAGTGACTACGGCTTTAGGCGTGATGGCGGGCGTGCAGATGTTTCGGGGGCATGATGTCAAGGAAAACCGGCAAGCCGCCGATGTGGCCTGGGCGATTAAGCAGAGCAGATAGGGCGGGCAGGCTTTTTGCCCGCCCTTGTGTCCATTTCCTATTTATCTGGCTTATAGGTGTTTTGACCGCTTTTGGCGGCAGTGTCTGTTGGGTGAATCTCTGACGGAGCGCGATAATCGCCCTCAGACAAGTAGGTTAGAAACATCGGTAGTAATACAAGTATGGATAAAACCAGCGCTAGGCCGCCGATGGCTATTAACAGTGTCTTAAGGTTCCCTACAACATTCTCTACAATATCGTCTGAATCCGTTGAAGATGGGGGGGTGTCGGTTTTGTTGGTATGCTCGTCTTGGTTTTGCATGATAATCTCCCGATAACTGACTGAAAGAAAAATGAAATACCACCAGAGACTTGAGGCTGGCATTCAGCATGCTAGTCCTATCATGAATTTTCTGCAACTTCTAGTTGATGCCTTCAACAAACAACAAGTCAGTCAGGGGTTGCGTTTTTTGCCCTGTCTATTGCCGTTGGAAATTTAAAATTAAAATTATATGAATAAAGATAATTTTTTAAGATTTATAATTACTTCTCTAAGTCGGCATATCGTCAGCGCGATTGACGAAAAGGCAACGAAGATTATTTGCAGCAACGTGCCGATAAACAAGCTTTTCAACGTTTATTGGCCAAGATTCCAAGCCGTGAAGTGATTCCGGGCGACGAGTTATAATCAAGTTAAATAACAGATGAAAAAGCATAAGGTTGAATTGTAATTTATGATCATGCAGGGAAATTTTGAACAACTGCCGTTAAAGGATTTTACCGAAAAAGCCTATTTGGATTATTCCATGTATGTGATTTTGGACCGGGCCTTGCCGAATATTGCCGACGGTTTAAAACCGGTGCAGCGGCGTATCGTTTATGCGATGTCCGAGCTGGGTTTGACGGCGACGGCCAAGTTTAAGAAATCGGCCAGAACCGTCGGTGACGTGCTGGGTAAATACCATCCGCACGGTGATTCCGCCTGCTATGAAGCGATGGTATTGATGGCGCAGGATTTCTCCTACCGCTATCCGCTGGTTGACGGGCAGGGCAACTGGGGCTCACCGGACGATCCAAAATCCTTTGCCGCGATGCGTTATACAGAATCGCGCCTGACTGCCTATGCGCAAACCTTGTTAAGCGAATTGGGACAGGGCACGGTCGACTGGGCGGATAATTTCGATGCCACGCTGAAAGAGCCGGTGCTGTTGCCTGCCCGTCTGCCGAATATACTGCTGAACGGCACGATGGGCATCGCGGTCGGCATGGCGACCGATATACCGCCGCATAATCTGCGCGAAGTCGCCAGTGCCTGCATCCAATTACTGGATGACCCGGACAGTACGCTTGGAAACATTGTTCAGCCATATCAAAGGCCCCGATTACCCGACCGATGCGGAAATCATCACCTCGGCCGATGAGATACAGAAGATGTATATCAGCGGCGGCGGCTCGATCAAAATGCGCGCCAAATACGAGCAGGAAGACGGCAATATCGTGATCACCGCGTTGCCGCATCAGGTTTCCGGCGCTAAATTGATGGAGCAGATCGCCGCGCAAATGCTGGCGAAAAAGCTGCCGATGATCGAGGATTTGCGGGACGAATCGGATCATGAAAATCCGACCCGGCTGCTGGTGATTCCGCGCTCCAAACGGATCGATGTGGACGAGGTGATGTCGCATCTGTTCGCGACGACCGATCTGGAAAAAAGCTATCGAGTCAACCTGAACATGATCGGCCTGGACGGACGGCCCAAGGTTAAAGGGCTCAGGGACATTCTGGTCGAATGGCTGGCGTTTCGTACCGAAACGGTGCGAAAACGTCTGCAATATCGGCTGGACAAGGTGTTGGCGCGCTTGCACATTTTGGATGGCTTGCTGATTGCCTATCTGAATATCGACGAAGTCATCGCCATTATCCGCAGTGAAGACCATCCCAAACCGGTGCTGATGGAGCGCTTCGGTATCAGCGACATTCAGGCCGAAGCGATACTGGAATTAAAGTTGCGGCATCTGGCCAAGCTCGAAGAGATGAAGATTCGCGGCGAGCAGGACGAGCTGGAACTGGAACGCGCCGCGCTGGAAAAAACCCTGGGTTCACCGCGCCTGCTAAATCGCCTGATCAGAAAAGAACTGGAGCGCGATGCGGAAAAATACGGCGATGACCGTCGCTCGCCGATCGTTTCCAGAGATGCCTCCCAAGCTCTGGATACAACGGCGTTAATCACCAACGAGCCGTTAACCGTTATTTTGTCGGATAAAGGCTGGATCAGGGCGGCAAAAGGCCATGATATTGACGTTGCCAGTCTAAGTTACCGTTCCGGCGACGGCTTTCTGGATGCGGTCAAATGCCGGACCACGCAGCCGGTTTATATCCTCGATTCCACCGGGCGGGCATACAGCACTGCGGCGCACGATCTGCCGTCGGCCAGGAGCCAGGGCGAACCGTTGACCGGGCGACTCAATCCGCCGCCGGGCTCGTTGTTTTTGCATCTTCTGGCAGGATCACCCGATGACTGGTACGTGCTTGCCAGCCATTTCGGTTATGGTTTCCGGGTTCAGCTAAAAGAATTGTTGAGCAAGAACAAGGCCGGTAAACTGCTGATCACGCTGCCGGACGGCGCCAAGGTATTAAAACCCGCGCCGATACGCAACGAATCCGACTCGCTGGCGGTGGTGACTTTGCAAGGCCGCTTGCTGATTTTTCCGGTGGCCGAGTTGCCGGCGCTAGCGAAAGGCAAAGGCAATAAACTGATTCAAATCCCGAGCGCCGATCTGACCGGCGGGAAAGATTACGTGGTCGCAGCGGTGGCGCTGCCTGAAAACGGCCAGTTGAAAGTCATTGCCGGTAAACGTCATCTGATGCTTAAAGGCGCGGATATTGAACATTATTCCGGCAATCGCGCCAAAAGGGGCCTGGCACTGCCAAGGGGCTTTCAGCGCGTCGATGGACTGGAATGCGACTGAATAACTTATATATACGGCCATGGAAAAGATAATCAATGAAATAATCAATGACCCCTGTTTTATCGAAGGGGCGGCTTGGAATCGTCGGAATTTTTACGCGGATGCAACAATCGTTAAGGAAGGCGATGTGGGCAAGTCATTGTTTTTCATTGAAAGCGGCCAACTGCGGGTGTCTGTGGATGTGGAGCTGGAAGACAGCCGAAACGCGAAACCGGGGCTCGGCGACTTGGGCAAGGGCGATCTTTTCGGCGATACCTGTCTTCATGAGTCAGGCGTTCGGACAGCGACAGTTATAGCGATTACCGACGGCTGTTTGCTGGAAATAAACGGGGAAAGGCTTGGCGCCTACCTGGATGCTCATCCTATTAAAGGTTATGTGTTTTACAAACAATTATTTGAAGTACTCTTTAACCGCTTGAGTAACGGAAACCGCAAGATTCAGTACCTTTTGGCCTGGGGGCTTAAATCTAGGCTTTCCACTAAAAAATCATCTGCCTCCGGAAAAAGCTAGGCGGTTTTCAGCCTAACGATAAGATACCGATAGTCGGCCTCGCTTAACGCGTCGTTGACGATCAGCACCGACTGCTTTCCGGCATCATTGTTGAAATGTAGAAATATCGCGAATACGGTGATGACGGTTGAATTCAGGATTTGAACCGCTTCAAAGTCATTGCCGTTGGATATTTCCCAGCCTGCTGCTTCAGATTGTTTGATGGAGAACTGCTTGCTTTTTAATCGCTTAAAACGAAACCAAAGATGCAGGCAAATTCCGGCCAGCAAAGCCAATTTGATCGCAACCGGTAACGCATTGGCGATGCTTGATCCCAAAGCCAGCCCATGCATAACAACAAGCAGCTGCTTTAAGCGCTTGGATGGCTTAAGCTCCAGCAGCAGCGGTGGTTCGTGTTTTTTCGGCAAATTTCGACGCCCCTTGGTCTATTTTTGGCTGAGAATCCTGCTCACGCTTTATTGCCGACTTTGAAGTGTCCAAAGCTAGCTTTGGACTCCAGAAGGCGTGGATGTCGGAGTTCAAAGCTAGCTTTGAACCTTAATGTTCTAAATTGCATATTTTATGACATTCAAAATCCGGTGTCCGCAGTAGTTATCCTAAAAAATCATTTCGTCCACGAAAAACACAAATGAATTCGATTCAAAAAATGTCACCACGAAGACACGAAGATTGATTCCTTCGTGTCTTCGTGGTGAATAAAAGCTTTTAATTTTGGTTCCGGGTTGTCCGGTTTAAGATGATACCTGCATTGCTGTGGATCGGCAGGCTTTTTGTCTGTGTCCGAACAGCGATATAATCAATTGACTTTAACTCCCCATTATTTTATTTCAATGAACTCTGACTGGAAAAACTGGCTGCTTGCCGAACACGCGAACTTTGAGAACGATACCGACATTGTTTTTCCATCATCCCTGCATGAAGGCAATCAGCGTATTTATCCCATTGCGCATCTGGGCGTTTTGACGGTTGCCGGGAACGATGCTGCTAAGTTTTTGCAGGGGCAAATCACCTGTAACATTAATGACATCACTGATATAAAAAGCAGCCTGGGCGCGATGTGTAATCCTAAGGGCAGGGCGATTACAACTTTTCTGCTGGTTAAAAACGCCGATGCTTTTTTGCTGGTTTTGCCCCAAGAATTATTGCCATCAGTCCAAAAAAGGCTCCAGATGTATGTGTTGCGCTCGGACGTGACCTTAACCGACAGATCGGATGAATTGTGCCTGATCGGTTTATCTTACGGCACATCGCAACCAGGCGGGTTCCCCGATTTTGCAACAAGCAGAGAGGAAAATATCGCTGTCAATCTTCAGAATCGCAGCCTGATTATTGTTAAGGCCGATAACGCTCAGAAGTTCTGGTCGGAACAGGTTAAGCGGGGCTTCCAGCCGGAAGATTCGGCGCAGTGGCGCTATCTCGATATAATTTCAGGGATTCCCTGGCTGAGCGCAGCAACATCCGAGGAGTTTATTCCGCAAATGCTTAATCTGGATAAGTTGGGCGGCATCAGTTTCAACAAGGGCTGTTACACTGGGCAGGAAATTGTTGCCCGGACGCATTACCTGGGCAAGGCGAAAAGGGAGATGTTTGTTGCCGAATGCGACACTTTAGCGTCTCCTGAGCCTAATTCAATCATCATTGACGAGGCCGCAGACACGGAACAGGGCATTGGCAAAGTGCTATGCGCGCAAAACAGGCAGAATAGCTGCAAAATGCTAATTGTGCTGCAACGTTTCGGATACAAATACTTATAATCTTAAGCTGAAAGATTATAACCAAGATAAAGTTACCTTATTAACGGTATAATTTTAGTGTCTATTATTTAATAGCTCAGGCATTTCAAATATTGCTCCCTAAAAACGTTTAAAACTATGATTAATACTGAAGCCGCCGCACGTTTTCGCCGATTAGGCACCATTACAATTTTTGCCGTTTATTTTGTCATTCTCGTTGGCGGAATCGTCAGAGCTTCAGGCGCAGGCATGGGTTGTCCCGACTGGCCGACCTGCTTTGGGCAATGGGTGCCGCCGACTGATGAATCCCAGTTACCCGCCAATTATCATGAGATTTATGCGCAGCGCGGTTATGAAAATACCCAGTTCAACCCGGTAAAAACCTGGACCGAGTATACCAATCGCCTGGTCGGCGTGACGATTGGATTCTTGATTTTGTCTGACGGCCTGGTCGTCACGCATCTATCTTAAAACCGACAAAACCATTTTTTATTTGGCGGTCAGCGTGTTTTTGCTGGTCGGTTTTCAAGGATGGCTAGGTTCACGGTCGTGGCAAGCAATCTCAAGCCCTTGATGATCACCTTACACATGCTGCTGGCTTTGTTTATAGTGGCATTGCTTATTTATACGATTGCCCGTTCGCAACGGGATGCCATCGCCCGGATTGATATTCGGGCGCTGCCGGACAAATTTAAAACCGTGTTAATCGCGGCAATGGTTATGACCCTGCTGCAAGTGGCTATGGGGACTCAGGTCAGGGAAGCGGTCGATTTTATTTCTCATAATCATGCTTATATCGATCGCCAATACTGGCGTGACGACTTTCCGGTCATTTTTTACATACACCGATCGTTTTCCTCGATTATTTTATTCACTAACCTTTGGCTGGCCTGGAAGATTGTCCGGTCTGTCGATAAAAAAAGTGTGTTGCGGCGGGTCGGGCTATCACTCGCCGCGTTGGTCGTTACGGCGATTATTGCCGGGATCAGCCTCGACAGATTGGGCTATGCCGCCGGTTGCCCAGCCGATTCACCTGTTGATGGCTAATCTGATTTTCGGTGTGCAGTTTTTTCTGTACAGTTGCCTGAATTATGCAGCAAAGCGCCCGTCGTAACTGTTCCCTGTAAGGCGCGCAGCGCGCACCAAATTCGAACTGGTTTATATTTTCGTTAACGAGCTCCATTGGATGTAGAATGGGGCAAATAAAAATAATAATCCCGGTTAGCAATGGCAACTCAAGCTCCCTCTGCAAGTCTACGATTTCTAACAGACGCCTTTAAGCGATTTTTACCCAACTCCCAAGCGGTTGCGCTGGCAATTATTCTGATTGTCAGTTTTGTGCTGATTTATTCATTGTCCGGTTTGTTAATGCCGGCTTTTGTATCCATTGTGCTGGCGTATCTGCTGGAAGGCTTGGTAAGCAAGGCCGAGAGCATGAAAATGCCGCGTCTGCCGGCGGTCTATCTGGTGTTTTCAGTATTCATGGCCTGTCTGGTTTTTTTACTGTTTTATTTAATGCCGCTTGTTACTCAGCAAGCTGTCGAGCTGGTTCAACATATCCCTGAGATCATTAACCGGGCGCAAACCGGAATCATGCGCTTACCGGAAATGTACCCGATGTTTGTTTCAGAAAGCAAAATCCAACAGATCATGTTTGCAGTGCAGCGGGAATTGTTAACGTACGGGCAAAATGTGTTGTCGATCTCGGCCGCATCGGTTGTGGGCTTGGTCAGCGTCATGATTTATTTGTTTTTAGTGCCGATGATGGTTTTTTTCTTCCTAAAAGACAAACAGCTGTTAATAGACTGGCTTTTGCAGTTTATGCCCAATGACAGGAATTTGACTGTTCGCGTCTGGGAAGAGGTCGATATGCAGCTCGGCAATTATGTGCGCGGCAAGTTCGGCGAGGTTTTTATTCTCTGGGCGGTCAGTTATGTGACTTACGCGACGATGGGCCTGAATTACGCGATGCTGCTGGCTGTTTTAATGGGTTTGCAGGTTATCATCCCCTATATCGGCGCAACGCTGGTGACTTTCCCGGTTGTGGCCGTCGCTTATTTTCAGTGGGGCTTTGGCGACGATGAGTTTATGTACGTCGTTATTGCCTACTCAATTATTCAAGCGCTGGATGGTGTTGTGTTAGTGCCGATATTGTTTTCCGAGGCGGTTAATTTACATGCTGTCGCAATTATCATCGCTATTTTGTTTTTTGGCGGTTTGTGGGGCTTTTGGGGAGTGTTTTTAGCGATTCCATTAGCGACGGTTGTCAAGGCGGTGCTGACCGCTTGGCCACGGATTGACGACAAAGAGCTGAGCACCGGATATTAAAAGGTTTTTGCGGCAATACGTGTAATTCCTAATCCGCGTGAATCAGCTAGTCCAAGTCGCTCAGGTATAAGTCCTCAATCAGCTTTTTTTCTTCCTGTGTAAGCAAAATAGGCGAATATTTTTTCTCGGAACGGCGTTGTTCAGAAAGCAGTTGATCCCGACGCTCTAGTGTGCGTCTGTCGTCGCTGCGTCGGCTCACATTGCGGCGATTCGCTTTAGGCCAAGCCAGATAATGTTGTTTTATATTATCCACCCACTCCGGCGAACCGAATGGATAGGGGATCTCGCGCCGGTCAGTCATGCGCCGGGTCATAATTGACCGGCGCAGGTTGTGTCGAAAATCATAGAGGATCATGATTCGTTCCTTCCGGCAGTTGCTTGGCCGGAACTATAAGCAAAAAACGATGTGATATTATTTGATTTTCAAGGGCCTCAGTCTATAGGTTTTTATACTTACATTTAAGATTAAAAAGATACGAATTTTAGGTTATTCACCGCGGCGGATAGTCATTGCCCATCGTCGAACTCTGCAGGCGATGCGCTTGGCAACGGCTCGATTTCGATAATTTCTTGTTGAGACAACGCGTTTTCCTTGTCCTGCTCCCTTGCAGTCGCACCCGATTTACGCATGTCGGCAATCCAGTCGCGCCAGATCGAGATCAATACCGCCATCAGCGTAGGCCCCAAAAACAAACCCAGTAAGCCGAAGTTTTCCAGCCCGCCAAAAATGCCGAGCAGCGTCCAGATGAACGGCAGTTTAACCGCGCCGCCGATGAGTCTGGGGCGTACGTAATTGTCAGCCAGCAGGATAACCACTACGCCGAACACAAACAGCGAGCTTCCCGCCGCCATGTGTCCTTCGGCGACCAGCACCAGCGCGCAGGCACCGAAGATCAGTTTGGCCGCGAACGGAATCATCGCAAAGACACCGGTCAATGCACCGAGCATGGCCGGATGGCTTAACCCTGCCAACGCGTAGCCTACGCCCAGCAGCAAGCCTTCGCCCAGGCCGACCAATACCAAGCCGTTGACCGTGGCTCGCACCGCCGCTGTGGCATGGATGGCGTAACGGACGCCGGTTTCGCCAAACAGTTTGCGGTTGGTCGCCAGCACATATTGGCTAAGACCGGTACCGTGCTGATAAACAAAAAACAGCACCAGCAATGTCAATAAAAAACCGAAGAAACGGTGCAGCAGTTGGCTGGCAAAATCCTTGGTATAGGTGATAGCGCCCCCGGTTCCCAGCCAGTGCAAAGATTCATTGGCCACGACCGGATTGCCCAAGGCCTTCATCCAGGTATCTTTTGCCCACGGGCCTATCACCGGTATGGTTTCCAGCCAGACAGGAGGCGGGAGGCCGACCTGCTGCGCCTCGGTCAGGATTTGTCCGAGGGATTGCGCCTCATCAAGCAATCGGCTTAAGCCGTAACCCAACGGCACAAGAATCATCGCGCCGATCAGCAAGGTCAGCAGCAAGGCGGCCCAAGTGACTTTGCCTTGCGCTTCGTTGCCAGCCAGCAGGCGTTGATAAACCGGCCAAGTGGTGATAGCAAGAACCACTGCCCAAACCAGCAGCGCCAGAAAGCTGTGTAAAACCCAGCTACCCAGCAGCAGCAAAATAAAACCGCCGATAAAACGTGCTTTGACTTCCATAGTATTTGCCATAATTTATAGTTCGGTCACTGCATGATGCATGATGCATGATGCAGGAGGTAAGGCAATGCAGGAGCAATTGCCTAAGCTTAAAAAATAATTTGTAGGGTCCGATTTCAGAAGCGAATTTGCTGCCGTATTATTACAGGTCATTCGTTCCGGGCGAATACAGTCGCCCCTGCATTCTGACGCCTCTCAAATAGTACGGTCGTCAGTATATAAATCAGCATCAATGCGCAGGCTAACAACCACGGCTGCCAATACCAAGCTAAACTCATCAGCAATTGTCCGTGAGCATAATACAAGCCGAGACCCAGTCCAATATAACCGATTACGCGTTTGACATCGTAATCGACCGGATAATATTTCTGCCCCAGCAGGTAGGAGGCAATAGCCATGCTGCCGTAACAGGCCAACGTCGCCCAGGCTGAACCCACATAGCCGAGCAGCGGTATCCACCAGATATTGAGCACGATAGTCAGCGCCGCTCCGGCTAAAGATACCGCGGCCCCCATTAAGGTGCGGTCAGTCAATTTATACCAGATGGACAGGTTAACATAAATACCCAGACATAGATTTGCCAGCAGCAGAATCAGGCACGACGACAAGACCGGCGCGGAATTCTTCGCCGACAAAATATTTAAAGAAATCGATGAATAAAGTCACCAGCAGGAAGATGAATACGCAGAAAATGACAAAAAACTTGAGCACCACCGCGTAAACCTGGCGGGCATCGCTTTTGTCGGCGTAAGCAAAGAAAAACGGCTCGGCGGCAAAGCGGAAGGCCTGAATAAACAGCGACATCAAAATCGACAATTTGTAACAGGCGCTGTAAATTCCCAGCATCTTCATGTTGGTCAGGGTATCGTAAGGCAGCAGGTATTTTAGCAGGGCGCGGTCGAGCATTTCGTTGATAATCCCGGCGAAACCGATCACCACCATCGGCAACGAATAGCGCACCATGCGTCCGAATAACTGCCGGTCAAAGCCCCAGGCAAGACCGGATAACTGGGGCGAAAGCAGCAAAAACTTGAAGCCGCTGGCTATCAAATTGGCGATGAAAATATAGCCGATGCCGATGGCCGGATTGTAGATCGGCGCTACCCACGACTCGGGGTCGGCCGCGTAGAGTTTCGGGCAATAGAT
Organism: uncultured Gammaproteobacteria bacterium; assembly: GCA_963814825.1. Lineage (GTDB taxonomy): Bacteria > Pseudomonadota > Gammaproteobacteria > Methylococcales > Methylomonadaceae > Methylobacter_A. The sequence goes on along the minus strand of CAWFEF010000007.1, from coordinate 76,150 downwards.
GATGAAAAACAGGCTCAGCAGCACAGTTACCAGTATTTCGAATACCTTGATACCGGCGAAGCGGAAGGCCTTGTTTTCTGCACGCAGCCGGGCAAACGGGATCGCGGCAACCGCATCGAGGACTAAAATCAGGGTAAAACACAACACATATTCCGGGTGCTTGGCGTAGTTTAGCGCCGCCGAAAGCCGGGTGTTGACCAGCAGTATCAGGGCGAAAAAGCCCAGATTGATCAGCACCACGAACAGCAGCGCTGTGGAATAGGCGACGTCGCGTCCAGGCTGCTCTTTGTCGCGAAACCGGAAGTAGCCGGTTTCAAAGCCGAACAACAGTAATACGGAAAAGAATCCGGCGTAGGCGTAAAACTCCGATACCACGCCGTATTCCGCTGCCGTGAAGTAATAGGTGTACAGCGGTACCAGCAGGTAGTTGAGGAAGCGGCCGAAAATGCTGCTGATGCCGTAGACCGCGGTTTGCGAGGCAAGTTTTTTTATAATGTTCATGGCGCGAAATTATACATGAACGGGGCAGGGGCGGTGTTTATGCCTTAGGTTATGATTCAGTCTTTATCCTTGGCATAAAACCACATCTGATAAACGCTGAGCAAAATTTGCAGCCCCATCGAAATTCCCATTAATGCGCCGCTGGCAACGACTACATAGGCGAATGAGGGGATGGATTTGGTGATAAACCACGACAGGACATCCAGCAGCATCGCGGCAAAAGGGATAACGACAGCCACCCTTTTTACGATCACATTGATGTCGCAAAGCAGGAAAATCTTGCCGATAAAAAACAAAATAAACGCAATGCCGAATAAATGGATATGGGAAACCCTGATTAACCGCGGATACGATGCGCCGCCGCTATGGGCCACTTCGGACACGCCGGCATAATTGGTTAAATCGGGCAGGGACGGATTGATGGCGGGCGTATGGCACTTGATGCAGTCGCGGTTTAATATCGGGGCGATTTTTTGCACGTAATCGGGTTCGTCGGCGCCGTCTTGTATCCATTTTAAGATGACTTCCTTATCGTTTTTATATGTCAGGTTGGGCTCCATGATGCCGTTAATGGCCGAGTCTAAGCGGGTTTGGTCATTCGAACCGTGGTAATTAATGGTTACGTCGGCAACGGACAGGCCGGCGACGCCGTCGCGGCCCTGGTGGGTGTAATACAGGTTGCCGAGGGCGACCAGATAGCTCAGTCCGACGGTTAACAGGAAAACGGTATTTAAAATTCGTTCGCTAACGGAAATATCGCGAAAGCGGGTATAAGATTCGGCCATGATTGTCAGTGAATAGCGGGCGGTAAGGGCTGGTGCCGGTGATGATTGGTAGTTTCGTTGATTGTAACGTTGCAATTACTCGATGTAAAAGTTTAATACGCACTAAAAGTGTGCGATTGCCAATCGATAAGCTCCCTTTCAAGTACCATTGTTGATCATGAGTGGTTATAATTGGCGGTACATGATATTGATTATAGCGCCGGTTTTATCCCGGCTTTTTACCGAATGTTTAGGGTTTACAACTCGCCACCTGCAATTCCAACCGAAAAAGAGATACAAATATTTTGATGTTAATACTGAAAGCAGAATGCTTGAGTGGTTCCGTTCAGGAAAGAATCGGGGATTTGTTTTGAGGCTAATGTCGGGTCCAGCTTCAGCCCAGGTTTTACATCCTTGTTAGGTATCTTGATGCATAAACGATCACTTTCTCGGCTGCTGCTGCTTTATATTTTAGTCGGATGCGTTGTAATCGGCATAGCGGTTAGCTCGCTGGTAAAAAAAGAAGTGCAGACTTCCAAATACCAGGCCCGTTACCTGTCGGAAATAAGCAAGCAGTTGAGCTCGGAACTCAAACCGGGGCATAGTTCGGCGATACGTTATCCCGATCACGGCCCGTACGATCAGCGCTTGGGCTACACGCTGTTGTCAGACGAGATTGCCCGCCTGGAAAAATCAGGGTATGGCGTGACCACGCAGGCATCCATTTCGCCGATGATGACCCGGTTGGTCGATGATTACGGCCTGTTCCCGATCTACCAAGAGAAAACCCGTGCAGGACTGCGCATTGTCGATCAAACCGACCAGACTATATTCAGCGCTGTCTATCCTTCCCATGGGTACCCCAATTTCAACGCCATCCCGCCGCTGGTACTGAATACCTTGCTGTTTATAGAAAACCGGGAGTTGCTTGACGAAACTAACACCAACGTCAATCCTGCGGTGGAATGGGATCGCTTGGGCTTTGCCGCATTGCAAATGATGGCGCGAAAACTGGGTGCGGACATCAACGTGCCGGGCGGCAGCACCTTGGCTACACAGTTGGAAAAGTATCGGCATTCGCCGGACGGCTATACCGAGTCGATGCTGGAAAAGTTTCGCCAAATGGGCAGCGCATCTTTGCGCGCTTATTTGCAGGGGCCCGATACCCGTCAAATGAGACGGCAAATTGCGCTGGCTTATTTAAATTCAATGCCGCTGGCTGCGACCACGAAATTAGGCGAGATACACGGCTTGGGCGACGGTTTGGCGGCCTGGTTCGGCGCCGATTTTAACGCGGTGAACCAGTTGCTCGGACAGAAATCAATCTCGTCGCCAAAGCAGGTTACCCCGCAACAGGCGCAAGCCTACCGGCAAGTACTGAACATCCTGTTGTCGCAAAGACGGCCCTCCTACCTATTGGGTGCCGGTTTCGATGCGCTGCAAAATCTTACCGACAGTTATTTGCGCGTGTTGGCGGACCAGCATGTTATTTCAACATCGTTACGGGATGCGGCCTTGCAGGCGTCTACCGTTCGCTTGGCAAAGTCGGATCAATTGCCGGCCAAATTCATGGCCGAACAAAAGACCCAGAACGTGTTGCGCACCCGTCTTGCCAGGACGCTCGGCGTAAAGTCCAACTATGAGCTGGATCGTCTGGATTTAACCGTTAAAACCACGCTTGATTACGGCACCCAACAGGCGGTCACTCAGGCATTGCGTCAGCTGAGCGATCCTGATAAAGCCCGAGCCGCCGGTATACTGGGCTTTAGGATGCTTAATGAAGATATCAATCTTGCCCCGATCGTCTACAGCCTGATGTTGTTCGAGCGTGGCGAAAAAGGCAATCTGCTGCGCATCCAGACCGATAATTATGACCAGCCGCTCGATATTAACGAAGGCATACGGCTTGACTTGGGGTCAACCGCCAAGTTGCGGACGATGGTGCATTATCTGGAACTGGTTACCGAGGTCTATCAGCAATATAAAGGCCTGCCGACGCTGGAACTAAGCCGGGTTGAACTGCACCCGCGCGATTATCTATCGGCATGGGTTATCGGCCAACTGCGGGCAAATCCGAACATAAAACTGGAGGACTTGCTTAACCAAGCCCTGGATCGGCGCTATTCAGCCAGTCCCTATGAGAACTTTTATACCGGCGGAGGCGTGCATAGTTTCAGTAACTTCACCCCGGATGAGAACTCTAAAATCATGTCGGTGCGCGATGCGTTGCGCGATTCGGTCAATCTGGTGTTCATACGGTTAATGCGCGATCTGGTCTACCATCACCTGTATAAACCGGAAGGCATAGCGCGATGGCTGGAAATTCCTGACGATCCACGGCGCATGGAATACCTGGAACGCTTTGCGGATAAGGAAGGCCAGGTCTATCTAAGGCGTTTTTACGACAAATATCACGGCAAGCCGATCGATGAAATCATGGAGCTGCTGACCCAGCGAGTCTTTGCCAAGCCGTCGCGCCTGGCCATGCTTTATCAGGCTGTTTACCCGAATGCGGATACCAATGCGCTTAGCGGCTATTTGAATGCCCACTTGACCGCTACGGACCTGGACGCCGAGGATATTGAGCTTTTGCATCGGAAGTATTCGCCGGCAAATTTCGATTTGCAGGATCAGGGCTATATTACCAAAGTCCATCCGCTGGAATTGTGGCTGGTCGGGTACCTGATTCAACACCCCGATGTCACGCGCGCCGAGGTGATCGCCGCCAGTGCCGAACAGCGGCAAAATGTTTACCGGTGGTTGTTTAAAAGCAGCCGGAAAAATGCTCAGCAGCGGCGTATCATGACCTTGTTGGAGGATGAGGCTTTCAAACAGATTCATACCGCCTGGGATCGATTGGGGTACCCGTTCGGATCGTTAACGCCGTCTTACGCGACATCGATCGGCGCATCGGGCGACCGCCCGGCGGCATTGGCCGAATTGATGGGCATTTTACGCAACGATGGCACAAGATTGCCGATCGTCCGGTTTGACAGCCTGCATTACGCCCAAGCGACGCCTTATGAGACCGTGATGGACAAATTGCCGGAGCTTGGCCAGCAGGTGCTTGCCCCCGAAGTGGCGAAAGCGGCGCGCGGCGCTCTGATCGGCGTGGTCGAGGCGGGGACTGCAGGGAGGCTCAAAGGCATCTACAAAAGCGCCGACGGCAAGCCGTTGTCGGTCGGCGGCAAAACCGGAACCGGCGATCATCGCCGGGAAATATGGGGAGCGGGCGGGCACTTGATCGACTCGATATTCATCAGCCGTGCGGCCACCTTTACATTTTTCCTAGGAGACCGGTTTTTTGGCGTGATTACCGCCTATGTGGCCGGGCCGGATGCCGAGAAGTATCACTTTACCAGCTCGTTGCCGGTACAAATAATCAAGTTTCTGGAACCCACGCTGGCGCCTTTGGTGAATAAAACACCGGCTGGGCCGACTTCACAATTATTGGCCAATGTCAACACAGTGGCGGCAGGGAAGGGTGATGAGCCGGCTGGCGTATCCCCACCGTAAGGCTTGTTTCGTTCACTAAAACATTTCGTGGACAAGCCGCTTATCTTTGGCAACTACCGCAAAACACCGTCGAGCGATTGGCTATCCTGACTTCAGTTAGCGGCTGATTGCAACTGACACACGGCAACCCGGCACGGCCGTAAACCCTAAGCTGCTGCTGGAAATAACCGGGTTTTCCGGCTTCATTGACAAAATCCCTCAGCGTCGTGCCGCCTTGCTCGATGGCTTGGCGTAAAACCACGCGAATACACTCCGCCAGTTTTTGATAACGCGCCAAAGAAACCTTGCCTGCTTGGCGCGTAGGCTGTATGCCGGCCATAAACAAGGCTTCATTGGCGTAAATGTTGCCGACTCCCACCACGATATGACTGTCCATAATGAATGACTTCACCGCTATTTTGCGGTTTCTGGACAAGCGCATAAAGCAGCTCGCCGTTAAAATCGGATAGCAATGGTTCAGGGCCTAAGTCTTTGAGCAATTGATGTTCAGCAGCAGGTTCCGTAGTCCACAACACCGCGCCAAACCGGCGCGGATCATTAAAACGCAGCACCGTTCCGTCATTAAAAACAAAATCGACATGGTCGTGTTTACCGGCCGCCTGACCCGCAGACATAATCCGCAAACTGCCGGACATGCCTAAATGCAACAGCACCGTGCCTGAAACGGTGGAAAGCAGCAGATACTTCGCCCGTCTGGACACTGATTGAATGCTGAGCCCCGGTTAAGGTTTGACCGAGTGTTTCAGGCACAGGCCAGCGCAGTTTGGGCTGGCGGATGATGACCTGTTTAATCGTTTGCCCTTCAATATGCGGCGCAATGCCTCGGCAGGTGGTTTCAACTTCGGGTAATTCAGGCATGGGAAAGGACTATGATTGGATTTTGTGCGGATTTTAACATGGATGTGAGGGTAGACTTCAGTGTCTTCTGGATCACGCTAAGCGGCAGCGTCAAAAACGAAACATTGGCAGCATAATTTTTTTATAAAATAGTTTAAGTAGTTTATTTAACTAATTATTTTTACAATGAAAAAATATCGATAATTATCTGATCGATTTTTGGAAATAGATTATAATAAACCGCGTTAAGTTCATTTTTCACAATAACCATTTTACTAAAAGAAGAAAACAGTATGAGCAGTGTCTGGGTAGTAGGCAATCATGTGAAGGTTGAGGGTATGCCCGATGATTTTAAAATACTCTCGTACAACTTTATTGTTGGTGGTTCTGTGGAAATGATTCTGGAATCATCCAAAGGCAGCCGGTATTTTTTAAAACGTAGAAAAACGCAAATCGCCAATATTCAGAGCCAGCACGCTTTTGACGCCGGATCGAACGATGAGAATTACAACTATTAATGCGGTTTGTGGCGGTTTTTTATTATAGATAGCGTAAAAAATTGACCGGCAATCTTTGCTGTATTGGCTGAAAAAACGCGTACTGAGATTAACCTGTTTTACTTCGAGCTTGCCTCCTCAATTCTACTGAGGCCTGACCGGCCCTGTCATCCGCGTTCCATTTCTCCATGTGCCGAGTAAACCCCCTTAATTCGTTAATCCCATGGCGGCGTATCGCTGTTATAGGCAATAAAGTCTTTAGCGGCAGCGTGGGTTTTGACGCCGGCATTGGCGTTCTTGGACGGAGAACCGATTTTGGCGGGCGAAGCCTTCGATCCTGACGATTGAACAGCACCTACGGCCGCTTGCCATCGGGCAAAAAGCGTAATGTCCTTATCTGCCGGGACAAACCATTTCTTTTGGACGGCATCCCATCGCGCGCCGAGCGCCTTTGCCTCATCCTTCTGGGCAAAAGGTACATTCAGATAAATTTTTGAGTCTGCCATTTTATAACATAGGAGGGCTTAGTGAAGTGCATGATCACATTATAAAAGAAGTGGTTCAAAAAATCCGCATCCATAAAGTCTCCTTATCTATGTGCGGTGCCGCACCGACCCCATTCAGTTTTGCATGTATTGTTTTAATGGAGCGATGGAAAATATCATTTCATATATTGGTGTGAACTAACATATCAGGAGACATTCATGAACAAAGATCAAATAAAAGGCCGAGTCGAAGAAGCTAAAGGTAAAGTCAAGGAAGCCACCGGCGTGTTGCTGGATGACGAAGGTATGGAAGTAAAAGGAAACATTCAAAAGAACGTCGGCAAGGCTCAGAAGGGCTTTGGTGACCTCAAGGAAGATATCAAAGCGAAGATTGATAAAGACGACTAAAACGAGTCCTGTTGATCTGTACAGCAAGTCCAGATAAACCGGCTTGCTGAACGGCTACAACAAGATGATGGATTACATTTTAACAGGAGATGAACATGAAACCCGCCGGTTAGCGTCAGGTGTTGCTTCGACCTTCGGCCATACTTCATCTGTTTATCTGTGGTTTATATCGCCGTCCATTGACGGCCTTTTACGGAGAAGCACACATGTTAGAAACTCTCGCAATTCTCTTAGTTATTCTCTGGATATTGGGTTTAGTCTCTTCATACACACTGGGTGGGTTTATTCACATTCTGTTGGTTATCGCGATTATCGTGATCGTGATACGTATTATTCAAGGCCGAAGTGTCCTGTAACGATCGTGGAATAAGCTTATGCAACGTGTTGTCGGCCGGAGCGATTCGACTCAACTTAAGCTGCCTGGAAATCCGCATTCAAACGTCGCAATAACGGTTTTGCGCCGGCTCCTAAGCTGGAGCTTGGGAGCCAGCCATTGACAATGGATACGGCACATGAACATCATCTTAAAACTTTCGCAATGCTTGAGGATTTGGAAAAGGCGCTTCGTTAAATGATTAAAGATCTGTCCGTAATACTTAACATTGATGAAACGCATAAGATTCATCAACTGGCCGCGATGTATGCCATATTGGGAGATCTGCTGTTTATCGTGCTGCCTATGGTCGTGATTTCAATCGTCGACGTGAGTGTCGGTAGATCGCTGTTTGCGATTATCGAAACGCCGGAATTATCATTCGGCTCAGCCGTACTATTTGGCCAAACCATCATTAAAGTCGTTTCAGGTTTTGCCTATACGAAACCAACCGGAGCGGAACAGCCTGTCTTTATTATCGCGCTGATAATCGTGTTCGGTTTAGTGCCGTCGCTCGTTGTATTGGCGTTATTGCTGAGTATCGACCCAATACCCTACGGCTTAAAGTTGGCTCAAGCCTGCATCTTTGCCTTGGGCGTCGTCGTATTTTTCCTCTTTGGAGTGAAAGGCCATGCCCAATCGCTTCGCTATGGCAGTCGACAATTAGACCGCCATAACGACGTATCGCCTTAAAATCAGGAAGCTTTACCATGCGGCGCGGACATCTGAATGTTAACCCGGACGTTTTAATTGAGCCTAATACTACGCAGCACCACAACAAGAAAGCTTATTTTGTCGGAAGCGGAATCGCTTCCCTCGCGGGTGCGGCTTTTCTTATTCGGGACGGTCTGATTCCCGGCGATAATATTCATATCTTCGAGGAACTCAAAATCACCGGCGGCAGTCTGGATGGCGCCGGTTCAGCGGACAAAGGCTATGTCATACGTGGCGGTCGGATGATGGAAGAGCACTACGTCTGCACCTACGATCTGTTTGCAACTATCCCTTCACTGACTGATTCAACCAAAAGCGTCAAAGATGAAATTGTCGAGTTTAGCCACAAATACGTCAGCTCCTCCAGATGCCGGTTGGTTAGGGACGGCAAAAAAGTCGATGTCTCATCGTTTGAACTGAGTGAAAAAGACTGCTTGGATTTACTAGCCCTGCTTATCCATTCTGAAGATTCGATCGGTGAAAAGAGCATTGAAGACTGGTTCTCGCCTTCGTTTTTTGAGCGTAACTTCTGGCTGATGTGGGCGACGATGTTTGCGTTCCAACCTTGGCATAGCGCGGTCGAACTCAAGCGCTATCTGTTGCGATTCATTCAATTGTTCCCCGACTTCAGCAAGATGGGCGGCGTCTGGCGCACACCTTATAACCAGTACGATTCGATGATACGGCCTCTTACTGTCTGGCTCCAGGAACAAGGCGTGCATTTCTCGCTGAATAGCGAGGTCACCGGGCTTGATTTTGACCTGGGCGGCGGCTGGCGATCGGTGCAGGGCATTCGCTATACGCATGATGGCGAGCGTAACACTATTGCCGTTGGCATGGATGATCGGGTATTCGTCACGTTGGGCTGCATGACGGAGGGCTCCAGTCTGGGTTCTATGAGATCGCCTGCCATTTTGAATTCGGAAAAATCAGGCGGTGCCTGGAGCTTGTGGGAAGATATTGCCAATGGCCGCCCTGGGTTCGGGCACCCCGCAGTATTCGCCGAGAATATTGAACAGACCAAATGGCAGTCATTCACCGTGACCCTAAGCGATCCAGCGTTCTTCACGTTCATAGAAGAATTTACCGGCAATCAGGCGGGAACGGGCGGGCTATTCACCTTGGTGGATTCGAATTGGTTTATGAGTATCGTTCTGGCGCATCAGCCGCACTTTATCAATCAACCCGAGAATATCTTCGTATTCTGGGGCTATGGCTTATTCCCGGACAGGGTCGGCAACTTCGTCAACAAAGCCATGTCCGAGTGTACGGGTGAGGAGATTTTGATTGAGCTTTTCCAGCACCTCAAACTGGGCGACAAGGCTCAGCCCATCATTGATGGCGCAATCTGTATTCCGTGCATGATGCCGTTCATCACCAGCCAATTCATGCCCAGAATCAAGGGGGATCGTCCAGACGTAGTGCCGCCTGGGGCGAAGAATTTTGCGTTTATCGGGCAGTTTTGCGAAATCCCGGATGACGTGGTGTTTACCGTTGAATATTCGGTAAGGTCAGCGCAAATGGCAGCCTATAAACTTTTTGACATCAAAAGGGACATTCCGCCGGTATTCAAAGGTCAGCATGATGTCGGCGTGCTCTTCAACGCACTCAAAACGATGCACCGGTAAAACCAAATAAACAAACAGCCTGCTTGTTCTCTTGCCTAGAGCGGAAAAGGAGGCAAACTTTTAAGCCGGCAATGAGCTCAGAGTCTGCCTCCTTGGGTATTCTGTTAAGGCTTGATGTGATAAAACTGATTGATCTCATCGCGCCTCAAATTCCATTTATTTGAAGTGTCCGGCCAATGTTTCTTATCAAACCCTGGCGCGTTTTTTAATGTCTCCTTATCCAGATCAAGGACGTAATATTCTTTGTCGCGATTCCAATGCAATACTGACCATGGGATGGCAAAGAGCTTGTTTCCAAGACCCAAAATACCGCCGAAGGAAACCACGGCATAGACTACGTGACCGCTCTCAGGATCAAGCACCAGATCTTTGATGCCGCCCATATTTTCTCCTGCCGTGTTTTTCACATTGGTACCGATAATCTTACTGGCCCTGCTTACCTGTTGCATCTCTTTATTGGTTTCATGGGTAGCCTCGAGCGATTCTTTGCGGGTCTCCTGTTTGAGTTCCTTCTGTGCCTCTCTAACCTCCTGTTGTTTTTCGACGACCTCTTTTTGTTTCTCCTGGACGTCAGCAGCACAGGTACCCACGAGTGTTGCACTCAGAAACGACACGGCTACGATGGGGATAAATGATTTCATAATTTGCACTCCAACTTTTGAAAATGATCGGTTTCTCGATAAGTTTCGAGACTGGCTTAGGTTCTTTGTGGTATTTCACAAACCCACGGCAAGTTTATCTAATGCATAAAACATCGTCGGTACGGTATCGAACATAAGCGTAACGCTGAATTCTGCCTGCATAATCGATAGATGGAAGCGCGGTTGGCGTTATACGCACCGTCGAATTAGACAATCCTGTCGACTTAATACGCATTGTGCCTTGCCGCAGATAAACGCTATGTTCGTTGCCGCACCGAACACATTCAGTTTTGCGTGTATTGTTTCAGCGAGCGATGGGAAAACATCATTCCGCGCTTTGGTCATGGCAATGTGGTCATGGTTAACTTAATTATCAGGAGACACGCATGAACAAAGATCAAGTAAAAGGCCGAGTCGAAGAAGCCAAAGGTAAAGTCAAGGAAGTCACCGGTAAGGTACTGGACGACAAAGGTATGGAGATAGAAGGAAAAGTCCAAAAAAATGTCGGAAAGGCCCGTGCGGGTCTTGGCGACCTAAAGGAAGATATTAAAGACGACGACTAAAACAAGCATTACTGAGTCGTGCAGCTGAGTCCAGGCAAGCTGGTTCAGCTGTATAGTCTTAACGAGACGCTCGCGAACACCTTTTTACAGGAAATGAATATGAAACTTACCAACATGAAACACACCGGTTTATTGGCAGCTATCCTTTTGACCTTCTGTTCGTTTGGCGTTTATGCCGAAGAAAGCAAAATTGAGTACCAACGTGAACAAAGATCAGGTAGAAGGCCGCGTCGAAGAAGGCAAAGGTAAAGTCAAGGAAGTCACCGGCAAGGTACTGGATGACAAAGGTATGGAGATAAAAGGCAATGTCCAAAAGAATCTCGGCAAAGCTCAGGCGGGCTATGGCGATCTAAAAAAGGATATTAAAGATATTAAGGACAACAAATAACACCGGAATTATTGAGCTGCGCAGGCACTGACCTGCTGCCCAGTAGCAACGAGATACTCACAAACTTTTTTACAGGAAATGAACATGAAACTTACCAACATGAAACACACCGGTTTATTGGCAGCTATTCTTTTGACCTTCTGTTCGTTTGGCGCTTATGCCGCGGAAAGTCACATGGAGCAAGCGCTTAAACACGCAGAGGCTGCGGCCAAAGCTGATGATGGAAAGACTATTGCCGAACATGCGGAAGCAGCGAAGACCCATGCGAAAACTGCCGATGAACACTTGGATGCCGGCATCACGAGCTTGAATGATGCTATCGATCACGGCAAGATGAAGCATCCCGAAGCGGCAAAGAAGTCCGCCGAAGAGGCTGTAACGCATCTGAAAGCCGCGCAATAAACGATCATCGGCTTCGCTATAGTAAAAAACGGCGGGTTATTTAGCCCACCGTTTTTTTTGCGTGTTTTAAAATTGCAGCAGGGGCTCTATTAACCTAAAAACGGACGAACTGCTTTTTCTAGGATTAAGGATTGCCCCGAAACTAGCTGACAATATCTATGACAGTGGCAGCATTGCGGTCAGAAGGTTGTCGGTTCAAGGCGCTCGACGCTGTTGAGTTCATGGCGAACACGGGACATCGTATCGTAGACTGTCTTACGCACATGGTTGATTCCGCCCAAAGGCCGATATTCAATGTTAGTCATAATCAGTTATACCCTGAGCTTCGTCGGTTATGTGCCGCACGGGAAGTCGTCATTGGCTGGGAATGACGTGACGGAGTTTGACCCGATGCGTCCGGTTGACAGTAGGACTTCATCATCCAGGCTAGAGGCAAGGCCGTGTATAAAGCTCGAGCCGAAGTCATGAGGTTCAGTGCGATTTTTAAGGGGGTAGTTACGGTAGCGTGTGGCTTGTCGACAGTGTCACGGGGTTTCGGAGTTTGGCGCTTGGTGAGCTCGCCAATCATAAAACCGATGCCGCCGGCCAACAGCAAAGTTGACGGAGCGGTCATCTGTTGGTGTATCTTCCGAACCAATGTAGCGGTGCGGATGCCGACCTCCTGTCGACGATTCAACACCTGCAGCTCGGCAGCATTGATTTGAGCTGTCAGAGACTCGGGTAGGTAGGCAGCCATCAAGATTTCTCCTTATCACGACGCTCTGGAGGCATGGACCGAAGACTGCGGAGGGTTGCGGGGAATTGCAGATAACGGCTTTTGAGACGTATCACAGCGCAGAGAATCAACGAGAGTAACAAATTGAAAACGACGCCAAGCAGTATGGCGCTACTCGCTACGACGCCATGCTCAACCAGCCACAGCACGACGGCGGCCAGGAGTCCCAGCCATGCGCCGATTAGCAAAACGGCAACCATCACGCCCGCCACAACCATGGATACCAAGCTATCACCCGCCCGTTGTGTTTCCAACGCAGCGAGCCGGAAGCGATCATGGCTTAGCTCTCGAAGTTCTTGCCATAACGACTGGGCATCTTCCAGTACACCCGAACTTTTTACCGGATCGTCGCGCGTTGCAGTTTGTCCCGGAGCCCCATCATTTACGGCGTTCGGAGCCATGGTGCTGGCCGGTTTAACGGCTGCTTAGCAGTCGGCTCAGCAGAAAGCCGGCCGCGGCTGCGATACCCAACGACGTTATCGGGTTGTCGTGAATATAACTGCGACACTGTTTCATCGCTCGCTGCTCGGCATTCATCAATTGATCGCCTTTTTCGCCGAGTACTTCCGAGGCCTGATTGGCCACATTGGTTATCTTATCGACAACTTCATGTGCTGAATTAGTTACTTTGTCTATAGTTTCCATAATGGTTTCCTCGCTTATTTAAGTCTCATGTCATTCTTGACCGAATGTACACCTTTGACGCTACGTGCAATTTCGACCGCTTTATTAATATCGGCCCGTGAATTTACGAAGCCGCTCAATTGAACTTCGCCCTTGAAGGTTTCAACATTGACCTCACCCGATCTCAGGTTAGGCTCATCGAATAGCAATGCCTTGACCTTGGTGGTGATAACGCTGTCGTCAACATATTCGCCAGTTCCCTCGTGCTTTTCCGTCGATGCGCAACCAGCGGCAGTCATTAACGTCAAGGCCAAAAAGAATGCGGAAAAAAATCTAATTAGGTCTTTCATGGTTAAATCTCCAGTTATTTAAGCGACTATCCAGTAGGCTGATGAAATCCTTCGACAGATTTCAGGGTAAACGGTCTACGAAGATAAGTTCCAAGCACCAATTAAAACTCGGCTTACGGTCAGGTGCTGTATTACAGGTCTATGCCGAATATAGCTCAAACCTTGAAGATACTTTAACCGCAAAACTAGTCGCAGTCGGTACGGTAGAACACATATAAGGATCGAGGGAAATGCATTCAGGACATGCTGCGTCCCATAGCCTAAACGTGGACGAAATGATTTTCCCAGAATAACGATAGATTCAGGCCGCTTGGCACAGCTATCTATGCAAGCACACATCTAATAATGAATTCACTGGATAGGTAATAGCGCATATTGATTGAAAAAGCCGAATCCCATATTCTGAAATCATTTGTACGGCACCCACCTGTTTTTTTTAGGTTAATAGTGCTGAGGGTGATTCGCCGTTAGGCAATCTACAGCAACTGCCGAGGAGCAAATAACTGTCCATCAGCCGTGCCGCGAAGCCGCCTACGGCAACTATATGGATGTTGGATTGAAACAGCGGCTGTATTTCATAACGTCTTTACATCAATCTACTATGAGTGGTGTTTTACATGGAAAACCTTAGCTTACTAAGGCATAAGATAATTAACAATCTCACGGCTAAGCGCACTGAAAAAGTTGCCGATGCCGCGGTTATTTTATGGGAGCAAATGGCGGCCCAAATCATTTTAATTATTGGTCAAGGCGGATTCAATTCACTTTACGAGCGAAGCCTGTTCCTTACCCAGTCAACGTTTCCCTGGCTATCGGCGGACTCAACCGCATCACAGACGGGGCAACGATTCGCGGAATTAAAAAAAAGCCTTGAAGGGCAGTCTCTTATGCAAGCCCGCGAAGCAAACAGTCTGCTATTGATCACTTTTACCGACATTCTGGCCTCGTTAATTGGTGAGCAGTTAACGACCAATATCTTACGCTCGTCATGGGGCAATGGCGCTTTGGCTAGCTCCGGCAAGGAGTTCAAAAATGAATAAAAAAGTAAGCATCCGTCTTTTGAAAACGGGTGTCCCTGATCTGGATAATTTGTTGGGAGGAGGCCTGCCGGAATTTTCATTCAACCTGATTGCGGGCTCACCGGGAAGCGGAAAAACAACACTCGCTCACCAGATCATGTTCTCATTGGCAAGTCCGACAAATCACGCGCTGTTCTTCACTGTACTCGGGGAACCCGCCTTGAAGATGCTCCGTTATCAGCAGCAATTTTCGTTTTTTGATATTAATAAAGTCAACAAATCGATCCGTTTCGTCAACCTGTCTGTAGATCTTCTGGAGGGAAATCTTGAGCGTGTTTTGTCTCGCATTGCCGAAGAAGTGAAAGACTATGCGCCGGGTTTAGTATTTGTCGATTCGTTTCGATCAGTCGTGAAATTAGCGAAGCAGAAGGAACGGGGAGAATCTGAACTGCAACGGTTCATCCAGCAACTGGTCATGAAAATGACCAACTGGCAGGCAACAACGTTTTTAGTCGGTGAATATTTAACCTCAGAAGCGGAGTCCAACCCTGTTTCTACTGTGGCAGATGGCATTTTGCGGCTTTCACAGAATTTGCACCGCAATTCAATGGTACGCAAGATTCAAGTGGTCAAGATGCGCGGTCAATCCCAATCGCCAGGTTTGCATACGTTCCGTATCAGCAATGAAGGGATCCAGGTTTTTCCGCGTGCGATTATCAATCGGGGCGCAACGATTGGGGCGGCAATGAATATATCCACTGGCGAGGAACGCATTTCGATGGGAATCCCCGGCCTGGATGAAATGCTGGGCGGCGGCTTGCCGGTTGGATATTCGCTGCTCGTGGTAGGGCCGTCCGGTTCGGGGAAAACTATATTGGCGACGGAATTTCTCGCTGAAGGCGTACGCCTGGGCGAACCCGGCGTAATTGCGGCGTTTGAGAAAAGCCCCAGCCAACTGCTGAACACTAAGCTGTATGCGTTGGTCAAGGCTGGACAAGTCGGGGTGATCAACACCCGTTCTCTGGATATGTCGCTTGATGAAACCTTACATGACTTGATCGAAATGATTGATCGCATGCAGGCAAAACGCGTGGTTATTGACTCCTTATCCGGATTTGAGCTGGCACTGGCACCCGAGTTTAGCGAAGATTTTCGCGGATCGCTGTATAGGATGGTTGCCGAGCTGACCGGCATGGGCATGACCATCTTCATGACTACCGAACTGGAAGACCGCTACACCGATTTGCGCTTTAGCCCATTTGGCAGTGCGTTTCTCGCTGACGCGATTATCGTGCAGCGCTATATCGAAATCGAAGGCCAATTCAAACGCGTCCTTTCGGTCGTTAAAGTCCGTGGCAGTAGGCATAGCAAGGATATTCGCTTGTTTGACATTACAGACGAAGGCATCATCATTGGCGAGATCTTAACCGGGTATGTCGGAATCATGTCGGGCCGGCCCACTGTGGCAGACTTTAACCAGAACAATCCGGTGATAGGTGTCGGAGGCGGTAATGAACAGAAATGATAATGACGACGCCTCTAATGGCTCTGATTCAGTCAACCGGGACATGATTAGCCGGCATAAAGACAGCTTGCACGAGAACTACGAAAAATACATTAAGCGACGGGAAAGCACTGTCATTGCCAATGAGGAGGCCGTTACAAGCCGCGAGAAATTGGCGACTGCTCGGGAAGATGCCGCGCATGTTGCGTGAAAATGCTGCCGACTTGCGAGAACAGACGGCGACTTCGCGTGAAGAAGCCGCCCATCAGCGCGAAAGAAAAGCCGCCTCACGCGAAGATGCTGCTCATCTGCGTGAAGGGAATGCCAGTTCTCGTGAAGACGCTGCTCATCTGCGCGAAGGGGAAGCCAGCTCGCGTGAAGATGCTGCCCATCTGCGCGAAGGGAAAGCCAGCTCGCGTGAACGGAAATTCAAGTGGCAGAGACGATACAGGCAGCGTCCGACGATCACATGACTATGTTGCAGCAAGCGAACGCACATCTGGTCGTCGCTACCATTGAAGCACACAAATTGGCCGAACAAGTCCAAATGGCTAAAGACCAGCTGGATCATCTGGCGCATCACGATGTGCTCACCGATTTGCCTAATCGAATACTGCTGCAAGACCGGCTTAGCCAGGCGATTGAGTTGGCCCGTCGTCAAGGCAGGCAACTTGCGGTGATGTTCATGGACCTGGATCGATTCAAACACATCAACGATTCCTTGGGGCATGCCGGTTGGCGACCAATTGCTGCAGTCGGTCGCGCAACGTCTGGTGGCTTGTGTGCGTCACTCGGACACCATCAGTCGCCAGGGTGGGGATGAATTCGTGCTGGTGCTTTCCTTTATTGAACACGCAGAAGACGCGGCGCTCTCTGCGCAAAAAATGCTCGCGTCACTCGCGCAGCCTCACCACATCGACCGGCACGATCTCCATATCAGCGTGAGTATCGGTATCAGCATCTACCCCGACGATGGTCAGGATGCGGAAACCCTGATCAAGAGTGCGGACACAGCGATGTACCATGCCAAGGAAAGCGGGCGCAATAATTACAAATTCTTCGAACAAGACATGAATGATCGGGCCGTTCAGCGGCAATCCATCGAAGCCGGCCTGCGCGGCGCATTGGAACGGCAGGAATTTGTGTTGCACTACCAGCCGAAAATAAATCTTCACAGCGGCGCGATTGTCGGCGTCGAGGCGCTGATCCGCTGGCAGCATCCGGAACGCGGATCTGGTATTGCCGACGCAATTCGTGTCCATCGCCGAAGACTGTGGACTGATCCTGCCGATAGGCCGCTGGGTGCTGCGCGAAGCCTGTCTCCAGGCCCGGATTTGGCAGCAGGCTGGCTTGCCGCCGATTACCGTCGCGGTCAATACCTCCGCGCTCGAATTCCGTGACAAGGATTTTCTCGCAAATATACGCGCAACCCTTGAGGATACTTGTTTGGAGCCGCGCTATCTGGAACTCGAACTGACCGAAAGCGTCCTCATGCGAGGATGCCGAGTCTAGCGATTCAGTGCTGCATGCGCTCGCAGACTTGGGCATAAAGCTTGCGATCGATGACTTTGGCACCGGCTATTCCAGCCTGAGTTATCTGAGGCAGTTTCCGATCGATACCCTGAAGATCGACCAGTCGTTCGTGAACCACATGACCAGCAACGCGGACGATGCCACCATCGTCAGTGCGGTGATCGGCATGGGTAAAAGCCTTAAGAAGCAAGTCATTGCAGAGGGCGTGGAAACACCGGAGCAGTCCGCATTTCTTCTGGCCCTGAATTGCGACGAGGGCCAAGGCTACTATTTCGGCTCGTCCGATGACAGCAGAGGCGCTCACCAGCTTACTGAAAACCGGCATATCACTTAGCTTTGCCGATTGATGACTTATTGAGTGCAGGTTTTGACTTTCTGGACTTGTGGGTAGAGCGCTTTTTCTTGACGGATTTAGTCTCAATCTTGACCTGACTGGTGCCGTCCTTTTTCATATCGAGCTTTTTAGCCGCCGCACCGGAAAGATCGATGACCCGGTTTTCGGCAAAGGGGCCTCGGTCATTGATTCTGACCTCGACCTTCTTGCCATTCTCGAGGTTGGTTACTTGGGCCTTGGTCCCCATCGGCAAACTTGGATGGGCGGCTGTCATCTCTTTTTGGTCAAAGGTCTCGCCATTGGCGGTTTCCTGGCCTTGAAATCCTGGGCCATACCATGACGCTTCGCCGACCTCCTTGTGAACAGGTTTGCTGGCGGCACTCTCTTTCTCTTGCTGCGCCTGTTTGCCTTGCCCGTCCGAGTGTTCCGAGGTACAGCCGGAAACAACCAAAGCGCCGAGTAAGGTTAGTTGAGACATCCCTGAAAGCCATTTACGGATGGATATGGCTCCGCTGGGCGAGGCGTCGTAGTGTTTAACTGTTTGATATGACATGTGTTCTCCTGTCTGGTGAACGGGACTACACACGTTCCAACAGGTTTTTCTATGATGAAAAACATGAGCGGCATGTAGGGGCAGATTTATTGGCCCCTACAATATTTTGTCGGCATTTATTTTCTGCTGTGGCCTGACAATACGACAAATCCCCGCTAGGGTCTGTACGCCAGCGCACAGATAGCCGTGGCGGCTGGTATAACGTTGCAGACTGAAGTCTCTTGCTAATCAGCTCAAGGAGAGCGAACTTGTATTCTCACTTTCGCTTTGCGGCTGCTACGTAGATGTTTCGCTTGGATGAGCTATGTCAGCGGGCTCGGGGGGGGGAGTAGGCGATCAAATTCCGTTCTGACCACTTGGTAGCATTCGCAGACCCGTGCTTCCAATCCCGGCCGATCCAGTACCGTGATATGGCCGCGGCTATAATCAATCAACCCGGCTTGCTGCAATTTTCCGGCGGCCTCCGTTACGCCTTCGCGGCGCACGCCCAGCATATTGGCGATCAATTCCTGGGTCATGGTCAACTCGTTCGCAGTCAAGCCGGTCGAGGCTTAGCAGCAACCAGCGGCAGAGTTGCTGATCCACGGAATGATGCCGATTGCAGACGGCCGTCTGTGCCATTTGGGTAATCAGCGCTTGGGTATAGCGCAGCAACAAATCATGTAACGTCGCTTCGCGACGCCCGCCAAAGCGGTCGAATTCCTGCATAAGCATGATGCGCTTGCAGCCGATAGGCATAACCTGCGCTTTGCACGACGGCTCGATTAGGCATGGTTCCGCCGCCCATGAACAGGGCGACACCGATGATGCCATCGTTGCCGACCACGGCGATTTCGGCCGATGCGCCATTTTCCATGACATAAAGCAGCGATACGATGCAGTTCGTCGGGAAATAGGCGTAATGCAACTCATCTCCCGACTCGTAAAGGACTTTGCCCAGCGGCATCTGAACCAGTTCCAGATGTGGGAAAAGGCGCTCATATTCATCTGACTGCAGGGTACCGAGGAGATAGTTTTGTCGAGGGCTATGTGGGGCAGTCATAAGCAATCTTCCGGGGTCAAATCGAATGGCCTCACTGAATGGGGCTAGTAGATACCCAGGAGGTTATAAGGCATAGAATTATAAGGATTTTATACCACAGGGCAGTCTAGCGTTCAAGTTGCTAATCGGCTTGGGCAAAGCGAGGCCGGATCAGGTAATGGGTATGGAGTACCGGCAATTTTTTATTTATCTTCTCCGTGGCTTTATGTGTGTCACCGTACCGACGGCGACAAGTGTTAGGGTTAAGCTGTTTTTCAGTGGCTGAAACGACGTGGTTCCTTTTAAAAAAAACAGGCTCTTTGCCGGGATGATATTGAATAATCGTCGTTCAAGCCTTTTACCCTTAAGTCCCTGATTGCGGTTTAACCCGGAGGTTTTTATGAAACATATCACGCTACGCTCCAAATTAATTCTGCTGACCCTATCTGTTGTTCTGGTTCTGCCGGGTTGTTCCCAAAGTTTGGTCAAGGATGACACTCGTTCTTCCAGCGCAGGCACTAGCCATTGCTCCGGTTCCGAGTGGGTGGATGACTCTACCCTGGCCGTGTTGCCGATTCCCGTGGTGGCGTTTTTTATGCCCCACACCGATCTTAATGACATCAAGGCCGATGACTACCTCAAGCGGTGCGGGGACAGCTCAAAGTTGGTCAACCGGGAGGTGGACATGGGGCATGGAGCCTGTGTCCCCGCTGTGCTGACCAGAATCCTGACACTGGGAATATGGCAATGGTGCCCTGCCACTGTTTCTTGGGAAGCTGACGTAAAGCCTTGAGTAACAGGCGGCTCCTTCCGCGCTTTTGGAAAGCCCAAAATTCAATCTAATCCCTTGTATGTGTGCCACCGTACATACAGGGGCGGCAGATCCTGTATGCTGTGTCTGAAGTCGTTATTCCTTACGGCTCAAGGAGAAATTCTTATGAGGCGATTGCACTTAGCATTTATCCTTCCTTGTATTCTGTTCAGCTTCCCTGCTGTTGCGAAACAGGAGTTGATTAAACCACAAACCCAAGGCGAGGTTACATTCGTCAACGGTGGAGTAGGGAGCGATGAACAAAATGCGATGCAAGCCTTGGGGCCTGACTATAACTTGCACCTGCTATTTTCGATAAATGGTACAGGAGAATATGTCAGTGACGTGAAGGTTCTTATCGTGGACTCAAGCGGCAACATCCTCCTGGAGACCGTGTCTGACGGCCCAATGCTATTCGCCAAACTTAAGCCAGGCCGTTACAGTGTAACAGTTGACCGGGATGGTCAGGTCGTCAAGAACACGGCAACGCTCGCAAGTACAACAAAGAGGACTTCACTGTCGATCACTTGGCCCCGAGAACACCGGGACTAATAATGGTATCTTGTGCTACTCCGTAAACAAATGTTATTTAAAGCCGTCTCCTGATTCATCCCTTGCACATGTCGACTATTCATCCGGCTGCTGCAAGGGATTGCTCATTTCCATTCTAACCTAAAATACTCCCCCAAATGAAAGACGCAAAGATAACACCCCTGACAGTACAGCAATATGCAGAAATCTCCGAAGATATTCACGACGAAATTGATAGGGTTGAATACGCCGGGATAACGGCAGGGAAGTGTGAAGGACATCCTGAATACGGTGACATTATCCTTGTTTCATCTGAGCTTGGCGGCTGTTTAATGATTCATTTCTAACCAGCCCACCGCTGTGTATGGGGATGTATGATGTCGGTAGAACATGCCGGGAAGTGAGGCGCAGGCGGTTGAATTCTTTTTGGACCACTTGGTAGCACTCGCAAGCTCGTGCTTCCAATCCCGACCTATCCAGCACAGTGATGTGTCCCCGGTGGCAATCAATCAATCCTGCCAGCTGCAATTTTCCGATTGCTCCCGTGATGCCTTCACGGCGCACGCCGAGCATGTTGGCGATCAATTCCTGGGTAATGATTAACTCGTTCGAAGGGAGGCGGTCAAGACTTAACAGCAGCCAGCGGCAGAGTTGCTGGTCCACGAAATGATGGCGATTGCAAACAGATGTCTGTGCTATTTGGGTCATCAGCCCCTGAGTATAACGCAGCAATAAATTGTGCAGCGCTGCGTTGCGGACTCCCCCTGCTCGGTTGAATTCCTGCAAAAATAGTTGCGCCCGCAATCGGTAGGCGTAACCAATGCTCCGCACCACAGCCCGATTAGGCATGCTTCCTCCGCCCATGAACAGGGAAATACCGATGATGCCATCGTTGCCGATCATGGCGATTTCGGCCGGCGCGCCGCTCTCCATTACGTAAAGCATCGATACGATGCAGGTCGTGGGGAAATAAGCGTAACGCAACTCGTCACCGGGCTCGTAAATAACCTCTCCGAGCGGCAATGCGACCAGTTCAAGATGAGGGGAAAGGCGGTTGTATTCGGTGGCGGATAAGGAGTCGAGGATATGGTTTTGCCCAATGTTATGGTCATGCGGTTCAATCATAAGTAATGTCCCTATCTTTGCATTAAGCATTGAAAAACTATATGAACCATCAAAAAGGCCTCTTTTGCATTGAGCCTGCAGAATATATTGTCCAGCTTTTTCAAACAATAAGTGCGAATACCTAATGTGCGTTACCGTACGGACTGTGCTTAATATTGTGGTTACCCTGTACATTGGCGGATGAAGAAGCGCCGTAATACGTTAAGGTCAGCCGCCTAATCCTAGGGGAGTTATCATAAGTACTTAGACCATTCGCCGCCGCAATGTCTTGCTGCGGCGTTTTTTTATATCGCCGGCCTCACTGCCGACAGAACGATTTCAGTTACCGGTCTTAATACGCTGACCGATAGCCCTAACAGAAAATGTGAACTCAGGGAAAACCATACCATGCTAACAGAGACTTTTTCACTTCCTAGCTCAGCTCCTACCTACACCGGCCCCTCTCATGCCCCGACAAATTTGGACAGCGCGATTGATCGAGCCAGAACGCAGCTTCTTAGTCTGCAAAACGAAGAAGGTTATTGGGTATTCGAGCTTGAAGCGGATTGTACTATCCCCGCCGAGTACATCCTGATGATGCACCACATGGACGAAATCGACCCGGTACTCCAGGCCAAGATCGCCAAATTTCTTCGCTCACAACAAAGCGTGGACGGCAGTTATCCTCTGTACACAGGCGGTCCGGGCGACATCAGTTGCACCGTCAAATCTTATTACGCGATGAAAATGGCTGGCGACTCTATCGATGCAATGCATATGTTCAAGGCTCGGCAGTGGATTTTGGCCCAAGGAGGTGCCGCCAGGGCAAATGTCCTGACGCGCACCACGCTGGCCATGTTCGAGCAGATTCCCTGGCGCGGCGTACCTTTCATCCCCGTGGAAATCATGCTGCTGCCCAAGTGGTTCCCGTTTCATCTGGATAAAGTATCCTATTGGTCGCGCACCGTGATGGTTCCGCTATTCATACTCTGCACTTACAAAGTCAAGGCGCGTAACCCACACAAGGTCGGTATTGCGGAACTGTTCGTTACGCCGCCGGATAAAGAGAAACATTATTTTTCCCACGTCAAAACACCGCTAGGCAAGGTCATACTGGCACTTGATCGTATGGGGCGATTGATGGAGCCGTTGATTCCGGAATTCATCCGCCGGAAGGCTACCGCAAAGGCGCGTGACTGGTTCATGGAGCGATTGAATGGTTACGATGGCCTTGGGGCGATTTTTACGGCGATGGTTAACGCCTATGAAGCCATGGATTACTTAGGGTTTCCTGCCGACAATGAACAGCGGCGGATCGCCAGAGAAGCTATCGAGCGTTTGCTGGTCGTTAAAGATGATATGGCCTACTGCCAGCCCTGTGTTTCTCCTGTCTGGGATACCGCGTTGGTTGCTCTAACCCTGCAAGAAGCCGACCTCCACCAACGCGATGCAGCCACCCGGCAAGCCCTTAAATACGCTTTGCATTGGCTGGTCGGCAAGCAGTTGAAGGACGAACCGGGCGACTGGCGGATTCAACGTCCTGACTTGCCGGGCGGCGGCTGGGCTTTTCAGTTTGGTAACAGCTATTACCCCGATGTTGATGATACAGCGGTAGCGGCTCATGCTTTGGTTCAATCCAACGACAGGCAGTTTGCCGAGAATATAGAACGCGCAGGCATTTGGATTGCGGGCATGCAATCCGGCAATGGCGGCTATGGCGCTTTTGACGCCGACAACACCTGTTACTATCTCAACCACATTCCGTTTGCCGACCACGGCGCCCTGATTGATCCGCCAACTGCCGATGTCAGCGGCCGCTGCATCATGTTGCTGGGTAAGCTTGTCAACCAACACCCGGAATACCTGAAGGTCATCGACAGCTGCGTCGATTATTTGCGCAAGGAGCAGGAAACGGATGGCTGCTGGTTCGGCCGCTGGGGCACTAATTATATTTATGGCACCTGGTCCGTGCTGACCGGTTTTGAAACCGTAGGCATACCCAAGCACGATCCTTGTATTCGCAAAGCCGTTGCTTGGCTTAAGTCCAAGCAACGTGCCGACGGTGGCTGGGGCGAGGACAATTACAGCTATTACGACACCAGGATTCGTGGCCAATTCCATACCAGCACAGCATTCCATACATCGCTTGCCTTGCTGGCATTGCTGTCGGCTGGTGAAGCAAGATGCGTTGAAGTCGAAGCCGGGGTAAATTATCTACTGAAAAACCAGCAGGCCGACGGATTTTGGAAAGACGAAAGCTTCAATGCCCCCGGCTTTCCCAAGGTGTTTTATTTGAAATATCACGGTTATGATAAATTTTTCCCGCTTTGGGCACTGGGCCGTTACCGTAATGAGTGTCTCAGTGTCGTGTAAAGTGCGCAACAATTAGAATCGGAATGCTAAATGCCGCCAACGCCATGGGCGCAGTTGTCTGACTGAGCCACTGTTCAAAGGGTTCCAGATTCAACAATTTGGCTAATGAGTGTCCAAATGCCGTCAATAAGTCCCAAAGCCACTCCTCTATGATCAGGAAGATAGCCAAAAACGAAAGTAGGATTTTTTTCATAGTTTGAAAAGAGAGTGTCGGGAATTTCAAATTCGGGTAAACCGGCCATTGCCTAAGTACAGAAAATACTGACTACGATTAATAGAACGCGGATGACGCGGATTGGACGGATTTACGCGGATTTTTATCCGTGATTATCAGCCTAATCCGCGTCATCCGTGTTCCATTATCTTTCATGCTGAGTTACATACAACTAATTGAATTAGCAAACGTCTAAAATTTTTGCGGTTTTAGGCTTTGATTCCCACTCAGGCTTCGCCACAATCCGGGCAGAAAAAAACCACGGATAAACAGACGCCAGGCCACCATGCGGGTGATGCGAACAATGTCCTTCACCGGGCGGAAATGGCTGGGTCTGGCATTTTTGGGATAAGTCGTCTGCACCGGCAAGAAGACGCATAGAAATTTGTGTCGGGCAGCTTCAATGATGATCTCGCTTTCGAAAACGAAGCTCCGGTCACGGCTCAGCTCGAACCGGCAGAGCCGGATAAGTTGCGCTGGATACACCCGGAAACCCGACTGGCTATCTTCAATTGCCTGGCCTGAGGCCCAGGCGATCCAGAAGTTGGCGAAACGGTTGGCGCGGTAGCGGGCCTTTGGAATCACGTCACGGTTCCACAGGCGCGAGCCAATCACCAGCCTGTCTGGATGAGTTTGTGCTGCCATCAAGAGCCTTGGAAGATCAGCCGGATCGTGCTGGCCGTCCCCATCCATGGTTACGATCCCCTTCGCGCCGAGTTTCAGTGCCGCCTGCATGCCATTCCACAGGCTCGCCGCCTTCCCCAGATTCTCGGGATGGTGCAGCAGCGTCACCGGCAAATTCGAGAGTTTTTCCACAGTGTCATCGGTGGAACCGTCGTCAACCACAATCACCGTGCCGAAATGCCGTAGGGCACCCTGCACCACCTCGCGGATGGTGGCGGATTCGTTGTAGGCTGGGATTACCAATACGTATTCGTCTCTTCCGTTCATGTCATCTCCCCATTCACTCCGAAAAGTGGCCTGGCAACATGCGGTATCATCACTGTTTATGCCCTTGGTTAGCTACGGTTCTATTCGTCCGACTGCCAGAAATCATAAAAATTGAACCAGTTATAAGGTGCCAGCCGGCAGTAATGTTCCAGACGGTTGGCATAGCTCTGCATGATGTCATGGACGGCAGCCTCCCGCTCGTGCCGGACGACTGCGGCGGGTCGGCCAAGTGTTCGAACCATACATCGTAGCGCCCGTCGCCCCGGTGCAGGCAGAAGAACAAAACCAGAGGCATGTCGAGAATTCGAGACAGCAGGGCAGGGGCCTCAGGGAACCAGGCCGGCTCGCCAAAGAAATCGCAGCGAATCCGCTTGCCGGCACGCACACTGCGGTCTCCCAAGAGCGCGATAATGCCGCCCTGATGCGCGTGCTCGTCGAGTCCAACCAAGGAGTCGGCACCTACCGCCCATGTAAATAATGTCTTTGAACAGCGACGGGTTCAGCTTCTGGTACAGGCCGGTGATGCAGGGCGTCGCCTCCCCGTAAACGAGAGCCTTGATACGGTATTCGCTCCGCAACAGCCCCACTGCCCGTACGATTTCGAAGCTGCCGAGATGGGCGCCTACCAGCAGGCATCCGCGTCCGGACCGGGCATAGCTATCCAACACCTCCAGGCCGTGTATGCGAATATCCAGTCTCTGGTCCTGCCCGGCAAAGATGTATATCCGATCCAGTAGCGTGCAGGCGAAGGTGTGGTAATGCTTGAACACTTCGGCCCAGCCGCAATCACGGCCCAAAACCCGCCGCAGAAAGTCGCGAGAGGCGGTGCGGGTGCGGTACGAGAAGAGCAACGAAATAGGCCGTAATCGGGTAAAGCAAGAGGCAGGACAGCCATCGCCCGACCCGCAGGGCGATCCAGTTGATGGTGTTCAACCAGAACAGGTTGCTCCGCTCCGGCAATTCTAGCCATGCCTGTCTCATGGGGCTGCGATGTCGAAGAGGCCTGAGGCCGGCAAGCGACCGGGGAGCTCGCAAGTGAACCGAACCGTACCGTTTGCGCGACGGATGAATTCTTGTCGGCAGGCCTGTCCCTCTATGAATATCGCCTTGAACTTGGCGTTCAGCACTCGGACGATGCGGGTCTTTGCAGGCGCAGTCGAAGTCGGTGAACCGTCACCAGTCCTGCGTCGCGTAGACAGGTATGAGCTATCGGCCATACACCGCACCTTCCCTTTCATGGACATGTCGTGAATTGAGTGCAAGATGCCTCTAGTGGCCCTTCACTATCGTGCACCACTCGCCGACGATATTTAAGAAATTCCTCGCCGAGTGATCCACTGAGGTAACTTCTGTAATACCGCCGTTTTCCTTTGCCGCGCGAACACTGGCATCGCCGCGAGCCAGCAAGCCCAGGATGGACTCCGCACAGGCTTTGCCTTCCTTCGAATTAGGAGAGGCAGAACCCGCTTTCCCGGTCGCTATATCGCCCCAGAGAACCTCGGTACCCAGAACACCCTTAATCGGCGAATCGACGATCATGCAGCCACTGAGGCCGACTACGAGACCGATCACGCCCGGAACCAAGAATGTTCTCATGGTTACTCGTCTTTGCTCTGAGGATTGGTCGGGAATGTTTCTCAGGCCGTGCTTAAACCTTCCTTTTAGTTCTACCGATTTGTCTTCGATTTGATGCCAACGCCATAGCTGTTCTCCAAAAAAATTAGACATTTAATGAGCTTAATAGCCCATTCCTACTGAATGGTTTGCAGACAAGGTCTGAACTAGTCACCTTTCTCCTTGGAGAAATTAAAAAAACATACTGGCTCCATATTTGGAACCACTATGACCTTTTTGATAACATGTCCATCCCTCAATGCTATAACCATATAATTAACGAATAGTTTTTTACATAAACACTCGGATCGTTAAACCCGGTAAGAAGCAGGGTATGACCTTTTGATTAGTCTGGCTTCTTACACCTGCTCAGGGAGCTAATCTACAGCAGCTTCTCCTCGTCCGTCTGTACGCTAACGTACAGTCTGACGAATGTTTTTTCGACACTGTATTATGTTTCAGTGCAGCCTCATTTTCCCTAGGGAAGCACTGAATAAGATGATCCTATTCATGATTCGTCAATATTAACGCAACAGATTACCGTTCATTCTGAGCCTGTCGAAGGATTTAATCAGTGCTTTCCTAGTAAATCCTGTTTTCTAGAGTTGTTGATCCTAGAAAAATCATATTGAATTTTCTAGGATCAACTAATCGTTAAACTTTGATCAGTTTAGGCTACTCATTTACACGGAAATTCTTACGGTCATCCCGACATCTACCGATGACGAATGTTAAGCGGAAAAAACAAACTGATGCCGGGCGATTGCTGGGGCGGATAGTATACCGGCGGCGGGACGTAGACCGGTTGCGCATAGATATAGGGTTGCTGATATATAGGCCGGTACCCATACCCAGGCCGATATCCATAGTCATCGCGATCTCCACGCCATTCCCTATGGCCGTAACCGCCGTGTCGGTTACCCCATCCATGGCCGTTGCCATGATCTGCGAGCGCCGACGAAATAGAAAAAATGCTGATCAGCGAAGCAAAGATGAGTGTTATTACGACCTTGCTTCCGGTTGAGCTGAAGCTTCTAGCTTGCTGTATTAAAGATTTCATATTGGCTACCTTTTTTGGAATGCTTGATGCGATTACGAACCACGAACTAAAATTGTCTGATTCAGGCATAACCGTACGCGTAATTATTTGCAAGCCGATTTTTTATGGCTATGCTTGTGCTCTCCATGACGAAATAAGATATCCGCTTCCTTTTTTTGTGCGTCCGACATACCGGCATAGAGGTCGGTAAACAACGGAGTCAGTTTTTTGATTCCGGCCGCGTGCGCATCGGCGATTTCACCATAGGATTTGAGATCATCGACAGCCGTCATGTCCTTGGCATGATCAATCCTTGCCTGAGTAAGAGAGTCCATGGTTTTGGCATCCTCGAGCATTGCCTGAGCGACCTTGCCCCATTGCTCTTCCTGTGCCGACGTTATCTTGAGCTTAGTGTGCATGTCTTTGATGCGTAATTCGACGCGATCCTCGTGAGCATCTTTATCAGTGGCGAGAGCCATTCCCGGCGTAAAAATAAGGGTAGCGGCCAGAGTCGCTGCCGCAATAAGGCGAGTGCTTGCATAAGTGAATTGATTGCCACTTAATTTCATAGGTATTCTCCAGGTTTATTTAAATTTTGGCGCTCATACAAATTACAAGGTGTGCCATCCGAAAATCACTATACCTGTTTATCTGGCGGTACTCTGTTCGTTAGGACACATACAAAAATATAATCCTAAAAAACACAGTTGATTAATTCAAATCAATACCGGATTAACCGTCTCCTATTAGCGCTATTTGATTCTACTTATATACGCTAGTGCACTGTACGCGACTGCATAAAGGCATCTAATGGCCGCTGATGGTCATCAGAACCAGGCGTTTTTCAATAGGCTCATCACGGACAGCTTTAAGCGAGATGGGTATCAGCAGTGATCGTATCAGGACGCGCGGTTAAGCTGACTCGTATCCGGTTGCCGGCAACATCACTCCACGCTAAGCAGGATCTGTCTCGGGCGATGTTTTTATGTTCGATACCGTACAGACTCAGTTCAATCTTGCCTATACACTTTTATCTAACTTAACTTCAAGGATAACTCTGAATGAATATTGCAATCGAACCCTTACTGGCACTGGTGATGGGCATATTAATTTTGCTGGTTCCTAGATTTTTAAATTATTTCGTGGCCGTGTATTTGATCGTTGTGGGTATTTTGGGACTTACGCACCAGCCCCTGACGTGAGTGGGAATCCCCACGGGTTAAACCGCGCCGTTTAGGACGGTTTTCAGTTAACGTTTTTCTCAAACAGGAGCACTATCATGTCAATTGGCACAATCTTACTCGTAATTCTTGTTCTGATGCTTGTTGGCGTCCTTCCAACCTGGCCGCACAGCCGGGAATGGGGTTATGGCCCCAGCGGTGGACTCGGGCTGTTGGTGGTCATCTTGTTGGTTCTGGTGTTATTGGGCAGAATCTAGCTGGGAAGTACCTCCATTATGATTGCATCTTTAGATTCAAAGCCGATACGAGTTGTCTCATTTCAATGTGAAACAGGTAATACCTAAGATCAACTCGTATTGGCGGCGATCTGGATGCCAGCCTGTTACTTACCGCCGATAAGTGGTTCAAAAAATTCGCATCCCTCTATAGTCCCAATTACCTATGTGCGGTGCCGCACCGACGGGGTTCAATTTTACTTGTATTGTGTGTGCAATGGGAAATCTCCCATGCTTAGATCATAGTTAAATTAATTATCAGGAGAAACTTATGAACAAAGATCAAAAGAAAGGCCGGGTAGAAGAAGCCAAAGGTAAAGTTAAGGAAGCCGCCGGTGTGTTGCTGGACGACGAAGGTATGGAAGTAAAGGGAAATATCCAAAAGAATGTCGGCAAGGTTCAGAAGGCCTTTGGCGATCTCAAGGAAAATATCAAGGATAAACTTGACGACTAACACGAGTGCTGTTGAGCCGCGCAGCCAAGTCCAGACAAACAAGACTGCTGCATAACTGCAACGGGATACTCTTAACTACCTTTTCAAGCTATTCGAGCACTTGGTGCTTGGTTTCTAAACGCTGGAAAACGGCGTTGAAAATTTTCCACTAATCAGCGCCATGTTTTCCAGTCGAAAAATAGAATTATCACCTAATAAACAAGTAGTTAATCCTTCACATTCTGAGAAACTTAGACGCTTTTTTATTATAAAAACTGGAAAAATTTCAATCAACAGACTAACTCAACAACCAGGGCTGGGCAGCACCTGCTTTTTTGTATCTGAAATGTTGGCAAGTGTTGCGGTTTGTTGTGGTTGTTTTTTAAGAATGGACGGAATTGGGAAAACTTAAAATTAAGACCATAAAAAAGGCCTTCGACTTCTCGTAAGGCCTTGATATTATTGGTGGGACGTCAGGGATTCGAACCCTGGACCCATGGATTAAGAGTCCCCGCAAATCCTTATTTATCTCTGTTGATTGTCATTCAATAATTTTGCTAATTTCATAATTAATCAATCAGTTGTATGGTTATACTCCATTTGTTGTGTTGATTAGTATTCACCGTTATACTGCAAAAAAGGTTACATACTGGTTACATGGGGTTACATGGCGGTTACATGGTTAAGGGGGATTTATGGCAAAAGTAAAGCTGACAGCTGGACGAATTACTGGCTTCAAGTGTGAGGAAGGCAAGGCTCAGAATTTTCTATGGTGCACCGATGTGCCGGGTTTGGGCGTCAGGGTAACCGCCAATAACGTGAAAAGTTACATTTTTCAATCTAAGGTAAATGGTAAAACCATGCGCGTTACGATTGGCGGTGTCAGCGTATGGAGTATTCCAGAAGCGCAAGCCGAAGCTCGCCGTTTACAAATCATGATTGATAATGGCAACGACCCGCGTCAAGTGAAATCCGATAAGCAAGCCGCCAAGGAAGCCGAGAAGCAGGCAAAGGAAGCGGAAGCCGCCGCGCTAGTGATGCAGAAAGCCCGCGAATCGGTAACAGTGAGCATGGCATGGTCTGAATATATCGCCGCAAGAAAACCGTATTGGTCTGAAAGTCATTACCATGACCACGAAAAGGATATGCATCCCGGTGGAGTTGTACGGAGTCGTAGCACTGAACTTACCAAACCCGGCACACTTGCATCATTGGCAAAGTTTCGCCTTATTGACCTGACCCCAGAGCGAGTGGAGGAGTGGGCAGAGATTGAAACATTGAAGAGACCGACACGTGCCCGTCTTTCGTTACGATTATTAAAAGCATTTCTTTTTTGGTGTGCCAGACATTCAACTTATAAGGCAATCGCCACAACCAATCCAGCACAAAGCAAAACCGCCCGCGAAAGTCTTGGCAAAGCCAAGGTTAAAAATGATGTGCTACAGCGTGAACAACTGCCCGCATGGTTTGCCGCTGTGAAGCAAATCGGAAGCCCTGTTATTAGCGCATACTTGCAATGCTTGTTGCTGACCGGTTCCCGGCGTGAAGAACTGGCTGCGCTTCGATGGGGGGACGTGGATTTTCAGTGGAATAGCATTACGATACATGACAAAGTTGAGGGATTTCGAGTTATCCCATTAACTCCCTATGTGGCACACTTACTGTCTGCATTGCCGCGTCGTAGTGAGTGGGTATTCTCAAGCCCCACCGCCGCATCTGGGCGCTTGACTGAGCCACGTATTGCCCACAATCAAGCCTGTGCTGTTGCCGGGTTAGATATGACCTTGCACGGGCTACGCCGTAGCTTTGCGACGCTGTGCGAGTGGACAGAAACCCCCACTGGAATCGCGGCACAGATACAGGGCCACAAACCGCAAGGTGTTCGGGAGCAAAACTATATCCGCCGCCCACTTGACCTGTTACGGATGTGGCACGTAAAAATTGAAGTGTGGATATTGGAGCAAGCCGGAATTGAGTTTGTGCCAGTGCAGGGCATTCAAAATTTACGAGTTGTTAAATAAATTGCTTGTAAAGCGTAAAGCATCGAGATACACTTTTTTATGATTAAGAGTTTCCGCCACAAAGGCATTCAACAATTTTTTGAAACCGGCTCGAAAGCTGGCATTGCAGCGGAACACGAGGCGAAACTGGCTAGGCAATTGATGTTGCTTAATGCCGCAAAAGCTCCGCTTGAAATGGATGTTCCAGGCTGGAAACTGCATCAGCTAAAAGGCGAGCTGGCCGAACATTGGGCAGTAAAAGTAAACGGTAATTGGCGGCTTACATTCACGTTTGAAGGCGAAGATGCAATCTTGGTCGATTATCAAGATTATCACTAACAGGTGTTCGATATGACTATGTTTAACCCACCCCATCCAGGCAGTATTTTAAAAGAAGACGTTTTACCCGAGCTGGGTATAGGCGTAACAGAAGCCGCCGCACAGCTTGGCGTGTCGCGTGTTGCTTTGTCCCGTGTTGTCAATGGCCGGGCTGCTATTAGTGCAGATATGGCGATTCGACTTGAAGCCTGGATGAATGGCCCGACTGCTGAAAGTTGGGTGCGAATGCAGGCAGAATATGACCTTTGGCAAGCTAGGCAAAAACCGCGACCCAACATTAAACCGGTTGAAATACCGCGTGCGGCATAACAGAGTGCCGGTAGGCACTCTTAATATTTTGGACGCTTGAATATGAGCAGAATGCACAATCCGGCATATCCGGGCGAAGTATTGAGGGAATGGCTACCGGAAGGTATGACCGCAACAGAAGCAGCAAAGGAATTGCAGGTTTCCCGCGTCACGCTTTCTAAAGTGCTGAATGGTAAAGCCGGGGTAACGGCAGGAATGGCCTTGCGCCTTTCGGCATGGCTTAGCACGTCTCCCGATGTTTGGCTGGGTATGCAAACGCAATGGGATTTATGGCAAGCCGAGCAACAGCCACGCTCGCTCAACTTCAGGTCGCTGGATAGACAGGCAGCATTGCCAAGCATAATTTCTACACTTAACTGTTTCAATGCCACTTAACGAAAAACAGCGCAAACGGCAAGCATCAAAAGCCGGGAAAAAGTCCGGTAAAGTGCGCGGCACCCGAAATAAACCCAGGGATGCGAATATTTATAACGCTTACTTGTATTTATCTGGAGAGCCTCAATCAAAAGAAGACACTCGTAAAACTGTTGAATTTTTAACTTCAAAAAAAATAAGTGTAAATTTAAGGATGAATGCCGAAAGAGGGTTAAAGCCTTCTGTTGCCCTGGCGGCTTGTTTCAATCTATCCCCTAGAACGATTGGAGATATTTTTAAAAAAACACAATTGGATAGAAACAGTTAATTTCCTTTATAAAACAACATACTGTTTTTTATCTGGAAACACGAGGCCGCTAAAATTAACGGCCCGTAAGAAACCGGAAAACATCATAAATTAGCCGTTTTTCGTGCTCAATAATTATCGCTCCCAATCAACACAGATGAAGAGCGAAAAATGAAAACAGTCACAAACCAATTCCCCCCGCTAGAACAAATCACCCGCCCCACTGTTCCAACCGATGCCGCCGCGCACTATCTAAACCGTAAGCCGCAAACTTTGCGCGCTTGGGCGTGCCTTGAAAATGGTGCGCTTCTTCCGACCAGAATAAATGGCCGTCTTGCTTGGTCTGTTGCCGAAATAAAGGCATTAACGGGGGTTGCATAATGAGCGCCCCTGCTAGGTTACCTGTCATCAAATCGCTTGAGGGGGCGGCTTTAGCCATGATACTGCTTGGCAAAAAAATAAGTCACTTAGATTTTATGGATGATACGCGTAGCTATTGCCTTCGCCATCCGATTTATAAGCTGAGACTCGCGGGTTGGCCGATTGTGGATGAGGTCAGACCTGGTGGAATTGCTAAGTATTCGGGGCGCAGGACGCACTACAAGGTCTATTACATTGACCCGGTAGAACTAATCTGGCTAAGAAACGAATCAGGCGAAAGGTTAGGTAAATTCATTTCAGCAGTAGACGTTTTTGAGCGGGGAGTGGGTGATGGTTAACAATGGCTGGATATGCTTGCACCGAGATATTCAGAAGCACTGGCTATTTAACTTTGATGAGCCTGATAAGTTTATGGCCTGGTGCGATTTATTAATGTCAGCAAATCACGAAGACAGGAAATTTATGATTAAAGGTCGAGTGGTTGAGTGCAAGAGAGGTCAGGTTGCCATGTCGCAAATAACGCTTCAAAAGCGCTGGAACATGTCACAAAACAAGCTAAAACGGTTTTTAGTTTTGTTGAAAAATGATGTCATGATCGACTTTGAAACGAACGACCTGACAACAATCATAACTATTTGTAATTACAGTAAATTTCAGAACAACGAACGAGCCGACGGACGACCACTCGAACGAGCAGACGGACGAGGCGCGGACGACCACTCGAACGACAAACAACAATTAAACAATTTAACAATTAAACAAAATAATTTAAATACAAACACTGTTAACTCAATGTCACTGGCGGCAAGTGTGTGTGTCGAATACCGTAACTTGGGCATGATGCAAGCAAACCCCCTGCATCCCGACTTGCTGGAACTGATTGCCGGGGGATCGGAACTACAGGAATTTGTTTCAGCCGGTTCACTGGCAATGGATGCAGGCAAGGGCTTCGCCTATGCACTGGGCATTGTTAAAAACCGTAAGCAAGAAAAATTAATCGAAAACAGTAGGTGCCAGAATGAAATCAGCGGAACAGTTAGCCAAACAAGCACTAAAAAACTTTCCCTTGCAGAACAAGCCGAGAGAGACATTGAACTGCTCGAACAGCGAGAACAGTCTGAACAAGGCAGGCGAGAGCGAGTCATCAACTGACGTTTTAAGCGATACATGGATCGCCCATATTTGGCGGCGCATGGTCGGCCTGTACGGACACAAGTGGGGTTCTCAGTACGGCAGAGCAATAAGCGAAAATAAACAGTTGTCAGGATTAGCAAGGGATTGGCAGCGTGGATTGACAGGAATAACGGCTGAACAGCTAAAGGTTGGTTTTGCGGCGTTGGAAAAGGCCATATTGGCCGAATCTGGCGAATCATGGCCTCCTGCATGGCCTGAGTTCAGAAAATTGTGCCTATCGATCGGCAGGGGCAATATTCCGACGATAGATGAAGTCGTTTCAATACTGGTCATGGCTAAATCGCGTCAAGGATCGCTGGCAGAGCGCTATCGTCATCCGTTGGTACTGGCAATGGCTCAGGATAGCGGGATTGATTTGTTTTTCTTACGTACCGCTAAAACCGCAGAGGCTAGGGCGCATGTCAGGCCCGTCTATGAAAAAATGCTTAGTGCTGGCTGGGCTGATTGGCCGGAACATGCGTTTGATAAAACAAAGGGAGTCGGCAGGGACTTGCCGGTACCGGATAAAGAACTTAGGCGGAAAGCTTTTACCGGCTTTCGTGCAGCGCTGGGTATGGATCGAGTTGCCGATAAATTGTAGGGTAAAAGCGGTGGATAAGGTGTCTCGATGGTTTTTATCGATGGGTCTTAAAGAGGTATTAAAGACCCGGAAAGCGCCACAAATAAGCCATTGAACCCGGCTTAATATATTCAAGCCCAAGTTATTAATTTTTAATCGAAGGAAAAAACAATGACCAAAGTTTCCATGACCGACCTTAAAAACGCCCATCAGTCCAAACAACAGCTTGTTCCAGCAATTGAAGCATTGCAAAGGATAACGTCTCAAGCCGTGGGCTATGCCGATGATGCCCATGCCCATGAAAAAATAAAATTATTTAGTGCTTGGCTTCAAGAGTTTTCTTCAACTGCAAGCGAAGTAATTAGCCGGGCTCAAAGTCAATACGATGAACGCCCCCAAGAACTGATTCAAGCAGCTAACACTCGGTTGCATAAGATTCCAGATGAAATCCTGTTACGGCAGAAAAATTGCCAATTTGCGACCGAGGCCCACGAGGCACAAACATTCGACTTGAAGCATAAAGGCTTCAGTTCCGAACAAATCTCCAAAATTGTTGACGACCCCAGCTCAGAAATCGAGCGAAATATGGCCGAGATAATTGAGCTTGAAGCCGAACGCGAACATATCCTGTCCTTCCTTGCTGATGCCCCCCGATTTGAACTTGACTTACTCAAAGGGACAACGCTTGAAACGTTCTTGCTGCAAGGCACTGCTGAGTAATCCAGTGGAAATGCCCAAGCTCGGAACCCTGATTGAAGCCGCAATTGAATCCAGGAACATGAAGCTGGAAACGGTTGCAGAGCTGCAAGAACAAATTAAGCAAATGAAATTAGACTTGCGGCAGCATGAACGCCAATTGGAGGCATTGAAGAATAGCCTGTTGCCGAGCATTCATAACAGAACCCCAAGACCAATTGACTTCGGTCATCCTGCGGATAAACGCGAAGCTGCCATAATCAGTGTTTTGGGAGGTCGTTTTCAGGCAGCCAGGGACCTATGCGGACACAGCGTAAAGGTGGCAGCAAAACTCCTTGGTATAGATCGGGGGGACCTGTTGAAAATTGAGCTTGGGATAGACGTTGGAGCACCTCCTTTATGGGCTATCAAACGCGCCGCCGAAATATACGATGTATCGATTGACTACTTTTTTGGCCTGAACGATGACTGGGAGACCGGGGACATTGAGGTTCGCAAGGACCGCGATTTCCTAGCCATCATGCAGTGCTTGCACGTTGAAAACTACGGCAAAGTAATTGCCGAACAAATCCGGCAGGATAACCGACTGAAAGCGCTAAGTACCGCTGTCGCCTCATTCGGAATTGCTGTCCAGCACATTAACGAGGTGTTCGCTCGATTCGTCTCACTTAACCCGGAATTTGAAGATATGCCCGGAGGCGCGCCAGTGTTACTCCAAATTAAGATAGCGGAAGAACTCGGGCAACATACTACTTGTGTATTGGCCAGATACCGAGCTCTTCCCGAGAAGCTTAGCGGCACATGGCGAAAAAATGAATGAATTATTTTCCAACAATGTGAAGAGTGAGACTTGAAATGACTTTTAAAACGAGCCCATCAAGAATACCGGCTGAAAAGCTTCTGAATGCGCGTAAAAAATACGAAACGGATGGAAACACAACCTTTACGAGCCTCGCAGAAGAATTGACAGTTTGCCGTCAGTCTTTATCGAAATTTGCCTTGAGGCAAGGGTGGGTTAAGGCACCTTCAAGTTCAAATCGGAAGGACTCCGAAAAAGTTGCTCAGCGCAACCAAAAAAGCTGCTCAAAAGTTGCGGAAAAAGTTGCTCAACTTGAGGCTAAAGAAGCAGCTATCTCAGCACTGGTTCGTTTGGTTAAAAGTCCAGATACGCCATCAGTAGTGGTTTTGGCCGCGTGTGTTCAACTACTGAGTCTGTAAGTACGAAAACCCAAGCTTGGAAAACGCAACAAATACAAGCTTGGAAAAAGCAATAAATCCAAGCTTGGGAAAAATCAGTAACCGAAGCCAAAAGCCAGTAAATACAGACAATTAACCAGCAGAACTTCATGAGTTTCTTTAGTCCATGAAGGGATTTATTTCAGTCCATAAAAAAGGTATTTCTGCGAGTCCATAAAGGCAATAATTATGAAAATAGAAACAACAATCATCAAATCTAAAAGAGGCGGGGCAAGACCCGGAGCTGGCCCCGGCAGACCGGTCGGCTATAAGACACCGTCGACTATCAAGAAAATCGCCATAAGGACGTTGCAGGACATCATGCTGGACACCTCAGCGCCAGCAGAAGCCCGTGCAATGGCCGCTTGCAAGCTTGTTGATGAGATTAAACTATGAGCAGCGGTGAATATGAACCCAAAACGTTTACAGACGAGCAGTTGATTAACAGCAAAACACTTCAAAAGCTGTCTGTCCTTTCTCGCGTTAACCCGATCAACATAAATGACAGGGTGGAGGTCGAAGGCGCATTGGCCTCATCGCTGGTTTACTTGGTTGATGCCGTGGACAATGACAACATCCACTTTCAAAGCAAGGCGGACAAAGGCGCTTTTTTCCAAATGCTATTCGTCTCCCATCAACTGGTAACTTAAATTCGTCCGACATCGTCGGTTATGCACTAAAAGAGGCTTGAACAATGGCACATCTTCAATCAGACCAACATGGCTTTCTTGTCGGTGATCCAGTCGATTTAGGCCGAATGCCTAAATACTTGTTGGACATTAAAGGCGACGTTGCGGCAATCAAACGGGCAGTTGTTAGACCATCAGACCGCACCAAACAGCCGTTAGCAAGTGCGCCGGTATTGGGCGAAGGTAAACCTAAGGCAATAGTCGCCGTGCCAGTTGCAGCAAAAAAAGCGGCATATTCGGCGAAAGCGGCGAATGATGCCAGTGGGGCCAGTAAAGACAGAGCGGAAAACTTGATTGAACGGTTGAGGGTAGCGCCCACTAAAGCAGCTGTTATGCCCAGCAAACGCGATGCTTCCGGCAAGTTTACCAGTAATGGCGGCGATGCAGGATTGCGTGATAGCTCACCCGGAGCGGTCACGGCATTAGCTAACCGGTTATCGGCCTTGGCCGGGATCGGCTCAGGCATGGAAGAAGCCGACCCCACTATTAAAGCCTTTAAGGAAGTCGCCGAGCCGATGAAGCGGGGATTTGAGTTCTTCGGCGGCAGCAAAGACGATAAGCAAACCAAATGGCTGAGAAATATCTTTGGCGTGTTAAACGTGTTTCGCAAGGAAGAAACTGTTTACCAAAAGGCGACACAAAAGACCCTTAAAGCCATTGAGGGTAAGCCAGTCGGTGGCGGAGGCGATGACAATAGCGGAATTATGACGATTCTTGCCGCTCGCTTAGGCCCGGCTTTATTGGCTGGCATAACAGCGGTATTGGGCTTTATTTTCTCGCCTATCGGTTTAGCGATTGTGCGGCTTCGGCGGTTGCCTGGGGATTATTTACCGAAAGCGGGCAAAAATTCTTTGGCGAAGTCGGCGCAAAGATTATCGCTGGATGGGATGGGGTGGTTTCCGCCTTCGCTCCCGTAACGGAATCGATGAGCAAGGGCTGGGCTACCGTAAAAGGCGGATTCGATAGCCTGATTAGCGGTATGGTATCGTCATGGGATATGTTTACCGGGTTTCTGAAAGATAAGTTTGGCATTGATATTCCGGCTATCTTCAAGCCTGTGGTTGATGTCAGCAAAAAAGCGGTTGAAGCGGCTAAGGAAACTGTTAATGCCGGTACGGATATGGCTAAAAACACAGCCGGTAAAGCACTTGAAGCTGTTGAAAAAAGTTCTCCAAAGACTACGGAAGCATTAGGCAATTTATGGGGTAAGGCCAAAGAAGGCGCGGGAAAAATAAAGTTCCATGCTACTGAGAAAGTCAATGCTGAAACAGCCATGAAAGTCTTAATGGATAAGGGCTGGACAAAAGAGCAGGCAGCCGGAATAACGGCTAATTTAGCCGCTGAAAGTGGTTTTGATACCGATGCGACTGGCGATAGCGGAAAAGCAAAGGGCATTGCCCAATGGCACCCTGACAGACAGAAAAAATTCGAAGAGGTTAATGGTAAAAAATTATCAGATGCTACGCTTGAAGAGCAGGTTGGTTTTGTGGACTGGGAACTCAGAAACACAGAGAAAAAAGCAGGTGACAAAATAAGTACTGCGGCAACAGCCGAACAAGCCGCTGCTCTTACAGAACGGCATTATGAGCGTTCAGCGTTAGGCTTAAAGGGAGGCGTTCAACCAGAACGGATTGCTAACGCTTCAAAGTACGCCAGCCTTGATATAGCCGAGGAGCCCGCACAACCAAAAACACCGCCCGCGATGCCTTCCTTAGCCGACGACCCAACACAAGGCGGTCGGTACAAATATGAAACCCTTGAGGGCGGAAAAGTTCAGGTCACTGATAATGAAAGCGGGACTATTGAGCTTGCCAGTGATGAACAGGCCAATGCCTACCGGAAACAGCAGGGTAAACCCTACTTAGACAAGGTAGCGGCTATCAATTCTGGAGATATGTCCATGTATAACCGGTTGGCGTCTGGGCCGGTCAATACCGCTTCAATGGTTTCCGCGCCGGTACCGTCGGCCCCGGTCATGCCGACCTCGCCTAAAATCGCTGATGCGCCGCAAGTTGTACAGCCGCTATCAAGCCCTGAAAAACGCCCGATTATGGTTAGCGTTACTGCTCAGGATGTTTCTCAGGATGTTTCAGATAGGCGAGTGGCCCATATTGTGACGGGCGGATTAAGTGGTTGATATTAGGATAGTGAATTAATTTTATCCTCCTCGTATTTCTCGATAGCTTTCCTAATGACATCGGGAACTTCGATGAGTATTGCTTTTTCTATCCTAGCTTTTGTATGTCCAAGTATTTTTGCTATTTCTACTACAGATTTATCATCCAGTTGCATCTTTTTAGCCGCTATCGGTAACACGCCAAAGTCATAAAATGATTCTGCATTTGCGGCTATGTTATATAGCTCATGCTCTCCAAATTCTTCATTTGTATTGCTCAGTATTTCTTTAGAAAAAGCTCTTCGCTGATCCCTGTTTTTAAGCAAGTTAAATCCCTTGTTCTTAGCGACGATAGTTGAAAGCCTGTTAATCCTTTCATAATCAATATCATCTGCGTATTCGCCATCATCGTATTCATCTGATGTTTCAAGATTTTTTTCATACATATCAATTAAAAAACCAAATAACGTAACTGTTTTTATGTAAAACCAAGTCTCTGTTTCTCCAAGCCTAATGTATGTGTGTATATATCTTTCTTTTTTATGGTAAATTTCTGGGTAACCACAGTCGTCATCATTAAAAATTTCTATGCTGTACGCGCATATTGATTTTTCAGTTATTAGTGATTTATTTATTTCGTCTAAATTTTCTAAACAAATAATAAATCCATTCGCCATTACCTCCTCACATTTAATAACAGGAATACCAAGGCATTTTATTTTTCGGATGATGTGATTTATTTTTCCGTGATGGTTTTGTAGTATCTCAAGTTCTATGATTTTATCCTTATTGTCTTCTTGTTCTTCCATTTTTACTCCTGGGTTTTGATTGGATCATTAATGGCGAAATAAGGTCAAGACATTGTCTTGTTCGCGGAAATTTTTGGCTCTTACTCAATACTGAATAGTTAGCACAGATAAAGGCTTTTGAGTTTCATGAGCCGTAACAGTTCTACGATTTCTTCCTTTTCATCGACCGGAGACCTCACCAAATGTTCATTAATCGCTTGTGAGGCCAGTTTGTAAGCATTGCCTGTATTGATGTCACCATCAAAGCAAAAC
Organism: uncultured Gammaproteobacteria bacterium; assembly: GCA_963814825.1. Classification (GTDB taxonomy): domain Bacteria; phylum Pseudomonadota; class Gammaproteobacteria; order Methylococcales; family Methylomonadaceae; genus Methylobacter_A. The sequence goes on along the minus strand of CAWFEF010000007.1, from coordinate 34,953 downwards.
ATTTTTTGGTCGACCAGAACCGTCTAAAAATGCATTGGAGTGTAAAAAGCCTCTATGCTCAGGTCTGAGTGTGCGACATTTGCGGATAGCGCTATGCCCATTGCAGCCATAAGAATCATTTTCTTCATTATTAATTCCAAGTTATAAAACATTAAAAAAACGTACTAACTAAAATCATAGGCGGCTCATGTTCCTCCAGATGTCTCATCTGTGTCAATAGCGGTCAATTGCATAGCAATTCTGGCATCCATAAAGCCAAGCTGGGCATGAATTCAGAAAAGCTGTAATCCCGTGTAGTCTCGACGTTTTGTGCGACCTATGTCACATGATATTTCCAAACTCTTTGGTTAATAATTCACTCACCGCTTGACATAGCATTGAGCGGCGAACTATTCTTTCTATGCACTCACCATTGAGTGTAGGAATTGGCGTTCCTAGTCTAGCGGCACAGAGCCGCGTTAAGCGGTTTTTTATTGCGCAAAATTTACCCGTCTACTATGTCGGACTGATTTGGGCAGTCGAAAGACTGGCAGGGCTAGACCTGTACGCCAACCTAAATACAGTCCGACGCCAGCTTAGAATCATGGTGTAGGTTTATAGTTTTATTACCGAGAAAATAATCATGAAGAATAAACCAAATGTAGATTTATCCCACCGCCTTTCAGTAGTCAAAATAGCCGATAAAGCTGACCTCAGCGATACTCTTGGCCCTATGATCGAAAGAGCACTAGGCGTTCTGCATTCGCTGTCTATCCCCCTTGAGAGTCCGAGCGCTGGCCGCCTTTCTGACGCACTTATGGTTGGAGCAATCAACTCAGCAATATTTGAAGTCATGGATATACGGGCCACGGTTGACTCCTATTGTGATAATGAACAGGTCAAAGAGCCGGTGTAGTTAGCAAACAAAAATAGCGTTAGGCCAAAGCCAAATTCAAAACACGTTTTATTTCCGTTTAAAACTGCTCCCCATGTTAATCCCTCATTTTAATCCGAGGGATTAACGCATTTGATCCTCAAAATATTGCTCGGCATTTGCACGGCATATGTCATACATTTGTTGGGCATTTGTCATTGATCCCCACCGGGGGCTTTATGCAAGCCTTTGAATAACCCCCTTTAAATGTAAATGTAGATGACGATTACAAAGTTGCTTGAATTTCTGGCAATAAAAAAACTGACGGAGAAAATGCTACGATAAAAATGCAATTAACGCTTCAAATTCATCATCTATTACTTGGTACTCCACATCCTCACCATCACTAGATTGAACAATATGAACAGTGTTTGTTATGCTCATATTGGAGGTTGTCCAATCATGGTAAGCATAGGCAGCGGCAATATCCAGCGACTTGCTGCCCATTGTAACTTGATCGAATAACTCGTCCTCAACAGGTTCGCCGCCATTCAGCCCGCCATCTTGAAGGTACCTTTTCAGAGGCCACCAGAACGGCCCGAACGAGCGATACATCACGGGATTTCTTTTTAACAGACCGGCGGCACCGGCAAGAAATCCGTCTGCCCATTGTTCTTCGTCGCTGTCGCTTGAGCCTTCTTCGATAATGGGTATTAATGCTTGCTCAGTGAATACCGTGACTTTATTTGTTATCGGAATAAAGTTCTTCTCAGCTTCGGCCAGCAAGTAAGTCATTCTGTCCACCGCTTCATTAAGCGGAACATCCAAAACCTCGGATAAACCGGCTGCGTCAATACGCTCCATGATGTCATCAAGCGCCTTATCCAATGTGTCGATGTCGGTTTCCTGGGCGATTGAATTTAGCTCGGCTGCGAAAGATGCGATTTGTTGATCGATGATTGTCATGCTGATAATTTCTTGGCTTAAAATTTAAGTGTCATGGTCAGGCAATAGAGAAACAGAATCAAGATATAAAGGCAAACCGATAAAATGTGGAATTCTTGCGCTAATCGGTTTTCAGGTTGCGCTTCATGTTCTCATGAAAGCATTAAGGAATACGAGGGAATAATTCCTAATAATCTGAACCGGGTAACCCCGGTTTTTTTGTGCCTGAATTGTTGGCAAGTGTTGCGGGGGTTTTGCGCTGGCTAAATGTTGGAGGTTTGCGCCGGGACATTTAGTAAATGAGGTTACATATTGGTTACATGGCACTGAAAACAAAAAAGGCCTTACAAATATAAATTTATAAGGCCTTGATATTATTGGTGGGACGTCAGGGATTCGAACCCTGGACCCATGGATTAAGAGTCCACTGCTCTACCAACTGAGCTAACATCCCAATATTTGATTTGGTAATTTTAAAGGATTTCTTAACTAAATCCAAGAATAAAATATCTCGATCCTACGTGCCCCCCGGTCTGCAAGGTTTTTATTTTATTTTTTCCAGCGCTTGGGATAATTCCCGGCTGAATTCACTAAGGATTTTGTTCAGTGCTTTGACAGTAGCCGGGTAGGATGGGTCACCCAGTGGATGTTCAATTTTAGTGTGTCCATTGCTTATCAGGGTGTGGTTTTTTTCATTCATGATCGCCCAGTTGGCTTCAAGGTTTACGCTCTGTTCAGGGCGGGTGTCGAAGCGGATGATGTCGATGATGATGCGATAATCGACCGCTCCGTAGGCGCTCCAGGGATAGGCCCGGATCAGGTCGCTTGTTTGCAGCATCGCCAGATTGTGGGTCAACACCTGGGCGACGTTATCTTTTAAAGGCGATGCCCATTGATGAAACTCGGCGATTTTTACGCTGTTATCCGGCAACCGGGTGACAATTTGCTTGCGCTCAAGCAATGTCGGTATCGATACCGGGCCTATGCCGATCTGGCGTTTTTTTTCTGTTGCCGCTGATGATGTAGTGCGGCTCGCTTAGCGGTTCCAATACATAAAACTGGGTGGGCGGCGTCGATATGCAAGCCGAGAGCAAGGTGCCTAGGAAAAGTGACATTAACCATTTTGAAAGTTGCTTTGCCATATTACTGCTCTTTTTTGCCGCGAATTAAGGAGTTGGGATTTTGTTCCAGATAGTCGGTCAGTTGCTTGACCGAGCTTGCCGCTTGGGTCAGTTCCCGTAGTAACTGCTCCAGTTCGTAGTGGGTGGTTGAACCGGGTTCCATAATGCTTAATACCTGATGTGCCGAAGTCATGGTTTTGTCGACAGGTGCCTAGCTCCAGCATGACGGTTGCCGCCTTGGATGTGCCTTGTAACGATTGCAGGGTTTTATTGGCTTCGGCCGTCAAGTCCTCCAGCGGCAGTTTGGCCACTTTATCCATGATGATGTTGGCGGAATGGGTAAACTGATCCAGTGAACTGGCGGTGGTGGGGAACTCAGGGTAGACGCTTTGATTGTCGCTTAACACAATCTTGCTTTTCGGATGGAAATCAAGATCGACCAGCAGCTGTCCGGTCAGCAGGCTGCCGGTTTGTAATTGGGCGCGCAGCCCTTTGTTAATCAGCTGCGCCATAATATCTTTATCGCTGATGTTGTTGCTCGTTATTGATTTCCTTGATGCGTTCCGGTTCCAGTTCCACGGTGACCGGAATGTGAATTTCAGCGGTCTTCTTGTCCAGCTCCAGATTGATGTCGGTGACCTTGCCGATCGGAATGCCGCGTAATTGCACCGGTGCGCCTACGGTCAAGCCGCGTACCGAGCCGTTAAAATACATGACGTATTTTAAGGTGTTTTGATAAACAATCTGGGTCGACTGCTCATAAGTATCGTACAGCTGGAAAAACGCTGTTTTCAGGCTGGATATCTTCAACTCGTGTCCTCGGCAGACGCGCGAAAGGCAATGCCGCCGCTTAACAAGGAAATCAACGGCCCGGTCCTGACTTTAAAGCCATCGGCACCGGCGGATAAATCGACGCCGCTGTCTATCCAGAAACGGGTGTTTTTCCTGATGAACTGGTCGTAGGGTTTGTTGATAAAAACGGTTAAGCGTATCGCATTGGCTTCATCAGATAAGGTGTGACTAAGCACTTCGCCGACGGTTATGCCGTGAAAATTGATCGGGGTTCCCGGTCTCATCGAGCCCAGGTTATTGGTTTCCAGTATGAATTGCGTACCTTCGGCATTGTGTTTTAACAAGGGCGGGGTGGTCAGTCCGGTAAAATGATCTTTCTCTGGAACCATCGCCCGGCTTGATGGCGATATAAGGCCCGGAGAGCAGCGTGCCCAACCCTGAAATGCCGCCCAAGCCCACTTGAGGCCGCACCACCCAGAAGCTGGTGTTTTTGTTCAAATAACTGGCCGCAGTGCTGTTCATTTGCGCGGTAACCAGGATGGTTTTTAAATCGTCACTGATGGAGATAGCGGTGACTTTGCCGATTTCCACATTCAGGTATCTGATTTTGGTTTTATCCACTTCCAGACCTTCTGCGGTAGGGAAGCTGATCGTGATAACCGGGCCTTTTTCATTGTAGGATTTGGCGATTAACCAGCCGCTGACCAGCAGGGCAATCAAGGGTAAAAACCACACCAACGGCAATTCGGTTTTTTTGTTGATGGTCACTTCCGACGCATCAGGGTCGATAAAGTCATTCATTTTAGCGCTGGTTGTCCCATATTAAACGTGGATCGAAATTTTTGGCGGCGAACATGGTCAATACCACCACCGCAGCAAATGCCGTTGCCGCAGGCCCTGCGATAACCTGCGCCACACCGCCCATGTCAACCAAAGACACCAGAATTGAAATCATAAAAATATCCAGCATCGACCAGCGGCCTACAAAAGCAATAATACGGTACAGGATAGTCCATTTCTTGGCATGAGCTTGCCAGCGATAATGAACGTTGAGCAATAACAGGCTGATACCTAATAATTTTAACAAGGGTACCAGAATACTGGCGACCAGAACCAGCATGGCGATGGGCACCATATTGCTGTGAATTAACGCAATAATGCCGCCGATAATGGTATGCGGCTCGCCGACGCCCAAGCGTGTGACGGTCATGATCGGGAAAATATTGGCAGGAATATACAGGCAGAAAGCGCTTAACAGCAAAGCGGCAGTGCGTTGAAAGCTATTGGGCAGCCGTGGGTGCAAGCTGGCCGCCGCATAACGGACAAAGTCTGTTTTTGTCTGCCCGATTCGATAAACAGCCGCAGTCATGACAACGGATAAAGCCCTGAGCCAGGGCGGTTTTCTTGGCTTTCATTTGTGACTAAATTTGATAATGGAACACGGATGACACAGATTAGACGGGTTTAAACGGATTTTTAAAAGGCTTATGCCAAGTTCGTTACACATCTTCATATAGCGCCCTAATGATTTTATCTGAAATACCTTTATGATAATGTTCCATTTTATCAATGTTTATCCGTTAAATCCGTGTCATCCGTGTGCCATTTTTTAGATCTTAATTGTCCGATTTGCCGCCAGAACAGAACCTTGTCCAGGCTGCTTGCGAGCATGCCGGTTACAATCAGCAAGGCCACGAACGCGTAGAGTCCAAAGCCGAATTTAAGTTCAGACGCTGGAGGAAAGTTTAACGCAGGCGACAATAATACCCAGCATATAAACTTCCAGCATCGCCCATTCATCCATGTGTTGCAGCCAGCGCATCCAGTGCGCCAGATGCCGGTTCGGCTTGTTAAAATAAAGGTGGGCGCTGATCATCAGCGATAAAATAATATTCAGCAGCGGAAACAAAATACTGGATAAAAACACCAGTACCGCAACGCCCCACATGTGCTCATCAAACAACGTAACCACGCCTGACCACAACGTGCCGTCTTTAGCACCGCCCAGCATTTTGATGCCGAGCAGCGGCATCAAGTTGGCCGGAAATATCAAAATCAATCCGGCAATGGACAAGGCGAAAGTGCGCTCGATGCTCTGCTTGCGCGGCCGTTGCAGCAGATAGCCGCAGCGGGGACAGTGCGCCTTGTCGCCGACCACGGGAGCGCTGGGATTGAGCAATAAATCACACTCGGGGCAGGCGGTGAAGTTTGTTTTGTTCATATTGCAGGAAGATAATGATCCGGAGCATGGTTGCTATTATCCTCGCCAATACGCTTGTTGTCATTTTGGGCATAGCTCTTTTGGTAAAGATGTTTGATAATTAAGGTCTAAATTAACTTTGAGGTGCTTATGCCTATTAAATGGGATCCAAGATTTAGTGTAGACAACACCACTATTGATATGGAGCATAAATTATTATTAACGCTGCTTAATGCGTTAGAAGTGGTTTTACGTAATCCGCATGAAAAAGATTCTTTAAGGTTTTTTATTGACCAGTTGGTAGAGGCGGCTAAGGATCATTTTTCGCACGAAGAAAAATTGCAGATCAAATATATGTTTCCTTACTATGAGGAAAACAAAGAAGGACATAATGCGCTTATCGTTGAATTGGATGAAATTAAAGCTGAAATCTATAGATACATCGACGATGTCATTACGTCACAAGAAGAAGCCGACAACATGAGCAAAAGAATTAATCACGTATTACGGGATTGGCTTATCGATCATATTCTGAAATCCGATATGAAAATGAAAGGCTTTATGAATGATGCAAGATAGGCAATATTTTCACTCGAAAAGGGGCGAGAAGATCCCCAGCTGGACTTTCCGCCCCAGATTTGAATATTACACCTCTATATTATGTGTTGAACCCAACATATGCTCAGTCAGTTGTTTGCCTGCTTCGATCAACGGATGAATGACAAAAGTAGCCCCCAATCGATAAAGCTCGCGTTCTTCATTGGTATGAAAACAGATCGTACTGATGCAACCGGAAAATTGCAGGTTTTTCAGTTGCTTTATCGATGATGACCTTACCTCGAATTCCGGCATGGTAAGAATAATTCCTTTGATTTTTGCCAAGGGCAGTTTCTCCCATAGCGCTGAGTCTTCGGCATCGCCGTAAACCACCCTTCGTCCGTCAGCCAGTAAGTTTTGCAGCACGGTAGGGTCGGCATCCAATCCTAGCACACGAACATCTTGTTGATTAAAAGCGAGATACGCGGAAATGCCGGTGCGCCCCATGCCCACCACCAGCCATTCTGCACCCCCGATACTGTTGGGGAGTTTGTCCAGATGTTCGACCTTCCGTTCAAAACGGATTAATGTCGTTTCCAGCAAGGAAAACAATCTGTGAGAAAATCGATTCAATGGCGCCGCAACCGCCAAGGAAAGCGCTACCGCCAAGCCGATGATAGATTCCCATGCGGGTGGGAGCAGATTCGCTTCGACGACGACATTCGAGGTAATCAATGCAAACTCACTGTAGGTCATCAACGCCAGCGAAGAAACAAAGGCCGTGCGTGCGCGTAACCCGACCAGCAAAAACAACGCAAAGAAAAGTACGCCTTGCAGTGGCAATAGGGATATTAGCGTCAACGCCTGTAAAATTTCGTCATAGCCCGGCAAATCGGCTAAACCGATCTGGAGGAAAAATGCGACTAAAAAGGTTTCCTTTAATCCCCATAGTTTATTGGCAAGCTCGTCTATGTTGATGTGTCCGGCCAGCATAATACCCATCAGTAACGCGCCGATGTCGCTGGAAATACCGACGTTTTCTGCCAACACGCCCCCAGCTATCGCCAGCGTTACGCCTAATAACAATTTCAATTCATTGTCGCGGCTGGCATTGAGCAACCGATACGCCAATGGGCGAAGAAAAGGCAGCAGCAACAGGCAAAGCGCCCAAGGCGATGGCTGTTTGTTATTGGCGACAGCCAGCAGGCCGATCGCAACAATGTCTTGTAAAATTAATATGCTGAGAACATCCCGGCCATACAACGTGGAAAGTTCGCCTCTATCTTCCAAAACCTTAATCGCAAGCACTGTACTGGAAAAAGCCAGACTCACGCCTATCACTAAGCCGCCGGTAACATGCCCATGAAAGCCAAAGAAAATCAGCGCAGAAACCGAGGTTACGATCAATAAGTGCAAGCTGCCGACGCTAAGCACTTCGCGCCGTAACAGCGAGGAAGGTTTTAATTTCAAGCCGACTGTAAACAATAGCAATTCAATTCCGATGTCGGCTAAATGCTTCAGTGTTTCGTTAGCCTCAACGCCGGCAGCATTCAAAATATACCCTGCCACCAGGTAGCCGACCAATGGCGGTAAATATAATCGGCTGGTTATCAAGCCGGTCAGATAAGCAGTACCAACCCAAAGTAATTCCATAATAAAGCCTGTGTCGACAAGTACAGTTGTTGGTTATGATAGCGCGAATTCTGTTTGAAATGTTCTGGCCGGCCAATAGGTTTGGCTTTGAACAGAGTATCCATAAATATTTTAGTGTCGGGGTGGGCATCGAAAAGGGGGGCGATGCACCTCTTACCGGCTTCTGCCAAGCTTCATTCCTGTAAAAATATTCACCTTTCTTTATCGCCCAACGGTGGATTACACTGTTTCTGAACATTTGATAGCGCCAAGTCGGCGCTGCACACTGCAACAGGTGAACAATAATGCGCAAAACACTAATCAATCAAGCCATTGAAAATAACCCATTTCCCGAGCTGAATTTTTTGGATTTGGAACATCTTGCCCAAGTGGAGTTTACCTCGGAGTGCATGGAACACCCGGTTGAGTCGGCTTTGTTATTAACGGAGGATCGGAGCAGGATGGCAGGCGGCAACTTCAGGCGAGCAAACGATCCGCATTGTTTTCGATCAACCCCGAACTATCGAACATATCCTGCTGGTGTTCGATGAACCGCAACAATCGCGCACCCAGGAGTTTGTGCTGCTCTGGTTGGCGGATAATGGGGATTGTTACCGGGAGATTTTGCGCCAGCAATACCACTTTAGCCCACCGGACACCACCCGCGAAATCGAGCATTATGAGGTCAAACTCAATCAATTGAAGGCATTGGAATTAAGAATAATTCCCGACATCGGTGGAGGGGAGGCTTGCGCTAAACTTAAACAGTTGCGTCTGGCGTAAATGCCGTTTCTAATAGTCGCAGCTGTACAATTCTAATAATAAAAAATGGCATGAGCTTTTAAGCTTATAGCCAAACTAACTAAAGAGGAGAGGAAGTTATGATGTTTCCAACATCTGCATCAGTTGTTATCGCGTTACTGATGGGTATTGCAGGGGGCGCATTCGTGCTTTGGGAATTACGACGCGTTCTTAGTTATGACCACGGCAATGAGGCTATGCAAGCCATTGCAAAGGCGATTCAAGAGGGATCGGCGGCTTTTTTGTCGCGTGAATATCGGGTTATCGCGATTTTTGTCGCTATTGTTGCACGTTGTTATTTCGGTATTTTTACAATGGCAGACTGCGTTTTGTTTTGTGGTGGGCGCGATTGCATCGGCAGGCGCGGGCTATCTGGGTATGTATGTGGCGGTTCGCGCCAACGTCCGGACGGCGGCAGCGGCCGGTCGCAATTTGCATGAAGGCTTGCGCGTTGCCTTTGGCAGCGGCTCGATTATGGGCATGGCGGTGGTCAGCTTCAGTCTGATCGGCATGACGGTGTTGTTTTTGATATTTAACGGCAATCCGAATCAACTGACCTATATTACCGGCTTTGGCTTTGGCGCCAGCAGTATTGCGCTGTTTGCCCGGGTCGGCGGCGGCATTTATACCAAAGCCGCCGATGTGGGCGCTGACTTGGTCGGCAAGGTCGAACAGGGCATTCCCGAAGACGATCCGCGCAATCCGGCCGTGATTGCCGACAATGTCGGCGATAATGTCGGCGATGTCGCAGGCATGGGGGCCGACTTATTTGAAAGCTATAGCGGTTCGATTATCGCGGCGGCAACGTTGGGTGCGGCGTTGGGTGCAAAATCGCCCGCTTTTATCGGGCTGCCTTTCCTGGTTGCCGCCGTCGGCATCATTGCCAGCCTGTTCGGTATTTATATGGTGACCGGCGAAGAACTGAAGCATGCGGCAATCGCCGATGATTCCATCATTGCCCGCATTCTCAGTTTTATCGGGAAATATGTTATAAAAATTGACGAAAATGCCAGTCTGGATGACTTGTTGAAGGCGCTACGCCGTTCAGTTTGGGGGGCTTCGGCTGTCATTTTGGGGCTTTCTTTGCTGACCATATTGGTTTCCGGCGTCAGTTTTAATTATTGGCTGGTTATTCTGGTTGGCTTGGTAGCAGGTAACGCTATCGCTTATGTGACCGAATATTACACGGCCTACACCGAAAAGCCCACGCAAGCCATTGCGCATGCCACGCAAACAGGCGCGGCAACAACCATTATCCAAGGCTTGGCTGTCGGCATGATGAGCACGGTATTCCCGGTATTGATCGTCGCGGTGGCTATCTTGCTGAGCATATGGCTGGGATTTAAAGCCGACGGCACTATTGCCGCCGGTCTTTACGCGGTGGCTTTGTCGGGCGTAGGCATGCTCAGCACCTTGGGCGTTACCTTGGCGACCGATGCGTATGGTCCGGTCGCCGATAATGCGGGCGGCATTGCCGAAATGAGCCATCTGCCCCAGTGAAGTGCGTCATCGCACCGATGCGCTGGACAGTTTGGGCAATACCACGGCCGCTACCGGTAAAGGCTTTGCAATCGGTTCGGCGGTATTGACGGCGTTGGCCTTATTGGCCGCTTATGTGACGGCGGCAAAAATAGACAATTTGAATATCCTGGGACCTACCATGCTGCCGGGTATCCTGATTGGCGCGATGATGCCGTATCTGTTTTCCGCGCTGACCATGATGGCGGTGGGCAAAGCGGCTCATGAGATTGTTGTTGAAGTGCGTCGTCAGTTCCGCGAAATTCCGGGTTTGATGGAAGGCACGGGACAACCTGATTATGCGACCTGCGTCGGCATCAGCACCGAAAGCGCTTTGCGTGAAATGATATTGCCCGGCGCATTGGCGGTTGTCGTGCCGTTAGTCGTAGGGCATGTTTTGGGCAAAGAAGCACTTGCGGGCATGCTGGTCGGCACCATGTCGTCCGGTTTCCTGCTGGCGGTGATGATGGCTAATGCCGGCGGTGCCTGGGACAATGCGAAAAAATGGATAGAAACGGGGCAATACGGCGGCAAGGGGTCCGATTCCCATAAAGCCGCCGTAGTCGGCGACACCGTGGGCGATCCGTTTAAAGACACCAGCGGTCCGTCTTTAAATATTTTGATCAAACTGATGACCATCGTCAGTCTGGTTTTTGCCACGTCATTCGGTTCTGGCTGGTTTAATTTTTAAAGAAGAGCATTATGTTGTAGCTACATCAGCAGATGTTTGATTTCTAAAGTAATAGAACACGGATAACACTGATTTAGACGGATTTACACGGATTTTATCTGTGATTATCAGTTTAATCCGCGTCATCCGTGTTCCATGCTAAATCCTAAATCCAAGCTACGAGGTTGATATGTTTAAACGGCTGATTGTTTTGTTGATGATGACGATTTTGTCCGGCTGCGGGTACAACACGCTACAGTCCAGTGACGAAGACATTAAGGCGACTTGGGCTGAAGTACTGAACCAGTACCAGCGCCGTGCCGATCTGGTGCCTAATCTGGTGAATGTGGTGAAAGGCTACGCCGCTCACGAAAAGGATGTACTGACCGAAGTGACCGAGGCTCGCGCCAAAGTGGGTGCGTTGCAAGCCACGCCGGAATTGGTCAACGATGAACAGGCATTTCAAAAGTTTATTGCCGCGCAGGGGCAAATGACCAGCGCGATTTCACGGCTACTCGCGGTGGCGGAAAACTATCCGCAACTGAAAGCAGACGGATTGTTCCGCGATTTGCAGGCACAGCTTGAAGGTACGGAAAACCGTATTACCGTGGCGCGCAACCGCTATATTGCAGCCGTCAAGGAATACAATGTTACCGTGCGTTCTTTCCCCTCCAACTTGACCGCAATGATGTTCGGTTACCAGACTAAGCCGAGTTTTACCGTAGAAAATGAGCAAGCCATTGCGCAGCCGCCCAAAGTCGATTTTGGCGCGCCCGCAAAGGTCGGCGGTCAGTAATATGTCGTCTGCGATAGTCGCCCGCGCCCATTACGGACTCGGATTTTTCCTGCTGTTGTTTTGCATTTCGGCCTGGGCTGTCGTCAGCGTTCCCGAGTTATCGCGTCGCGTCACCGATCTCACCGGCACACTCAATGCCGAACAAGTTTCTGCGCTGGAAAACAAACTGGCTGCATTTGAAACCCAAAAAGGCAGCCAGATTGCTGTGTTAATCGTCCCGACCACAGGACCTAAAGATATAGCCGAGTTTGGCATAGAGGTTGCCGATTTATGGCAAATCGGCCGCAAAGCCGTCGATGACGGCGTGATCCTGATCGTAGCCAAAGATGACCGAAAGCTGCGTCTGGAAGTCGGTTACGGCCTGGAAGGCGTTATTCCCGACGCCGTTGCCAAGCGGGTGATTGCCGAGACCATTACGCCGCGTATTTTAAGAATGGTGACTATGCGGGCGGCATTGATGCCGGGGTTACGCAGTTAATGAATTGATCGGGGGCGAGGCTTTACCTGCTCCGACTGAAAGTTTGGCTGAAGGACAGAGCGATGGGGCTTTTATGTTTATTCTGTTTGGCGGCTTGATTGCAGGTTTTGTACTATCTGCGATGATGGGGCGCATCATGGGCGGGATGCTGGCGGGACTGGGTAGCGGTATGCTGGCTGCTCTGGTTTTTGGGCTAACTTTCTTCCTGGCGTTATTTATCGGCTTAATGATTTTTTTTATCGTTGGAATTCGTTCAACGGGCGGAAGCGGTTGGTCTAATGGTGGCGGCTTTGGCGGAAGTAGTGGTGGCGGTAGTTCATGGAGCGGCGGCGGTGGCGGCTTTGGCGGAGGAGGCGCATCGGGATCATGGTAAATATTAAACGTTGGTTTCGTCATGCCTTTATGCCGCCTTGGCGTTGGCGTATGTTGTTTCCAAAAATGGTGCTGATCGACATAGAAAAAGCAGTAAAGCACTCCGAACATCAGCACAGCGCCGAGCTTCGTTTCGCGATTGAAAATACGCTGGCATTGGGTAAAGTTTGTCGCGGCATATCGGCGCGTCAGCGTGCGATAGAGGTGTTTTCGGATTTGCGGGTCTGGGATACCGAAGAAAACAGCGGCGTTCTGATTTATCTGTTGCTGGCGGATCGGGAAGTTCATATTGTCGCAGACCGGGGAGTTGTCAAGCGCGTGCCGCAAGCCGAGTGGGATGCGATAGCCGAAGTTATGCAGCAAGAATTCAAACGCGGGGATTTTCTGCTGGGCTCGCTGCAAGGCATTGAGCGCATTACGATGCTGCTGTCGACCCATTTCCCGGCAAGTGCAGATAATCGCAACGAGCTTTCCAATAAGCCCTTTATTGTTAAGTAGAATAATGTGAGTAATCAATGATAGAAGGCGCATTAAACGTATCTTGGCCTTTCATAGCGATTAGTTCAACAATTGTGACATATCTTCAGTAACTCATAATTCCTTATAGATTTAATAAAGTCAGACTCAATCACCAATATCGAGTACCTAGCTTATTATACGAAGTATCACATCAGAGCATTGCAGTTGGGACTCCTATCTATTTTGAACCAGATGCATCTTTGGGGCTATTGAGACAGTGTGCGCATCATAGCTCAAAAGCGGCGTATTTTTATAGTTAGTGCAAGGAAAATCAATGTACGTCATTTCTGACGTTAGAAAAATTATTTTATTTATGGAAATTATGCTATTTTAAATAAAAAATTAGTAATACTACGTAGGTTGAATAATTTCTCTACCTGTTCTCAGTGGGCTTATATAACTCAAAAGCGACGGTTCAAATGCGTATTTTTAAAGATTATCTATTCAGAATAATAGACATACATGATGCTAATTGTGGCGCTGTAAATATATTTGTAAGCAAGCCAAGGCAAATTTGCTGTTTCACGCCGCCTTTCCCGACATAAGGGTACCCATTGTAGATACTCATGCATGATTGAAAGGGGAATCAATTTATAGGCAGATCGCAGGGTATTGATGGGCTTCCAATAAACCGTTAAAGCTTACTTGAGCAATATTCATTAATTTTGAAAATACAAGGCACGTGCAGCTACGACAAAACTTATTAATATAGTTATGTGTGCCTTTTTAAGTTACTGAATAGTTTCGACAATTCTATTCTGTCCTAAGAAAAATTAATTGCAGGACGGATAAAAGTGATTGGGTTGCATATTTGCTTGCTACATCGGCACAACTTGCAGGAATAACGTACACACTGCCTTATCTTGTTATAGAGAGACCATAATGTAATTGATGACTAATGTGCTAATGAAAAGCTAAGCCCTCATTGGCCTGAGAGCCAGCGAAGCATGTAGCAAAAGACAAGATTTGCCTTTGGATTTCTCGCGGGCGGACTGGGATGCAACGAATTTCGAGTCTACTCCTAACTTACTACGTCGTCAGCGGAGTTCTGATGCAGTTGCTATCACTATAACCCCAGGAATATTTCTTTCGGGATAAAGAATTATGGAGGATTCTCCGATGTGTTGAATTCATACGATAGAGCGCTGAGGATATTCCGTCTGATGAAATGGTTTATATGAATAAATTCAGTTGGAAATTATATTTACTGATAATAGGTGTGTTCGTTGTCGGCTGCTATGCGCCGTTTGCGTCAGATATTGCGCATTTTGGCGTAACAAAAGTTTATTCGATATCGGAAGGAAGTAGGCAATATGGAAATATCTGGATTAAGTGGGAACCTCATTCCACGGATGTTTCATTGGATGTAACTATGACCATGGGGACGGCACCGATAGAAATGATGCATTTTACCCCGGATACATTACGGCACACATTGAACTACAGTAACCCGCCGCAGTCCGCAACGGGGACGTTTATTGTGGAATTTAACGCTTTAGGAGATGGGGGGAAATTATATTGCGAAAACTTTAAATGGAAAACAATAAGTGGTGAAAGTAATTTAACAGGTTTTATCGGTGCTTGGCAGATAGCTAAGTAATCGATATTTTACGATTTATTTTAATAAGTTTAGGAGAGTTTAAAATGTCAAATACAGGATCAAGAACATATGGAAATATAGTAGTGAAATGGACAGCGTCCACAACGGGTAGTGCGGTGTCGGTGGCTATTACAGCAGGTGGCGCACAAATAGCCCAACTTGGATTTACACCGGATACGCTTAATCAATATCTAAATTACGCTAACCCACCGCAAAGTGCATCAGGGAAATTTTTGGTCACATTTAGCCCAGATGGTCAATCGGGACAGCTGTCTTGCGAAAACTTTATATGGAATATTGATGGACAAATCGGTGGGCCGGTAACAGGTTTTATCGGATCATGGAGCCTGAGCTAATAAAGGCGGCTTGATATATTAATCGTTTCACAAGCCCTAGCAAGAAAGAATATTAGTTTGTTAGGGGCTAAAAATAAAGAATGAGCGAAATTTATGGAACGATTAATGCCGATAATCGGCACAGCATTACCAGCCTCATGATTTTTTAAATTCGAAAAAAAATCTTTTTTACAAACTAAACGCTTTTTGTGATTTATCCCGCCGTCCATTTGGTGGGATAAATCTGTTGTTTTGCAAATGAAAGTTTAATTAAGCTATCTTCACAGATAAGAGGCATTATGACGGGACAGTCGCAATTCAATCAGTTGGTTTCAAATAAAGAGGGTTATTATCTTTATCAATGGTCGTTGGCAAATGAAACAAACAATCCTCCCGACGGTAGTTGGACTGGTTTTTTGCTATACCAACAAGACATAGCTCCTCCCAAGACTCTTTCTTTCAGCGATGCTTGGCAAAACTACCCCAGCCAAACACCCAATATAAATGGTGGGTGTTATTTATTCTGTCGCACCATCCCAAGCGACTACTCGACTTTTCTTGATCGGTTGATTGATCTTTTGGAAGATATTAATAATGAAGAGAATTCTGCTTACCGATATTTCTTCTGGCTATTTAATCCCGACGCAACAACAAGCGATGACTTATTGCCGCAATGCCTTCCCTTTATAAACGGGGATACTGCACTGAAAGGGAAGGTAGTTAACCAGACGGGAAGTCCTGTCCGAAACAATGCAGTTTCTTTCGGGAATATATACCTGGACTTGTCAGAAGGTGTTCGCATAGACGCCATCCCCGAAACAAATACTATTCGTTTTAAAAACTTCAACGCTAACATTCAACTATGTAATTCAAACACTTTTGATAGTTTTGGCGCCATTGGCAACATTGTCGAACAAGTTGCCCTTTCCCTTGATGACGATTCGGGCGCTCTTCGTTTCAATGCGTCTTTCAGCACCCAGTCGATAAACGGAAACGATTTCATCAAGATGGAGGCCGGCGTTCGCTATTTCATTAAAAATGGCGAGACTGATTCCATCTCACAGCTGTACCCTCTCTGGAGCGCAATGTCATCAAATGTGACATACTCGATTGAGGCCTCACTGGACCCGCTTTGGCCTGAAAACCATGATCGCACATATTTTCAATTTATTGTTCCTGCCACTAACAGACTGTTATCCGAGAATAGAAGCCGTAGCGGTGGAAAGCCATTTTGGGTCAGGTTTGTTGTTTATTTAACACAAATGATTTGTTCATGTGACGAGAACGGGCGGAAAATCCGGCCGAAATGGCTCTTCAGCAGTAGATTTTCTCCTCTTAATGACAGCTCCATCGGGGCTTTTTTGTCTTCTTTCATCACTCCCAACGGGCATGCGATTTGGCTGGCGCCTGTTGCGGTCAATGCCCGTCTGGTATTCATGGGCGGACTATTGAAAAGCAATGAGAAACCTCGAAACACAACAGGATTGTTTTATATAGCACCGGCCGGCGATTTTATCATGAGCACCAATGATGCAGCGCAAAACCTTCTTATGTGCGGCCTCAGCGGTACGGAAAGTCTTACCTTTCAATCCGAGACGACTGCAACCAAGGGTTTTCTGCTTGGCTTTAAGCCGGACATGCCGGCTTATGCCGCCAATTTCCCATTTCTACAGGCCTCGCCGGTCGGTCCACCTATCGATCCTTCCGCGCCGCTTCTGGACGATACCCTGAAAACGTCCTGGATAACACTTCTGAAGCAGACCGCAGAGGGAGAAAGTACCTACATTGCTTTGCCCAAGGGTTTTTCACTTTACGGTTGCGATAATAAAATCCATAAAGATCATCATCAGTTTCTCGGTTTTACTGCACCTAGCAGCAACTTTTCTCTATCAGGAAATTACCATTTCCCTATGGTTCCTTACACGGGGGTTCAACTGGACGGATGGACGAAGGATCGGGTCGAGACTTTCGAGAAAGAGGTTTTATCTCCCACACGCCGTATCATGATCGCGGCAAACAACCCTTCTTTCAAAATGCCCAAAAATGTCCTCACCCTGGAGGATAGCCCAACTTTTAACATCACTACCCCCTCAGGACAGTTGGTGACCCTGAATAAAACCGGGGCGTGGGAAAAAATACCTGTTGGGGCAATTGACACACCCTACACAAAGTCAGATGTATTTTAAAAGCCCACACTCCAAGTTAACCCAGGCCTTCCAGACCAGCGACCTGATGCTGGTTGTGGCTAACCCGGACTATTTGGGAACGATGGGGGGTACTTTTAATAACAGCCTTAATCTCGAAAATTGGGTTATGGCTGCCCAAGTGGGGGACAACAATAGTTATGGAAATTACTCCAACATCATTATCGTCAAAGGAAAAAAAGGCAAGCTATTTGACCCCAAAATACCTGTCTCCGAGAATCTCGTCGCCACTCCCGACAAATGGACGCAAAACGGCGATTTTGCCGCGCCCAACGGGAAGATAGCCGAATTGGTTCCGTTGACCCAATGGCTGCTGGATTACTTCAAGGCGGCCGCCGATAAAGGCGCGTCGAAAACGGATCCCGACGCGCTCTATTTCGAAAAGTTTAACCGGATCGCCCAGGATGAAAACTGGACCGGCGTATTGGTGCTGCGCGCGAAAATCGCGGCTCTGCCCGAGCAGATGAAAGGCATCGCCGCCGGCGTTAAAGACCCTTCTTCCTTTTATGCCCACCATTTCGCCATCGAGATCAGTCAGACGCAGATTGGCGCAAACGGGCCGGAAATAAACGGTTCCTCCTCCGTTTATGGACTGATTTATTACAATGATCCCGCCTACGACTCATCCAAACTGGGTGAACCCGTGGCACCCGACACCGGCTCGGTGTATGACTTCCGTTTGTTGAGCCTGAAGGTGTTGTTTGACAACTCGACGGTCAAGCATTTTCAAAGCTACGCCCAGGTAACCCTCAATGAGCTTTTCGGCAGCACCGTCAGCGGAATGGGTGAGGGCGGAAATCTATACAACTCCATTATCCTGAGAGGCAGCTTTCAGGAAAACGGCGGAATGCCCGTTTACAGCCTGAGCACCATCAAAGATTACATTTTTATTCTCGAAAATAATGTTCTGAACAAGATCGAAATTGCATCGGCGCGGATGAATACCGTCAGCGCCACCAAGGAGCAGACTGAAATTCTGTTCGGCATGACCGGCTACCTGGATTTTAAGATATTGCAACAAGGCGCGGGCATCGGCGCCCTGAATATTGACCTCTTTTCCTTTGGCAGCCTCGATGGCAAAACCGTCCGCGAAGGGCTGCATTTTTCCAATCTGGGGCTGGCGATGAATTATCCCACGTCAACGCCGGAACAAAAAACATTTGTCTTTTCGACAAAGAGCATCAGCTTCGATGTGGAATCCAGCACGATCAGGGACAACAGCCTCTACCGTTCCTTTGCGCTGGAACTGGGTGGTTTAAACGGCGGCGCTAATAAGAACAACACACCGGCGAAACAGGGATTTCTCAATATCATCACCGATCTGCGTTTAAGCGGCGTGGACAACGGACCATGGAACGGACTGAACTTTCGCTTGAACCTGGGCACCCCCGGAGAGCTGGCTGGCAAGGTCGGGCTAAACGCAGATCTGCTTCTGGCCTGGTCTGCCCAAGGCGGCAAAGACAATGATTACCGGGTGAATGTGGGGCTAAGCCTGCCGGGGACGGCGGGCGGTGCCAGCCTAATCAGCCTGCAAAACGTGCTGAAACTGACTTTTGGGCAGATCCGCCTGCTCTATGTCAAAGAAAGCGAAACCTCGGCAAATC
Organism: uncultured Gammaproteobacteria bacterium; assembly: GCA_963814825.1. Lineage (GTDB taxonomy): Bacteria > Pseudomonadota > Gammaproteobacteria > Methylococcales > Methylomonadaceae > Methylobacter_A. Next base: position 15,976 of record CAWFEF010000007.1, on the reverse strand, counting down.
GCCGTTTCATGCTGCTGTTGACTGACATAGCCATTAAATTTCTAGGTCTGATGAAAATCCCGCCTAATGGAGCGAGCATGTTTTATTTGTTTGGCAATCCCGAAAGTGGCGGCAAATCCAGCGGGCTGGGGTGGTATGCGATGTATAAGAAAGATAAGCCAAAAGCCTTATCTATTAATCCCTTTAACCAAGTACAAGATGTATGTTATGCCCCTAATATCCAGCAAGACATTCTTACCTTACCAGAAGATTCTGCGGGCAGCATGTGAACTATAAAAACAAAATTAAGGTAGCATAAAATGAACTTTTTTAAAGCAATTTTAGAGTTGTTCACAAGGGCAGAATTGATTCGCGATCAATACACCGGTATTTCAATCAAAGAAATACTTGGCTGGATTAAAAACAACGAAGATAAGGAGCTTCGTTTTTATGTAGATGGCACAGAAAATTTCGGCCATCAGGCTACTACTATCAATCTTATGAAGAGATTGATAGATAGCACTGGATATGACCAAAACATCAAGATAATTTACAACAATGTAAACCCTGATGATAAAAAACCAGCTGGCACACCTGAAAAGCTGGCCATTTTGCTTGCTGGACTTATCCCTAAAAACATAGAGACCGCCAAAGTAGCGTACGGTACTTGCCAGAACATTACCTTTTTGGACTATACAAAATGTGACACACTGGAAAAACAAATCGATTTTGGTTTTACCGGTGGTGCTGATGACATGTCTGTTAATTACGCCACCAAGCTAAATGTAAAGTATTTTTTACGCCTACAACCTTACTTGTGGGATGACGGAATGGAAAGCGAAGATGACGAATACTTTGAGACGTCCAGAGTTGAGCAGCCCAGCAACAAGTTTTATTACTTGCCTAAAGCCTATGAGAATTTTTTAAGCTTGGCCTATAAATTTCCTAAAGACAAGTTTGCTACGGTAGATGATGCCATTTGGAAGTGGTACGGTGAAACACAAACATTTGATAGTAAATTAAAGGAACGCGTTAAAAACATCAAAGCCATCTACGCTTGTTATCAAGAAAACAAAAATATCCAGCTATGGCCTTTATATGGGCTGCACCAGTTTAAAGCAGAGTTGCCCACAATGGCGATGAACTTTGTGTTGACGGCTTTTGAAGCACAAAAGAGCATCCAAAAACCAATTGTTCTTTTTTCAATGAACAAGCCCAATGACATTCAAATTGGCTTTGAAACCTATATCCCTTCTTTTGCAAAAGACCTTGAAGATAAGACATATAAATTAACCAAATTTAAGGAAGCGCTCCAGGGAGTTTATGAATATGAGTTAGAGGAAGAGCATTCTTGTTCGAAAGAATCTCTCACAGCATTTGTTGACCAATTAGCTAAGGATGTTAAACCTCTGATAGAGGGTGGCTCAAAGATTACCCTTCTTATTGGCGATAAAGATATTACTGAGGCGTTATCTCTTGCTATCAAAAACGCTACGAAAAACGAAGTGATAGTCGCATTGATCGGGCCGGTGCCGGTAGATATATACAATTATTTTTATGCGAATTGTCAGATTCCCGGTGTGTTTGAAGGGCAGGGAACTTCAAGTTTGGTCATTAGTTTAGGCAAGCCGTTTTTACAGTTGACAAGGGACGGTAGCAATATAGATAGCAATTATCCATCTACTTTAGTTGCGAAAGACTATTCGGGGATAGCTAATACTGCTAATAAAGCTGCTTTACAATTAAGAGATCAACAATACCAAAGTTATTTACTTACTAGTGTCCCCGCTATACCAGAAAAATATTATGAAGAGATAGCAACAATTGCCAAATTTATTACTGAGGCAAAAAATTCTAGCACAGTGATAGGTAAGTATTTCACTGGGTTGGGCATTTATTATCAAAAAGACATTCACGACAAGCTGATGCTGGGTTTGGTAGCCTTGGATGCTTTAATGCTGGGCTTTGTAAGACAGAGGAACCAGTTCTTTAAACAGCCAACTGATGCAGTTTTATTTAAGTTACAGGAAGATTCAAAACTTACTCTGGAGGATGTATACAATCAGCTTAGACAAAATTGGAGTAATGGAAGTGTTGATCTTTTCAATGCCTTACCAAAAACATATCTAACAGCTTTCTTTTCTCAGGTTACGAACAATAATTTTATTATCACTGTAAGTAAAGACAACATAAAAGCGGAGAAAGACGGAAATATCATCACTAAAGTAACCTTAGCTAGCGGAACCACAAATGCTTTTGAAGTAATTGATATTCCTGTATTTGAGGTGAGCTTAACATTCTCTGCCGAGCATGGCTCTGTAGTAACCCAAGTACAATGCGCTGTAAAACAGACTTGGGGCATTGATGGCATTCCTTGGTTGGGCTTAGAAAATCCCGGTTTTGTCATGAAAGTGAATGAAGGAGGGATTCCTGTACAAGGTGGTTTGACAGGAACAGTAAAAGGAACTGATCTGGCGTTGCAGATTGTGTACCCTACACAAGGTAAAACATGGCTTATTAAAGGTGGCTTTTTAAAAAACTATCCAAGCATATCGACTTTTTACCAGATGGCTGGCGGTATTGATCTTACACAGGTACTGCCTTCTCCGATTAGTGAACTCACAGGATTTGGTCTTAAAAACGTGCAATTAATGTATAACCAAAACACTTTACGTTTTGATTATATGGCATTTGAAATGACTACCGAATCGCCATGGACGATTTCGCAAACTCCTTTATTCCAGATTCGGCCTACAGTAACAGTCAGTATCTATAATGTGCAGGATGTAGCCAATAGGCAAACGAAGTTTCAAGTTACCGGAGCATTTAAAATTGGTAAGGGTACTATAATTATAAATGGCGGCTTTCCCAATTTTGAGCTATATGGTGGGCTAAGCAGTGGCGTTATTACGCTAAGTGATTTATTGAGTCTGTTTGGCGGCGAATTAGACCTCGCAACAGCCGTTACTCAGTTTAGTTTTGCTTATAAGCCAGAACAAAAGTATTATCAGATTTGTGCCACACTGGAAGATGATAAGCCACTGAATATATTGAATCTGTTTACTATTAATAGCCTCAGTTTCAATGTTGAGAGCAGAAATAACCTCAACGCCGTGATTTTAGGCGGAACGCTCACATTATTGCCGAACAAAGAAAAAATAAACATCAGTGTATATGCAAAGTATGGGACTAAAACAGGCTGGACATTCATCGGCCAACAAACATCAGGCATAGTTTCCGTTGGCGATTTGCTTAAAGAATACCTCGGTTGGGATACCAGCCAAAAACTTGGCATTGACGGCCTCGGCATAACCATCGAAACTAAGACCAATTCTTACAAATTCACTGGCAAAACGGCTAAGCCGTGGGATATCACGCCCTTAAATTTAAGCGTCAGTGCAAATGTAACACTCGGCTACAACGGCGGCAGCCAGTCCATTAGCCTTCATACGCAACTTGTCAGCAAGGCCGAAATGCCGGTTTTGATTATAGATGAGAGCAAATATCTGTTACCGCTTTTGGTTTTTGACGATAAGGACAAAGGCCCCTATGGTAAGGTCAGCGCAGAAATAACATGGAACAATATCGACCTTGTCGTGGCTTATAATTTTGCCCCCACAGTCAAATGCTTTGAGGTTACCTGGGGCTATCTCACCGGAAAGATAGAAGAAAAGCTGATTGATAACAAAAAACACCAAATAGCCACGCTAAAGTTCACCCAAGCAACAACCCTGGGCAGCATGATCGAGATCATGGTTTCCTGGGCGACCGGTTCCAAGTTCAGCCTTAGCGCACCCTGGAATTTATTGGATAAAATTCCCTTAAGCAATTTTGAGCTGGTCTGGGATTTTACTGATAATAAAGTGAAGCTAAACCTAAACATCGGCCCGATTGAACTGGGTTTCGCGACGATCAATTCGATCGGGTTAGGCTACGATAACGATCCCAACGATAAAAATCGCAAACGGGTCATGGTCAACCTTGATGCCAAGTTCGTCTGGGGGGATTCAATCCCGGAATGGGACGCCACGAAGCCTGAAACTACGCCATCCCCGGAAGGCAGCGGCAACAAGTATCTCGATTTACGTTTGTTGGCCATGGGACAGCATGTTACTTTTGCCGGTTTTAAGGACGCGCAAACCGTTCAGCAGGCGATTGCATTGATGGCAGACATGCCCGAGCCAAAGCCTGACACCATCCCCAGCGTTACTTTTGATGCCGACAGCTCCTGGCTTTTTGCCGCCGATTTCGGCCTGTTAAAAATTGCAGAAAAGAAGGCTGGTTCAGATGTGTTGAATCTGACTGCCGATCCGAAACCCCAATATGTTTTAACCTTGCAAACGGTTTTCAACGACCCGAACCTGTATGCTTTGCGGATCGCCCTTGAAGGGGATGCCGCTAAGGTTTTTAAAGGGCTTGATTTTCAAATTATGTACTGCAAACTCAGCAACGAGCTGGGCATGTATAAGGCGGAAATCACCTTGCCCGACCTGATGAGAAATATCTCGGTGGGTGCCTATTCCATCATCTTACCGGTTTTTGGGATTGAGGTTTACACCAACGGCGATTTCAAGGTCGATATCGGTTTCCCTTGGAATGAGAACTTTGCCAGATCCTTTAGCGTAGAAGCGATTGTTCCCCCCGGCATTCCGCTTTTAGGTTCAGGTGGTATTTATTTTGGTAAGATCCCGCAGGTGACGGCCAATGTCCCCGCCGCCACTAACGGGCTGTTCAACCCTATTTTAGTGATGGGGTTTGGTGCGCAGGTGGGCTTGGGCAAATCCATTGAGTACGGTATTTTAAAAGCCGGGTTCAGCCTTACTGTATTTGGTATCCTGGAAGGACTGTTGGCAAAATGGAACCCTTATGACGGTATAAGTACTGGCGGCGGCAGTGCGCTGGCTATTCAGGGCGAATACTTTTTTCGGATTCAGGGCACGTTTGGCATGATTGGGAAAATCTACGGCTCTGTGGATTTTGTCATTATTAAAGCCGACGTTAATATTACGGTCCGGGTGTTTGCTCAAATTACCTTTGCTTCTTATGAGCCGATTCCGATTACCGTTGTTGCGTCAGTGGATGCCACTGCGTCGATTACCATCGATCTCTGGTTATTTTCAATTACGATAGATTTCAGTTTCTCCGTCAGAATTAAAGAAACCTTCGTTATCGGGGCGCTGCAAGATCCCAGCAAAGCTCCCTGGAAGGTTGGAACGCAGAGCGGTGTTGGTCGCCTCTCATCTCCGCTTTCTTCACGATTATGCGATCATGCGCTGACATTAGCAATGACGACGCTAAAAGAAGTCACCCCCGATTGGTCGAGGTTGAGTAAACCTGTAACTCCAGCGCCGCTGGAGGGTTACCTTGCTTTTGCGCTGACCGTAGCGGGCGATCAAGCCTTTGAAAAAGGCAAGCAGCCGGATAAGACCAAACAGGAGCCTTGTTACATCACCAGTCTTTTCATTAAATCGGTTCCTGCCGCAACTGAACATGACCATAGCGGAGCGCTTAAGGCTGTAGGCGAGGCACTCGACAGCTCTTTTGAAACACTGGCCAAGATGGTGACCCGCTGGGCTGTTGCTTCCATTCAAGACAAAAATGTAACGCCTGAAGAGGCCGATGGGCTGGTGGTGGCGGGTGACGATATTGATGCGCTGCTGAATTTTTTAAAGGGCTCGAAAGAGCAGCCCGTACCCATACCGGCCGCAAGTATAGAGTCATTCTTAGGTGATCAGATTCAATTGAAACTATCCATGCCTAGTGACCGCCAGGGAAAAGAAAATGCGGCATTTTTTCCGATGGCGTTGCCGCTGAGTTTTGAGCGTCCGGCGTATGGGGATAGCCCTGCATTAAGTTATACCTTTGCGGATTACAACGCGCTTGCCCCCGATTTTATTGGCTGGCTACGTGAATATTTCAACCAGCTTGTCGTTCAGGTAGAGCAGGAAAACGGTGACGAAAATGTTACTTTGGGTAAGTTGCTTGAGAAAGAAACATCCTTTGCCGAATTTGTTTTTACCGATTACTTCCTTCTGATTATGCGGCAGATGCTGCAAGCTTTGCGCGATGGTTTGCGGACATTTAAGCAGCCCATCAAGGTCGGGGACAAAGGCAACGATATTGTGGGTTGGGTCAATAAAACCGGCAAGTTGTATGACTTAAAGACACAATTCGATCTCTATGATTTATTTGAAGGTAATGCAGACCATAAACTGAATGCCGGTGGGGGCAGGGCATTGACGATGTCCCACGTAGTCTATTCCGTCGTGGCTGGCGATACCTTTATCTCAATCGCGGCGAAATTTGCCGCATCATTTGACGCTAAAACCTTGGCTGAAAATAATGCCGAAAATGCCGGGATTCTAAATAACGGACAAAAAATCACTTATCCAGGCAAGACTGATTACGTCATTAACGGTTCAATGACATTGAACGCTGTCGCTGAAAAGGCATTTGCCGTTCCACTGGATGATTTTCTGGATAAAAGCAATATCTTAAGTGGTGAAAACTTGTTGGCTTCTTTTGCTCCGCTGTCGCTTCCGCTCTTTGGATACATTGTCAAAGAGGGGGATACGTTAAACAGCGTCGCTTCGGCTTACGGCATTGATATTAAAACCTTGGCCATGGCTGAAAACGGCTGCGTTGCCGATCTTTTTGCGGCCACTGACAGCCCTTATCTCAATTTGATCCACCTACCCCAATTTCAGGTGGGCGAGCTGATTAAAGAGGCACAACGCAGCAAGGTGATGGAGCATCTTTCCGGTATGGTGTCGAGGTATTATTTACACGGAATGCGGTTGCCCACGGAAAAAATTAAGCCTAAGAAAGAGGGGATGTGGGTAAAAAATGAGCAGGGTAAATTATCCCTGCCGGACTTTGCCGGTCTATTTGCGCTGACCGGCCAACAATTCGATATTCCTGAATTGAAAGCAGGCCCGCTAACGATTGCGGTCACTCGTACTGATACTCTTCCTGGTACTCATGACTGGCTAACGTTTAGCGGCGATGTTAAGAGTTTTAGCTATACCATCAGCCCCGGTGATGTCAATTATCAAAGGGTTCAAGCGTTACGCAATTACGCGACAAAAAATGCTCTGAATACCGGTTTAAAATCCATTGGGTCGGAATGCATGGTGGATAGTGATTTGTCTATGTACCCTTTGTCGTCCTCCATTCCTTGTCAGACAACAACGTCCATCGATTATCCGAATGGTGGGCCGGTTGCGGGTGATGCGCCTCCTCGATTATGGTATCTGCCCGATGCTATGCGGTCGCTGCCGCCAACCGAGGGTACGGGCAATGAAACTTGTCCAGCGTTCAGTCTGCAAGTACACCGTTACAATGAAGCCACCAGCACAACGGATAGTGCAAATATTCAACATTACGGGTGGGCTACGTCGGTTGAGTTTACCATCAAACGTTTACCTAAAAGCGACGGTGATACGGCGTATAACAACACCTATGAAATTATGGGCGCGAGCGGACAAGCGGCTGTTTTACTGGAAAGAATGGTGCGGATTAATATCGACGATTCCTGTTCTTTGCTGACTCTCGGTTACACGCTGAATTCAAATGGCTCTGATAACGCGCTTCGCATCGCGACCGGGGCTGGTATTACCATGGGGCTTTCACAGGCAAATCTGTCGACAACAACCAGACCGCCGACGATGATGCTAGCTGAAACAGCGGGGGGCGGATCGGAAAAAATCAAGCTGTTGAATTCACCGTCACAATATATTCGGCTGTTATGGGAAGCGAGCATTACCCGAGCAGGCGGATTTTATTTGTATTACAACGAGAAGAATGTAGGCGGTTTGCCGGATATTATCTTTAATGATAAAGGCGAAGCTAAAGTCACATTATTGGTCATGTACAAAAGTATCGCACCGACAAGTCCATTGCGTGCTTATATGAACGCGGCGCTTATAGGCGATCCGGTCACTTCATCAACGGGCGCGCTGATTGCCCAGGCCGTTTCGTCGTTGGTAAACCATACTGTCGCGGGAAATGAGACTCCGGCTTCCATTGCAAAAAAATATTACAGTGTTCTCTTGTCGCTGGTTCAGAACAATGCCGCGATGGAATTTTCCGGAAATGCCGCTTATACCTTGGTCAATGGAACCTACATGGTCTCTGGAGCCGCTCCGGGTGGCAACCTGCAAGACATTGCGACTTGGTTTGCGATGGACGCGGCGGCTATCAAGCAGGCAAACCCGCGAATTACCGACCCGATATGGTCTTCAGGTTTGCCAGTAAACACTGCTATTCGTCTGCCTAGAGTGAGTCGGACTGTAGGGGCGAGTCCGGGAGGCGCCACTTTACAGGGGATAGCCGCGTACTACGGCTCGAGCGCCGCTGCCATTCTCGGGGAAAATTGCGAGATACCCGGTTTAATAAAAGCCGGGCAAATCTTGTCGGTCTCGACTGGTCCTTACTCGGTGTCGGGAGGGAGGAATCCCGGAGTACAAGCTATTGGAGCGACCCGTCAGGGCTTGCCTATAATGCCATCAAGTACCGATTCGGATTATGCGAAGGATTACCTACTCTATCTTTATACGATGCTTGGCTATCGAGTTTCAGATAATCAGGATTTTGTTGGCAGCAATATCGGACTGCCTCTGGGGCCGAAAGGTAAGTCCGGCTCTAAAAGTTGGGACAAAATTCGTTTTGTTAAACCTTTGAGCGAGACGGATCGGCTGAAGTATTCAAAAGGGATACCTTATGTAAATTTGATCAGCGACGGAAGCGGTCACCCCGCGCCAGTCACCAATCCCTATCAGGCGATTGGCCGGTTGTTGCAGATTGAATACTCATGGAATGATATTTATGGAAACCGGTTGGTTACCCAACTGGACGAAGGTACACCGATTGACGGTAAAAAGCCTACGGCACCAATTTTAACGGGTTATACGGATGCTCTCGTGGGGCTCTCTCAATGGCCGGGTATGTCATCTTACTGGACAGTAAAGCCTTCCGCCGATGACTTAAAAGAATTCTTGCTGGTTACAGAGGTGTCATTTGATCCTTCGCCGTATAACAAACCTGACAAACCAGAAACCGGCGACTCCGATTCATGGCAGACCAGGGCAACAATAGCACGGGTTACCTACGAAAAACTTTTAGCTCAATTGACTGATCCCAACGGTATCGCTATTTCATTTAAAACAGGTTTAATCACCGAGTTGGCGGTGGTTCCGGCAGAGCAGATCGGCACTCTTGCTTCACCGGTCTATACTCTGATCGGGTGGCTGGTGGAAATTAGCCTTTTTCTGACGGAGCGCGAGAATGGAAACGCTTTATATCCAGAACCAACCAAAGCGCTATCTCTGAGCGCTAAATCACTCAAAACACAATTGAACGGCGAGCAAATCTTCGCATTAGACTTCGAGTTTGTCATCAGTCGAACGCAAGGCATCGCGCAAGACGATTTTGCCGCCATACCGGGAGTCCGGCAAATTGCCACGCCGGTACCGCCGCTAACCATTATTAAAAAAGACGGCGTAACCGTAAACGGATCAGCTGACGATAAAACAGGCTTGGATGCATTTGCTAAAAACATTGAGGACACGTTATCCGAACCCGGTAAATTTACACTAACTGTCGGAACGGGGGAGGATCGTTTGAAAGCTGACGCGGGAGGTAGTACTGCATCAGTTTGGGGTATTCGACTGGGAGATAATACAGACAATGCAATATCTTTTTCAATCAATGAATATGACAAAAATACCAAAAAAGGAACGCCGCAGATTTTTGCGCCCCGTCCTGTCTCAAACAAGCTGGAAAGCAAATCTGACATCACGATAAAAGATTATTCCAATATTGACGATTTTGATCTGGCGAAGAATGAGTTGATCGGGACTCAGAAATCCCTAAATTTTTCAGATATAGATTTGGATAATTGGGTGCGTCAACTTTTCACGTCCATAGATAATTTGCTGTCGCCGGAATACCTGTCGTCTATACTGGTGATCGACAACAATTCCAGCGCACATCCAACTGGAATAACAAGTTTCGCGGAAGGTTTTAATGCTCAAAAGAAAGCGTTAGCCAATGTTGCTAAGAATCTGATCTTCCGTGTATATAAAGAACAGGAAAGTACGCTTATAGATTCGGCTAAAGAAGCTCTCTACCAGCAACTGTTGGACAAATTATCCAACTTATATTCGACTAAAGCCGCCGTTTCATTCAGTGCAAAGGTAAAGGCTGATGTATCCACTGCAAGCCCGCAGTTATATGGCAATGTCGTGTTTAATAACGCTATCGATGAAAATAGTCAGGTTGTTCTGACGTCGCCAAAACTAGAGCTGAAAACAGGCGATCAAATACCATTAACGTTTTTAGTTGAGGCTCCTGCATTGCTAAAATCCGATAGTGCTAGTGCCGGAATTCTTCCTTCATTGTCTTTGGATCTTAGATTTGATGGCTCCAGTATCGAGCATCAGATAGCTGAGGTACCTGGTATCAAGGACTATAAAGCTTCCACATGGCTAAGACTCGTGCGCCCTGAAACGGTCGTCAAATTACAGGCCGGTTTGGGTGAGTTTGAGGTCCCGATGTTTATACGCGCTTTTCCTGCGACGCCCCGCATGGATAAACAGTCAGGTGTTCCTTTTGTAACGGAAAATGCATCATTGGAAGAGTTGGTTTCCTGGAATTACTCATTCACTTATTCTCAGGATTTTCATTATGCACAGGACAGGGTTTATGGCGAAATCGAATACAATCTTAAAGTCACGGGTTTTCAATCTTTGCGAGCTCTTGCCGATGCGTTTATACCTTTAGCGCAATTTGTAACTGCGAAAAGCCGTCTTGAAGAATTGCTTAAGGCAACTGTTCCAGAAATCAGCGCCAAAACTGATGACCAGAAGAAAATTAACGATGCCGCAAAAGTTCTGGGGGCTTTTTTAAAAATGATTACAGATGTGGCTACAGCCAGCGAGAGTAGTGGTTTCTTTTGCAATCATTCTATATCCAGATTATCTGGGGATTCTAATCTGAAATATGAGTTTCACATTGAGGAAGGTGAATACCATATCAAAGAAGGCTGTGCTTGGATCGTAAAAATTGTTTCCAAGAATGCAAAGCTCCCAAGTGGGCTTTTAGCTGGGCAGCGTCCTTTTATCGATATTGCCGGGGCGGGCATTACCAGAAATGAGATTCCTGATAACAATACTGTCGTTGGCACAAATTGGTCAAAAGGAATATACGCCTATTGGTATTCATTGGACGGGAAACCGCTAACGGGAGACAAAGCTCAAGTTATTGAAGACCGGACTATGGCAATGCCAGGAATGAATATTTTAGAGCACCAGGACGCCAAATCGACGGTATTTTTAAAACGTAATGAAGAGCTGGTAAAGGGGCAGCCATCGGCTGATGAGTTTATCTATCAAACTCCTAGCGTATCCTTTACCAATCCATTGCTTCCAACAATTGATCAACTCGAGCCTTTCAATATCGCGGACCTTAATAAGGGCGGCGTGCCTAAGCCGCTGGCGGTACTTTTAAGCGGCTTCTTTAATGAGCTTTTCAAAAAGAGCGTTGAGAAGCACTCAAACAATTCAGATGGAATGCCGATATGCATATTCATTGGTAAAAGGCCTTGATCCTATCTATTTGCCGGTTCTGATGCTTCCACCTATTAATATTCATCCAAAAATAGATTTTATTGTTCCGGAAAACGGATGTGCCCCAGTTGGTCCAGGAGGGGAAAACACTCCATTCGTATGCGAATTATCCAACAGTATTCTCAGCTGGTTCAGCCAAAACAATCCAAGCAAGGCTAGCGGGGAGTTTAATTTTGATTTAACAATAATGTCCAATTTAACAAACCAACCAATGCCCTTAATAAGGCTAAGGGGACTATATTTGGATATTGTCGATATTTCCGAAATTTGAAAACAATGATGTTGCCCCCACTCAAGAGCTGTGCCTTTTTACTAATCTCGGAGATGCGAAGGGAGCGGTGGTTTTTTCTTTGTCAGTATCTTTGTGACGGTGATTTCATATAAAGGCAAGTTACACGGATTTGACGAATTTGTTGTTTCCATATAACATTGCGCGGTTATGTTAGCTCGATTACCCGAATTTATAGACCCCTTGCACCTCGCTGATAAGCGCGGCGAATTGAAAGGTCAAATGCCTGTGAGTGGCCTCGATCGTTTGGCGGATTTGCTGTTTAGCGATACAGGGGCTGTAACCGTGGATCTTTTTTTTGGCCGGGAAGGGCGGCTAGCCAAAATTGAGGGGCAAATAGAAACGGTTCTGGAACTTAAATGCCAAAATTGCCTGCAAGCAGTGCAATGGCCGGTCAAAAGCAATGTCAAGTTGGGTATTGTCACTTCATTAGATCAAGCTGACAGATTGCCTGAAGATTATGAGCCGTTGTTAGTCGATGAAGGTAAAACCCTTTTAAAGAATATTATTGAAGACGAGTTGTTACTAATTTTGCCTACGTTTCCCAAACATCAGCACGATTGTCTCGGCCGGAAGCCTAGCAATAAACAGGCAGATGTTTTATTAAACGAACAGCCGTCACCCACTGAAAACCCTTTTTCCATCTTAGCCAAACTTAAAAACACTGGAGATTTATAATGGCCGTACAAAAAAGTAAAGTCACGCGTTCAAGACGCGGTCAACGTCGTTCACACGATGCGTTAACAGGTAAAACCTTGTCTCAAGACCCAATGACCGGCGAAACTCATATTCGTCACCACGTGACTCCGGATGGCTTCTTTAAAGGTCGTCAAATCGTAAGTAATGTCGACGAAGATTAATAAATCTTCCCGCTGTAGCATGATGATATGCCGAAGCTGACTAGCTCAGGTTCGGCTTCTTTATAATAACTCAGGAGTCATCCGTAAGCGTGAGCCTAACAATTTCGATTGATGCAATGGGCGGGGATTACGGTCCTGAAGTCACCATTCCGGCATCATTGGATTGTTTAAAGAACAATCCAGACTTAAAACTGATTTTAGTGGGCGATGAAGCGGTTCTTAAGCCTCAGTTAGCCCAAGCCTTGACTAATTTCCAGGATAGACTTGCCATTCAACATGCATCCCAATGCGTTGGAATGGATGAATCGCCGTCCAAAGCGCTAAAAAATAAAAAAGACTCGTCCATGCGGGTTGCCATCAACCTGGTTCATGAGGGGCGTGCGGATGCTTGCGTGAGCGCCGGCAATACCGGGGCTTTAATGGCGACTGCCCGTTTTGTGCTTAAAATGATCCCCGGCATTGATCGGCCTGCCATTATTTCCACATTGCCGTCAATTGACGGACATACGCATATGCTTGATCTCGGGGCGAACGTGGATTGCACTGCGGAGCACCTTTTTCAATTTGCAGTAATGGGCGCGGAGTTGGTCAAGGCAGTTGAAAATATTGATAATCCCAAGGTGGGATTGTTGAATATTGGCGAAGAAGACGTAAAAGGTAATGAGCAGGTTAAATCGGCGGCAAAATTACTGGAAAATTCGTCGTTAAATTACATAGGCTATGTGGAAGGCGATTCTTTAAATGCGGGGCATGTCCCGGTTGATTTGATTGTTGCTGATGGTTTTGTCGGTAATGTTGCGCTCAAATCCATTGAAGGTGCGGCAAAAATGATCGGCACTGCATTAAAAGAGGCTTTTGGCAAAAACATCATAACCAAGTTGGCGGGATTGCTGGCCTATCCGGTACTTAAATCGTTTAAAAAGCGCATCGATCCGCGCTTATATAATGGCGCAAGCTTTTTAGGGCTGCGCGGGCTAGTGATTAAAAGCCATGGCGGCGCTGATGTGTTGGCGTTTAAAACGGCCATTCAGCTTGCTGAAGTTGAAGTGAAAAAAGATGTCATTAGAAAAATAAGCGAACAAGTCGAAAAAACTTTGGCTCTGAGAGAGAATGCATGACTCGTTATTCGAGAGTAATCGGTACCGGCGGCTATCTGCCGGAAGAAGTTCGCACCAATGAGCAAATATCGCAAACGGTTGATACCTCCGATAGCTGGATTTTTGAGCGAACCGGCATCAAAAGCCGTCGCATTGCCGGGGCGAACGAAACCGCCTCAAGCATGGCCGAGATTGCGGCAAGACAAGCTATAGAAGCCGCAGATTGCAATCCCGAAGAAATTGATTTAATCATTGTTGCGACCGGGACGCCTGATCGAGTTTATCCAAGTACCGGCTGTTTGTTGCAGCAGCGCTTAGGTATTAAAAACTGCGTTGCTTTTGATGTGCAGGCCGCATGTTCTGGGTTCGATTTTTGCGTTGAGCATTGCCGATCAATATATTAAGTCGGGCGCAGCCAAGAAGGTTCTGGTTGTTGGTTCTGAAATCTGTTCGCGCCTTGTCGACTGGACAGACCGGGGCACCTGTATTCTGTTCGGCGATGGTGCGGGTGCGGTATTGCTGAGCGCATCGGATGAGGCCGGTATTTTATCGACGCATATTCATTCTGACGGTGAATACGAAGATCTGCTGTATTGTCCCAACCCTCAGGTAGCTATCGAGGCGAATAAGGATGAAGCCGGTTACATCAACATGCGCGGCAACGAAGTGTTCAAAGTGGCGGTCAATACGCTGGGTCGCATAGTCGATGAAACATTGGCTGCAAATAACATGCAGCAATCCGATGTCGACTGGCTGGTTCCGCATCAGGCGAACACCCGGATTATTGCGGCGACCGCAAAAAAATTAAAAATGTCCATGGATCATGTTATTTTGACCCTTGAAAATCAGGGTAATACCTCGTCCGCATCCGTGCTGCTCGCCCTCAATGAAGGCGTTCGGGACGGTCGTATTCAGCGCGGGCAAGTCGTTTTGCTTGAAGCATTTGGGGCAGGATTCACCTGGGGCTCTGCATTAATTAAATACTAAAAGCGTATTGACATGAATAACCAAACTTATAATTTAGCTTTTGTTTTTCCCGGCCAGGGTTCGCAATCGGTCGGCATGTTGTCTGATTTGGCCGCCAGTTATCCTGAGGTAAAGCACACTTTTGAGCGGGCATCCGATGCGCTGGGCAAAGACTTATGGTCTATTGTTGCCAACGGCCCGGAGGACGAGCTTAATCAAACCCATAATACCCAGCCTGCAATGTTGGCTGCCGGCGTGGCAGTTTGGGAAATCTGGTGCAAACACAGTAATGTGCGTCCTGCATGGATGGCAGGTCACAGCTTGGGCGAATATACCGCCTTGGTATGTTCGGAAGCCATGTCGTTTGAGGACGGCATAAAGCTGGTTGCCGCAAGAGGACAATTGATGCAGGCTGCAGTGCCTCCAGGCGTTGGGGCAATGGCGGCAATTTTGGGTCTTGAAGATCACCAAGTCGTTAAGGTTTGCGCGGATGCGGCTGAAAACGAAACGGTTTCAGCGGTCAACTTCAATTCGCCGGGGCAGGTCGTCATTGCCGGAAATGTTGCCGCCGTTGAAAGAGCCATGCTGGCGGCCAAAGCGGCGGGCGCCAAGCGATCAGTATTATTACCGGTCAGCGTTCCTTCGCACTGCGCATTGATGGAACCGGCGGCTCAGAAACTGGATGAGCAATTACAGAACACGGCGATTGATACGCCCAAAATGACACTGATTCATAACGTAGATGTCGCATCGCATAGCGCTCCTGAGGTTATCCGCAATGCGTTAAAGGAACAACTCTATAAACCGGTGCGTTGGGCCGACAGCATCAAGTTCATGCATGACCAAGGCGTTACCTGTTTTGTTGAATGCGGCCCCGGTAAGGTGCTAATCGGCTTGAACAAGCGAATCGCCAAGGATGCCGATCATTTGTCTATTTATGACCCGGAAACATTAAATACAGCATTGGAGCAACTCAATGGATAAACAAGTAGCTTTAGTAACGGGTGCCAGTCGCGGCATCGGTCGGGCAATCGCGGAAAGATTGGCCCAAGATGGTTTTTGGGTCATCGGCACCGCGACCACTGATAACGGCGCAGACTCGATTTCAGCCTATCTGGGCGAACATGGCAAGGGCTTAAAGCTTGATGTCGCCAGTCC
>CAWFEF010000006.1:0-223842 GCA_963814825.1 uncultured Gammaproteobacteria bacterium | reverse complement strand
TTATTCTGATTTATAACTATTTCTAAATCAGAATAATTCAGGTCATAAAAGGATTGTTTCAGAAAATATCTCCTAGTAATATTAATATTTCACCAATACCAAATAGTTTGAAATATTGGATTTGAATATCGCAATTATATTGAACCTGTTTATAAGGTTTGATTTTTGTCATGTACAGAGGATAATGTTTTTTATCATATATAGGCATCCGGACTTTCACCTACCCTCCGAAAGTAAAAGTTTTCGCCCAAGCTTTACCGTACCTCATTCTGCCATTATTCATCGTCATGAAGCTGCCAGTCACTACAGGCAATTTATGGCCGATTGCCGCTATTCACTACGTCGACAACCGGAAGCAAGCATGTCAAATCCCAACTAAACAATTTCGAAAGAAAAAATCACCGTAATCAATGTCTTTTTCATGATCAATTAATCTGCCCTACGACCCTACCCGGTTCTTTGCCATAATAAAAGCGGTATGGGGTACATGCAAAAGGTCTGCAATTTTTCGCACCAGATATTCTTCGTTCATGTCCAACACGCCGTCAATAAAAGCAATTTTCCATAGCGATTCAATTAATCGAACTTTTTCCTCCTGGCTGTATTCTTTATTGATTAAGGACGTGAATTGAAAATAATCAGTTGCCTGCTTTTTTTGTTGTTCGGCTAACTCGATTAAGGCAGTTGCTTGGTCAGCAGTTAGGAAAAAATTCTGCTGAATCAGGGACAAAATAATTTCCTGTTCTTTTATCTCGACCTTATCGTCCATATACATCATTTCCAAGAACAAAACGACAGTCGCAAGTTTCAGCTTGTCTTCGGTAGTGTCTTCCGGCGCTGAAAGCGCAAGATGTTGCTCAAAAAAAAGTTTGATCTGGTTAAGCATTTATAGAGGATTCCATTTATCTTCGATGAGCTCATAGCATCAAGATTATTTTGTGCCGCAGAATGTCCCTGGTCTGCGGCTTGCTGATACAACTCAAGAGCCTTGGCCTCGTTTTTGGGTACGCCCAGCCCATTTTCATAGAGATAAGCGAGAGTTGTATTGCGCATCAGGATCCCCCGCCTGCGCTTCCTTTTGCAATTTAGCGATCTTGTCTTCTGTCATAGCGATCACAGAAGGTACGACGGCTTTTGCCTGGTTGCTGTCGGCTGCCTTTTCAGTACAAGCTGTCGAGTAATATCGCAGTTGCTACAACCACGGTAAAGCAAACGGGGGTAAATTGTTTGTAGAGTGATGTCATTATCCGGCTCGGTTAAAGAATGAAAATAAGAGATTCATCTTGCTGAGCGGTTAAGTCCAGTCGTCTCCACCATCACCTGCCCCATCGTCATCCCATGAAGATGCGTCCGCAATACCAAAATCAGTACCGCCCATATCGTCATTCTCGCTGATGTTGCTGGGTGTGTTCCATGGCGAGGTATCATGGTGTGGCGGTTCGGGGATAACGTTATTCTTATCGCCATCGATAAAGTGATGCATCAGCGCTTCACCTGCCACGACTCCGGCACCCAAGGCCGCCCCTGTTGCCAGACTTCCCCATAATACCGGAGCCCATTCCGCCCGCAGCCGGTTGACCCATTACCGGGCCGGCTCCACTTCGCGCCGACAGGTGACATGTTTGAGCCGGGAGCATTACCGCCGTAGCTATTGGCGGGAACCGTATTGGAATTTCGCCGACTCATGTACCCGATTAACAATACGACTAAACCAATACCTAAGATCAAAAGAATCGACGGCATCCAATCTTTAACGGCAGACGGTATGCTCTGAGCGCCGGTATTTGGCTGCGCTGCGCCATTTGGTGCGGAAGAAATGCGGCTCTTAAGATTCTGTCACTGCCTCCGGCTTGGCAAAGGGTAATCCAGGCTGTAAGCGTTCAGCGGTACTCAGTTCGACGCCGGCGTTGCTGAACAGGCCTTGTTTTGCCAGTAATTCGGCTTCCACAAAGTGTGCCTTGGCGCTGTTGGGATGGTCGTGCAGCACTTTGTCCATCATAGACTGCGCCTCATTAAATTTCCCTGCTTCAGCCGCCAAATAGACTTGATGCATCGTGGGTTCTTCTTCGGCAAAAGCAGGCGCTGCTAAAAACAGCAGTGCGAAGGTAATAATGGAAGGTTTTAACATTGATTCAACTCCTATTCTAAATTGAGTATTATAAGTTTGGTACGACAATGTAAACAATGTCGCTTACTTATAAGTTATGAGCTAATAACTTCACAGTCCGACGCTAAGGCAAAGCGGGAACCGAAAAGTGTTTTTGTAAATCCGTCAAACGCGGCTGATCCAGATAAACATCATCCGGATAATAACCGATATGATACACCCCCAGCTTTCTCAATAATTCCAGTTGTCCAATAAAAACCGACGAGGGAATTTTCTCCTGTGTCTTCCAATTGACCGTTTGCAACTCAAACACGGATTTCTTTAAGCCTTCGGGATAATGAGCCGCAGCCGCGACTAAATCTGTCAGCCATTGGACAGGTTTTTTTGCTTCGTCAAACGGCACGGCTTCAATAGCAACGTAATCATAATGCGCTAAAAAGGATTTGAACGACTGACTGGGCATACCATTCTTCAGTGTCCGGCTTTAACAAAGGCAAGGCATATAAATTTCGCGCTGTTTTTATACCGGGACGATTATCCCGCACGCTATTAGCCAGCTCATCGGTAAATTGACTAATCAGCTCGGTTTTGTGCCGAGTCCATTCCTGACGTATTTTGGGGGCGGCTTGTAATTTTTCAAATTGATCGGGCAATCCCCACACATCACGCCCAAAAGATAACGCTGCGGGCGATACATCTTCGTGATCGGATAAAATGCCGTCGTCATGAAATAAAATCCCGTCAACATTACAATATCGGCCTAAGTCTTCATAGATTTCGGTTACATAATGCCGTGCTTCAGGCTGAAAAACTGAAAGCCGCGTGTAAATATGACTGGATTTTTGTGCTTTACCGTCCCGCCATTCCTGCACATACCATGAGTCCGGTAATTTATTCTGGTAGGCAAAAATCGGCATCGCGGCCGCACGCGTATTCCAAAGGCTATGCATGGGCAGACCGACAGAGCTTAATGCCACAGTAGAGGATATTGCTGCGGAAGCACAGCACGCTGCTGAAACACCGGCGCCTCATGCGGCTTAATAATCCTGAAAGCCGCAGTTATAGCCGCCTGCGTTATTGAACGTTTCAACTAACGCCTGCCGAATCCTCAACGTCTGACCGATAAGGCCAGACGACGATTCATTGACCAATTCGATCCTCGCGCCCAGCGAGCCGGCTTTCCCTGTCCATGACTTGCTGCAGCCAGTGAACATCATCAGGCTGTGCGTAATTCAACCGGAAGCGTTTGATTTGCATGGGCGTCATGATCAAGCTGACCAGCTTTCCTGTCGCCAAGTCCAGGGTCACAAAATACATCAAGGCCAGATCGCCCCGGAACTCCTCGTATCCTGAAATGCCTTCGTAGTCGTTCAGAAAGTCGCCGCAGCCGTACAGAATCGGTTTGCCCTTGTACACCTCGATGCCCTTGGGATGGTGCGATGAGTGGCCATGCACCACGTCCACCTGGGCCTGGTCTATCAGCCGGTGCGCAAATTCCCTTTGCGCGCTTGAGACCTCGTAACCCCAGTTTCCGCCCCAGTGAATCGAGGCCACCACGCAATCGCCTTTCTGCTTAAGACCCGAGATCCGCTCGGCGATGCGGCGCACCGTGTCCTCGGATAAATCCGGCAGTAAATTCACGCCCGGCCTATTGCTGCGAGCGCCCCACAGCCGAGGAATGCCGCTGCTTTCGTCGCCGAAACCGAACACCAGCACGCGTCCTTTCCCGGCCACCTCGATAATCGCCGGCGCTTCGGCTTCTGAAAGGTTTCGGCCCGCTCCCGCGGCCTTGAGGTTCGCACCGGCCAAAGTGGTCAACGTCTCCGTCAACCCGGCATAACCCCAATCCAGGACATGATTGTTGGCCAGAACGCAGCAGTCGATCTTCGCCGCCGTAATGCAGGGGATGTTCCTCGGCTGCATCCGGTAATTGATGCCTTTCCCGGGCCAAAATTCCGGGCTGGCCGTCACCGCCGTCTCGAGATTAATGATGCGGACGTCGGGATTAGTGCGCCGGAGTTCTTCAAGCGCATCCCCCCAGATATAGGCAAAGTCAACCGGTTTCGGAATAGGGCCGTTGGCTTCCTCCGCGAGCCTCACATAGCCCTTGGCGGAAGTCATATAAGGTTCATAAATCCGCGGATTGCTAGGATACGGCAGCACCTGGTCGATGCCCCGTCCGGTCATCACATCGCCGCACAGAAACAGTGTAATCGTTTGGGTATCGCGAGAAGTTGCCTGAGATGAAAGGCTTTGATCTGAAATCATTTCGTTCATGTCTCCTCGCTGGACGCGTTTTTGTCATCCCCAGGGCAACTGCCGTGATCCCGGCTAATTTCAGGAAATCCCTTCGCGTCCTCGAGTTTGAGCCGATCATTATTCATCGCCGACGATGCCTGAAAAGCATAAAAATTAATACTGCTCCATCCGCACGAACTTCGCAACTCATGTTACGTACTTCGATTTGCAACGCCACCCGGTAACGCCGGGCGGCTATTGGTTTACTTATATAGGCATTCATTCCGATCGATAAAGCTCCGGATCCATAAGCTTACTTCATAAAATCAGCCGGTAACATAAGTTATAAACGATGATAAGTATTTATAAGTATTCATTATCTGAATAGATCGGTATATGATTCATTAAAGTTTTATAGCAACGATGCGATGCGTATGACCAAGAAAATCATCTTGAAACTGCCATTTGAAAACCGAATCCAGGCCGGACGTTTGCTGGGACAGGCGCTGACTGGATATGCAAAGCGTCCGGACGTGATCGTCCTCGCCCTGCCCCGTGGCGGAGTTCCGGTGGGATTCGAGGTCGCCCGGATGATCGACGCGCCGCTGGACATCATGCTGGTGCGCAAGCTGGGAACGCCCGGACAGGAGGAATTGGCGATGGGCGCAATCGCCAGCGGCGGCGTGTGCGTGCTGAATGACGATATAGTAGCGGCGCATCGATATCAGCCAAGAAGACATTGAGGCTGCCGCCAGCAACGGAGCGGCAAGAACTGGAACGGCGCGAACGGGCTTATCGAGGGAACCAGCCTCCTCCCCCGATAGAAAATCACTGCGTGATTCTGGTAGACGACGGCTTGGCCACCGGGGCGAGCATGCTGGCCGCCGTCGCCGCCTTGAAGCAACGAAAGCCCGCCTCTATCGTGGTCGCCGTACCCGTGGCCCCGCCCGATACGGTGCAGCGACTGCAAGAGGAAGCCGATGATGTGGTCTGCTTGGCAACGCCCGAGCCATTTTCGGCTGTCGGCCGCTGGTACCGGGAGTTTTCCGCAGACCAGCGACGATGAAGTCAAGTCTCTCCTGGCGCTCGCCTGGGCCAAGTCCACCACTCCCTAAACGCAAGAAAAGCCATGACTAATCCCGCATCCCCGACTTCCATCGACGTCAGCATAGCGTTTGAAGGATTCTCCCTGGACGGCCTTCCTCGCTGTTCCCGAGCATGCGAAAGGCCTTGTGGTGTTCGCCCACGGGAGCGGCAGCAGCCGGTTCAGCTCGGCGCAATCGTTTCGTGGCCGAAATCTTGAACGAGGCCGGGATTGCCACGTTGCTTTTTGATCTGTTGACGCCGGAAGAGGAAGACATCGATCAGCGCACCCGTGAATTTCGCTTCGATATCGATTTGTTGACCGACAGGCTGATCGGCGTGATCGACTGGGTGAGCAGGGAAACGGCGACAGCCGCGCTGCCGCTCGGATTGTTCGGAGCCAGCACCGGCGCAGCCGCGGCGCTGGGTGCCGCCGCTGCGCGCGCCGACAAGGTCGCCGCCGTGGTCTCGCGCGGCGGACGACCGGATCTGGCCCTGCCGCATCTTGCGAAGGTCAAGGCGCCTACGCTGTTGATCGTGGGCGGGGATGACACCGTCGTGATCGAGCTCAATCAACAGGCGGCCGAGCAACTGCCGGTTGAACATCGCCTGGAGATCATTCCCGGCGCCACCCACCTGTTCGAGGAAGCAGGCAAATTGGAACAGGTGGCGAATCTCGCCTGCGACTGGTTCCTGCACTATTTTTCCGGCTCATGAGTCTCGACGCGCTTCGACTGTTTGCGCTGAGTGAAAGCCGTGCTCTCGGGGAAAGCATCGGCGCTGCCCTCGGTTTGCCGCTGAGCGCGCACGAGGAAAGAGACTTCGAAGACGGCGAACATAAGACTCGTCCTCTGGAAAACGTGCGCGGCTGCGAGGTGTTCGTGATCCAATCGCTGTACAGCGAGCCGGGGAAAAGCGTCAACGACAAGCTTTGCCGCCTGCTGTTTTTCATCGGCGCGCTAAAAGATGCTTCGGCGCGATCGGTGACCGCCGTCCTGCCCTATCTGGGTTATGCGCGCAAGGACAGGAAAACCAAAACGCGCGATCCGGTCACCACCCGCTACGTGGCGCAACTGCTGGAGGCCGTGGGCACCGACCGGGTGGTGACCTTCGACGTGCATAACCTCGCCGCGTTTCAAAACGCTTTTCGCTGCCCGACGGATCATCTGGAAGCCAAGAATCTGTTCGTCGAGCATTTTGCAGCACGGGTCCGAGACCTTGAGTTGGTCGTGGTCTCACCCGACGTTGGCGGAGTCAAACGGGCGGAACAGTTTCGGGAAGCCCTGAGTCAGCGCCTGAACAGACCGGCAGGCAGCGCCTTCATGGAGAAGCAGCGCAGCGCCGGGATCGTCAGCGGCGAAGCGTTGGTAGGCGACGTCAAAGGCAAAGCCGCCATCATCATCGACGACATGATCAGCACCGGCGGCACGATCTCGCGAACCGCGCTCGCTTGCCGAAAACAGGGCGCGCAAAGTGTCCATGCCGCCGCCTCTCACGGCATTTTTGTGGGCAAGGCCGATCAAGTCGTGGCCGATCCCGCGCTGGACAGCCTCGTGGTCACCAATACGCTGCCCCCGTTCCGGCTCGACTCGGAACTCGTACGTAGCCGGCTGACGGTGCTGGATGTCGCGCCGCTGTTCGCGGACGCCATCCGGCGCATCCATAACGGCGGTTCTATCGTAGACCTGCTGGGGGAGTAAAGGCGTACGCCGCCGCTCAAAAGTCGTTCAATATTTGTAACTGTTCAGAGAGCTAAGTATTAATAGAACACGGATGACGCAGATTGGACGGATTTGCGCGGATTTTGTACTTCTAATCAGTGTTTATCAGTCTAATCCGTATCATCCGTATTCCATTTCTTTTTATACTGAATGGTTACCAATATTTTTTATTCACCACGAAGGCACGAAGTTTTATGTTTTCTTCGTATTCTCTGTGGTGAACATAAACGGTCATGACCAATAGACATGGTAGGCCGGAATAAGCCGGTTGTAGCGTCAGCGAAAACCGGCGTTTCCGGCAAACGGCGTATGTTTGCCGGAAACGCTTATTCTCGCGAGAACGCTCGAAAAGCCTTATTCCGGCCTACGAGTGATGTTTTTCATATTGAATTAATCGAGTTATTTTCTTCGTGTTCTTGATACCTCAGCCGCCATTACCATGCCGCAAATACCCCTCCGCCAAGTCGAGATAGGTTCGGGCGAGACGTAGCCAACGCTGATGATCCTGCACCTGGTGGTCCTCGATGTGCCATACGGCAATCTTGGCGCGCAAACAGGCGCGGAAAACCTTGTAAAATCCTATCAGCTCAATAGGACAAGTATCGCCGACTGCTTCGCTGTAGTGACCTAGAATCTCATCACCGATGTGGCTCGCACCGAGACGCTCGCATTCCATGGACAGATAAGCCAGTTCATCCATAGGATCCAGGATGCGAAACTCCCGGTTGAATTCCAGGCAATCGATGATCACCGGCGGAGCTGTCAGGCAGATGTGCTGCGGCCTGAGGTCGCCATGCGCATCGATGATGCGCCCGTCCCGCGCCCGCTGTTCAAGAAGGCCACCCTGTTCCGCCAGAAACTGCCTTTGTGCCGCCTCAAGACGATCCAGCTGCGCCTTGGGCAATGCGTACCGGCTGTCGCGCAACTCGATCAGATTGCTCTGAATGTCTTCCTCGAAGCGGCGCCGGTATTCGGCCGGACTGATAAATAAGGGAGGAGAAAGCCGATAGAAATCGGTCAGCACCTGACTGATACTTTTGCACGTCCTCGGCATCGACCGTTCCTTCGCGGATCGCAGTATCGAGCATGCGGTCGGCGGGCAGGCGGCGCATCTGCACCAGCCAGTCCACCACCCGGCCTTCGCCGTCCAGCTGCAGGCCGCCATCTCCTTGTATGGTGAGCGGCACAGTGCCGAGATAAACCTGCCCGGCCAACCGCCGGTTGAGGCTTACTTCCCATTCGCAGTCTTTTCTGCCTGGCTTCTAAGGTGCTGAAGTCCAGAAAGTCATACCGGACGGGCTTCTTCAGCTTGTAGGCAAAATTTTCGGTCAAAAAGACGCAAGACATGTGGGTTTCGACGACCTCGATGCGCTTCGGTTTGTCAGGATAGTTACCCGGTTGT
The DNA here is from genome assembly GCA_963814825.1 of uncultured Gammaproteobacteria bacterium. Taxonomy (GTDB): domain Bacteria; phylum Pseudomonadota; class Gammaproteobacteria; order Methylococcales; family Methylomonadaceae; genus Methylobacter_A. The sequence continues at coordinate 215,291 of CAWFEF010000006.1, read as the reverse complement.
CTGAGAAAGGCTATCTTTTCTTCGATATGCATCGGTGACCATCGCTGTTAGTCCATATTTCAGCCCAGCCCCCAAACTCAACCGAACGAAACGATCGGATATAGCGGATATAGCGGATCTGGGCAGATTTAACGCTCACCTGATGGCGGCACAATGTTAACGGGCAACAGGAGTTCTTTATGTTGAAAGTCGTATTGTTCCAATAACACGTTGTTGGGACCCAACGGGGCTAATGGGTCCGCCTGAAATGTGAGTGAGGCAAGCTTGTTTCTTTCCCCGGCCTCCAGATGGATCGGTTGGGGAAGCGGAAGGAGGGACAGTCCCGTGTCAAGTTGAAAAGCCGATAACACATAAGTCACATCGACATCCGGGCCGGCTAATGAACTTACCAAAATAGGCAGTGTTGCCATGTTGCCTTGGGCGATTTTCAACGACGTGGCTACGAAGACTGTTAATATGTCCACTACGAAAAATGATAAACCTACTTCAATGGGCTGCCAGTTATCGCCCTGGATGATTAACTTTCCCGTAAATGTTCCCTCGTTGGGCGCCGTGTAAGCCACGCGCACGAGCAAATCCTGGTCTGCTTTCACGGCCAGTGGCTCGACACCGTCGGTGGAATGCCCTCGCGGTTCAAGAAATTTGATTTGTTTTTGGGAACCTTTGTGTCCGTGGGACAACTTCTGTGGATCGGCTCTTTCGGTTACCCACTCCAAAGCGGTTACATCCCTAACCATGAAGTGCGAAGTATCGCCAATGATGTGCGCGGTCACTGTTGTGTCCGCCGGCACATTCGTAATATGAACACCGCCGGCAAAATTGATGTGTGTATAAAGGCCGTCCGTCGTATCCGAGGTAATATCAGGTCCCGAGGAGTTGGCGTAAACTCCGCTAAAGTCCAGCTTCTCAGGGCTGTACGAAACAGTAATACTCATATAATTACCTGTTTGGGTGATGAAACACAAAACAATAACGCTATGGCCTAAATTTAGGATACTCGCATCGCAGATCATAGTTAAATACGGACAACTACTTATTTTTCAATGCCGTAACAGAACATTGCTTAACCATTCAAGCTGTTGCAGTATGTTCGGCGCCGACGTTTTCCATAATCAGCTGGCAAGAAGGATGGTCAGAAGAATCACTGAATCCTCCACACCTTTAAGCGAATGCGGCCCCTCTGCCAGAAGGTAGAGTAATTGGCCGGCATGCAATTCTTGTGTTGTCCCCATAGCAGTAAGCTCAATCCTTCCTTGAACGCATTGGACGACGATAGGTCCCGATACTTTGTGATTCGGGTATTCTTTGCCTTTTGGTATTACAAGGCGCGCTAATTCCATTTCATTGGTTTTTATAATGACCTTTGTTTTTTCGCTGGGCAAATCATCTGCCCAACTAGCAAGGTCAACGATTTCTCCGGGAGCTGCATGATGTGTTGCCATGGTTACCATCCTTCATTCTAAAAAATGAATTTAACTTTAGTTTATGCACTAGCTTATTTATTTGTAACTATTCAGCGTATGCCCAATAGAACACGGATTCGCTCGTTCCCAAGCTCCAGCTTGGGAACGCAGTCGTAGAAGCTCCAGCTTCCCGACTCGCGAAGCTGGAGCTTCGCTAACTGGGTTCCCAAGCAGGAACTTGGGAACCAGCGCAGCTAGCGCAAGATACGCTGAATAGTTACATTTATTTTAATTTTATAGGTATGACCCAATCCGATGGCGCGAGGCAGGTAGCATCCTTGCAGGCCTGGGCGCGGACGAGCAGGCGGAGATTTTCTGTGCTGCCCGGAAGCGTCACCTTCACCGGAATACTCACTTTCCCTTCATAAACTTTGATGTCACCCAGCGGTGTAGTCATAGCGTGCGCATCGGGATAGACAGGCTTCACTTCTGCCTTGCCGGAGTCCTCGCGTACATCAACAGAAGTGGGAATCAAAAAATCGAGACTCGCAGGATTGGCATTGATATGCCAGCCCTGGGCAATGTCCAGCACCGCCGTAACAGTGAGGCTATCACCCTCGCGCTTCGGTTCCGACGCACTGACCTTCACATACGCTTTGGTTTCCATCGCCTCCTGCATGGTAACCGCTTCATCCGGTTGCTGTGTGGCCTTCGCTGCCGGTGCCAAATGATTCAGCCTCAGCAAGGCATGCACCATATGCGTATAGGCTCTCGGATTCTCGGTGATGGCCTGCCCGAAGGCCATAAGCAGCGCTTCGGCCTGTTGTTTCCATTCTGCATCGCCGGTGATTTCATAAAGATCGAGCAAGGCCTGAGCCATCACCGCGTTGCCGGAGGGAATGGCCGAGTCCATGGCGTTTTTCATCCGCACCAGCAGCTGCTCGCTGCCATCGGTGAAATAATACCCGCCATGTTTCTCGTCCCAAAACAGCTGCTTGGCCTTCGCCGCCAGTTCCTTGGCTGCTTGCAGGTATCTGTCCTCTTTGGTCGCGCGATAGGTGGACACCAGCCCCTGAATCATGAAGGCATAATCCTCAAAATAGGCCGCGATCTCGGCCTTGCCCTCACGCCATGTGCGATACAGCGACCCGTCTTGTTTCCGCAGATTAGCCAGAATGAAATCGGCTGCGCGGCGGGCGGCTTCGGTATATTCCGGCTTATCCATGCGCTGCCCGGCGCGGGCGAACGCGTCGATCATCAGCCCGTTCCAGGACGTGATGATTTTGTTGTCGAGATGCGGCAATTTGCGCTTGTCCCGCGATTCCCGTAGCGCGGTCATCACGGCCTGCTGTTTCTTAACCGCATCCTCGTAAGACAGTCCTTTCGCCGTCGCACTCTCGGAAAGCGGCTGAATCAGATACAGCACCCTGCCGTCCTCATGCTTGTGGCCGGGAATCCCGGGAATCTCTGCCAGTCCGTAATGTTTCATGAGCCATGCGTAGGAATCCGTATCCAGGGCATCATGCAGCTCCGCATCCGTCCATGCGTAATAAGCGCCTTCCACGGCGTCGGTCTCGGCATCAAGTGCAGAGTAGAAGCCACCGTCCTTGTGCGTCATCTGCCGCAGCGTGAAGTCGAAAATACCTTCGGCGACGGCACGGTCGTCGGGCTTGTTGGAAAGCGCGTAAAGCTCCGTGTAGGCACGCCCCAGCAGCGCCTGATTGTAGAGCATCTTCTCGAAATGCGGGATGTGCCATTGTGCATCGGTGGCGTAGCGATGGAACCCGCCGCCGACATGGTCGTGTATCCCTCCCTCTGCCATTTTCTCCAGCGTGCCGCGCGCCATCTCCAGGCACGTATTGTTGTTGGTCAGGCGGTAGGCCTCGAGCAGGAACAGCAGTGCGTCCTCATTCGGAAACTTCGGAGCCTGGTAAAACCCGCCCAGCCGGTTGTCGTAGTAATCGCTGAAAATGGCTGATCAGCGCCTCCACCAGCTGGCTGCCGGGAAGCGAGCTGCTTTGGGCATTGTTTTCCTGCTGTTTGATCTGGATGATGGCGCTAGCCAGCCGCTCGGCCTGCGCTTTAAGGGGTACCTGATCCTGCGTCCATACGTAGTGGATCTGCTGAATGAGCGACGAGAAGGCCGCCGGCGGGAAATAGGTGCCGGCGTAAAACGGCTTGAGATCGGGCGTGACGAATACGTTGTTCGGCCAGCCGCCGCTGTGCGTCATCAGCTGGGTGGCCGTCATGTAGAGTTCATCCACGTCCGGGCGCTGCTCCCGGTCGATCTTGATGCTGACGATAGACTCGTTCATCAACTTGGCGATCTCGGGATTCTCGAAGATCTCCCGTTCCATCACATGGCACCAGTAGCAGGTGGAATAGCCGATGGAGAGCAGAATCGGCTTGTTTTCCTTCCGCGCCTTGGCAAACGCTTCCTCGCCCCACGGATACCAGTCAACCGGGTTATGCGCGTGTTGGAGCAGATACGGGCTGCTCGAATCAATAAGCCTGTTTGCAGCGGCATGCGTCGAAAGAGAAAAAGTCATAATCCCTCCGAATAAGAAAATTAGAGCCCGATCATGAGAATAAATGAGACAATTCTCATCAACAATTTGTTGATATATTCATTCACTTAATAGCAGTGGCGCTCTGCATAAGCCCCTATTGGAGAGTAATATTATGGCAACCATCGATATCCGGCAATTACAAACTGACCTGACCGATAAAAACCCGCGCGTCATACTTAAAAAAGCGCTGGAGCTGTTCGACAATATTGCCATTGCTTTCAGCGGTGCGGAAGATGTGGCGCTGATCGATATGGCTGTCAAACTCAGGAAAGACATCCAGGTTTTTTCTTTGGATACGGGACGATTGCATCCCGAAACCTACCGTTTCATAGAAAAAGTCAGAAAACATTACCAGATAGACATTGAATTATTATCGCCGGACAAAGACTTGCTCGATAGTCTGGTAAAAAAGAAAGGCCTGTTTAGCTTTTATGTGGACGGCCATCATGAATGTTGCGGCATCCGCAAAGTTGAGTCATTAAAACGCAAACTGCCTCATTTAGATGCCTGGATAACCGGCCAACGCAAAGATCAAAGCCCGGATACCCGGCAGTCTATTCCTGAAGTGCAAATAGACAGCGAATTTTCCACCGCCGGACATCCATTGATTAAATTTAATCCGCTAGTCAATTGGAGCCTGACGCAAGTCTGGGATTATATTGAAGCCTATCAGGTTCCTTATAACGAACTGCATGAAAAAGGCTTTACCAGCATAGGCTGCGAACCCTGCACCCGCGCTATTTTGCCTCATGAACATGAAAGAGCCGGCCGCTGGTGGTGGGAAGCGGGAGCTCAAAAAGAATGCGGCCTGCATGCCGGAAATGTCAAAGATAACGGTACTTCCTGACTCTGATTTGTAAAACTCCGGACTTGATCTGGCAATTGCCAAAATTAGTCTCAACTGTATCAGACATTGGCTGTCTCAAATCGACCCTAAACTGTGTGTTGAGTAGGCATCTTGATCGTCTGTAGTGTGACGAGAAGCTGACTTTCACCTGGTTGAACGGTCTGCCTGATTCAGCGGTCCACTGACCTGATGATACTTGGGATGCCTGTAAATTAGGGGCTGCCACAAAGCAAGAATGGCTCATACACCTACTGAGTTTGCCTCGATGGCGGCATTTCGTGTGGGTATATCAAAACGGTATCCTGGCGACAAACGACCAAAAATGGTTATTGAGAGATCGATTATCTTTACGCCATTTACTAAAAAACACGAACAGGATTTGAAACACAAATGCAGCCTACTTTTCATATTAGTGCATGTAGGTGTTCATCCGTATTGTATATTCAGTTTGAAATGGTTTAATGAAGCCGGACACCTCTAAAGGCAGAATTTATACTGCTTTTAGAGGTGTCCATGAGTAACTAAAAAATACAATCGGCCTAGATATAGTCTGGAATTCAAACAGGACGCTGCCAAGTTGGTGCTTGAAAAAGGTTACAGCCGGCAGCAAGAGGCCGATCATTTGGGCATGTCGCCAAGCGCTTCCTTAACGTCGCCATCCATCGGCTTGGTGCGTATACCGCTCTATCAGGGGCGGGCGGCGGCGCCCCCCACGATGGGCCTAATTTACCTATGACTTTCTAACTACACTCTGGAAGGAGGAAACCATGCGTTACTTACAACTCACTCTCATGAGTCTCTGTATCATGTTGGCGGCATCTGTCGCCATGGCGAAGGGCAAGAAGACGGAGAAACCAATGGACCCGCAAGCGATGATGGAGGTCTACACCAAGCTGGCTGCGCCGGGCGAGCAGCACAAGCAATTGGCAAGCCTTGCGGGAAGCTGGACAACTAAAACCAAGGAATGGATGGAGCCTAACAAGCCACCGGTGGAATCGACCGGCTCCGCGGAAATGAAGATGCTGCTGGACGGGCGCTTTCTTCAGCAGGAATTGACCGGACAAATGATGGGGCAGCCATTCTCCGGGCTCGAGATTACAGCGCATGACAACTTGCTCAAGCGGTATGTGACGAGCTGGATGTCTACCATGGGCACCGGGATCTTCATGATGGAAGGCACTGCGAGCTCAGACGGCAAGACCATCACCTTGAAGGGCCAGCACGCCGAACCGGGCGGCGGATACATGAAGCATCGCGCTATCTGGAAGATCGTGGATAACAATACCCAGACGTTCGACATGTATGGGGCTCATCCCGGCGAAAAGGAATGGAAGATGATGGAGATGACGTACACGCGGAAGTAGTCGTCCCTACGTTGAGACAAAGCCATCGGGCACTTGCAGCGGGCGTCTCAAGCCCCTGGCCGACGGCGGGAAGGCAACAATGCCGCGTCAACCCGCAATCCGGCCCGGGGCCCGGATTGCGTTGATGGACAAGTTCGGCACGCCGTGGAGCGGCCATGGTGAAAATTTGCCGGTAGCCTTTACAAACAGGAACAAGAATCATGGTTCATTCGATCATTCACCAGTGCGTAGGTTGGGACGATGCCCAACACTTTTCGGCGCCGTTCCGTTGGGCTTCCCTGCGTCAGCCCAACCTGCGCACTGAAAACATTAGACAGTCCATATCGAAATGTCTAATGTTATACGTTTTTAACCATATAAATGGCAGAATTTATAAGTTAACGTAGCGTCTCCAGGAGACACCAGAGGCTGACCGCTGGAATAATCTGCTAGTGCGGCTGCTTAACCAAACGCAGATATGGCTTTAGTGTTTTCCAACCTTCTTTAAACATTCCTTTTGCTTCCTCATCGGATACTGATGGGACAATAATGACATCTTCACCGTTTTTCCAATTAACTGGTGTAGCGACTTTGTGCTTAGCCGTTAGCTGCATTGAATCTAAAACCCGCAGGATTTCGTCAAAGTTACGCCCCGTTGTCATAGGGTAGGTAAGCATCAACTTAATTTTTTTGTCCGGACCAATGATAAAAACGGAGCGAACCGTTGCATTTGTCGCTGCTGTTCGGCCTTCTGACGAACCTGCCTCCTCAGCAGGCAACATATTATAAAGCTTCGCCACTGCCAAATCAGTATCGCCGATCATCGGATAATTTACAGCACAGCCTTGTGTTTCTTCGATATCTTTTACCCATTTAGAGTGGTTATCCACTGCATCAACGCTTAAACCAATAATCTTGCAGTTTCGTTTCGTGAATTCAGGCTCTAGCTTTGCCATATAGCCCAGCTCAGTGGTACACACCGGCGTAAAGTCCTTGGGATGAGAAAATAAGATAGCCCATCCATTACCAATCCATTCATGAAAATTAATGATTCCATGCGTTGTGGTGGCTGTGAAATCAGGTGCTTCATCATTTATTCTTAATGCCATTTTTATTCTCCTTTGTGCTGTACGGGAACTGAAAAAAAATACTAAGAAACGTATGCCGCGTCATTAATACGAAGCTACATACTATCGGATATTACACGCCAGCCCAAAAATTATATAATTATCTATAGGTTAGCGAATAAGCCAAAAGTCGAATTTGCCTTTGCGGAAGGCTGGCGGGTCAACTTACGCCTACCAGAGTCGACGTCAGCAGCTTGATCAGTTCCTGGGCCGCCGCTGTTGAAGACGCCGGGTTCTGCCCGGTGATCAGGTGGCCATCGACGATCGCGAAACTCTGCCAGTCGGCGACCTTTTCGAAGTGGCCGCCCAGGCGCTTGAGTTCGTCCTCGACCAGAAACGGCACTACCTCAGTGAGGTGAACGGCCTCTTCTTCTGAATTTGTAAAGCCTGTAACGCGTTTCCCCTTCACAATCGGTTCGCCGTTAAACATGGCGTGATGCAATACGGCAGGACCATGACAGACCGCCGCGACGGGTTTACCTGCGTTGTAAAAGGTTTCGATCAAGGTATTCGAGATCGGATCTTCAGCCAGGTCCCACATCGGGCCGTGACCGCCCGGATAAAAGATCGCGTCGTAATCCTGCGCCTTCACGTCGGACAATTTCGTCGTGCCGGCTAGTACGGCCTGCGTTTTAGGATCGTTCTTAAATCGGCGTGTAAAGTCGGTCTGCCCTTCGGGTGTGTCGCTCTTGGGGTCGAGCGGCGGTTCACCGCCTTTGGGGGAAGCGACCGTAACGCTAGCACCCGCATCAATGAACGTGTAGTAAGGGGCGCAGAATTCTTCCAGCCAGAACCCCGTCTTTCTCCCTGTATTCCCAAGCGTGTCATGAGACGTCAGTACCATCAGAATATTCATTGTGTTCCTCCTTTGTTCAATCGATTAGGAAACTACGGCTGCGATTAAGCCAGAAGCGTGGAGACAGTCTATTGGGCGAGGTAGGGTCGTGCCTCCTTATCAGTCGGCGCGACGAGCGGCGTTAACACTTCAATGTGGATAAAAACAGTTTGCGGATAATGCTGAATGTAAACCGCATGTCCGCAATTGGTTGCTGAGTGTCATCTGGAGTTTAAAAGCACCGTTCCATTTCAACCGTACATAAAACCATAACACTTCAAACTAAAAACACAATATGTATAGAAACGTATGACACTAACTCGATGAATTAATTGCTTTGGTATTCGAAAGCCTATTGTTATTAAATATAGACCCTGAGATTGGTTAAACTATACGTCTATGGGACTTTACTGTTGTTTGTTTAAACTCACCCAAACATCAGATTACAATAAAGGTCTGGACTCTTAGACTACTGCCGGAGAAACGGCAGATTTAGCCATGATTGCTCAAGATAAACAATTATTTATACAATCACTTGCACTGTGAAAGAATCCTTACACCTAGCCTATTCACTCATAAAGACAATGCCCACATCCGCAGCCGCCGAAAATTCCGTTCCCATCATCTTCGTGCGCGACGTTAACAAGACGTATGCCGGCGGTTTCCAAGCGCTCAAAAAAATCAATCTGGAGATAAAACGCGGTGAGATATTCGCCTTGCTCGGACCCAATGGTGCGGGCAAGACGACACTGATTAGCATCATCTGCGGCATCGTCAAGGCCAGCTCTGGAACCATCATCGCCGACGGTCACGACACCGTGCGAGACTACCGCGCGGCGCGGGCAACCATCGGGTTGGTGCCGCAGGAACTCTATACGGACTCGTTTGAGTCGGTCTGGGCCACGATCAAATTCAGTCGGGGGCTGTTCGGTAAGGCACCCAACGCAACCTACCTGGAAAAAGTGCTGCGCGATCTGTCCCTGTGGGACAAACGCGACGCAAAAATCATGACCTTATCGGGTGGCATGAAACGTCGCGTGCTGATTGCCAAAGCCCTCGCGCATGAGCCAACGATATTGTTCCTTGATGAGCCGAGTGCCGGCGTGGATGTGGAGTTACGACACGACATGTGGCGCATGGTGCGCGAACTACGTGAGCAGGGTACCACCATCATTCTGACCACACATTACATTGAAGAAGCCGAAGACATGGCAGACCGCATCGGCGTCATCAGCCAAGGTGAACTGATCGTTGTTGAAGACAAAGATGTACTGATGCGCAAGCTCGGCAAAAAGCAGCTCACGCTGACTTTGCGACAGCCCATGACCAGCATCCCGGCCGAGCTAAGCGCTTGGCCATTAGCGCTCTCCGACGATGGACACACCCTGGTTTATAGCTTCGACAGCCAAAAAGAAGAAACCGGCATTGCCGAGCTATTGCGCACGCTAGGTGAACACAATATCGAATTCAAAGACTTAAGCTCCAGCGAGAGTTCACTGGAGGACATCTTCGTCAGTCTGGTGCATCAGCCCAAGGAGATACTGCAATGAACATCTATGGCATTCGCGCCATTTACCACTTTGAAATGGCACGCACCTTTCGTACGCTGTGGGAAAGCATCGCCGCACCGATACTGACCACCTCGCTGTACTTCATCGTATTCGGCAAAGCCATCGGTTCGCGTATGGGCAACATTGACGACGTCAGTTATGGCGCCTTCATCATCCCAGGACTGGTCATGCTGAATTTACTGAACGAAAGCATATCCAATGCTTCTTTCGGCATTTACATGCCCAGGTGGGCAGGCACTATTTATGAACTGCTATCGGCACCGGTTTCATGGGTCGAGGTGCTGATTGGTTATGTGGGGGCGGCGGCGACCAAGTCGGTGATGTTGGGGCTACTCATTCTGGGCACCGCCCGCATTTTCGTGCCCTACGAGATCGCCCATCCCTTATGGATGATCGCTTTTCTGCTGCTCACTGCGGTTACTTTCAGCCTGTTTGGCTTCATTATCGGCCTATGGGCCGATAATTTTCAGAAACTACAGGTGGTTCCGATGTTGATCGTCACCCCGCTCACATTCTTGGGCGGCGCGTTCTATTCGATCACTATGTTGCCTCCATTGTGGCAGAAGATCACCCTGTTCAATCCAGTGGTCTATTTGATCAGCGGCTTTCGCTGGTGCTTCTACGGCGTCGCCGATGTGCACATCGGCATGAGTATTGGCATGACGTTTGGCTTTCTTATCATCTGCCTGACTATTGTAGGGTGGGTGTTTAAGACTGGGTACAAGATTAGAAACTGAGGCGTCGAACATGGGCTTAATATCTCAACAGATACCCTATACAAAGCTGAGCGATTACTGAATTGTAAATCAATGCCCCGACCCCTGAGGGGAAAATCCCTTTGGCAACTAATTCGGGCCGAAAAAAGATGCTTGCTGGTCTTAGGGATTATGTTTACAAACTGTTACCGAGAGCTGGTTAATCTACCTCTGGCTGTCATCGTCCAGTTTTTATATGCTACGTCCACTTTCCGTGCGAATGCGGTTATAGGCTCGGCTACAGTGACCGACCGCACATGGCACATTGCTGCTGTTCACGACATTCGGCACTCGGCCCACGACGGCCACTCAGAAGTTGCGTTGTTAAGTCTGAGGGTTCTTTCACGTTAAAATACGCTCATCGCTATAAGTCCGCCGGCAATGCCTGAAAGCACAACGCCGGCCACAATCACGAGACGGGTCCGCCAACTAAAGATGCGGCTGAGCATGGCCAGCGAAGGCAGGCTAACAGCCGGCAGCGTCATAATGAGCGCCCCGGCAGGACCCGCGCCCAGCCCAAAGCGAACATTGCCTGCACAATGGGTACCTCTCCGGCAGTGGGTATGACGAACAGTGTACCGGCTACCGCCATTGCAACGATCCAGAATATCCCATCATGAGCACCAAGCACCGGGAAAAGCCAAGCCCTTGTGGCTCCAAGCAGAAGTACGAGAATAAGATACTCGGGTAAGAGTTTGATCGCGAGGGCCATGAATTCCCGGCCCCAGCGTGTCAGAAGACTGCCTTTTAAGGCCTCGGCCTCAGGCGGTAAACCCTGTTCGAGCGAAACAGCTTCACGCTGGTCGCCATAACGCTCTGCTAAATAAGCAACCCCAAGCACCATGGCAATGCCTAACACAACCCTGAACAGAGCCCACCCCCACCCCAGCACGAACCCCATGAATACCAGAGTCGCAGGATTCAGCACCGGGTTTGATATCCACCAAGACACCACGCTACCAACCGATGCGCGGCTTTGGCGCATGCCGGCAGCCACGGGGGCGGCGCAACAGGTGCACATCATGCAGGGCATGGCAAAAAGGCTGCCTAGTGCGATGCTCTTGAAGCCTAGCCTACCAAGCGCCGCGCTCACCCACTGAGTCGGCAGAAGCACCTTGATGCCGGAACCCAGAATGAGTCCTAGAAGAAGCGCCTTCCAGATTGCTTTGCTATAGGCTATGGCGTAGTCCACAGCCGCGTTCCATGATACAGGCGGAGCGGAGACGGAATTCCCCGAAAGAATCGAATCGCCTATGAAATGATGACTCTGGGCGAGGAAGGCCTTGGCGTAATAGGGCATCCATTTAACATAGGCGAATCCGACAATGGCCACGAGGGTAAAAATCATCGTACCGGCAAAAGGAAATAGGCGTTTTTCGTTCATTCTGGCTTGCATGGAAAATCCTTCGCTTAAAGGCAGTATTCGCAATTATGATCATGGCTCGAAATTATAAGCTATTGGCTGAACGTACGGACACGGCGAATTGAAACTCAAACACCAAGTTTTTTCCGTATGGGTAGAGTGAAATAAAAAGTGCTGCCTTTTCCAGGTTTACTGTTGAAATACAAAGTGCCTTCATGGGCTTCGATTAGTGAGCGGCTGATGGATAGCCCCATACCCATACCTTCTGCCTTGGTGGTGAAAAAAGGCATCAATATTTTTTTTTGTTGTTCTTCATTAAGTCCCAATCCATTGTCCTTCACGCTGACCTGTATGTTACTATTTTGAGCCAATTGGCTACGGATGATTATGTGGCGTTGCTGTGTTACGGGTAAGTCTTTTAAAACATCAATGCTGTTTCGGGTCAGGTTTATAATGACCTGTTCAATCTGTATTTGGTCTACAAAGATCTGCGGCAGGTTGTTTTCCAGTTCAAGTGTTAGCCTTATATTGTTTTGTTTAAGTTCAGCAATACACAGGTCGACAGCATTGCGAATCAAAGCATTAATATCAGCAGTGGAGCGATGTTTTGCATGAGATTTGACGAACTCTCGCATGCGATGAATGATCCGTCCCGCCCTTATCGCCTGTTGCTGGGTTTTGTCTAAGGTCTCGGTGAGCTTTACCAGATCAGGATCTTCAGTTTTGATCAGGTTTAAGCTGACTTGCGTATAGCTGGCAATCGCTGACAGAGGCTGGTTGACTTCATGCGCAATGCCGGACGCCATTTCGCCCATCAGCCCCAGGCGGGTGACATGGGCGAGTTCATTGAGATGTTCCTTGTCTTGTTGTTCCTGAGTATTTGCGTAAACTCACGTCGCGGACTATATAGGTAAAATAGTGCGCAGTACCGATTACAAACTCCGCTGTGGACAGATCCAGAGGCACCACAGAACCGTTTTTGTGCAGGCCTTCAATCTCTTGAATTTGGCCAACACGTTCTGCTGCATGAAGCGAGCTGGAACTTGGCGATGACGGCAAGAGCTTGTTTATGCTGTAACCAACCAACTCTTCCGGCTGATAGCCGAAAATAGTTTCTACGGCGGCATTCGCGGATACGATGATGCCGGATGTGTCAAAAGTAATAATGCCTTCCACTGACGCATTAAAAATAGAGTTAAGTTTTTCTTCAATTTGTTTGCGCTCAGTAATGTCGTACAGTATCACCAAATACACGCTCGCTAAATTATGATGAATTGTGGCGGCAGAAACTAACACGGTTTTAATGCTATTGTCCTTGCAACGAATAGCCGCTTCTAAAGGCGCCAAGTCAGACTGTCTCCTGTTCGGCTTGTTCCTGTGTCAGAGGACAGGCAGCCTCGACCCAGTGCCGATAATCCGGATCAGGATAGGCTTTCAGATACCAGTCTGCCAGAGTTGGAATATCCTCTATGCTGTAACCGAAAGTCTGCACGAATGCCGGATTCAGGAAGATGATGTTTAATTGCTCATCAGTCAAAGCCATTGGTATAGGGGAAACGTCAATAACCGAACGGAATTTTACCTCACTGGCTTTTAGCTCATATTCCACCTGCTTGCGCTCGGTGATGTCCCGAACGATGGCAATACCGCCCACGATCTTTCCTGTTCCATCACGGGATGGTGCGCAGGTCATGTCTATCCATATGCCGGCATCGCTGGAGGTGGGGTAATATTGTCCTTCGTAAAAGACCGTTTCGCCTTCCAGAGCTTTTTTAGAGGCTGAAAGGATGGACTGATCCTTGAATTTTTTCATATCCGAACCGACGATGCCGTCAACTGAATTGTGCAGAATATCGGCGAAACGTTCGTTGCAATAAGTAATGACGAGGTTCGTGTCGTAATGAAAAATGCCAACCGGCGAATGCTTCAGCAGCAAACGATAGCGTTCCTCATTAGTTCTCAGTATTTCCTCGCGAGCAACGGCTTCGAGGCGTAAAACAATGTTCTCAGTGATGCTCCTGTTAATATGCAGTAAGCTGAGGACCATAAAGCTTAGGTACAACATACCTGCCATGCTCATTGCCAAAGACAAGCTATCACCTGCGATAAACAAACGAGTCACGATTGGCAGCAGGGATGTCATGGAAAATGTAATTGCACTGATCAGATCAGCCGAAAATGCAACCACGCCGCCAGCCGACAGACCGGCCAGCATAAAAATCAGGAACATCTGATGAGGCGGATTATTGGGAGGGAACATCAGAAAGCCGGCCGCCCCCCACACCACACCGACAGCTAGAACGCCAAGACGAAACCGTACCAACCACACATGAGTAGCTGTATCGCCATCCAGCGGGGAGCCTTGGTAAGCTTTAACAAGAACCGCCCGTAAAAACGCGACCAACCCGACTAGGGAAAGCCATACAAGAACCACTGAAGACGCTATCACTTCGCGCTGCAGATAGGCAAGGATTACTGCGAGTAGTGTGCTGGTAACCAGTGACACTTTGCTCGCAGAAAACAGCTGTCGCAGCTGTGCTGCCTGTACTGCTGTCTTTTTGTTCGAGTTGTTCATATCACTTCTGATTTAATCGTCAGAGACCCTCTAAAGACTAAAATGGATTTGAGTGAGTATATGTTTAAGACGTCGGGATTGTGCACTACGTTGAGCACTGGATCTGTAAATGACAAAGAATGAGCGTCGGTTTTATCATAAAACTTCATGTTGCTCCACATCAAAGTACCAGTTGTCTAATAAGTTATTATCTAACCTATCTCCTCTCTCATGTATTAACAGTATGTATTTCGAACTGAACACACAATATGTAAAGATACCTATAATACTAACTTGAAAAATAGGCTGCTTTTATATGCATGTAAATAATTCATAAAGCTTACAGACCTTTCACTAACTGTCCGGTTTTGGCCGAACTGAGATCGTCAGTGTCAGGTCCAATCCGAGCAAATATTTTGAACCTGACATCAAAACACCACCTGATTAGCCAGATGCTTCAGCCAGAAACAAAATATTCGATATACCAACAGCTAGTTCCAAAAAATGCGCCCCGTAGAGACGCGATTTATCGCGTCTGCTATCCAGTTTGATCCAAAATCCAGAAAAGGCGCAACGATTATAGACACGATAAATCGAAAGACGCGATAAATCGCGTCTCTACGGTGGCATCTGGCTAATCTGAAAACATCATGAGGGCTTTCAACCTGCGTTTCGTTCATCCACTGTTTTCGCCAGCGCTTGCAGTTCGGCAGAAATGATTACCGGGTATTCCGGAGTATTACTCAATTGACGCAATGACATGGGTAAACCATTTAATTGGCGTCGAGCATATTCCCTGGCCTCGATCAAGCGTAGGCTGCCCTGCTACAGTCTTTCCGCCCTGCATAACCAATTGCAGTAACGGTTGGCCTGCACAAGGCGCATTGTCAACGGTAACGGTATCGCCGGACATAACGCCGTTATCATCATAGTTGCGATAAACCTGTTTACGTCCGGGCCAGGTCGCTTTGCCTTCCGAGCGCTTGCGCCTGGCAATCCCGGCATATTCCTGCAATTTATAGGCGCAGTCGAGATAAGGCGCATCGGCTGAGGTATCCAACCGCGTACCGATGCCGAAGCCGTCAATCGGGGCTTGTTGAGCCATCAATTCTGCAAGTTTATATTCATCAATATTGCCGCTGGCAAAGATGGTTGTATCGTTAAGGCCGCCACGGTCAAGAATCGTTCTGACTTTCCGGGCATGATCGGCCAAATCGCCGCTGTCAAGGCGAACGCCCTTGATTTTTATACCTTGCGCATGCAATGCAGGAGCCAGATCGACTACTTTTTGCGCACCGGCTTCGGTATCGTAAGTGTCGATCAATAACACGACATTATCAGGATTGGCCTTGGCAAAATCGGCAAAGGCCTGACTTTCGTGAGTGTAGGTTTGGATAAAAGAATGCGCCATCGTGCCGAAAATGGGGATGCCAAAATGCATCCCGGCCGCCACCGTCGCTGAACCCGTGAACCCCGCGAGATAACTTGCCCGAGCTGCCAACAGCGCGGCTTCGCTGCCGTGCGCCCGGCGCATGCCGAAATCAACCAGCAACTTGTCCGGTGCGATAAATACCGAGCGCGCGGCTTTGGAGGCAATCAAGGTCTGGAAATGCAGTAGATTGATGATCCTGCTTTCGATCAATTGCGCTTCGGGCAGCGGCGCGGTGATGCGTAATATCGGTTCATTCGGGAAAAACACCGTGCCTTCAGGCATCGCATGGACATCGCCGGTAAATTTTAATGCCGCAAGCCGGTCAAGCATTGCCGGTTTGAATCGCCCGGTGCTTGCCAGCCATTCAATTTCATCCGAAGAAAATCGCAATTGTTCCAGATAAGTTAAAACCTGGGCCAGACCTGCCGCGACCAGATAGCCCCGGTTTTCCGGTAATTTCCTGACAAAAAATTCGAATACGGCAAGCTCTTCCATGTTCTGTTCATAATAGCCCTGCAAGCATGGTTAGCTGGTAGAGATCGGTAAGCAAGGCGCTGTTGGGCATTATCTGATCATAGCCAAGGTAATAGGTATCGCACCCTTTTGAATCATTTCGTTGATTGCGTTTTCCCCATCTTGCGGCTGAACATTCACGGCGCGTATGGCATCTGTCAGCAACAGCACCTTGTAATGGTAGTTCAGTGCATCACGCACCGTATTTAAAACGCAATAATCGGTAGCCAAGTCCGCCGATGAACAAACGGCGGGGCGCCATATTGTCCAGTTGCGCCTTGAATGCTGGGTTTGCAAAACCTGAATAGTCATCCTGTTCAGCTTCGGTAGCCTTGGAAAAAATCTTAAGCAGAGACAGGGAGATGCAAATCGGCTGCGAATTCTGCGCCTTTAGAACCGGCAATGCAGTGTTCCGGCCAAGGACCGCCTTGTTGAACAAAAGAACAATGATCTGGCGGATGCCAGTCGCGGGTTGCAAACACAGGCAACTGACGATTGATAAATCGATCGATATAGCCATTCAAGACGGGTATGACCTGATCCCCCTCCGGCACAGCCAGACTGCCGCCGGGCAGAAAATCATTTTGGATATCGATGATGACTAAGACATCGCCTTTACCCAGCTCGATTTTATCGGTGTTTTTATGTTTGCTAGTCATAGGCGGCGAAAATATAGGCTTTCAAAAAATGAGCACGTCGTAGCGGTGCCGAAAACGCCTATTTTCGCTTGCACTCAAACAGGCTTGTGTTTTTGGACCATTCCAAGCGCTCCGTCGAAGCGTAAGTGCTTCCACTGGCTCAGCCACTTGATTCTGACGCGTGTATTTTTTAACTCGTAACGGCCCATTTTCTAATCGCAAAGCCAATGCTGAGTGACCAAAGCCAGCTTTGGACTCCAGAAAGTGTGCTATTCGAGTTCAAAGCTGGCTTTGCCTATACGGACAGATATTTGCTCCTGCAATATCTGCATTCACCACATCCATATGGATTATGTAGACAAGGGGCGTGAGCTTTGAACATTATCAGGAGCGAATATCTGATAATGTGAGTCGTTACAGATACCTCCATTTAATCATGCGCCGCGAGTGGATGATGCTGAACATTTTCCTGGGCAATCACTTCGGCGGGCGTCGGTTCTCCTGTGACAGCGCGTTTAATCGCCAGCTTGGTGGCCTCGTAATTCCAGTCCTGGATTTTATTATTGTCCTTGGCATCCCAGTGAATAAAAATGCCCACACAAATAAATATGTCGTTGGCTTCTTCCAGCGGTATTACGCCCTCTTTGACACTATCAACCACAGCCTTGGCCACGCCCCGTTCAGCAGGCCCGAACATCTGGGTTGCCTGCTTTTCATTTTTAATCTCGACCTTGTTGAACATGACGGTATTAGGCTTAGCCATAAGATTGGGTGCGACCAGCGCCAGCAGGGAATTATCGCCCCGTTTCTGATTGGTCAGTGTGATACAAAATGCGAGTTCTGCGGCGCTGCCTCGGGGACCCATAACCAAATCAACATGGGCTAATTCATTGCCCTCGCCTACCAAGGCTTCACCTACCAGTACTTTATCGATTTTTGGCATTTTCATTTTGGCTTCTCCTCTTGAGATTTCAAATCAATTATTGAATTCATATGAGTGCTAATTGATGGTTGTATTTTGATACAAGGACAGCCATTGACAACCAATGCAATAGCCGAAAGCTGACCGGACGCGGATCACGAAAACTCAGAAATGAAAAATGGCTCATGGTCACGCTCCGGTCGAGCGCAATATTAGGCATTTAATTTACTTCACCCCAAGCATGCCTTACTTCATCTCCATCAGGTCACCCGCTGGAATAGCCCCATCGGAACGGCCTTTAAGATAGGCATACAAGTCATCAACCCCGTCGACCACGGTTTTGTTGCCACTGAACGAATACATGGTTCTATGTCCATCGATAATGACTTTCCGAAAATGTTCTTTAGTCTGGTTTTTCATGGTTTGAAGCAGATTCGGATTGCTCACGTTGCCTTCTCCAGTTGCTTCATGACAGTTTCCGCACGCTTCCGTTCTGTAAATATTCCAGCCGTTGAGAGTGCCTTTATCGACTTTGTGCCCTTCGACCTTATAAAGGGGTTGCGCAAAGACAGGCTGACAGGGAAATAACATAAGACCGCCGAGCATAACAACGGCCGACATAGTTTTAAGTTTGCTATGAAATATCTTGTTCATTGTGACCTCTCATAAATCATAAGTCGCGCTCCAACGCCGTCAAATACGGCCAAAGCCCGAAGAACTTTAAAATATAGCGTAGTGCGTATAACCTGTGACTTGAGCCATAAAAGACTCAGCCGTATCAGGCTCCACAGCGCTAATGTCTATCGGCGGGAATATATGAAACATGGGTGATTTGAATAACTTGAAACCGATATATCCACACCTTGAAATTTATAACATGCGGGTAAAATCAATAACATTCGTATCACTACTTATCAGCCTCTATTAAGGACTCCATCAATAATAACTTCCGCTTATGGTTCCCACGCTCTGCGTGGGAACGAGGGTATCTCGCAGACACTTGTGTATAACGACGAGCGCAGAGCGTGGGAACGATGAGTTTATGTTTCGGGACGTTATTACCGACCATATCCTAAGCGCCTGCTTATTCCCCGCCTTTAATCAGTATCAAACTCATAGTTAAGTTTTATTCTTTGCGATGTACCGGTCTGGGTTTCAACATTAAAGGTCTTGGTCAGTTTACGTTTCAGCACCAAGACGGCTTGCTTATTAAACAGGCCGACTTTGGTACCTACATAAAAGTCCGGTGTCAGATATTGACCTACCGTAGCCAGTGTATCCTGCAACGTTTTTCCTTCTTCGACTTCAAACTCGTCGATGCCCAGTTTGTCGGAAAGCCAGGATAGCTTGCCTGAACCGTAAGATAACGCGGCAGCGGCAACCCTGTTGCCTTCCGATTTGCTGACCTCTGCTAACGGGCCGCCGGTAATCAAATAGGCCAGCACTTCTTCTTCCGGCAAGGCAGGTTCCGAAGATAGGCGCGTTTGCGGCGAATCCAATGGGCCGGTCAGGCCGAGAATAGCGGTAACCTCCTTGCTTTTTGAAACGCGTATAGCTTCCACGTCCAACCAGGGCTTATCGACCGGGCCGTTGAACAGGAACTTCCCTTTACGTACGGTAAGATCCTGCCCGTAGCTTTTATAACGCGCTTTGTTCATGTCGACACTGCCGTACATGGCCATTCTTTCTCCCGTCTTGATCAGCTTCAATTTGCCGGACAGATTGGTCTTCAATCCTTGTCCTGAAAAGCTGACCTGTTTGCCGAGTTCGATGTCTATATCCGCATCGATATTGGCTGGTGCCTTGGCGTTATGTTCGGTTTTTTCTTCGCCGACAATCACTTCGTCGCTGCTGACTTTCACTGCATTTTCGGGGAGCTCAGGAAGCTGCAACACGGCCTTGGGGACAGTTAACTTACCGGTCACTTTCCCTTGCCGCCCGGTAAACACGCCTTTTAAATCCGGCGAGACGGCTATTTGCGCATCCGGCAATTTGGCGACTTCAAAATCCGTTCCGCTCAGCGTCAATTCGGTAGTCCCCTGCAAGCTTGCAAAACCGTCAAGCTTGATAAAGCCTTGCCCGGATTTTGCCGAACCGCTTAGCTGAATGCGTCCGGCATTATCGGCAAATGAAACAGCCTGGAGCTTGATCTCGCGAAGTTCCAGCCCCAATTCAGCAAGATCAACTGATCCATCTGTGAAACGTACCGCTCCGTTAGCAAGCGGCTGGCTGGTGCTGCCTTGTAACGCTAAATCCGCTTTAAGATTGCCTTTCATGTTCGCTAGCTGCGGAACAAAAGGATTCAACATGGCAAAGTTGAGTACCGATGCCGTTATCCGCCCGGACAGGGTTCCAGCCTTGCCGGTATCGAGCTGCAACTGGCCGCGCAGATAATCCTGTCCCGTCAGGGCCAGATCAATATCGGCTGAAACCATTGTCTGTTTCAGCTTGCCCGATATTGTCGATGAACCCAAGGTCAGTTCAGGCGAGCCTTGCTGAGTCTGAAACAGTATCTTTGCGTTGGCAGGCATAGCCAGGCGGAAATTGCCGTTCAGCGAGCCTTTTTCCCGCTGCATGTCCGCATCGGCATTGATAACGCCTTTCAATTTTGTCTGCTCAGGCAAGTAGGCTTGCATAAGGCTTAGAGGTAAGGCCGTGGCGTTAGCTTGGAACCGGAAGTCACCGTTGGCAGGGTAACGTCCCTGCGCACAAAGAGAGGCCTGTTGCTGGACCAGGCAGGTTTTTTCCAGCGTCGCATCCATTCCGGCGGGGCTTTGAGCTATTCGGACAAGCAGATCATTCGTAAGCTGCCAGCGGCCGGAATCGCGGGTATTCAAATCCAGTTTGGATAAATCGCCCTGCCATACATTGGCCTTGTAACTGCCGGTAAGCGCGCTTGATAGATCACCGTAAGAAGAACTGATGTCAGCTTTAAAGCGGTGTTGCTCAAACGTACCCAAACCATTAACCCGCAGTGTTGCAATTTGCATGGTACCGGTTTTGATGCCGTTTGCGGACAATTGCAGTTTGGAGGCTTTTTTTGTATCGGCCTGATAGTCGATATTGGCGGCTAACTGCTCCGCGCTGTATTCGGCGAAATGCAGATGCTTGCCGTCAGCCTGGAATTTTACCGAAGGATTTTTCCATGCGCCCTGTAAACGCCCCTCCCCTTTCAAGCTGCCGCCCAGATTCGGCCATAACGCTTCCATTGCAGGGGCATCGATAGCGATAACTAGAGCGGCTTGCTGCTGTCCCAGCGTACCGTTAACGGCAATTTTATTTACCCCCGAAACAACCCGAAGGGCATCGATCTTGAGCTGTTCATTAGCCAAAGCCAGCTTGCCGTCTGCGCTGACCGGATAGCCGCGCAATTTGCCGGACAACTTGTTGATCTCGGCATCCAGCTGCAACGCGTCTCCAGCCAATTTACCTTTGAGACGGGTGTTGAAGTTCAGGCTGCCGGGAAGCTGGGGCGACAGGATGGCAGGATTAAAGTTTTGCCCGGTCGCAGTAAGGTCGAAAGCCGTAGCGTCTTTCCAGGACACATCGCCGCCAAGCATGAATGTTCCCGCTGTTGATGTAAGCTCCAGCTGTTCAATAGACAAAGCATCGGTGCCGCCTTTGCCTTTAAACGCCAGCTGAGCTTTTGGCAAAGTCGGCCGGGCTAGCTGACCTTCTAATATAATCTGATAATCGCTGAGCAAACCGGTCAACTCAAATGATCCTTGGTCGCTGGTCACCTGCGGCTTGCCGCCGCTAAGCGGCCAGTTAAGCTGTTGCCAATCGCCGTGCGCGGTTATATGCGGCGCATCCTGTAAATTATCCAGGCTCCCTTTCAAGGCCGATTTGAACGGTGACGACAGCTGATTATCGAAAGCCAGTTGATGAAGGTCGCCGTTGACCGACGTTGTTGCCTGCCATAAACCATAGTCGGCTGTTGTAACTTGCCAATCAGTGGTCAAATTGAATGGAAAGCCCTTGCCCAAGCCCATGTGTCCTTTTGCTGTCGCAGTAGCCGGTTTGGCATTAACATCCAACGAGACGATATTAAGCCTGCCGTATTCGGTAAATGCCGACAAGTGCAGTTTTTCCAGCTGTTGTATCTGCCCGCCTTGCTGAAAGGTAAGATCCGTCAACAACAGGTTTTCGATTGCGATTTGCACCGGCAATTGTAGTTCGGCATTGAAATCGAAACCGCTTTCTTCCGCAGGCGGTGTTATTTCGGCCAGGGTAACGTTTACTTCTTCGAGGGTCATATCAACGATTTTTAAAGTACCCGAGAACAGTTTGGAAGGTTGCCAAACGAACACCAGCTTTTTAACGGCGACCGTTCCCGTATCGCTTTTATAGTACAGATCAGTGAGCACAATACGTTCAAGTATCCGGCCGTCAATGGTTTTAACTGAAGCCTGTATCGGTAAGCTTGAGAAAATCGTCTGCAACAGCCAGCGGCTGCCGGTTTCACTGTTCATCAACCCGAGCAGGCCGACAGGTATCATCAGCACCAGAATCAAGCTAATCAGAAGAATACGTTTCTTCATTTTAAAAACGGCAATTGGTCCATAAAAACAAGTTTCCCTCTCTCGCCGCTGCTCCCTTTGCAGTAGGGCGTGCCGTGCGCGCCTTGATTTCTAAGGCGCGCACGGCACGCCCTACATATACCGTCCGGCATTTTCGTGCCTTTCGTGGACAAACTGCTTTTTCCGGAATCATAGCCGTGCCCCCGCGGCAAAATGGATTTGAAATGAAGAATCCGATTCGCTCAAAGGCAAGGCAAGATCCAGCCGAATCGGGCCTATAGGCGAATACCACCGGATGCCTAATCCCACGCCGGTTTTGACGCGGATATGATCGAGATTATAAGCGTTACCGCCGTCGATAAATGCCGCGACGCCCCAGTTATCGAGCACGGCCTGTTCGTACTCCGCACTGACCACACTCAAGAACCTGCCGCCTACCACGTTACCCAGATTATCCTTGGGCCCCAGCTCTTTATAAGCGTAGCCGCGGATGCTGTTCATGCCGCCCGCATAAAACCGGTACGAGGTCGGCATCCGGTCGAATTGATCGACCAACGTTGCAGCTTGCTCGGTCCGGGCGATGAATTTTCCGCTCCAGGGCAATGGCTGCATCCATACAGCGGACACCGAGCCCTGCGCAAAACTGACATCGGAGATAGGATTTTTATAGCTTCCGGCCAGGTTAAACTCCAGGCGGTGGCCTCGGGTGGGCCGCATGGCGTTATCGGAAACTGAACGCAGCCAACTGCCGCCGGGCACTAATAAAAGCACCTTGTTTGAGGTTGTGCCGATAGTAAAGTCTTCGTAGACGGAATCGATAAAAAGCGTCTGCTTCCAGCCGCTGTCGAAGTCGTGTTTTAACCGTGCGGAAAGTTTGGCCGATAGCGACTTATAAGTGTCGGTATCTTCCCGCTTGAGTCCGCCGCCGAAGCTGAAGAAATCGCTGGCCGGGTTGTCCAACGGGATACTGTATTCAACATCCGCAGTTGACAGCACGGGGGAAAGATCGATATTGGCGTTAAGAAAGTGGCCCCGGCGATTGATTCGCCGGTTTTTATACGAAGCATTCAGCAACGGCCCGATGTCGGTATCAAACCCCACGCCGAAGCCGTAATGATGGATTTTGTCAGGGTAGAGCTTGACGGTGACAGGTACTTGCTTTGGGTCGGCATAAGCGGTATCCGGGACTATCTCCACCCTCTTGAAATAGCCGCTTTTTGACAGGGCATTATGCGTTTTAGCCAGTTGCTCGCTGGAATAAAACTCGCCGCTTTTGATCTTAATGAATTTACGGACAAAGTCGGGATTCAAAATATCCTGTTCAACATTAACATCACCAAACACCATGCGTTTTCCGCCATCAAAGACCAGCCTGATCTGCGCCTTGTTGTCGACTTTATTTATTAAAAGCTGTTTTTCCGGAAACGAGGCTTTCAGATAACCTCGCTCCAGCGCCAGCGATTCAAGCCGGCTTTTCATCTTTTCGTATTGATCGTGGCGCAGAGGCTTGCCTTTTGCGGCTAGCAGCGTCCCCCGCAATTTTTGAAATTCAGGATCATCGCGGGCATCGCCAATGAGGTTGATAGTGATGTCAGCAACGATGGTCTGCGGGCCGGAATCAATCGCAAAGTCCGCATGCCAGCATTTATCATTGAAAGCCAATGATTTCTTGATAACCGAACGGTAATAACCCAAAGCACGCAAAGCCTGAGAGATTTCCTCATCGGCTTTGCTAAAAAGACCGCGTATTTTCCATTCCGGCGATTCGCATTTTTCTGCTGCAAGCGACAGCATCAGCTGGACATTTTTTTTGGCTTCGCTTTCAAGTCCAGTCACGGAAACGTCGGCACTAACAACAGGGGGAGCTAAATATAGCGGTATGAATAGCATAACGCCGAGGGTTGCACGAATTAGTTGAAAGACACGCACAGCGTACCCTACGAGGCTATTTGTCCACGAAAAGCACAAAAAGCACGAAAATATTCGAATAGATATAAAACAGGTTTTTGATTTTTAGACGCAACAGCAGTAGGGCGTGCCGTGCGCGCCAAAGGGTTTAAACAACTTAAAGTCCCGTAAAAGACGCGCGCGGCGCGCCCTACGGCCGGTTCAATGCAATACGTTGATTTATTTCGCGGCTTTTGTGCTTTTTGTGGATAAAAAATCATTTTTCGACTTCCGCTAAATAAAAAATGACCGACCACGGGCTTAAACTGCCTTGGCGAAGATTTTTATCGGTCTCGGAATCGCTGGCAAACAACACCTTTCCGTCACAACAACAGTCAACCCTTGCCGGTTCACTGCCCAGATTTGCCGCCAGCGTTAAAGTCGAACCATCGTTGAACCGCCATTGCACGGTTAATGCCCTGTCGTTCAAAAGCCGGTACTGGGCTGATCCTGAGGCCATTCCCTTTAACCGTGGGCAAATATAACGGCGACGAATGCGCAATAATTCCCGATGATAATCGAGCCATTGTCGATGCGGCTTCCTGTCTAATTCATCCCATCGTAGCTTGGCCGCCTGGAACGTTTTAGCTGCATTGGGTAACGGTATTTTTCGGCGCATTTCAACATTGCTAAACTCCGGGAGCTTGGCAAATTCCTGCAATCGCCCCTCGTTCACTTTCCCGCCCAACTCTTCGGGAAAATCTACAAAGTAGGTAAACGGTTGGCTCGAGGCCCACTCCTGCCCCATAAACAATAAGGGCGGCGATGGCGACAGCAACAATATCGCCGTCGCAGCGCGCAAGGCTTCCGGGGAACAAAAATTTGAGATGCGTTCGCCCAACGCCCGGTTGCCTACCTGATCATGGTTTTGTAAAAAGGACACGAACGCCGTCAGCGGCAAATCCGAACAAGGCTCGCCTCGCCGTTTGCCGTCCCGGTAAGCGGACACCTCGCCCTGATAGGCGAAACCTTCGGTCAAGCAGCGGCCCAAATGTCGTAGGGGTTGCTGCATATAATCCTGGTAATAACCGGTATTCTCCCCGGTCAGCAGGAGATGCAAAACATGATGCATATCGTCATTCCATTGCGCATCGAAGTAACGCTGCGGCAAGGCTGGGTCGCGCCTTAAATAATGGGCGGCATTATTGTCGTTTTCCAGCACCAAATAGACCTGACGATCGTATCCCGGTCCCAGTCGAACCGCTTCGGCCAGCTCTTCCAGAATATCGGGCGACGAGTCATCGAAAATGGCATGCACGGCATCGAGGCGCAACCCGTCGAAATGGTATTCTTCCAGCCAATACAAGGCATTGTGTATAAAAAACCGGCGCACCCAATGATCATGTTTAGGCTCGAAATTAACCGCATCGCCCCAGGGTGTCTGGAAACGATCGGTGAAAAATTCCGGCGCATACAGATGCAGATAATTGCCTTCCGGGCCGAAATGGCTGTAAACCACATCGTTAAAAACCATCAGGCCTTTGGCATGCGCGGTTTCAATGAGGTCTTTAAGCTGATCGGACGTACCGTAACTGCTGTCCGGCGCAAACGGCAGCACGCCGTCATAGCCCCAATTACGTCGGCCCGGAAAATCGGCAATGGACATTAACTGGATTGCAGTCACGCCCAAATCGACCAGGTAATCCAGCCGTTCTTTGACGCCTGCGAAAGTGCCTTCTTCGGTGAAGGTGCCGACATGCAATTCATAAAACACCACGTCTTCCCAAGACAGCCCTTGCCAGGAATGATCCTGCCACTGCCACGCTTCAGGATCGATAACCTGACTGGAACCGTTGACATCCAACGGTTGATAGCGGGAAGCAGGATCGGGAACATGGTGTTCACCATTGATCAGGTATTGGTAATAAAAGCCGGTATCGGCAAATTCGGTGGTGATGCCATACCAGCCGCCCGCTTCGGGTATCATCAATAACTTGAATTCAGGCGCTCTTCCTTGCAGGCATAATTCAACCTTATCGGCGAACGGCGCCCATAATCTGAAATTGATTCTTCCGTCATCCAGTATATGAGTTCCGAAAGGCATAGGATGGCAGCGACGTATGGTTGACATGGGCGAAAGCTCAACTTAGTTCAATTCGACAACAGCGCAACGGGTTGCGGGTTACGGGTCGTGAATAAATACAATATCCGCTTCCTCCTGTTCATATTTAAAGTTCCATGTAGATAGATGGCGTTTGCTGGTCACCAGCGCAAATGCCGTCGTCTTGTTCAAAGAGGAGAACTGAGTAGTTTTGGCTACGATACAATGTTACGAGCTATATGCAATAAGCATGGATACCTATTACAGCTCTCTTGGAGAAAGTATTGAGCATTCTCCGTAATGATTTCTTTTATCCCCTTGTACAAATTTTCGCGCCCTTTTAAGATCACCGATATTGTCCTCAACCGATCGCACAATATCGATTTCTACTTCACTTGCGGCGATTCCAGCGATGCAATATTCATTGCCGAAGGCATTGAAGTTGCTCAAATAGCCGCAATTATGAAAGCTTGATGCAGTGCAACTGCATCGCGCCGAGGGGAGAAACGCCAATGAATTTCCTGTTAAAAAACCCGAATTGTAAGTTCACGGCAGCCTCAAACATCATTGTCATGATCCGCCGTAAATGGCCTTCCGGTTTCTTACGAACAGCCAAAATCGGCGTTCTGGTGTTTGCTGTCTCTATCCTTGAACAGTCGAGCGAGCAACATGAACAAGTGGTGCCCAAGGAAGAGAATAAAGAAACTAAAGAAAGCACGGTAACCCTGCCCATCTATATTGAGATCGGCCAAGCATCTTGGTATGGGCCCGGATTTCAAGGCCAAGAGACAGCCAGCGGAGAAACTTTCGATGCAAAAAAAATGACTGCCGCCCATCCAAGTTTGCCTTTGGGATCCAAGATCGAAGTCATCAATCTTGAGCAACATAAGAAAGCCGAAGTCACAATCAATGATCGCGGCCCCTTTGTTAAAGGCCGCGTTATCGATCTTTCACACGCAGCCGCTAAAAAACTGGGCATGGAAAAAAAAGGTACGACCAAAGTTAAAATCGTGACTAAAGCCAAAGCCGTCAAAAAGAAAATTCCCAAGAAAAAACATTCTAAAAAGAAGAGCATCAAGAAAAAACACAAACATAGGCTACATTGATGATTCATGTTTCCAGGCCGTAGAAATTGGGAATCGATGCCGACAACAGTCTTGAAGATAAGCGAAACTACGGATTGACGGCACCACCCGATGCGGTAAAAAATGAATTCCGTTTATCAGCAGGGTACTCTTGAGGATAAAGGAGCGAGGGGTTGGCGCCGCACGTAGAGCTTTTGTTAAAGTCGATCGACTTATAACCAATTATGTAGCGAGCAAGGATCCTGTCCATGATCTAAAGTCAATGAGAAAGGAGAAAGCACCATGAATATCATATCTTTGCTAGCTATTTTTATCCTTGGGCTGATGACGGGGTGCAGCACCAGTCAGTCCGCTCCCGCAGAAAAAGCCGTAGAAACCCATACGCTCAATGAGTCTCGTAGTACAGAAAATAAAGTAGCCGTTGCGAACGAACCTTGTTTTCATAAGGGGACGATGTATTCGGACGGCGCTGCATCCTGTCAGTCGGGCTCTCAATACAGGTGCACCAACGGGGAGTGGGCAAGCCTTGGCGTTGCCTGTGCGGAAGATGTGGTGACAATATCTAGACCCTGCCAGTTTTCCGGCGTCACGTTTCCCACGGGTGCCGCAAGTTGTCAGGCCGGTACGCAGTATCGGTGCGAGGATGGGGCTTGGAACAGCCTAGGGATTTCGTGTCCGGGCGGCGATTCGCCGATTCGTGTTATACCCGGCGGACGAACCTGTATGCTTGATGGCGGCAGTACCGTTGCCACCAATTCGACCGTCTGCCGCTCCGGCAGTACATTTTTGTGCAGCAACGGCGAGTGGATCAATCTCGGCACTCTCTGCCGGTAAACTGTCTCTATTTCATAACAGGTACTGCCTCTGATGACTTTGCGGCATTGGATTACCGGCTGTCCTTGATTTAAATCGCTGGCGAATGAAAAACCGCCATTTTTTCAATTTGCATATCCCGATAGGTATAAGGGATACCGCCCTTACCATAGCCGGATTCGCGCAATCCGGCAAAGGGCATCCAGTCAACCCGGAAGGCGGTGTGATCATTGATCATGACAGCGGATGCCGCCAGGTGTTTGTAGGCATAGAGGGCCGTATCGATGTTTTGGGTAGCGACTGCTGCCTGAAAGGCATACGGCAGGGAATTAGCCCGATCGATCGCATCATCGATTTGGTCGTAATCGTAGACGCAGATGACCGGACCGAAAATTTCCTGCCGGCTGACCTTGCTGTGTTCCGATGGGTTTAATAATACCGTGGGTCGGTAAAGCGCATTTGATAAGCGCTTGCCGCCGGCCATGAGCGTCGCTTTTTCCTGCAAGGCTTCATTAACCCAAGTTTCGATCCGGTCGACTTCGCGGTGACGAATCATCGGGCCGACATCGGTTTTGTCGTCGGCGGGATCGCCTACCGTCATGTTTTCCGCCAACGAGGCTAAGCGCTCTGCAACTGTCTTAACAATCGAACGATGCCCATAAACACGCTGTACAGAGACGCAGACTTGTCCGGCATGATAAAAACCGCCTTTTGCCAATAGCGGCAATATGTTATCGAGATTAGCGTCTTCGGCCACAATGACAGGCGCCACCCCGCCATGTTCCAGGACACAGCGGGTACCCGGCGCCAGTTTTGAACGCAGCATCCAGCCGACCTTGGCGCTGCCGATAAAACTGAAAAAGGCAACGCGCTTATCGCTTACTAATTGCTCGGCAACAGCCGTATCTTCGGTAACCACCGGCTGACACCACGCTTTAGGCAAACCGGCCTCATGAATGATTCCAACCAGTGCAAAAGCTGACAGCGGCGTTTCCTTTGCGGGTTTGATAATGACCGGACAACCGCTGGCAATGGCCGGGCCCACCTGATGCACAATTAAATTTAACGGATGATTAAACGCGCTCACGGCAACCACCGGTCCGATAGGTTCACGATGCGTAAAAGCCAAACGGTTCATCGAGGCTAGGTTAAGCTGCATGGGGATTTCCGAACCGTGTTCGGTGCGGATACAGTCAATACAGTTTTGTATGCCCGCTATGGCCCGCATCAGTTCAATCTTGGTATCTTGATAAGGCTTGCCCCCTTCAGCGATGGCGAGTGCGATTAACTGCTCAGAGCGTTCCTGCATGAGTCGTGCGGTACGTTCCAGAATAGCGATGCGTTCATGTGCCGGTAGCCAGAATTGACGATCACGAAAAACCGCAGCCATATTGTGTAACGCCTGTTCGACACCGGCTGCGTCAACGGTTTCGACAGATCCGACTTGTTTACCGTCATAAGGCGAGAAAACTTCGAGGATACCCGCCGGATGTGCATTAGGAACCTGTATTTGAAAATGCATGGTGATTTCTCCTCTGTTTAAGCATTATGAGAGCAAATGTTACCCTTATCGGACAGCGTTGAGTTTCCGTCAAGAACATGAACGATTTGACGTTATTTGAGACGCCGAAAAATGGCAAATTATTGGCAACTCCCTCAAAAATCGTGCGATTTATTGAGGGTGATTTGAGTGGAGCAATGCTGACTGCCGTTAGATAGGCAGTAGCTGTGTCGTTTTTTGCCCTATTTCAGGCTCAAGCGTGTCGATATTGTGCGGGCACATCAGGTTCACACTTTTTATTGGCTACCTGATTGTGCGTCCGCAGCAGAAATTTCGGTTTTTCTCAGGAACGACTACTTCGTCCAAAATGGCGGTTTTTCAAGGTTGCCTTAGTTGACCAGTGTATGACCGCGCTGACGCATGCATGTTTTGAATGATCGTTTAAAGTCCTCGTTGGCTTCATAACCTTTCCACACTCCAGCGGGAATGGCCAAAATAGCACCACCCGCGGCACCTGTTGCAGCACTACCCGCTATAGCGCCAACAGCTGCGCCACCGGCTGCACCGGTAACAGCACCAACACCTGCGCCCATGCCGACTTCTTTCGTGATATCCGATGCTTGATCCGCCAGCGCCTTGCACTCTACCATGTCGCGCTGAACGGATTCAGGATGTTGGTCCGTGCGAGGATCGACAATCGGACGCCAGCCACTCATAGATGCGCACCCAGCGGCTAGTGCAGAAAGCACCAATATTGTTGATAAGTTATTTTTTCTCATGTTTTTTCTCCAAAAAAGGGCATATTTCAATCGTTAAATAAAATTTATGTTTGATGCGTTGATTGTAAAAAGCATCCAAAAATTTACCGCTCTCGGCGTCTTTTTCCCTGTTAAGTACGTCGGAATGTAATTTAATAACAATAAGATAACCAAGACTTCCGGCAAAACCGGCATATTTTCCACGCTTTTTGACAGGGTTAAGTTTTGGCGCATAACAATTACAGGGTATGCCATTCGAAAAGCCATTGTTTCAGATTATCTTGCGGTGCTCTGTTCGTTAGGACACATAGTTTAGAAATAGCTTTGGTTGCCGCCTTTATGAATTACTAGAGCTGAAACTGAGGGCAATTAACTACGGCGTGAAATTCCTGATGGAACGTAATCCGCGATATGACTCATTCAAGCGAATGACATATTCGCTAAATCCTTATTCTGTCTGTATCCAATGATGAACGGTCAAAATTGCTCATCTCAAAAGTCATCGCGACACAACGTTATGCACAATTCGTTACGACAACGTAAAGATTACCTAAACAAGATGAGAGGAAGCCTGTGGGTTTGATTAAGATCAGATGAAGATAGGAATAATTTTAGGAAAGGTTCATGCTGAACTGGATCGCCTCGCGTGAACTGTCTCCTTCCCTATTTTTGCGTTTTTACACAGGCTGGGCCGATTTTATCCTTTTGCACAACTGTATTTTCTGTCGATTCACAGTCCGCTTTTGCGGCTATGAATGTTCGATACCGCACAGACGATATCCAATTTCACCGTTAGGCTGTCTTATCTTACTTCAAGGTGAACGTCATGAATGCCGTGATCGAACCCATACCGGCACTTAATGATTCGGATATTCATTTTGCCGGTATCACGTTTTTCAGATTATCTAAGCACCGACTGCTTGATCACTATGAATATCCTCAGGCTAATGCGCCATAGCCTTGCTCGAGAAACTGCCACATGACTTAAATCCGCCAAGATAAACAATGAGGGGGTAGAAATGTCCACGATAACGATCGGAAGCCGTATTTCAGGCCAGACTGCTTACGGATCTCGATATTTATTTGTTTAAGCAAGGTAGTGATTTTCGCCTGTATGAAAAACTCGGTTCACACGGCATGACAGTTGATGGCGTAAAAGGTACTCACTTTGCAGTATGGGCGCCCAATGCCTCCGTCGTTTCGGTAATCGGCGACTTCAATCATTGGGATGCAGCATTGAATACGCTGCAACTGCGTAATGACGACTCGGGAATTTGGGAAGGGTTTATTGCCGATGTTACGGCCGGGGCAATCTATAAATATCGTATTGTTTCCCGCGACGGAAAAATAGCCGATAAGGGCGATCCTTTTGCTTTCTGCTGGGAAATACCGCCGTTAACCGGCTCCCGTGTCTGGGAACTGGATTATACCTGGAACGACGCGGACTGGATGACTCAGCGCGGAGAGAAAAACCGGCTGAACGCCCCTTGTTCCATTTACGAAGTGCATCTGGGTTCCTGGCGTCGTGTGCCGGAAGACGGCAACCGCTCCCTCACCTACCGCGAGATGGCGGAATGCCTGCCGAAATATATCGCTGACATGAACTTCACCCACGTCGAGTTCATGCCGCTGACCGAACATCCCTTTTACGGCTCATGGGGCTACCAGACCGCCGGCTACTTTGCGCCCACGGCACGCTACGGCACTCCGCAAGACTTCATGTTCCTGGTCGATGCCTTACATCAGCACGGCATCGGCGTGATCATGGACTGGGTGCCATCGCATTTTCCCTCCGACGCCCATGGCCTCGGCTATTTCGATGGAACCCATCTTTTCGAACACGCCGACCCGCGCCAAGGCTTTCAGCCGGAATGGCATAGTTCGCTGTTCAATTACGGTCGGCACGAAGTACGCGCATTCCTGACCAGCAGTGCATTATTCTGGCTTGATAAATATCATATCGATGGACTGCGCCTGGACGCGGTGGCGTCGATGCTTTACCTGGATTATGGCCGCGAAGAAGGCGAATGGATTCCCAACCGCAAGGGTGGCAGGGAGAACCTGGATGCAATTACTTTCCTGCGCAACCTGAACGAGGCTATCTATCGCGATTATCCCGATACGCAGACTTTCGCGGAAGAATCGACTGCCTGGCCGATGGTCTCCCGACCCATCTATCTGGGCGGCCTGGGCTTTGGCCTGAAGTGGAACATGGGTTGGATGCATGACACCCTGATGTATTTTTCAAATGATCCGGTTTACCGGAAATATCATCACGCACAGCTGATATTCAGCATCTGGTATGCCTTTTCTGAGAACTTCGTGCTGCCTATGTCACACGACGAAGTGGTCTACGGCAAGGGCTCACTGATCGGAAAAATGCCCGGCGACGAATGGCAGCAGTTCGCCAATTTGCGCTTATTGTACGGCTATATGTGGGGGCATCCGGGCAAGAAACTGTTGTTCATGGGCTGCGAATTCGGACAGAAACGCGAGTGGCAGCACGACGAGAGCCTGGAATGGGGCGTGCTGCAATATCCGCATCACGCCGGACTGCGGCGCTGGGTCGAGGATCTCAACCGTTTTTACCGCAGTGAACCGGCACTCTATCAGCAAGACTTCAGCCGCGAAGGGTTTCAATGGATGGATCACAACGATGTGGAAAAAAGCATACTGAGCTTTGTGCGCCGTGGCTACAACCCGGACGATACGCTGTTGGTGGTGTGCAATTTTACGCCCGTCGTCCGCGAGAATTATCTGGTCGGGGTGCCAAGCGGCGGTTACTGGCTTGAAGTGCTTAACAGCGATGCCGAACTCTATGGCGGCAGCGGAGTGGGCAATTTCGGCGGCGTCGAAGCGGGCCCCGTAGCAACCGGTGAAATGTATCATTCACTGATGCTGCGTCTTCCACCGCTTGGCGTCCTGTTCTTCAAGCAAGGAAGCCGATCATGACAGATAGACAAAAACCCGACGGCAGATGCCGCGTAGTTATCGAGAATGTGCAGCCGGAAATCGACGGCGGGCGGTTCCCGATCAAACGCGTCATAGGTCAGAGCGTGGATGTCGAGGCTGATGCTTTCACAGACGGACACGATGTATTGGCCTGCGTGTTGCGCTACCGGCATGCGTCGGAAACCGGCTGGCATGAAGTCGCCATGACGCCGCTAATCAACGATCGTTGGCGCGCCTCGTTCCCTATCACCGAACTGGGCCAATATGTCTACACGATTACAGCCTGGATCGATCATTTTTTTTCCTGGCGGCATGAGTTTTCGCGCCGTAGCGATGCCCAGGATATCGCCATTGCACTTCAGGCCGGTGCGATGCTGGTGGAAGAGGCCGCAATGCGTGCCGACGGCGAAAACCAGATGCAGCTCCGGCAACTTGCCGTAGAATTGCGCGCCGTCAACCCGGATGCAGGAAGCGCGCTGGCGCTTTCCGAAACCCTGGCGAGCTTAATGCGGCAACATTCGGACCGCCGTTTGGCTACGGATTATCCCGGACTGCTAAGCGTGTGGTCCGAACCGGTAAAAGCGCAGTACAGCACATGGTATGAATTTTTTCCGCGCTCCTGCCTGGGCGATGACATGAATCACGGCAGCTTCGCCGAATGCGAAAAGCGCTTGCCATCTGTGGCGGCAATGGGCTTCGACGTGGTGTATTTGCCGCCGATTCATCCGATCGGCCTGAGCAAACGCAAGAGCGCTAATAACGCGCTGGCAGCGACCGAGACCGACGTAGGCAGCCCGTGGGCGATCGGCGCGGCGGAGGGCGGCCATAAAGCGATTCACCCGCAACTCGGTACGCTGGACGACTTCCGCCGCCTGGTGACCAAAGCGCGTGAACTGGGCATTGATATTGCGCTGGACATCGCCTTTCAGTGCTCTCCGGATCACCCTTATGTGCGCGAGCATCCGGAATGGTTCCGCCATCGGCCGGACGGCAGTATCCAGTATGCCGAAAATCCGCCCAAGAAATATGAAGACATTGTCCCGTTCAATTTTGAAACCGACGCATGGAACGAGCTCTGGCAGGAACTGCTGGACGTATTGCTGTTCTGGATCGGTCAAGGGGTCAACATATTCCGTGTCGACAACCCGCACACCAAACCGTTTCCGTTTTGGGAGTGGCTGATCGGCGAAGTGAAAAGCGCGCATCCCGAGACGATTTTTCTGGCTGAAGCCTTTACGCGTCCGAAAATCATGTATCGTCTCGCCAAACTCGGCTTTAGCCAGTCCTATAATTATTTCCCGTGGCGCAATACCAAAAGCGAACTTGAGAGCTATTTTGCCGAACTGGCGCAGGCTGAAGTGCGCGAATATTTCCGTCCCAATCTTTGGCCGAATACGCCAGACATCCTCACCGAATATTTGCAATTCGGCGGCCGTCCCGCGTTCATGGTGCGTCTGGTGCTGGCGGCCACGCTGGGAGCGAGTTACGGCATTTACGGCCCGGCTTATGAGTTGATGGAGGCAACCCCGCGCGAAGCAGGCGGAGAAGAATACCTTAATTCCGAGAAATACCAAGTGCGCCATTGGCAGCTTGACCGTGCGGACAGCCTGGAGGATTTTATCGCACGTGTGAACCGCATACGCAAAGACAGCCCGGCGTTGCAACAGGATCACAATCTGCATTTTTTCGATGTCGACAATGAAGCCCTGCTTTGTTACGCCAAAACCACGCCGGATAACGCTGAAATCATTCTGGCGGTGGTCAATCTGGATCCGCATCATATGCAATCCGGTTGGGTCACACTGCCGCTGGATGCGCTGGGGCTGGACATGAACCGCCCTTATCAGGTGCATGATCTTCTGACTGGCGCGCGGTTCTTATGGAACGGCGCGCGCAACTACGTTGAGATCGTTCCTAAAACAGCACCCGCGCATATTTTCAGATTACGCCGCCGTGTGCGCACCGAACGCGACTTCGACTACTTTCTGTAAAAGAGAGCAGCGCCATGAGCAACATGAAACCCGGTACGATCATAAAAACGCCCCTGTCCAACACGGAATGGATGCAAGACCCGCTCTGGTTTAAAGATGCCGTTATTTACGAATTGCACGTCAAAGCTTTTTTTGACAGCGACAATGATGGCACCGGGGACTTCGCGGGCTTAATCCAAAAGCTCGATTATCTTCAGGAGTTAGGGGTGAACACGCTATGGTTGTTGCCCTTCTACCCTTCGCCGATGCGCGACGACGGTTATGACATCTCCGACTATCGCAACGTTTATTCCGGCTACGGCACCATGGCCGATTTCAGGCAATTTGTGAAGGAAGCGCACCGTCGCGGTCTTAAGGTCATCACCGAGCTGGTTATTAATCACACTTCCGATCAGCATCCGTGGTTTCAGGCTGCGCGCCGTGCGCCAGCCGGTTCGAGCAAGCGTAATTTTTACGTCTGGAGCGATACCAACCGGAAATTTCCCGAGACGCGCATTATTTTCACCGATACCGAAAAATCCAACTGGACCTGGGATGAGGAAGCCCGTGCCTATTACTGGCATCGTTTCTTCTCGCATCAACCGGACCTTAACTATAATCACCCGCAAGTGGTGAAGGCGGTTATCAGACTGATGCGATTCTGGCTGGACCAGGGTGTGGATGGCGTGCGTCTGGACGCGATCCCCTATCTGTGCGTACGTGAAGGCACCCACAACGAAAACCTGCCCGAAACGCACGCCGTGCTCAAACACATGCGGACGGTACTCGATGAGCATTATAAAAACCGCATGTTTCTTGCCGAAGTCAATCAGTGGCCGGAAGACGTACGCGACTATTTTAGTAACGGCGATGAATGTCACATGGCTTACCACTTTCCCCTGATGCCGAGGATGTACATGGCGATCGCTCAGGAAGATCGTCATCCGATCGTCGACATCATGCGGCAAACGCCGGATATTCCGGAAACCTGCCAATGGGCCATTTTTCTGCGCAATCACGACGAGCTTACCTTGGAGATGGTCACCGACAAAGAACGCGACTATATGTACCGGATGTATGTCGAGGACCCGCTCGCGCGTTTGAACGTCGGTATCCGGCGCCGGCTGGCGCCGCTGATGGACAACGAGATCGATAAAATCAAGCTGATGAATAGCATGCTGCTGTCCATGCCCGGCTCGCCGATCATCTATTACGGCGATGAGATTGGCATGGGCGACAATTTCTTCCTGGGCGATCGTAACGGCGTTCGCACCCCCATGCAATGGAGCCCGGATCGCAATGCCGGTTTTTCCCGCGCCGATCCGCAGCGCCTGTATCTGCCGCCTATCATGGATCCGGAATATGGTTACGGAGCCGTCAATGTGGAGGCGCAGCTGCGCGAACGCGCTTCGCTGTTAAATTGGATGCAACGTGTGCTGGCGCTGCGCAAAAATCATCATGCATTCGGCCGAGGGGAACTGGTTTTTTTGCACCCCAAAAATCGCAAGATACTGGCGTATTTTAGATTGTACGAAGACGACATTATTTTGTGCGTGACCAACCTGTCGCGCGCTGCGCAAGCGGTCGAGCTTGATCTTTCCGCCTATAAGGGATACGTGCCGGTTGAATTGTTGGGGCGCTCCGCTTTCCCGCCGATTGGCGAATTACCCTACCTGCTCACCTTGCCGGGCCATAACTACTATTGGTTTCGCTTGACCACTGGCGAAGCGGTTCCGGCTTGGCATGAGGAACACTTGCAACCCGAGGAGCTGCCGACGCTGGTGCTGTTTGAGGGGTGGCAAAGCTTCTTCCGAGATCGGGTTGTGCCTTGGCGAATTACCATGGCGGAGAAAGTGCGTAACCAGCTCGAAGAAGATGCATTGCCACGGTTTGTCGTAGCGCAGCGCTGGTATGGCGCCAAAGGCGAAGCGGTACGACGGGTCGGCATCACCGATTATGCCGAGTGGGTAAATACGGATTATAAGTGGCTGGTAGCACTGTGCCGTATTGAAGGCACAGCTTACGAGCCGCTGACCTATTTTCTGCCCCTCGCACTGGCTTGGGAAAATGGCGATGAGGAGCGCCTGCAAGCCATGTCGCCAACCACCGTAGCCAAAGTTCGTCAATTGGCTAATGTTGGAATCATCGGCGATGCATTTTCTGACGGAGCATTTTGCCGGGCTATGGTACAGGCCATCAGCGCACGTCAGACGCTACCCTGCGAACGCGGCACTATTTGCTTTTCGCCTACCGACGCTTTCCCTGTGCTATCCGTCGAGGCATTAGCCAACCTGTCCGTTCATTCGCCCGGCACCCAGGGCAGTAATACCGCTGTCGTGTTAGGCGAACAGTTATTCCTGAAAGGCTATCGGCGTCTCCAAACCGGAACGCACCCGGAATTTGAGATCGGGCATTTTCTAACCGACGTGGCAAAATTTCCAAATACAGCCCCCGTGCTTGGCGTAGTCGAGTATCAAGGCAACGACGGCAACAACATGACGCTTGCATTGCTGCAAGGCTATGTCGAAAACCAGGGCGACGGCTGGAGCTACACGCTGGACTACCTGAGGCGTTTTCTCGAAGAATGCCGCACAGAAGCCGTGCCGCCGGCACCTGCGGCGCAAGCGCATAGCGCCTATCTGGTTCTGATCAGTACGCTCGGCCAGCGTACCGGCGAGCTGCACAATGCGTTAGGTAAAATGACAGGGAATGCCGGCTTCGATCCAGAGCCGGTTACCGACGCCGATCTCACGGACTGGGTGCAGCGGGTGCAAATGGAGGCTGCAGCCACACTGGATCAGCTTGAACACCGGCAGGAGGGGCTGCCGGAGACTGTCCGGGAGATCGCAAAAAACCTGCTTGCGCAACGCAACGCACTTACAAAACGTCTGAATGCCTGTATTTCCGGACAGATTAAAGCGGTCAAGACACGCTACCATGGCGATTATCATCTGGGGCAAGTACTCATCACCCAAAATGATTTCGTGATTACCGATTTTGAAGGCGAACCGGCACGCCCGTTCGCCGAGCGTCGTCACAAACACTCGCCCTTGAGGGATGTGGCCGGTATGTTGCGATCATTGAACTATGCCGCCCTCACCGCACTTGCGCATGCCAGCGCGGAACGCCCCATGGATTTGGCAAAGTTTGAGCCTTTAGTGCGCGACTGGGAAGCCGAGGTTGGACGCGTTTTCCTCACTGCCTACGATGAAACGGTACACAGTTCCGGGCTGTTCGCAACGGATACATCGCTACGCGGCTTACTCGACCTGTTCCTGCTGGAAAAGGCGCTTTACGAAGTGCGCTATGAACTTGACGACCGCCCGGATTGGGTAGCCATTCCGCTTTACGGCATCCTGTCGCTACTGCAACCTGAGATCCGGCAATATATTCAGCATATAGAAAAATAGAACACAGATTAGACGGATAAACACTGATTAAAAGTGCATAACAAACTTTACTTCGGTTTTCAAAAATCCGCTTGAATCCGTCCAATCCGTGTCATCCGTGTTCTATTAATGCTGAACATTTATTCAGGGTTTAACGTAAATGTTTCAAACGAGAGGTCTCAAGATGACTAAACCGATAACCGAAGTCTGGCCCGGCCGTCCCTATCCCCGCGGTGCATTCTGGGATGGCGAAGGCGTAAATTTCGCTATTTTTTCCGAGCATGCCGAAAAAGTCGAGTTGTGCCTGTTCGATCCCAAGGGAAAGACCGAAGTCCAGCGCATAGAACTGAAAGAGCGTAGCGATATGGTCTGGCACTGCTATCTGCCTGAGGTTCGTCCAGGGCTGCTTTATGGTTTCCGCGTGCATGGACCTTATCGTCCGGAAGACGGGCATCGCTTCAATCCGCACAAGCTGCTGATAGAACCCTATGCGA
Source organism: uncultured Gammaproteobacteria bacterium (assembly GCA_963814825.1). Taxonomy (GTDB): domain Bacteria; phylum Pseudomonadota; class Gammaproteobacteria; order Methylococcales; family Methylomonadaceae; genus Methylobacter_A. The sequence goes on along the minus strand of CAWFEF010000006.1, from coordinate 175,948 downwards.
AAGATATAGTCGGAACGCCGATCTGGAGCGATGCCCATTTCGGCTACGCCATCGGCAGCCAAGCACAGCCGATCTTTCTTTTAGCCGTCGCGACAATGCCAATGTCATGCCGAAATGCAAGGTTATCGATCAGGCCTTCACCTGGGGAAATGATCAATCCCCCGAAATTCACTGGTACGATATGGTGATTTATGAGCTGCACGTCAAGGGCTTTACCATGCAGCATCCCGACATCCCGGACAAGTTTCGCGGCACCTACGCCGGATTGACGATGGAGCCGGCCATCGAGCATCTCCAAGCGGCTGGGCGTAACCACGGTTGAACTGATGCCGGTGCATACTTTCCTTGACGACCGCCACCTGGTCGAACGAGGCATGCGCAATTACTGGGGCTATAACTCGATTGGCTTCTTGGCCCCGATTCCCGTTATTCGGCGAGCGGCCAGATAAGCGAGTTTAAAACCATGGTAAAGACCCTCCATAAGGCGGGCATTGAGATCATTCTGGATGTAGTCTACAACCACACCGCCGAAGGCAATCAGCTGGGCCCGACGCTGTCTTTCCGTGGCATCGACAACGCTTCCTACTATCGCCTGGAGGCTGATAATCCGCGCTATTACAGGACTACACCGGCTGCGGCAACACCCTGAACATGCAACAATCGTGCGTACTCCAGTTGATGATGGACAGTCTGCGTTATTGGGTGCTGGAAATGCATGTAGACGGCTTCCGTTTCGATCTGGCGTCCTCACTGGCAAGAGAGTTACACGAAGTGAACCAGCTTGGCACTTTCTTCAATACTATCCGTCAGGATCCCGTCCTGAGCACCATCAAGCTGATTGCCGAACCCTGGGATCTGGGCGAAGGCGGCTATCAAGTGGGCAATTTCCCGATGGGCTGGTCGGAATGGAACGATAAGTATCGCGATAGTATTCGTGCCTACTGGAAAGGCGATGAAGGGTTGATCGGGGAACTGGCGCAACGCTTGACCGGCTCCAGCGACCTGTACGAACGCAGTGGCCGCAAGCCTCATGCCAGCATCAATTTCATCAGTGCGCACGACGGGTTTACCTTGCATGACCTGGTGACCTACGACGACAAGCACAACGAGGCCAATCAAGAAGACAATTCCGGATGGTAACGACAATAACCATTCCTGGAATTGCGGCGTCGAGGGAGAAACCGACGATCCGTCGATTAATGCCTTGCGTGCCCGGCAAAAGCGCAATCTTCTCGCTACCCTGCTGTTTTCACAGGGGGTTCCCATGCTGCAGGCAGGCGACGAGATGGGGCGTACCCAGCAGGGTAATAACAATGCCTATTGTCAGGATAACGCGATTAGCTGGCTCTCATGGGAACTGAAGCAACAGGATCAGGATTTGCTTGCATTCACTCGACGTATTATCAGCTTGCGCAACGAGCATCCCTTATTTCGGAGACGTTATTTTTTTCAGGGAAGCCCCAATTAGCGGCGGCGAGATAAAAGATATCGTCTGGCTCAATCTCGATGGCTCCGAAATGAGAGATGACGACTGGAATCAGGCATCTTCGCATTGTCTGGGCCTTTATTTTGTCGGCGGTAAACTTGATCGAAACCGACGGACGCGGACGGCGTTTAAACGACAATAATCTGCTGTTGCTGCTCAATGCGCATCATGAGGACATTGCCTTTATGTTGCCGGAATTCGACGAGCATGACTATTGGGATGCATTGCTCGACACCTTTAATAGCACCGGTACACCGGAATCTTCCCGCTACAAGTCGGACAAAGCTATCCCGTGCACGGACGGGCACTGGTGCTGTTGAAACAGGCAAGACTCCATGAGAAGATCGCACATCAAATGCTCCTTCTCCTGCTGGAGAGGCTTGGTAGAGAAGATTCAAACAATCTATCTCAGCCAACCCGACCTGCCGGAAACCCTTGCCTCCGGTCATATGCCGTCCTGGTGTTCGGCCTGGTTCATCGAGGAAACTCAGCTATGAAACATCCTAAGACGCCTGTAAGGCTCGCCGCTGATCATGGCATTGCGGTTGAGCCCGCATCTGCGGATAACGACACTCGCTGGCTATTGATGCGGCAAGACGTGGACGTGAAGAAGCGTTATTTCAGCTGCCCGCGCCGCGTATTCCATTGTCCGCCTATCGCCTGCAATTCAACCGCGATTTCACGTTTAACCAGGCGCGCGAAATTGTTCCCTATCTGAGCGCGCTGGGCATCTCGCACCTGTATGCCTCGCCCTATCTGAAGGCGCGGCCGGGTAGCCGGCACGGCTACGACATCATCGATCACAACACGCTGAATCCCGAAATCGGCACATACGAGGAGTTTGAACAGCTTTGCGCAACTCTCGCCGAGCATGGCATGGGACAGATTCTCGATATAGTGCCGAATCATATGGGCGTACAGGGCGGAGATAATGCCTGGTGGCTGGACGTGCTGGAAAACGGTCAGGCATCCGCATATGCAGGGTTCTTCGATATTGACTGGTCGCCGATAAAGGCTTAACCTGCACGGCAAAGTTCTATTGCCGGTGCTGGGTCACTCTTACGGTGCGGTGCTGGACAATGCCGAATTGCAACTGCGCTTTGATGCGGAACGCGGTGAATTCGTCATCTATTACTACGAACACCACTTTCCGGTGGATCCGGCGGAATACCCGCATATCCTGGCGCATCGCATAGATACCTTGAGCGCCCGGTTAGGGCAGGACAATCCGTTACTTATGGAATACCAGAGTCTGGTCACTGCGTTCCGTAATCTTCCGCCCGTGATGAGGACTCGCCTGAACGTCAGGTTGAACGCAGGCGCGACAAGGAAGTGTACAAGCGTCATCTTGCCGGTCTCGTTGAACAATCTTCCGACGTCGCCGGTTTTCTGGAAGAAAATCTGCACATCTTCAACGGCAAGGCTGGAGAATCATCCAGTTTCGATCAGCTCCACAACTTGATTAAGGCGCAAGCCTACCGGCTGGCGTTCTGGCGGGTAGCCTCGGACGAAATTAATTACCGGCGGTTTTTCGACATCAACGATCTTGCCGGGCTGCGCATGGAGAATGACGAAGTTTTCGATGCGACCCATCAGTTAGTGCTGCGGCTGATTCAGGAAGGCAAGCTGGATGGTCTGCGTCTCGATCATCCGGACGGACTGTACGATCCGGAGGCTTATTTTTGCAAGCTGGTCGAGCAGTGCAGCCGCACGGGGCACGCGCCTTATCTGGTGGTGGAAAAAATCCTGGCAGTACGCGAGAATCTGCGTGGCAACTGGCCGGTGCAGGGTACTACGGGCTACGAATTCACTAATCTACTCAACGGGCTGTTTGTGGCTACCAGTGCCGCCGAGCGTATGGACGCGTCTGTATAACAGCTTCATCGGAGAGCATGTCAATTTCGATGACCTGCTCTACCGTTCCAAGAAGCTTATCATGAAGACCGCGCTGGCGGGGGAGCTGAATGTATTGGCCAACCTGCTCTCGAAAATCGCCGAAGCCGATCGTCATACCTGCGATTACACGCTGAACGGATTGCGTACGGCATTGTCTGAAATAATCGCCTGCTTCCCGGTTTATCGTGGTTACATCAGCGCGCCCGCGAAGTTGTGCCGGAAGACCGCCGTAACGTCGAACAGGCAACGGCAGCGGCTAAACGCAGAAGTACAACGGCAGATACCAGCATTTTTGATTTTCTGCGTGACGTGCTCACACTTGCCGCAGCAGATGGGAAATCACCCGCGTACTATGAGCAGGTACTCGCATTTGCGATGAAATTCCAGCAATTCACCAGCCCGGTCATGGCGAAAGGGCTGGAGGACACCAGTGCCTATATCTATAACCGCTTGCTGTCGCTGAACGAAGTCGGCGGCGATCCGCGTCAATTTGGCGTGACCCGTACCGCATTCCATCGTGCCAACCAGGCGCGCGCAGAGAATTGGCCGCATTCGATGTTGACCACTTCCACTCACGACACCAAGCGCAGCGAGGATGTGCGCGCGCGCCTCAATGTGCTGTCTGAAATACCGGCTGCCTGGCGGCTGGCGCTACGACACTGGAGCCGCGCCAACCGAAGCCTCAAACATATGGTGGACGGGATGCCTGGTGCCCACACCCAACGATGAATATTTCATCTATCAGACATTGCTTGGTATCTGGCCGCCAGGTGAGCCGGATAAAAATGAAATGGCGCGATTGGGTGTCCGGATTGCGGAATATCTGGTCAAGGCAGTGCGCGAAGCCAAGGTCTATACCAGCTGGATAAACCCCAATACGGCCTATGAAGATGCAATCCTGGCCTTCGCCGATGCACTGATAAATGCACCGGCGGAAGAGTGCGTTCCTGACCGATTTTCTGCCTTTTCAGCGGCGGATTGCGCGACTCGGGATGTTCAACAGCCTGTCACAGACATTGATCAAGCTCACTGTGCCGGGTGTGCCGGATATTTATCAAGGTTGCGAATGTTGGGATTTCAGCCTGGTGGACCCCGATAACCGACGGCCGGTTGATTTCGGCTACCGTCGAACCCTGCTTGATGCATTGCAGACACTTGCCACGCTTGACGTCTGAACAACGTAGCGCCGGGGTACGCGCATTATGCGACACGCTGGAAGACGGCCGGGCCAAACTACTGGTCGTCAGGACGGCGCTGGCGTTGCGGGAACGCTGGCCGGAAGTGTTTCAGCAAGGAAGCTATTTGCCGCTGGCAGTCAAGGGAGAACATGCGGCTCATCTGTGCGCTTATGCACGTATTGCCGGTGGGCGTACCGTCATTACGGTGGCGCCGCGTTTCTTCGCGCGGCTGCCGGGTGAAGCCGATAGGCTTCCTCTGGGAGAAAAGGTTTGGGGGAATACAACAGTGGACTTACCTTTTCATCGGAGCGATAACCAATACTCATGCGCCTTCACGGGAAAGACGCATGAAGCCCCAACAGAAGCTATCCAGATGGCGCCTGCCGGTCGCACAAGTGCTGGCAGAATTTCCGGTGGGGCTGATTGTCGTTGAGAGGGATTTAAGATCCAAGGGTTTCGAATAGGCTATGTCTGCATTGTAGAGACGCGATTTATCGCGTCTCTAATCGCTGCGCCTTTTCTGGATTTTGGATCAAACTGGATAGCAGACGCGATAAATCGCGTCTCTACGGGCCGCATTTTTGGAACTATCTGTTGTTATTTTGTCCCCGGCTGAAGCATCTTGCTAATCAGGTTAACTTTAGGAAACGCTCACCGATTCCAAGGGCATGAATCAAAAACAATCGAGGTGTCATCATATTATCTTGTAATTCTAACCATCGCCCCCCTTCAAGATGAAGCAGTGCGACCGAGTTGGCATTACCGACTACTGTCCAATTCATGTAGGCGTTCATACCTATTTTATTTAGTTCGAAATATTGTATTTTGATCGTAGCTGCTTTTGAGAGTGACCAAAGCAAGCTTTGGACTCCAGAATCCGCGTTATCGGAGTTCAAAGCTTCCGCTCCTGCTCACGCCCCTTACCTGCATCCATGTAGGCAAAGCTTGCTTTGAACACATTACAGGAGCGAGCGAATCTAACCAATTCCATCGTCATGCAAACCGCAAAAATCCTGCTTTGTCTAATTTTAATAACGATAATTCACGGCACTTTCGACTGGTTTGTTAACCAACCTCAGGACGCCGGTGCCGATATACCAGCCGGCAAATTGATGAGCCTGTCATTCGCACCGTATCGGGACGGCTTTAGCCCGAGTCCAATAGAAGAAAAATTTCCGTTACCGAAACATATTGACGAAGATTTGGGGTTGCTGGCGGATAAAACCCACAACATTCGCACTTACTCCATTCTTGGCGGCATGGAACCGACCCCTGATTTTGCGCGTAAATATGGCATAGCGATGATTCAAGGCGGTTGGCTAGGCGACGGCGCCGAAGGCAATAAAAAAGAAATCGAGGCTTTAATCAAATCCGCCAACGCTCATCCCGATGTGATAAAACGTGTCATCGTCGGCAATGAGGTACTGCTTCGCCACGATATGGATGCCGACAGACTGATTGCATACATCCGCGAGGTCAAGCATGCAATCAAACAACCGGTATCTTACGCCGATGTTTGGTCGATATACATGAAGTACCCTCAGCTGATTAATGAAGTCGATTTTATTACCATCCACATTCTGCCGTACTGGGAAGACGAACCGGTTTCGATTGACCATGCCGCTGAGCATATTGAGAAAATCTTCAAACAAGTCGAGGACAAAGCGCTCAGCATGGGACAACATAAGCCTATCCTGATCGGCGAGTCCGGTTGGCCTAGCGTCGGACGGCAGCGCGGCATGGCTGTGCCCAGCATCGTTAATGAAGCCAAATTCATCCGCAGCATCATTCAGGTAGCCAATCGCCGGCACTTCGACTACAACATCGTCGAAGCTTTTAACCAATCGTGGAAAAGTACTCATGAAGGCGTAGTCGGCGCCAATTGGGGCTTGCTGTCGGCCGATCGTAAGCCGGTCTTCCCGTTAATCGGCCCGGTCAGCGAAAACCCCGACTGGCTGTTGCATTTTACCTTGGCGACAGCCTTGTGGTTGCTGATTGCGGCGGCCTATTTCAAAAAACTGCAATCTGTTGCGCCGCCGCGGTTGCTGGTGTTCTTGCTCCTGATACAAGTGTTCGGCGTTTGCCTGATAACGCTGACAAATTTTCTCTGGTACACCAGTTACAGCCAGTGGCAAAAAATCTATACCGTATTGATGATGATGGCTAATACGGCGTTGGGCGGTTTGCTGATCCAACGCTTTTATGATGTTTTGACCGGCAAACCTTGTACGCAGCAGCTTGCAGGCAGGCTAAGAAGCGGCTATCTGTTTTTTATCCTGCTGGCACTTTATAAGACTTATAGTTTGGCCTTTAACGGCCGCTATCTGAGTTTTCCGGTTGAGCAATTCGCCATCCCTGCGATTGGCGTATGCGGTTTGGCGGGATGTTTGTGGATAAGCCGGCGCCAATTTGATAGCCAAATCCTGGCGTTTGACCGATTGATAGGCGGGAATATGAGTACGCCTCATGATCATAAAATTGCCTACTTATTGGGTTTTGGCGTTATCGCATTAATACTGGGCGAGACTTATGCTTTTATGGATGGGGGTGATTTCGTTCGGGCGCATCCCGGTTTTATAACAGGCTTACCGGTCGCATTAAGCTATACGCTTTACAATCAGCAATTGCTGACTTGGTTGCTTTGTATATTTATCCTGTCCATTCCATTCTTGCCCGGCGCTCAAAAAGTCAGGCTTAACGCTATTTGACATCGTGTTAATGTTTTGTATCTGTCGGCGGTTACTTTTTCGTTATTGTCAGTTTATCCTCAACATCGACGACTCCTTTCGTATTGCGCGCTATTTGGCGCACCAATTCGGCCTCGATGTCCGAACTCAGCTCGCCTGCAAGGAATACGACGCCGTTTTTTGTCGTGATGTGAATTTTCAGTCCATGCGTGTTCGGATTCAGCAACAGTCGGGATTTCACCCTGGCGGTAATATTGGCATCTTCCACGAAATGCATGAATGAGCTTTGTTCAGTATTGCGTTGGGCTTCGGGGCTGGTTTTCAAGTTGTTGTCGACCTTCTTGACGCCCTTAACGCCTTTCGCAAGTTCCCCGGCCAAGTCGCTTTCGATATCGTTTTCCACGGTACCGGTCAAGGTAACCTCACCGCCGCTCACATTGACATCTATCGTGAAAGGATTCAGGTACTCGCTTAAGGCGTAAGTCGTCACGATTTTTGCTTTCAGCCGAGATATCCGAAGTCTGCTCGGTCTCGTCTGCGATTGCCGTGAAACCCATCAATGACAAAATCAATGTCAAAATAACCGAGTATCTCGTTTTCATGTTCAGCTCCTACTAATTTAAATCCTGGAGGTTAACCCCAGCGCACCGATCACGATCAGGTAAATAGCCACGATAAGATTTAGAAGCTGGGGCATAATCAAAATGAGAATGCCGGAGATCAAGGCCAAGACCGGTTCCATATTGCTTAAAGAAAAATTCATTTTCATGCGCGTATTCCTTTGTTCGTTGGAAAAGCCTGCATTCCTATCCGCGGCCATGATGCATTACATGGCCGCGTGAATGAATGAACAATCACCTTTTACCGACGGGATCTTCAGCCGGCTTCTTAATCCAAAGCTTGCACCAAGCATCGCTGCTAATATTGCCTTCGACCAGCAAGCAGGAATCGGGCGGGATAAAATGCATGCAGTTGCCGCATTTCTGATCGCCTTTTGGCTGATTCTGGTACTGCGCTTGCGCCTTGCTTATTTTGGCGGGCGACTGGGCCTGGCTCAAACGCGGCAGGCACAACAATGCGTATCCGGTAGCAAGAAAACCGCGTAATACAATTCGACGAGGATGATTATGCGTTGGCATGACTAGCTCTCCTTTCTTTAGCAAAACACAATAACTGAGGATGACGGCTCAATTACAACACTTCCAAAAATGAAGATAAAACATCTCTATTTAAACTTGGAAATAGCGTTCTCTACCGAGCTTTTAAGGTCACTCCAGGCATGTTCCAATCCTGGCTTGAGTTCTTCCCATGCCTGTTCCCCGGATGCCGACAACTCCTCTAATTTCGTTTGCACAGCCGCCTGTTTGGTGCGCAATTCCTCGATCTGCTCGTAATACTCGATTTTTGCTTCCGCTTTCGCCTGATCCGCTTTGGCCTTTAATTCATCAATCTTGGCGTTCCATTCCCGCAGTTGAGCATCGATTTTCTCTTGATAGGCTTCTTTCTTATTCATCATATTTCTCCTGGTGGTTTGGTTTATAGGTCAATGCTCTGAAGTCTCGACGGTAATGCCCGACTCTAGGCGCTAATAAATAGCGTCGATGTCTCAAAACAAAACAGTGCCCGGGTTATTTCATTACTGGCCTTGGCCGGGCAAAGCGGGCGTCGCCATTGTTTTGGGTGCGTCTGTTATGGTCACTTCGACGCGCCGGTTTTGCTGGCGTCCGGCGGCGTTTGCGTTCGTTGCGACAGGGTAATCCTCACCCATGCCTTGCGCAGTGATTCGTTCCGGTGCGATGCCGTTGGTGACCAAAAAGTTTCTGACGGCCTCGGCCCGCCTCTGTGAAAGTTCGGCGTTATAGCCCGAAGATCCCTGGCTGTCGGTGTGGCCCTCGATTTTTACCATGGTGTCGGCGTGATTTTTTAAATACTCCACCAGGGGATAAATATTCTGAAGACTGCCCGATTTCAGGTCGGAACGCGCCGTATCGAACAGCACATCGCCCAATGTCACCAGAATGCCTTGTGGGACTTTTTTGGCCTTTAGCCTAGCAATTTCAGCTTCGCGTGCTTTCAGGCGAATCTCGTCTTTTTTGCCGCTTAATTCTTCAAAAGCTTTTTTCGATGCAGCCTGACTGGCGATGGCTCGCGCCAAATCCACCTTTCGGCTGGTCAGGTAGGCAAGATGATCTGTTTCTTCTGAATCCTCATCTTCATTCCAGGATGTCTCTGCTTTTTGCAGCAGTTTTTCCGCTGCAAACAAATCCGCGGAAGCATCGGCTTTTACTGCCGGATCACTTGCCGCTTGCTGATAGTCCGAACGGGCTCTCTCCAGACTCTGATTGACGGCTGGTGCGCAAGCTGTCATCAGCGCGCTCAATAGAATAAGGGAGATACGGCTCAACCATGATGGTTGAAAAGGGATTTGTGATCGCATGGTACGCCTCCAAAATGACTGGTTATTGTTGACTTTCGCTTTCTCGCGAAGCTTCCTGTTTCAAAGCTTGTATCGCCTTCCTCATTTCATCCGTTTCCTTGGCCTGTTTTACCGCCTGGGCTTTGGCATTGGCTAAAACTGCTTCAGAATATGCTTCTTCGGCCAATCTACGTGCCACGTCATTTTCATCGTCATCCACGTTCTTGTTGGCGCGGCTGAGTTTGGTACGAGCACTGCTTAGTAATTGCGGTTCATACTGCGAGGCCCCAGCCCGGTCTGCGTCCTGAATGGCTGTTTCGGCCTGCAAGAGTGTCTCTTTCGGCGGCGCCGAACCGCAGCCCGGCAGGAATAACAATAGGCTTGTCAATATTGCCGATGAACCTGCCCTTGAAAACGTGTTAGCTGTGAACATAGTGTGTACCTTCTGTAGTCTACGGATTCACAAGAATCCGGGTTACGGATTGGCGTATAAGCAGTTTCGATGAAAATCCGGAATATCATTAGCTTTTTTGATATTACGGAAAGTCACCTGACCAAACCCAGAACGCCGACGATAATCAGATAAATGGCGATGATGTAATTAACAACGCGGGACGAATCAGTATCAAAATCCCGGCTATAAGCGATAGGAGTGCTTGTACGTTGACATACATAAAGTCACCTTCCTTTTGTCATGAGTGGAATATTATTCTTGACCGGACTCGAAACCGTCATTCACTACACTACAATATTACGGACTACATACAATATGTATGAATACTCATATATACTTGAAAAACAAGGACTCTGAGATAGTCCAAACTGACTGATGTTGCGCTCATATAATCGGTTCAAGTTAATGCCCAATAATCTTCCTTTTTGAAAAATCCCGGCTGGCTACCAAGTTGAATCTTGTTCGTGTCGGTCCTTAAGACCTGGCTTTCCATTGCCCGCTGGCTTCATCCTTCTTATATTTCTTTTTGACCGCCCCCCAAGCCACCTTGTGCGCTCGTTCTTCATCTTGCGCATATTCTTCCCAAGCATTGTTATAAGCCGCTTGGTAAATTTCCTGAGCGTGTGTCGGTAAATGTTCCCTTACACTTTTAGGCAAATCGCTTAAATCTTTATAGGGCATGTCCTACCTCCGTGAACCGTGGGGCGACGCCGTTACGCGCCAAACGATATTGCCTACATCATCGGCAACCAGCAACGCCGCTTGTTTGTCGAGCGCGACGCCGACGGGCCTCCCGAACGCATCGCCGCCGGCGCTAAGAAAGCCCGTCAGCACATCGAACGGATCGCCGAAGGGCTTGCCTTCTTTGAAAGGAACAAAGACAACCCGGTAGCCGCTAAATGGCTTACGGTTCCACGAACCGTGCTGGCCGATAAACACGCCGTTATTAAATGGCGCAGGCCATGCGTTACTCCTGGAAAAAGCCAGGCCGAGCGAAGCGGTGTGCGGCCCGAGCGCATAATCCGGTACCTGGGCCTTGACGACCAATTCCGGCCGCTGAGGCTGCACGCGATAATCAAGATGCTGACCGAAATAACTGTAAGGCCAGCCGAAAAAGCTGCCGTCGGGAACCGAAGTCAGGTAATCGGGCACTAGATCGCTGCCGAGTTCATCGCGCTCGTTGACCACGGTCCAAAGCATTCCGTCATCCGGCCCCCAGGCCAGTCCGTTGGGATTACGCAAACCGGACGCATAGATGCGGTAGCTTCCATGCTTCGGATCCACTTCCCAGATGGCTGCGCGACCGGCCTCCTCGTCCATGCCGTTCTCGCCTATATTGCTGTTCGATCCCACCGTCACATAGAGCCGTGACCCATCCCGGCTGGCGATGAGGTTCTTGGTCCAGTGGTAATTGATTGGACCCGCCGGCAAATCGATCACCTTGGTTCCCGGCTGCGTGATCCGCTTTGCACCTTCCGTATACGGAAATTTCACCAGCGCATCCGAGTTGGCCACGTAGAAATCGTTGCCTACCAGCGCCATACCGAACGGCGAGTTTAAGCCTTCGAGGAATGTCGACCTTGTTTCCGCTACGCCGTCGCCGTCGGCATCGCATAGCAGCGTGATGCGATTGGCGCTGGGTACGTCTGCGCCGGCCTCGTTCATGAATCGCTGGATGATCCAGTCCTTGATAGTTTTTTCGTCCTCGGGTTTAGGCGGCGCATTAGTCTCGGCGACCAATACATCGCCGTTGGGCAATACATAAAGCCAGCGCGGGTGGTCGAGTCCGCTGGCAAAAGCATTCACAGACATTCCTGCTGCCGCCACCGGTTTTCCATTTTCAGGCCAGCCCACAGCTCGCGCGATATTTACCGTAGTAACCAAGGTCGACTTGGGCGGCGGCAGTTGGGGATGAGCGCCGACACCCGCCGAAACAGGTAATTGCGCCTCTTCGCCGCACGCCGTTAGCGCTACCGCCAACACCATAAGCAACAACGAATATCTTGGATACATGGCTATAACTTAATGACGAGCGCTCGCCATTTCCCGGCAACTCGCGGCGCAGTTTCGACATGCTTCGACGCAGTCATCCATAGCGCCGAGCTTCTCGCAATCTGCCGCGCATGCCTCGCAAATCTCAGCGCAGACCTCGCAAAGACGATGCTGAAAATGAGAGCGGCTAAGCTGAAAATTGGCCGATGTCTGGCAGATCTCGGCGCAGTTCATCATCAGGCGGAAGTGTTCCGCCTCGACGTGCTTTCCGCCGGTCTTTAGGCAATAGTCCATGGCGGTTTGCAGGCAGACTTGATGGCACCGGCTGCAAGCCTCTATACAGGCTTGCATGGAGTGTTTAGTGTGGGCTGGTTTATTCATAGGATTCTCCTAAGCTAAAAAACAAGCATGACTAAAAATGAAACCGTCATCTCGATCACGAGCCAAGCTATCCTGATAGAATCGGACTCGCCAAAACCTTGAAAGCACTCTAGCCGCAAAACCAGCCGCAGTCGGTACGGTAGCGCACATACCGACGCGAGCATCCGGGAGCGTTAAGATTTTGGCGGTGCCGAGCGCTGCAATAGCGGTTTGAATACATCCAGCATATGTTCCTTGTTCTCCGGATACCAAAGATTGCCCAGATGGCCGCCATGAGGATAAATCATTGCGCGATCGCCAAACACTCCCTCCAAATAGGCTACATCTTCCGCAGAAACCAGAATATCATCCAGATTGTGCATCAGAAAAACAGACCGATTATTCTCTAATACGGATTTGATGCCTCTCATTGAATTTAGTTTATCCAGCGCTTTGAGGCTCATTTCTTTATTGCCGGTTCGCCTCAATCTGGGAATAACAAAGGTCTCCACATAATCCATTAGAGTATAAGAACGCGCTTCTTCCAATCGGGCGTTGCGATGCCACCAGTCGATGGGACGGGTCAAGTAAACTAAATTATTGGTAAGATCAATCGTGTATATGGTGTCGCCGACGGAATCGTGAAAGTTTTTCCCGATCAGGTATTCAATCTGCTTGTCCTTAAGCCGAAGGCGTTTGTCCCAGTCCGCAAAATAACCCGGTGCGCCCGTATCCATTCCCATGCCATCCGTCAACACGCCAAAAGCATAGGATTCAATCTGGGTCTTTCGATCGGTTCCGTATTCCTTTCCCATATCGGCCATGTGATCTATTTTTCTGGCGACCTCGAACAAATCCACGGGCGGATTCACTAAAAGATAGGTATCGATACCGATTTTCCTTTTCTCCGAATCCAGCTTGCTGAGATAAGCGGCATAAAGCGCACCATCGCTATAGCCGAGCATGCCGATTTTTCCAATTTGGGCATCGCAACGGCTTTTGACCTCATCCAACACCTTCTGCATCACCGAATAGAGATCATTGCTATCTTCTTGGGTATAGCCGGGATAGCCCGCAACGCTTGCCGCCAATGTGAATTTCCAATTAAATGGGGAAGGAAGAATAAGTGCATGGAACCCGTGGTCTGCAAACCATTCAGCCAAGAATATTGCGGGGCCCGAATAAGCTGAGCCAGCCAACCCGGGAATGATAAAAATCAGCGGCGCCCTCCTGTTTTGACGATAAAATCGATAGTGTATAGAGCCCATCCCTTCCAATAGATAAACATCGTCCCGATGACCCAACACTTTGACATGCTGATCCTCGATTTCGCTGGTTAAAGGTCTTTTGCTGCCTTGCATCAGCGCTGAAGTCGTCGTAGCGAGATACGGGTCTTTATAAGGATACCGGTAGGATGCTTCGTCGACTCTTTGGGCAAAAGCACTCGGTTGGAATAACAAAACCGCTGAGATAAAACTAGAGATGAACAGGGCTGATAGTTGTTGTCGCATTTCATGTCCCCTTATACGCAATTTGGCTATTTTGATGGTTGTCGGGCGGCAATCGCCCCTTCCCCATATAAACGGTGAGACTATGCGACGACATCTTGATACCAAGTTGGTCGAATCGCTTCTTCATGCGACAGTTGTATCGTCTCGCATTAACGTTTGCGATGAGCAACCATCTATAGCGAGCTTGCAGCTGACAGTAAATAAATACAGATTAGAAAAAACAAGTCATTTGCACAATTAGTGGAAGTACCTAATTCAACAACGCCATGCCGACTTAATTGAGGTTGGTTTCCCTAAGAATCATCAAGACCCGTTTCATAAGCAGCCGTACGGATTTATCCGCGTTCAAATTATTGGAAGCGATGAGATAGGTGTTCGTACATATCCTAAAACGCTAAATGATCGCTTAAGCTATTCCTCACCATGGATGATTAAGGTCCAGTGGTAACAAAGCAATTTCGTTCCCACTTTTTTATTTTTTACCCAATCGATTCACCCAGCGCAATAAAGCCCTTTGGCAAAAGAATTACTATGAAAACACATATTGAATTTACTCCGGAAACATTAGACATTTTAAAAAAGGAAAGACTGACCCACCCCGTACCGCTAGTGCGTCGGCGCCTGGAAGCATTGTGGCTAAAGAGCCGTGGACTGCCTAATAATAAGATCGCCTTGTTGGTGGGCATTTATGAACGTACTTTGCGCGATTACCTTCAGTTGTATCAACAAAACGGCGTGGAGGGATTGAAAAACCTTTATTTCTGTTTTGGTTAAAAATAAATTGATGTTTGTGACCAGTTCGTAGAGCGAATCCGCCTTGCAGCTTTCACCTGCATCAACATGACAAGCAACGAAACGCTGTTGCTCGACCTACTTGGCTATAACGCCCCACACTCTAAGGAGAATGAAATCATGAAAAAATCAATATTTGCATTTTCTGCTTTATTGCTTTTGCTAGGTACATTTCTGAGTACAGCAGTTTTCGCCGAAGAGCATGCTTACGCTGCAATAGAGCACACCAGTGCCGCCATAGCGGAAGGCAAGGCAGGCAAAGCGCCGGCATTGGTTGAACATGCGCAAAAAGCGCTGGAACACGCAAAAATGGCCGAAAATGTGGCAATGGGGCATTTAAAATCTGAAATGCAATCCGCCGTGGATGAGCTGGAAAAAGCCATTACTGCGGGCAATGCAGGTGATGCCAAATTAGCTGTTATACCTCTCGAAAAGGCTTTGGGCTTTCTTCAGGCCGGAAACAAATAGCGTCAATATCTTGGGAAAGACTTTGCCTACATTTCTGTAGGCAAAGCTGTGAACAAGTCTGTCCATGCAAAGTTGGGTTGGGCAGTGCAACACGAAGTCCAACATTTTTCGGCTCCGATCTTATGCAATCAATAATATCGTGATATTACACTGTCCAGGTAAGGCGATTCATATATTATCAAATCTCAGAAAGGTATCTATATGTCATGACCACTGGTTTTAATACGTGGATATTCTGCCGAAAGTTTCGATTTTTCGAATTTGTGTCAGAAACTTAAAGACATGGAGATCACTTGACTTCCAAACTCAGATAAGAAATGTTGCTTTCCGCCCCCAAGCTCCTTGCTAACGAAGCTTGACAATGTCAATCAAAACTCTTTCTCAACAATCAATGCTGCCACATCATTTTGAATGATCAACAATACAAGCATTAACATTGTAAATGTGTATGTTCGCCCTCGTGAATTGCCATTAGTACAGCTGCATTATGATAAGGCTTGGTAATGGTGTACATTTTGGATTTTTCTTAGTTCATTTGGGACACTTTTTCTTGGAGAGTCGGTTTAGAAAAAGTGTCCACATTATTGCCAGAAAATACCAGTTTACATTTTCGTCGTATGGCTTCCAACTACGATTGCTGGTGTTGGACCAATGGAAACCTTACTGTTTACGCCGAATGTTTCGTGCACACCGTGAGTGTTTTCGTCGTGACATCCGTAGAACGCCATCGGGCGGGCGAATTGCATTAGCGCCTTTTCCGTTGGAGGAACATAATAATACGCTATGAGCGTGATTGAAAAGCCTGGGGGAGGATTTCCGTTCGCCCAATACGAGTAACTAATGTTCGACACAAAATTAGCGGGGACATTGGACACCATACCGATAACAAACGACTCTCCATTTGTCACTGTTGTAGGTGGGAGGTTTATAGGCGGATTAGTTCCAGGAGTGCCGCAACTGAAGGCTACCTTTGAACCTACCGGTACATGTTGGCATTGCAGGACAAATTGCAGGGTGCCGGCCTGCTGTCCCTGAGTATAGTTGATCGTTTTGGTAAACGTTGGAGATCCTGTGGGGACGACGGCAACGTTTCTCCATGCCCAACCTCCATTTGTCGATATCCAGTTTGCGAAGTCGGTAATAGCACCAACATTAGGAATTGGACAAGGGTTCTTGGCCGTCGCAATACGAGAGACCATGCAGTAGTGATCGTTGACAATTTGTTGCGGTATCCATGTGAATGGATCATTACTCACTACAATCTGATTAGGAGCCGTGGCAGAAACCGTCACATGATCGACACCTTGGCTTGTCTTCAGTCCATTCTGACTCCACAGATCCGGATAAAGCAACAATGATGCAGGACTGTAGTAAAGAGAAATATTCCCCGTCTCAGGCCCGGTCGCATAATTGTATGCACGGGTATAGATGTAGTTTTGCGCGTTTGCAATCAGATCCCGCCCCACATCCTGACTATAATTGTTTGTAAAGAAGGTGACAGGGTCATTAACCACTGACGTCCCGTAGGGGATTATGTCTGGTGATGTACAAAGAGTGCCGCTTCGAGGGATATTACCCGTGTCTGACAGGCTGCATCTCATGTATAGATCGTTGTACTGTGCCATGGTGTTCTCCATAAAAGTGTTTAAATTTGAGGCTTATTTCCTCCAATCTCTTGTCGCATTGAAACAAGGCTTGAAAAATAACAACCCCGCTATATGATTCGTTATGTTGCCTGTAGTTGTATAGAAGCCAAGAATGATTTTTTTGTAGGCTTAGAATGAAATTTTGTAGGCTTAGAGTGAAACTTTTGTACTTCTTTACTAAGTCACGTAGGTCGGGCAAGCTGTTTATGCCCGACATTCACATACATCAAAATGTCGGACAACGAAAAGCTGTTGTCCGACCTACTTGTAATGCGTATCGCTACACGCTTGATTAAGAATAAAAAACACCTGAAAAAAAGGTGTCTTTTACTATAATCCGCAAAACAGCAGAGAACTTCATTCGTGTAATGAGCCCTCATTGCTCAAAAAAGCCATCATCACTTCCAGTAACGAGATGAGCGAGACGCGGTCGAGGATTCGCACTGTTAAGGCACTAACATTAAAGATTGCGCGCTCGCTTTGGTTTATGCTGACTTACAAGCATGATCTTAACTCGCCTGTTAAAACCACTTTGCAAATCGCCGCCAGCTTAATGAACAACCTGAAGCCGGATCAGCCCAAGCAGTTGCAGGTTGATTTGTTTGGCTAGGGTGTGCATCGCGATGACAGGCAACAAGGCCGGTGTTCATAAGTAGCCGTACGGATTTATCCCCACTCAAAAACAAGAGACACTTCATTATGAATTGTTGTGTTTTCGATACGATCGGTTTCATACGATTTCTCAATGACCCCACAACAAAAACCGTTAACGGCGGCATATGTCCTGACACCCTTCCCTACAGAAACTTATCGGATGATCGCCAGGATTAAAAAATTTGCCACGCTAATTTTATATCTTTTGCGCTTTGAATTCGGTTTTTAGAATCTCCTCTCCCCCAGCCCTCTCGGCAACTGCTCCTGCGTTGCTCTACTACCTACATCCCTGTAGGCATCCAGCAAGAGAGGGGGCATGGATGCCGAATTTTGATGTGCGATGAATATATTCACCTTGCCGGCAGTTTTGCATAAACAATCATTTTAGCTTTAGCTAAAAGGACGAAGCCATGAAACAGTTACATCGAATCACCCGCGCCGATGAATCTCACTGGGTTGGAGACGGTTTTCCTGTACGCACCCTGTTTTCCTATAACACCCCGGATGCCGAAGTGAGCCCGTTTCTGATGCTCGATTACGCAGGCCCCCGCGAGTTTCCGGCCGCATCAACACCGAAGGGCGTGGGCATGCACCCGCACCGTGGTTTTGAAACCGTTACCCTTCTTTATCAAGGTGAAGTCGAACATCATGATACGGCCGGGAATGGCGGCCTGATCGGCCCAGGCGATGTGCAGTGGATGACAGCGGCAAAGGGGCTTTTGCACGAAGAGATGCACTCTGCGGCTTTTACCCGGCAAGGGGGAACCTTTGAGGCGATACAGCTTTGGGTCAATTTGCCCGCCAAATTCAAGATGGTTGCGCCCCACTATCAGCCCATAACTTCTGACCAAATTCCGGTGGTGAAGTTGGATGATCACGGCAGTATCGTGCGGGTTATCGCCGGGACTTATCAAGGCGTCAAAGGCCCGGCAACCACCTATACTCCGATTAATTTATGGGAGCTGCGCCTGCTGGCCGGGCAAACCGTTGAACTTAATGTCCCTGAAAATTACACAATGCTGCTGTTTGCCTTGAAAGGCAGCGTAACGATCAATAATTCTGCAACACTGAACGATGCCGAGATCGCCTTCTTTGAGCGAAAAGGCTCCGCTATTATCCTGACGGTGCTTAAAGATGCCGCGCTGCTGGTCATGAACGGTGAACCGATTGACGAACCGATAGCCGGTTACGGGCCGTTTGTGATGAATACCCAGGAAGAAATCCGGCAAGCCGTCGAGGATTTTGAGAGTGGGCGCTTTAAGTCATAACTAATCCCTGCGGAATACTGGACAGGCCTCGTCTGCGTAAATCATCCAAAGCCAGCTTTGGACTCCAGGACAACATCATGCTGTTATCGATTAATGACAGAAAAACACTGAATATAAGAGCGGGAGGTCCTGAGCAATGACGAAGCTTCTTTGCATAACATTGATGTTGGCATTAATCGGCTGTAATCCGGAAAAGCAGTGGCAACTGCATGAGATTACCGGCCATCTGCCGGATTTACATTTCTCGCTGCTGGACGACACCGGGCAACCCGTTACGGATCAATCTTATCAAGGCTACTTGGTCATGTTGTTTTTCGGTTTCACCCATTGTCAGTCAGAATGCCCGGCCACTCTGTTTCAGTTGGCAAACGTAGTGCGCCGTTTGGGAAATCATGCGAACCGCACCCGCATACTATTTGTCACCCTGGATCCCGGCCACGATACCCCTGAAGTGTTGCACCGCTATGTAACAGCGTTCGATGCCGGACATGCGGTTGGCCTGACAGGCAATGATGCTGAAATCGAAGACATCGCGAAGCGTTACCGGGCGGCTTACCGTCCTAAAAAATCGGATTCCGACGGCATCGTTCACAGCGCTGCAGTTTATATTTTCGACCCGCAAGGCCATGCGCGCCTGCTGATGACACCGAATGATAGTGTTGAAACGGTAGCGGACGATTTGCAACATCTGCTGGATTCAGTGAGATTGTAGCTAAATGAACCCGCTGCAATGGCTCGTCCCGTGGGAAACATCCTATGCCGTTGCCATCGTAACGGCTATTACAGCCATGCTGTTTATAAGCGGCGGCCTACGATGCAAACAGTCATTTCAACAAAAACTATATTTTTGGGCCGGGCTGTTATCCCTTTATGCCGTCACTCAAACTCAAGCCGATTATTATGCTGAGCATCAGTTCTTCGTTCATCAGCTCCAAAGCCTGGCGCTTCATCATCTGGGGCCGTTCTTGATCGTATTGGCTTGCCCTAAAGACGCTCTGCTGGAAGGAGTGCCTCTGGCAGGCAAGCGATTGATCCGAAGGGTTTCAGAATGGAAGCCGGTGCGAGGTTCGGTCAAGATTTTATTCCATCCTGCCGCCGCCGTTACGGGCTTCGTGGGCTTGCTCGTTTTTTGGCTGCTGCCGTCTATCCACTTTATCGCCATGCTCGACTGGCGCATCTATCGCCTGATGAACTGGAGCATGGCTTTGAACGGCCTGATGTTTTGGGGAATTGCGCTGAATCCTGATTCCATAAGGTCTCCGGCTAGCCGCATCGCAATGATGCTGGCCGTGGTTCCGCCGCAAATACTCGCCGGCGCACTAATCTTTTTCGCGCAGCACGAGCTTTACCCGATTTACACCCTATGCGGACGCGCATTCACCGGCATGAGTTCCATCACAGACCAGCAAATCGGCGGCTTGATTCTATGGACTCAAGGGGCAATGATGAGCGTAATCGGCATATTGATCGTGATTCGCAAGGAATTGCGGCAACCGATTAAATAAAATAATTTTCACTACCGAGACACGAAGAATTCAAACTTAGCGTCCTTCTTCGTGTCTTCATGGTGAATAGGGCTTTTATTCGGTTTCTTTTGCAACGCATTCCGTAACGATGACACTTGGCGCGTCGTCACTGGAGACGCTTCATTGCCCCAGCTATTGCGAATGAAACTAAGCACCTCGGCGATCTGCCGGTCGGAAAACTTTTCCGCAAAACTCGGCATTTTCTGGGGTTCCGCTCCCCCTCCCGTTTGCACAGTCTTGCTTCCTTCCAGTAGAAGGCGGATCAGCGAAGTAGGGTTTTCGGATAGAACAATCGAATTTCCGGCGAGCTTCGGAAATTTACCCGGTTCGCCAATTCCGGTTACTTGATGGCACTTTGAACAAAATGACTGGTAAAGACCTGCACCGGGATGCTCCATCTCGCCGGTTACCATTGCCGACAATGCTACGGCTGCGGCCGGCGCATCCGGCTTGTACGAGGCCTTTTCGCCGTAAGCGGGAAAGGATTTCAGGTAATGAGCTATCGCATTCAGATCGTCTTTATGAAAATATTGGGTGCTGTTTTCGATGACGTCGATCATGCTGGCAAACGCCTCTACCTGCCCGCCGTGACCTGTTTCCAGGAATGCTGCGATGTCCGCTTCCGACCATCGACCCAAGCCGGAAGCGTGGTCTCCTCTCAGATTCGCCGCAAACCAGTTGTCCACCAAAGCGCCTTTTAAATAGAACGGCGACGATTCCGAATAGGCCTCTTCCTGGAAGGCAAGACCGCGAGGCGTATGGCAGGCCCCGCAATGGCCGAGCGACCGCACCAGATAGGCGCCGCGATTCCACTGAGCGTCGCGATCATCATTCGGTTCAAAACGCTTATGTTTGACAAAAGCCGCATCCCAAAAAAACAGGCTCAAGCGTATATTGAAGGGGAAAGGCAGTTTAGTTTCGGGCGGCCTATAGTTGACAGGTGTCACCTCATTCATGAAATAAACATAAAGAGCATGAATATCGTCATCCGTAATAGCCGTGAACGACGGGTATGGCATTGCCGGATACAAACGCCTGCCGCCCTTGGCAACGCCGTTTCGAACGGCGCGACTAAAGTCCTTCAAGCTGTAGTTGCCGATGCCGGTGACCGGATCCGGCGTAATATTCGTCGAGTAAATGATTCCGAACGGCGAATTGAGCGACAGTCCGCCGGCAAACTTGGGGGATTGCGGTCCGGCCGTGTGGCAGGCAATACAGTCCCCTACCCTGGCAAGGTAAGCTCCACGGCTAATGTCTGCCGGGTCAACTGGCTGCGCCACGGCAAGGCCGGATAATAATGCCGCACAGACGCTGGCTATGAGCTTAAGCATTATCCGGCTTAGGATAACTGTCGACGGCATAATCATTAAAACCATGAGCTGCATGGCGACACCAATAAAACTGCACAGATATTGAATATAATCGCAACGGTGAAGATGAAACTCGACATCGCGCTTAATTTCACTAAAAACCGGTTTCGGCCTTCGCCAACTGACTTAGGGCCAGACTGCCGCCATAAAATCCATGCAACCAGCCCGGACGACAGAGCTATCGTGAAGCAAGCAATGCTGATTGCGGCCAGTATTGAGGGCACCCCCTCCCAGATCGGCGCAGATAGGGGCGCTTGGTAAGGGTAACAGGCATAGGCTGCAAGCGGTTCGCTCAAAAACACTTGCGCAATCCATGCGACCGGTGCGCCGAACAGCCCCACCCATAAGAACATCGTGCTCACCCGGCCGCCAGGATGAGCGGAAGGCTCAAGGGATGAATCGTGCTTGAATGAACGGTTCATAGTCTGTCCTAGTAAAGGTAAGGCGTTAGATACAAGGTGGTAAATACAAACAACCAGACCACATCGACAAAATGCCAGTACAGCCCGCCAATGGTTACGGCGGCGTAGCGTCTGTGATCGAAATAGCCGAGCGCAATCCAAAGCAGCAGCGCCATCAGGATGACCAGCCCCACGATGACATGAACCATATGAAATCCGGTGATGGTGAAATACAGCGATCCATACAGGTTCGATGTCATATCGTAGGTTTTTTTGCCCCACTCACTCAGCTGAATGGCGACGAAGCAAACGCCAAGACCGAGCGCCAACGCCATCGACGCAAGGCTCCAATTAAACAGTCTGCGCTGAATGCAACGCTCGCACACCCAGACGAATAAACTGCTGGCGAGCAATATCAAGGTATTTATGCCCGGTATCAGCAGCACCGGCAAGCCCTCCGGCGGCCAGTGCTGTTCCGATTGAGATGCCAAATAGAAGTAGGTAAACAATAGATAGCCGAACAGTGAACCTTCGGTGACTATCAATGCCAGCACTCCCCACCAGCCGCCGGAGCGTTTGCCTTCGCTGCCTACCGGCAGTGCTTGATCCAGCTCAGACATGGGCGGCCTCCTTATCGTGTTCGATGTGCGGCACACGCTGCACCAGGTTTTTCCTCGGCCACATCCACACCGTCAGCGACAGGATGCAAGCCAACGTCATCAGCACCGTAAAAAACTGCCAATGCAGCAACAAGCCGACAAAGGCCAAAGCACCAAAAAGCCCGAGCAAGAAAGGAGTGTAGGAATCGTCCGGCATTTTGAGGATGATGTCCGGATTGGCATCGAGCGGCGTCGTGCCTAGCGCTTCCCGCCCTTCCATCAACAAATAACCGTGTTCAAAACTGGAGCGGCCGGCATCTTTACCAAGCCGATCCTCCCATAACGGATGACGACTGGCGACAAACGGGATAACCGCAAAGTTGTAAACAGGCGGCGGCGATGGCACCGCCCATTCCAGCGTCGGTGCATCCCAGGGATTCGAAGTAGCCGGAACGCCGCGCTTCAGGCTGGCAAAGCAGTTGACCAGAAATATCAAAATGCCCGCGGCAAAAACAAACGACCCGATAGATGTGACCATGTTGACCGTCGTCCAACCCATGTGAGGTGCATAGGTATATATGCGGCGCGGCATACCCAGCAGGCCGGCCAGATGCATCGGGAAGAAACCCAGATTAAAGCCGATGAACATGACCCAGAAACTCCATTTTCCAAGCGTTTCATCCATCATCCGGCCGAAGAACTTGGGAAACCAGTAATAGATTCCGCCAATGACAGGAAACACATTGATGCCCAGCAAAACGTAATGCAAGTGTGCGACGATGAAGTAGGTTTCATTCAACTGAAAATCCAGGGGTACAGCTGCCGTCATCACGCCTGAAAGCCCGCCGATCACAAACAGGATCACAAAACCGGCGAAAAACAGGAACGGTGTATTGAACACCGGGCGTCCCAGCCAAATGGTGGCTATCCATGCGAACACCGCGACAGCGCTAGGGATCGAAATGACCATGCTGGCAGCGCCGAAAAACGACAGCGCCAGCGTCGGCAAGCCGGTAGCGAACATGTGATGGATCCACACGCCGAAACCGAGCAGCATGGTCGCCATGGTTGACAGTGCGACTGCCGAGTAACCGACCAGCGGACGCCGGCAAAAGGTAGGCAGCGCGTCGGACACGATCCCCATGGCGGGAAGCACGACCGCATAAACCCAGGGATGCCCGAACATCCAAAACAAATGCTGCCAGAGCAGCGGTTTTCCACCATTTAGCACGTCGAAAAAATGCGTACCCATTTGACGATCCAGCCACAACATAAAAAAGGCCAGACTGACCGAAGGAACAGCAAAAATATTCGCTACCGATGCAGTCAGCGTCCCCCAAACGAGGATCGGCACCCGGTCGATCGACATGCCGGGCGCACGCATTCGAAATAGCGTGACAATGAAATTGATAGCCCCGACAGTCGTGGAAATCCCCAGCAACACCATGCCGAGCGTATAGACGTCTATGTTGGGGCCGGTGTTGTACTCCAATCCTGCAAACGGCACGTAGTTGAACCAGCCTGCGTTCGGAGCTTCTCCCAGAGGAAAGCTGGCGTAGAGAAAAATACCGGCGAACAGGAAAATCCAATAAGACAGAGCGTTAAGACGCGGAAACGCCATATCCCGAGAACCCAGCATAAGCGGCCATAAATAGTTGGAAAATCCCGATAGTATCGGCAGCGAATACAGAAAAATCATCGTTATCCCGTGCATCGTGAACAGTTGGCTGTACTGTTCCGGCGTCAGCAGGGTCTGGTCCGGCCGTGCGAGTTGCAAACGCATAATCAGCGCTTCGACTCCGCCCATCAGCAAAAAAATAAACGCGGTGACCAGATAACGCAGCCCTATAGTTTTATGGTCGACCGTCGACAGCCAGCCGCGCCATCCGGGTGCCGACTCCCATAGTCGGGCGAGACGCATTTCGGCAACCGAACCGACCGGGGCTGAGCCCATCTCGAGTACGCGTGCAAGATTAAGGTCAGGCATGCTTTGATCGACATCTTTCATGAGCGGCTCTTCCTTCCTAGTTAAGTGTCGATAAAAATGCCGACAGAGCGCTAATCTCCGCCGCCGTTAATATCATGCTGGGCATGCGCGCCCCCGGTTTGAGGTCTTGGGCATGGGTAATCCACTGCACCAAATGCTCCGGGGTATTGGTTAACAATCCGGCGGCAATCAGACGGCGCGATTTCAGATGCGTCAAATCGGGTGCATGAGCGCCCACGGCCTCGGTTCCGCGAATAGCATGACAACCGGCGCATTGATCAAGGAAAAGTTTCTGCCCGGCATTAACATCGATTGCGGAAACCGTTACGACTGATTGACGCTGGGCATCTTGCCATGTCCTGAATTCATCCTCAGTTTGAGCAACTACCTCCAAGCCCATGTGCGCATGCTGGACGCCGCAATACTGCGTACATTGCCCGCTATAAACGCCCTCGGCATCGGCTTCGAGCCATTGCTGATTGGTCAGGCCCGGAATCATTTGTGTTTTGCCGGCCAGCATCGGCACCCAAAAAGCATGAATAACATCTGCGCTTTTCAGTTTGACGAGAACGGGCTGTCCGACAGGGATATGTATCTCGTTTGCGGTCACAAAGCTGCGGGTCGGATCGTCATCTTCATATTCGACCTTCCACCACCAGTCGTAGCCGGTGACAGTCAGCGTCAACGTCGGAGCATACGTCGGCTTTGCGACCGCATTAAGCGTAATCAATGTATAAATAGCCAACGCAAACAAAATGCAGGCGGATATGCCGGTTCCGATATAGATCCAGGGCATCCCTTCATCTTCTCGGCCAATTTGATGGCTATCCTCCGAGGGAGGGTTACGGAAAACAGCCACGACCAGAAGCGCCGAGATGATGACGAAAATTACAGCCAAAAGTGCGACAAACACCCAGCCCAAATGCATTGTAGGCATTGAAGCCGGGCCGTGACTATGCAAGAAATAGTTAAGCGGGGCGACTTCATTATCCGCCGATGCGGCGGAAGTCGGCAGAAACGCCAAGGCACATAAAAAAAATACGTAATTGACTGAGAAGACGAAGCGAGATCTGAATTCGGAACCGTTCATTTACTAGACCTGCAGACGACTGCTAAGCTGATTGTTTCTTAGCCACTTTGGCAACGTGGCTTCCCTGGAAACGGGCAATTTTCAGTTCATTCTCCGACGGCTGGCGACTATTATCGGCACCGGCAAGCGTACTGGCACCATAGGGCGAACCGCCGGTGATTTCACTCATATTCAGGATCTCCTGGCAGGAATAAGGAACCCCCACGATAATCATGCCTTGATGCAGCAAGGTGGAGTGAAACGAGGTGATCGTGGTTTCCTGGCCGCCGTGCTGCGTAGCCGTGGACGTAAACACGCTGCCCACCTTGCCGATCAAGCTGCCGCTCAGCCACAACCGGCCGGTCCGGTCGAGAAAGTTGCGCATCTGCGCGCACATGTTGCCGAAACGTGTCGGCGTGCCGAAGATGATGGCGTCGTAGTCCGGCAATTCGTCCACCACAGCAATCGGCGCGACCTGGTCTAGTTTGGCTCCGGCCTTTCGCGCCACGTCTTCAGGCACCAAATCCGGTACTCGCTTGATAGCGACCTCGGTGTCCTCAACGCAACGCGCACCTTCAGCTACTGCGTGCGCCATCGTTTCGATATGTCCGTACATGCTGTAGTAAAGAACCAGAACTTTCGTCATGTTGTATCTCCTCATTGAGTACGGTCTTGCAGTGAACCCTACGTAAAGCTAACCGGGAGTGATCTACGAAAGTTTAAAAAATGATATTAATCGTCCCAAAAGTTATCACATCAATTGGGAACCCGGAATTCCCAATTGGTCTAACTGTAGAGACGCGATTTATCGCGTCTGAATTCGTAGTATTCTTAGGATTATACGGAGCACCCTCAAAAGACGCGGTAAACCGCGTCTCTACCGCCCACAAAAGTTTCGCCAAACTTCCAATGGAAAACGTGCAAGAACTTTTGGGACAATTAATAGTTGGCACTCTGGCTCTATCGGTCCCCTAGAAATCTATAACATGCAGCAAACCAATGATATTCGTATCACTACCTATCAACATTCAGACATGGTTGAGCTGAGAATACTGAGCCATCAGCCGGTTTGTGAATTAACGAATCCGGAAGCCGCGTTTTAAGCCCTGCACCTAGCTAGCGCTAACCGGCGCTCACTTTTAGTGCTTCAGCTGACTGAACCGCATGTCGGCAGAAAAAATAAAGCGATCCCCGACCATAAAACGCCGAAAACAGATAACAACGCCAGCAAGCGCATAATTCCGGTAAAAAACTCTTTCGTGGTTTCTTGCCTGACCTGATCTCTATACAGACGTTGCATAATATCGGGCTTGATGATTAATGCCAATAACGCCAGCAGCGCCGCAACGGTTATAACAATAATGGCAAGTATGCACCCAAAAGTCGGCGTTGTTTTTGAGCGTGGCACAGACAATATGCTGAACCCCGTACACAACGGCAAAATGCAAGACCCAAATGAAAGGGCCTGCTAGTGAAAGCAGCGCTATGCCGATAAATTTTTCAGAAAATACTTGTTTTGATGTCGTCATAATCAAATCATTCTCGGGAAGCCGTGAATTAGCAAAAGACCGATAAGCGCTTGAGCTACGGTGTAATAAGCCAGCAAATTGGTGTTTTCCAGGCTGGCAAAGCGTACCCGGTCGAGCTTGCCGGTAAAATGCCGCGCGATAACGAACAGCGACATCATCAGCACCGCAAAAACCAACTGCCCGTCTAAAACGCCGGCCATATACACTAGCGCTGCCATAGCTTGATTTTGCAGGACTGAGGCCTGTCTGCCATTGACACCAGATTTCCAGGTACACTGCAAATACACTCAATAGTGCGCCGAGTAGTATCAGCAGCGGTGTTAATAAATTCTTCTCGCCCGGTTCCGGGAGCGTTCCCTTAGCCACAGCAAAAAATGCAGCGCCGGCAATAAACAACAATGCGATGACCGCCGGCCACTGTAAGCTCGGCAGGTTCGCAGCATCGGAGGGCCAGACTCCGGGCGATACTGTCCAGATGTATAGATAAGAAAACAAATAGGCGAAATAAAGCGAACCGGCAACGAGCATCAGCATAACCATTGCCCACCAGCCATGACCGACCGGGCCGGTGACATAAACCGGAAGCTTAAACCCTGCGCCGATATCGATCGGCCCCTTGGCCGGGCCTTTATCCAAGTTCCCACGCCCAAACCAGAAAGCAGACAATAGCCAGCACACCGCAAACAAGCGCAGGCACAACCACCTTGATCGTCAGCAAAAGAAAACAAGCGGCGGTAAAGACGGCGGCGAAAAAATGCATCCAGCCCGGACCCAGCATTTGAATGACGTATTGCGGCTTGGCTTCAATCGCGGAGGTGACAATGGTCTCTCGTCCGCCGGTAGGGGCATTGGGTAAATAATGTTCGCCCGCCTCGACCTGCTCGGCCAGGTTGGCTTGGTCCCAAAGCGGCTCGCGGCTGGTCACATGCGGAATGGAGCGAGTGGAATACACATCCGTAGGCAGCCATTCCAGGGTTCCGGCTTGCCAGGGGTTGCTCATGCCGTGCTGCCCGACCCGAAAATTGCGCATCACGTCGATGATAAAAACCAGCACCCCGGCAGCCGATGATATAAGCGCCGACTGTCGATACAAAATTATAAGGCCCTAATCCCGAGGCTTCCGAATAGGTCCACACCCGGCGCGGCATGCCGATCAGGCCGGTAATATGCATGTGAAAGAAAGTCACATTAAAGCCGATAAACATCAGCCAGAAAGTCCATTTTCCCAGCCGCTCGGACAGCATTTGTGTACTGACCATCGGCGCCCAATAATAAAAGGTCGCAAATAGCGGAAACACCATGCCGCCGACCAATACGTAATGCAGATGAGCGACGACAAAATGCGTATCGTGCGCCTGCCAGTCGAACGGCACCATCGCGACCATCACGCCGGTCAGTCCGCCGACGGTAAAAATAAACAGCATGCCGAGCACGAATAGCGAAGGCGTGTTCAACTGAAACCGGCCTTTGGATGAGGCTATGGTAGCAATCCAGGAAAAAACCTGGATACCGGACGGCACTGCCACGGCCATGCTCGTCGCAGAAAAAAAGGCCAGACTGAGGGACGGAATGCCGGTTGCGAACATATGATGCACCCACAAACCGAAACTGAAAAACCCGGTCGCAATCAGCGCGACGACAATCAGCTTGTAACCTACCAGAGGTGTGCGCGCCATGGTCGGCACGATCATAGACACCAGCCCGGCCGCAGGCAGGAAAATAATGTACACTTCCGGATGACCGAAAAACCAGAACAGATGTTGCCATAACAACGGGTCGCCACCGCTTGCGGCAGTAAAAAACGGCCAGCCGAAAGAGCGCTCGATCTCCAAAAACATCGTTGCAAGAATCACCGCCGGGAACGCCACCACAATCATGCCCGCAAAGACCAGCATGGACCAGCCGAAAATAGGCAGCTTATCGAGCGACATGCCGGGCGGCCGGGTTCGCAAAATACCGACAATAATCTCAATCGCCCCGGCGATGGCAGAGATTTCGATAAAGCCTATGCCTAGAAGCCAGAAGTCGGCGTTATCGCCTGGAGAATATTCCGTCAATGTCAACGGCGTATACATAAACCAGCCGCCTTTCGGGCGCCAGGTCGTAAAAAATGGTGCTGAAAAATACCCCGCCGCCGATGATATATGCCCAGACGGCAAACGCACTCAGCCGCGGAAACGGCAAGTCCCTGGCAGCCAACATTTGCGGCAGCAGCAGCACTCCCAATGCCTCCATGGCCGGCACCGCGAACAGGAACATCATGGTGGTGCCGTGCATGGTAAAAAGCTGGTTGTATAAATCCTGGCTGACCAGATGATTTTCCGGTACGGCCAGTTGGGTGCGCATAACCAAAGCGACTAGGCCGGCGAGAACAAAAAAAGCAAAGGCGGCGCCGATATAAAGTAAGCCTATCGTTGTGTTATTGACCGCTGTGAACCACCGCCATCCGGTCGGTTGAGCCCAAATGCGCAGCAGTTGTTCCTCCTCACCTGCGGGGCGCGGCAAGGTATTGGGTAGTGCTGATTTTGGTTCGGTTATTTCTGTCACTAACTCCCCCTCATGGAATTAACAGCCGGAATATAGTCGCTCTCGTCGAGCTTGGGAACCAGCGTAAGAGACGCTCGTTCCCACGCGCCGCGTGGGAACGAGAGCGAAGCCTGTCCGCGCGTTAAGCGCAGGACTGGCGTTTCCTGCTCTGATTGCCGGAAACGCCCACCCTTGCTGACGCCGGGCGGTCTTATTCCGGCCTACATCCTGCACTGTAGGGCGCGCCATGCGCGCCTTTTCCGATGTTTTATTTTCCAGCTTATGCATCGCAATTACTCCAGGCTGTTCAAATAAACCGATAAGGCCTGCAACTCGCTTTCAGAAAAAATATCGAAAGGCGGCATCAAATTTTCAGGCTTAACCGTTTTATGCTGACTAATCCATTTGGCAAAGCCTTCCTTAGTATTCGGCAAAATACCTGCACCGAGCGACAGCCTGCTGCCGACATGGGTCAAATTCGGCCCTATCTTGCCGTCTGCCGGGATGCCGCGAACCGTATGGCAGCCAGCGCATCCGCTGGATAAAAAGACCTGTTCGCCCTCATGCGCAAGCGCCGGTTTCGCGTCCATTCGCTCCTTGGCGAGCCAAGCGTCATAATCGGAAGGCGTCATCGCCACGGTATAAAACGACATCAGCGCGTGCGCGCCGCCGCAATACTCTGCGCATTGTCCAGTCACGATGCCGGGTTTATCGGCAATAAAATGCAAAATATTGGTGCGTCCAGGAATCATGTCGACCTTGCCTGCATACGCGGGTATCCAGAAGCTGTGAATCACATCCGCCGTCGATAGCTCGATTTCAATCGGGCGGCCTGTAGGAATCCGCAGTTCATTAGCGCTTTCCGTGGTATGACCGTCGTCGTGCCGATAAATAACCCGCCACCACCATTGCTCGCCTACCACTGAAATATGCACCGGGTTTTCGGCCTGCGCCAATGTTCCCCCGGCTTTTAAAACCAAAAATCCGTAAATCAACAAAGCGGTCAAAGTCACTACCGGAAAAACCATCCCTCCCCAAACAATGCTTTTTTCACTGGTAAGTTTGTGACGCCAATCGGCAGGACCGGCTATTGAAATCAACCATTAGCGCGCAAATTAAAAGCGTTATTAAGGCTGCTCCGATAAACATGATCCAGGTCAGCAGCGTAATTCGCGATGAAACCGGCCCTAAAGCGGTAAACGCCGATTGCTGGCCATCACAGCCGGCTATGATCAACAAAGCCATAACACAAAATATCATCCAAACCTGTTTCATTGCCGCAAGCCCTCCCCAGCTTTGTGCTCAGTGCGTTCCGTCGGCGATTGACTTGCAAAGAATGAGGCTGCCGCTCCCATCTGTTGCTCGGTCAAGCGCTTTGCAATGGTGGTCATAATCGCGCCGTAAGGTGTTTTTGCGCGTATTCCCCGTTGCAAAACCAGTAACTGCTGTCTGATATATTGTTCGGATTGTCCGTCAAGACGAGGATAATCCGAACGTTTGTTAGCCCCGTGGCACGACAGGCAAGCCGGAATCTTGCGCGATAGATCGCCATGCACCGCCAGCATGGCGCCTTCACGAAGATACGCTCTGAGCGGTTTTACTGACTGAAGACGTTAACGACGCGTAATAGTCCGCCAAATTATTAATATGTTCATCATCAAGTTCGACGGCAATAGGCTCCATAAAGCCGCTTTGTCGCAGATCGCTGTGATATTCGTGCAAGGCTCTTTTCAAATAAGCTTTATTCTGACCCCCAAGGCTCGGTACATAAGGACTTGTCGGCGGCGCATTGTCTGTATCATGGCAACGGCTGCATGCGGTGAGATTAACCTTGGGCCTGCCCTGACTGGCAACTTCGCCAGCTTGAGCTGCTGTAATATTTTTGCTGTTACCGCTCGCATATTTCAGGTAATCCGCTGTATTCATCGACGGCAGCGCTTCCAGAAACGCAACCACCGCCCAAACTTCATCATCGCGATCATCGCCGCTCCAGGCGGGCATACCGGTAAATTGAATGCCGTGCCGCACCATCCAAAACAGTTGTTTGCGCGTCCACATCGGTGCATGCACTTTCAAGTCCGGAGGCGAAGGCAGCATCTGATCATAAACAGGATTCAACTTTTGCCCCGGCGTCCTATGGCAGGTTGCGCAACCTCCTTGAAAATGTGCAGCGCCAAGCGGCACTAGTTCGGTAAGATTCAACTCAGGTACATCAACAGGCTTGCTGTTGACGATAACCGAACGCTCCTTGCCCAGCATTAAAAGCCACTCGAGCCAAACCGGATGTCCCGCACTGGCCGCGATGTTGAAAATGCCGGAATATGCGATAGCCAGAACAAGCACAATGCCCCCGGCAAAAAGCCCAAGCGCCCAAGGCAGAAGTTTACGCAAACGTCTTCTTACCGGCATTGTCATGAGCTGTTTTCCGCTGCAACCGCCGTAGAAGTAACATTGCTTTGCGTATCAGACAATGTCTGGAACCAACGGGAAATTAAGCACAACCGCAGCAAGCACGTAAGTAATCGGGCAAACAGTAACCATAAGCAGTCCGGCCAACTGCTGATCGGCGAGTTCAATTGGCATAGGCCGTCATGCCGTAAAGCACACGAGGCGCAAATATCAGCAATACGGCAATTAAGCAAAACAGCTTGCCGGTCAACAACAGCGCAATAACTGCTCGCCATAAATGTTCTGCCGGTCTGATTGAATACTGTGAGCCAAAACCATAATGCGGAGAAAAACAGGGTTGCTTGCATCAGCAAAGTCCCGGCATGCCCTTTCATAGCCAAACCGACACCTAGCGGCGAATGCCATGCAAATAACAAAGCAGCTTGTAGAGTAATAGCTGCGAACAGTGTGGAAACATCAGTGGATTTAGCGGATAAATACTTCAGTTTTAGCAGTAAACTTGCTAAAACCGGTGCTGCCACGGTCATCAGCGCTATATGTATAATCATGTGGCGCGAAAAAACGCCTGCATTTTCGACATAGCAAAACCCCAACAATACCAGCACAGTTAAGGCCGCCAGTTCCATAAAAGCAAATGATTTTAATGGATAAGCTTGCATTTGCAGTTTCTCCTGGCCTCATCGCCTGCCGGCCGTAAGCCGTTTACTTGTTTATAAATTTCTCAATTAGATCCATCGATATACGGCAGGAGCTGTTACTCATGCCGTGAGATATAATCACACCTGCACTTAAACGTATTAAAGTATATAAAGAATATATCCCGTAGTTAGTTGCGGTCTGTACGCTACCGAACATACATTAAGCCCATCACAACGTAGAAAGCTCACCTATTTCTAAGTACGTCGCTGGTATAGCTTGGAATTAATAGAGATTAGGTAAATAGCGTGTTTTTTGCCAAATAGGGATTTTACGCCCATTCATTGACCCGAAATCACAGCAGGATTAATCATGAAAAACGTTTCAAAATCGGATAAACCTGAAACGCATAACGTATTCTGGAACACTCCTGCCGAACAGCAACTCAAGCAGCTGGCTACGACAGTTCAAGGATTAAGCAACGAGGAAGCCAAGCAGCGTTTAAAGCGCTACGGCGCAAACCGGCTGAACAACAAAAAGCAGACAGGGAACCTGCGGCTGTTTTTGGCCCAGTTTAAAAGCTCCATTATCCTGATACTGCTTTTTGCCACCGGCTTGTCATTCTATTTACATGACCGGCTGGATGCGGCGATCATTTTAACGATTGTGCTGATCAGCGGTTTGTTGGGCTTCTGGCAGGAAAAAGGCGCGGCTAGCGCCATAGAAAAACTGCTGGAGATCGTGCAGATCAAGGTCAGCGTGCTTCGCGACGGCATTGCAACGGAGATTGCCGCCGAAAACCTGATTCCCGGCGATATTATCTTACTCAAGGCCGGGGATGTTATTCCGGGGGATTGCCTGATCCTGGAATCCGACAATCTGTTTGTCGATGAAGCCATCTTGACCGGCGAGAGCTATCCGGTCGAAAAACTGCCCGGCGTGTTGCCCGCAGAGACCGCACTAAGCCAGCGCACCAACGCCTTGTGGATGGGAACGCACGTGCAGAGCGGCGATGCCACGGCGCTGGTGGTTGCAACAGGACAAGCCACCGAATTCGGAAAACTTTCCCTGCGCATTAAGCTAAAGGCTCCTGAAACCGAGTTTGAGACGCGGCATCAGACACTTTGGTTATCTGCTGATGGAAATCACGCTGATACTGGTTATCCTGATTTTTGCAGTGAATGTCTATCTTGAAAAAGCGGTGCTGGATTCGTTTTTGTTCGCGCTGGCGCTTGCCGTGGGCCTAACGCCGCAATTATTGCCCGCAATCATCAGCATCAATCTGGCTCACGGTGCCAAGCGCATGGCTGAGCAAAAAGTCATCGTCAAGCAGCTGGCTTCCATCGAAAACTTCGGCAGCATGAATGTGCTGTGTTCGGATAAAACAGGCACTTTGACCGAGGGCACCGTGCATCTGCACGATACGTTTGACCTGTCAGGCAACGCCAGCGAAAAGGTGGCATTTTATGCCTACCTTAATTCCGTCTATGAAACCGGATTTAGCAATCCCATCGACGAAGCGATCCGGCAATACCGGCAGTTCGATGTGAAAGACTGCAAAAAACTGGCGGAAATTCCCTATGATTTTTACCGCAAACGGTTAAGCCTGCTGGTTTCAAAACAAGGCGAAAACATGTTGATCACCAAAGGCGCGCTGACCAATATTCTTGCCGCCTGCTCTGAAGCGGAAAATGCCGATGGTACATTGACGCCGATAGAGTCGGTCAGCGAGCAGATTCAGCAGCGTTATGAAGACTTCAGCCGCCAGGGATTTCGCACCCTGGGACTGGCCTACAAGCCCATGGACGCTCAAACTCGGATTGATAAGACCGATGAGGCCGGAATGCGCTTTTTAGGCTTTCTGCTGTTTTTCGATCCGCCCAAAGCGGACTGCGCCGAGACGATCCAGCAACTGCGCGAACTGGGTGTCACGCTCAAAATCATTACCGGCGATAATCGACTGGTGGCGGCCACCGTCAGCAAGCAACTGGGGCTTGCCGAACATGAAATCCTGACCGGCCCGGAAATCGATCAAATGAGCGGCAGGGCCTTGATGCATAAAGTAGCAAAAGTCGACTTATTCGCCGAAGTCGAACCCAACCAGAAAGAGCGCATCATCATCGCACTGAAAAAAGCCGGCTTTGTGGTCGGCTATATGGGCGACGGCATTAATGATGTGTCCGCACTGCATGCCGCCGATGTCGGTATTTCTGTTGAAAGCGCCGCCGACATCGCCAAGGAAACCGCCGAAATTGTGCTGTTGGAAAAAGACCTGGCCGTATTGGTGCAAGGCGTTCGCGAAGGACGCATCACCTTCGCCAACACGCTGAAATACGTGTTCATGGCGACCAGCTCCAATTTCGGCAACATGTTCAGCATGGCGGGCGCGTCGTTATTCCTGCCCTTTCTGCCGTTATTGCCCAAGCAAATCCTGCTGACCAACCTGCTGACCGATTTCCCGGAAATGACCATCGCCTCGGATAATGTCGATGCGGAAATGGTCTCGCAGCCCAGGCGCTGGGATATCAAGTTCATCCGCAAATTCATGATCACCTTTGGTTTTGTCAGTTCGCTGTTCGATTTTATGACGTTCGGCCTGCTGTTGTGGCTGGATGTCTCTGTCGAACAATTCCGCACCGCCTGGTTTTTGGAGTCGGTGGTTTCAGCCGCGTTGATCGTGTTTGTGGTGCGCAGCAGCAAGCCGTTTTTTTTCACACGCCCCGGCAAGTATCTGGTCGCCGCAACGCTCACCATCGTCGCCGTCACCGTGGCATTGCCCTATACGCCGATTGCACACTTAATCGGTTTTGAACCGCTGCCGATTCGTTTGCTCGGATTGCTGGGCATCATCGTTGCGCTTTATATTTCAACGGCTGAGATAGCAAAGCACATATTTTATCGCTTGGTGAAGATGTAAAATTGTTCAATCTTTCATTCCAAGTTGCTTTACAGTTTTGCCCGCAATGATTGCCACGTAGATCAATACCGCCAAGGAAATCACCAAGCCCAATGCCAGCAATGGATATGAAACGCCGCTTTGCGGCGTAGCGCCACTGATTAACCCGGCCAGATGTTTCGTGGTATAGCCGAAATAAACCAGACTGCCGTTGTAAATTAAAATGCCGCTGGTTGCGGCCAAATAAGGCCAGAACCTGACTTGGGTAACCGATAACGCATAACTCAGCATTGCGAACGGCAACGGGGTCAAGCGCAATAAAAACATCAGCTTAAATTCATTGTCATTGATTACTGCGTTGAGCTCAGAAAAACGCTTATGTTCGGCAAGGAACTTCACCACCCGGTCGCGCAATAAATAACGTCCCAGAAAAAAAATAAGCGCTGCTGCCAGATAGGTTGCGATGATGATGTAAAACTCCCCGGCCCCAATTGGGAATAACAATCCGGCGGCAAAGCAGAGCGCATCGATCGACACAAAAAGAGGTGCCAGAATGACAAAAAAGAAAACAAAGCCCAGCGGAGCAAAAGCGCCCAACCCCTGAATCCAGGCTTCCAGATCTGGAAGATGAAGCTTCAGTTCATGACCAATAAACAATACAAGCCCCATTAAAATCAAAGCTATCGCTAATTTCTTGATCAATCCTATATTTTGCAGTTGCATGGTTTGTTTGCTCTCTGAAAAATCATTCAATTTTAGTGTCTTGCCGCTTAAATAAGCCCCCTTCCCTATATCGGTTGGTTTTAATCCCTGCCATATATTTTGATTACCAATTCATAAAACCACGCCGGTCGAAACAACACAACGTACATCAATACTACCGGGGTAATGGGAATGGGACTAATCTCAAGAATTGAGATAATCACCAGAGCAAGAAGACAAAGAATACGCATAGTTCACTGACTTAATTTAGGTTTATGTTGGCTAGAGTAAGTGAAGCATTATTAATACATTTCAAAAAACAATAATGACACATCATAGAAAAATGCAGAAAATAAATAAGCCAACGGCAAACCATTGATAATGGAAAAAACAGCATGAATTTATTTGAAAAACAGTTTTCTTACGAACGTTTCGAAATGGACTGGCGGCGTTTGCTGGTGCAAGGCGCATTTATTGTGATCGGTTAAGCGAGTATTCCCCGTCTTTCCCACAAAGAACCGTAGAATGATAGTCTTGCCATGCGGCGCAATACGCTACGCTATTGACGCCCTACAGATTGCGCCTTACCGTGTTGGTTCCTCTGCTAGTTTGATTCTACGCTCAGCTTAATTCAGCTGTAGCACTGCATTCTAATAACCGCTAAGCGAATATATAACTTCCATGTGGCTTTG
The DNA here is from genome assembly GCA_963814825.1 of uncultured Gammaproteobacteria bacterium. Lineage (GTDB taxonomy): Bacteria > Pseudomonadota > Gammaproteobacteria > Methylococcales > Methylomonadaceae > Methylobacter_A. Next base: position 138,798 of record CAWFEF010000006.1, on the reverse strand, counting down.
CAGAATTTACTCATCAACCCACTCATAAATCTCTGTCAAAGCCGTATCGCACTGGCAGCAGCTGGTGCCGCAAGACGCAGTCAACGGCAGTTTGCGCACTTTGCCTTTGCTGATCCATTTGTCCAACATGCCTCGCAGGGCATCGGCATCCATGTTGAAGTGAGTAACTATATCCGCCAGCGCAACCCGGCGTTGCTCCTTTAAATAATCTCTCAAATCAGACAGGATCACTTAAAGACTCCCTGCTTTGTTTTACAGCCTGTTGCATCAGCATTTTTACCAAGCAGCCACAGGCCGAGCAATACGGCCGAAAAGGCAATAATTAATCCGGCTATCCAGACTAATGAATAGTCAGGATGCAGGCTGTAGGTCATCGCCTGATAAAAAACAGTTGCGGTCATGTAGGCAATGCCGGTGGTCCAGAACACTACAAACACAGTCCAGTTGATGTTGGTTTCCCGGTAGATTGCAGCGGTTGCGGCGACGCATGGCGCATACAGCAAGATAAACAACAAATAGGCGAAAGCTCCGGCTTTGCCGTCGAAACTTTGCTGCATCGCGGCGAAGGTGCCCGCATTGACTTCCTGCTCGCTGGCTGCCGCCGCCACATCATCGACGGTACCGATATTCAGGCCCAATGGGTCTAACAAATTGTCGGCGACATCTTGCAGGTTTTTAGGCACGGTCAAGCAGGCGGCGATTAAAGCCTGTTCGAGACTGAATGGCGCTTTTTCGGCGTTTGTGTCGGTCGGCTGTCATCTGGCTGTACAAGGCATCCAGGGTTCCCACCACCGCTTCTTTGGCTAAGACGCCGGTAAAAATGCCTACCGTCGCAGGCCAGTTGTCTTTTTCTATACCCATCGGCTTAAACGCCGGGGTCAGGCTGCGGCCGATCTCGCTTAATACCGATTTATTGCTGTTTTCCTGGCCGAATGTGCCGTCTGTGCCCAACGCGTTAAGAAAGTTCAGCACTAACACCATCGGTACGATGACTTTGCCCGCGTTGAACAAAAAGGACTTGAGCCGATCCCAGGTTCTGATAAAAACACCGCGCACTGTCGGCATGTGGTAGGCCGGCAGTTCCATAATAAAGGGAGCCGATTCGCCTTTAAACAGGGTATGGCGCATGATCAAGCCGGTCAGCACCGCGACCGCAATGCCCAACAAGTACAAGCCGAAAACCAGATTCTGGCCGCCGACCGGGAAAAATGCGGCGGCGAACAAGGCGTAAACCGGCAATCCGGCGCCGCAGGACATGAACGGGTTCATCAGGTTGGTCAATATCCGGTCGCGTTGGCTTTCCAGCGTCCGTGTCGCCATAATCGCCGGAACATTGCAGCCGAAACCGACGATCATCGGCACGAAGGATTTGCCGGGCAAGCCGATCATGCGCATGAATCTGTCCATCACGAAAGCCGCTCTGGCCATATAACCGGAATCTTCCAACGCCGACAGGAACATGAACAGGAATCCGACAATGGGGATAAAGGTTGCGACAACCTGGATGCCGCCGCCTACACCATTAGTGATGAGTACAATCAGCCATTGTGGCCAATTCAGATTAGTCAGCACTAAGCTTAGACTGTCGATCAATAAAGCGCCTACGGCTTGATCGAAAAAATCGACGAAGGCGCTGCCGATGTTGATGGTGAACATGAACATCGCATACATGACCAACAGGAAAACCGGTATGCCCAAGAAACGATTCAAGACGATGCTGTCGATTTTATCGGTGGTGTGACGAGTCACTTCGTTTAGCTTGCAGACCGCGCCGGTGGTCAATTCATTGACGAAGCCGTAACGGGCGTCAGCGGCGAGAATGTCGATTTCATCATCGGTTTCCGCTTCCACCCGGCGCTGCAATTGCGCAACGGTCGGCAGCAAGGCCGATCCTGCAATCTGTTTGGCCAGGGTGTCGTCTTCCAGCAAGCGGACGGCCAGCCAGCGCAGTTCGCAAGGGTGCTGCTGGGCAATCTCAATCAACAACGGGGAAATGTCCTCGATGGCTTGCTCCAGCTCAGGGGTATAGCTGATTTTTGCGGTAGGTATCGGCTTGGTGATGGCGGCGCTGTTGATCGCCGTCATTAATGCATCGATGCCGCCTTTGATCGAGGCGGTAATCGGGATAACCGGACAGCCCAATGTTTGCGCAAGGAAATCGACATCGATCTTAATGCCGCGTTGCTTAACGGCATCCATCATGTTGAGCGCTAAAATCATCGGCACCCGCATCTCGATCAGTTGCGAGGTCAAGTACAGGTTTCGTTCCAGATTGGAGGCATCGACAATGTTAATGATTAAATCGGCCTGCTTGGAAGCGACATAATCACGGGCGACTTTTTCATCCAAAGAGACATGGTCGTCAGCGGCTTCCAATGAATAGGTGCCTGGCAAATCAACCAATTCGATAATTTTATGGTCGAAAGTATACTCGCCGGTTTTTTTCTCGACCGTAACGCCGGGCCAGTTGCCCACATGCTGCCGAGCGCCGGTCAGCGCATTAAACAGCGTCGTCTTGCCGCAATTCGGGTTGCCGACAACGCCAACGGTAAAATCAGTTTTCATCAGAGTTTCTCTATCAACAATATGGCCGCTTCATCCTTACGCAGGGTTAATGAAAATCCACGCAATTTAATTTCCACCGGATCTCCCATCGGCGCAAAACGGGTCACGCTAAACTCGGTTCCCGGCGTCAAGCCCATAGCCAGCAGGCGCTTGCGATAAGCCTTACCGGATTGTTCAAAGCCGACGATCTTCCCCGAATCGCCCACAGACAGATTTTTTAAACTTACTGCCATAAATTAAGCATTGAAATAAAGTGCATTAAAAACCATCCGAAACAGCAGTTATCAACAATCATTCTCATTTAAGAGAACTATATCACAATATAACCAGCATTTTCCGTATTTTTAAGAGGGTGTATTTGAAGAGTGCGCGTAAAGCAGTTTCGGATTGGAGACACGTAGCTAAGAACTTGGCTTTTAACGACCAAAGCAAGCTTTGGACTCCAAAATAGTCGATACCGGAGTGCAAAGCTTGCTTTGCCTACATGGATGTAGGTAAGGGGCGTGAGCAGGAGCGGAAGCTTTGCCTATATGGACAGATATTTGGCAATTCTGCATTCACCACATCCCTGCGGATTATGTAACAAGTGATTGAGAACTTTGCGACTTGAATACACGTCTTTGCCGCAAGGCACAGATGTTATTCGGGGTTTATGCTTAACTTGATGCGCGCGGGGAAACGGAGCTGAAGCTCAGCGTTTCCCCGTGCGTATTGCTGGAACTATCCTAATTTTATACTTCGAATTCAGAGCGCTGATGGCCTGCGCTCAGCAATTCCTGCATCCATTTTGGTGCCACGCCACGGCCTGTCCATGTTTTGTTATGATCATCAGGATGACGGTATTTAATAGCAACTTTTGCACCCTTACGAGCAGACTTTTTTTCAGGCTCGTGAATATCCACAACAACGTCGATAGAAGCGGCCAATTCTCTAATCTGCGCAATAACTTCTTTACGCTTATTAATCAGCTTATTTTTTAATGCTTTTTCTGCGTTTTCAATAACAGTTTGCAATTCACGTTCAGAAAGATTTTGATATTCGGTCATTTTTTAATCCTTAAATAAAAAAACATATATAAATTATACCATTAATCTAATTATAAACATATTCAATTATTGGATAACGGGAGTATAACTATTCAACCTTAAAATTTTTCTCGTTTAATAACCGACCGTCTTTATCAACCAGCCTTACAGTCCAGTTACCTTTCTCAGAATCGGACAATAACTTGCGGCTTGATGTACGCCATGTATCGTCCGATATAACCAATTCCTGCCTGGAAACAATCGTACCATTTTTCAGCCATTCATGATAAACCTTACTGCCTTTCATCGCCTTTAATTCAGTAAAATAATAAAGCCATACCGGTTTTTTATGGCTAACGTCCACACTCTTTACCACCTCACCTGCCGGCTCTTTATTATTAATTGCATAAGTTAATAATGCTCTCGGCACATTTGGATTAACCTTTGAATATCCATGCTCTTTAATAACTTTTTCCTTGGGTTGTTTTTTTATAACATCCTTAACTGGAATACTGGCGGATTTCTTATTGAGTTCATTTTTCGACTTAACCAAGGAGCTAGTTTCGGCAACTACCTGCTTAGGTATGTCCAAGTTTTTGGTCTCAGTCTCAGTTTCCTTTACCTCGGCCGATTTATCTATCGCATTAACTGGCTCCACAGTATTATCCACATCAGTCTTTTCTGTATCGTTGCTAATACCATAAATCAGTGCCGCCAACACTAAAACCAGCACGCCCACAGCAAGCAAAATCCTTTTAATATTCCATTCCGTTACCATCTTGGGTGCCGCGTTCTCAGTCGCTTTTCCAGCTACCGGATAGCTAACTTTAATTACAATATTTCTTTTGTCTGTCATAAAATCACATCGACCCTAGTTTAGGTGAAAACATTTAGCTCGCCTTTCCTGGCTAAGTACCGCACATTTTAGTCAGAGAATACGCTAAATCTTGGTATATACTACTTAAGAGTTCAGACAAAGACAAAATCCTTGCAGACTAAATTGGACATTCATAATGAGTAAGCTGCTTAAACTTTTTCAAGATTCTTCCTCCCTTTATGGCAGCAATGCCGGCTTTGTTGAAAACTTATATGAACGCTACCTGGAAGACCCGGATTCGGTTGAACCCAGCTGGCAAGAAAAATTCAGCGAAATTCACCATGGCGCTGATTTTGAAACGCCTCACAGCGCTGTCGTAGAACGCTTTGCGCAGCTTGCGCTTAAATCCCAAGGCAGGCTGGCAAAATTACAAGGTTTCACCGAAGAAAGCGTTAAAAAACAATCGGCAGTTGCCCGGCTAATTAATCATTACCGCGTTCGCGGACATCAGATTGCGGCCAACAATCCGCTGGGAAAAACAATGCCCCCCCCTGCCGATATGGATCCCGCGTATTACGGCCTTTCCGAACCGGATATGGACACCCTGTTCGACACCGGCGCACTTTATGGCACCGACCAGCTGCCGTTACGCGACATTATCGCCAATCTGCAAGAAATATACTGCGGCAGCATCGGCTCCGAATACATGCACATCGCCGATACCCAAATCAGGCGTTGGATCATAAACCGCTTGGAAAGTTCTAAAACCAACTTGGAACTGGAACCCGAAAAAAAACACTGGCTGCTAAAACTGCTGACCGCCGCCGAAGGCATCGAAAGCCATTTGCACAATCGCTTCGTCGGCCAAAAACGTTTTTCCCTGGAAGGCGGCGAATCGCTGATCCCGATTCTGGATGAATTGATTCAAGGGTTTGGGACAAAAGGCGTTAATGAAATTGTGATCGGCATGGCGCATCGAGGCCGGTTAAATGTGCTGGTCAACATTCTGGGCAAAAGCCCTGCCAGCCTGTTTAATGAATTTGCCGGCACTTCGCCGCTCTCGCCGGGCGTCAGCACCGGCGACGTCAAATATCACATGGGCTTTTCGTCCGACATCAGCACGCCCGGCGGCCCGGTTCATTTGACGCTGGCATTCAACCCGTCGCATCTGGAGATCATCAACCCGGTGGTCGAAGGTTCGGTTAAGGCCCGCCAAGACAGAACAGGGCAAAGACGGCATAAACACGGTCATCCCGATCTTAATCCACGGCGATGCGGCTTTTTCCGGCCAAGGCATCATCATGGAAACCCTGAACATGTCGCAAACCCGCGCTTTTTCGACCGGCGGAACCGTGCACATCGTCATCAACAACCAAATCGGCTTTACCACCAGCAACCCGAAGGATGCGCGCTCCACGCTTTATTGCACCGATGTGGCCAGCATGATTCAGGCGCCGGTTTTTCATGTCAACGGCGATGATCCCGACGCGGTTATCTTCGTCACCAAACTGGCGCTGGACTACCGGATGACCTTTAACAAGGATGTGGTCATCGACCTTATTTGCTATCGCAGGCTGGGGCATAATGAAGCCGACGAGCCTTCGGCCACCCAGCCATTGATGTACAAAAAAATCCGCAAACTGAAGATCGACGCGGAAGCTTTATGCCGAAAAGCTCATTAAAGCCGGACTGATCACCGATGAACAAGCCACAGAGTTGGAGCAAAACTATCAAAAACTGCTCGAAGCCGGTGAAGTTGTTTCGCGGCCTATCCTGGCTGATGGCCCCTACCCTTACACCAACCAATGGAATGAATTTCTGGGCAGCGACTGGAAGTCGGCCTGCAATACGTCGGTATCGATGGATCGTCTGCGTTTTTGTAACGACAGGATGCAGCGCCTGCCGACCGGTTTTGAAATGCATCCCAGAGTCGCCAAAGTCATGGAGAACCGTCGCAAAATGGCGGCAGGAGCCATGCCGCTGGACTGGGGTTTTGCCGAAAACATGGCCTATGCGACGCTGCTGACGGAAAAATACCATGTGCGTTTGACCGGGCAGGATGTCGGCCGCGGCACTTTTGTGCATCGCCATGCCGTTCTGCATAATCAACTACATAATAAAACCTATACGCCGCTCAAGCACCTGGACAAAGATCAAGGCTATGCGCAAGTTTTCGACTCCCTGCTTTCCGAAGCCGGCGTTTTGGGTTTCGAGTACGGCTACAGTACGACGATGCCGAATACCCTGGTTATCTGGGAAGCGCAATTCGGCGATTTTGCCAACGGCGCGCAGGTAGTTATCGACCAATTTATCAGTTCCGGCGAAACCAAATGGGGGCGCCTATGCCATCTGGTGCTGCTGCTGCCGCACGGCTTTGAAGGCCAGGGGCCGGAACACTCCTCCGCCCGGCTGGAGCGCTATCTGCAACTGTGCGCCGAACACAATATCCAAGTTTGCAACCCGACGACGCCTGCGCAAATATTTCATTTGCTGCGCCGCCAGATGCTGCGCCCCTATCGCAAACCGTTGATCATCATGAGCCCCAAGAGTTTGCTGCGCCATAAACTTGCGGTTTCCACACTGGAGGACTTAACCGACGGCCAGTTCCTGCCCGTCATCGGCGAGCAGGACGACATCAATCCCAAAAAAGTGACCCGCCTGGTCATGTGTGCCGGCAAAGTCTATTACGAGCTGTTGGAAGCGCGCCGCCAGGACGACCTTAAGCATGTCGCTATTGCCCGCATTGAGCAACTCTACCCTTTCCCCGATGAGTTGTTTAGAGCGGAAGTCGGCAGATACCCGCAGCTCAAAGAATTCATCTGGTGCCAGGAAGAACCCCAAAATCAAGGCGCATGGTATCAATCCAAACACCATTTCAGCGACAATCTCGGCCCCAAAATCAGCATGACTTATGCCGGCCGCGAGGCTTCGGCAGCGCCTGCGGTCGGTAATTTCCGCGTCCATATAGAACAACAAAAAGCAGTCGTTCAATCGGCCCTTTACGGCAAACCTTCAGGAAAATAACAATGAGCATTGAAGTCCTAGTTCCGAACCTACCCGAATCTGTTTCCGATGCCACGCTGATTACCTGGCATAAGCAGCCCGGCGACACCGTTATCAAGAACGAAAACCTCGTCGACCTTGAAACGGACAAAGTGGTGCTTGAAGTCCCGGCACCGGAATCCGGCATTCTTGAAAAAATACTCAAGCAGGACGGTTCCATCGTCGTCGGCGGCGATGTCTTGGCCGTATTGGAACCTCAAACCGTCGAAGAAGGACAAAAAGCAGCGGCAGCCAGCCCTGAGCCTGAGGAAGAGGACGAATCGGATATACCGCTAAGCCCTTCGGTACGGCGGATAATTGCTGAAAATGCGCTGGACCCTTCAGCCATCAAAGGTTCCGGCAAAGACGGCCGCCTGACTAAAACCGATGTGATGGATTATCTGCATAAAAAAACCTTGCAGGAAGCTCAGCTCATAGTTCCGACAGCAACCAAAGCCGAACAGGAGCCACCCAAAGAAGCCGAAAAAACCGTTTCGCCCCCTGCTGTAAAAGCAGAAGCCCCAAGTCATGGAATTTCAAATCTACGGCCTGAACAGCGCGTTCCGATGACACGGCTAAGGGCCAAAGTTGCCGAGCGCCTGTTACAGGCACAACAAAATGCGGCGATGCTGACCACGTTTAATGAAGTCAACATGCAAAACGTGATCGACCTTCGCAACCAATACAAAGAGCGGTTTGAAAAAAAGCACCATGTCAAACTGGGCTTTATGTCGTTCTTTGTTAAGGCGTCTATCGAAGCCTTAAAACGCTTCCCGGCCATCAACGCCTCCATCGACGATAACGACATTATCTATCACGGCTACTATGACATCGGCATCGCGGTCAGCACCGATCGCGGCCTGATCGTGCCGGTACTGCGCGATGCGGATCAACTCGATTTTGCCGGCATCGAACAAAGCATCGTCGATTTCGGCGCAAAAACCAAGTCCGGCACCTTGACCTACGACGACTTGAAAGGCGGCACCTTCACCATTACCAACGGCGGCATTTTCGGCTCGATGCTGTCCACGCCGATACTCAATCCCCCGCAATGCGCTATCCTGGGTATGCATGCCATCAAGGAGCGGCCCGTCGTTGAAAACGGGCAGATTGTGATCAGGCCGATCATGTATCTTGGCGTTATCGTACGATCATCGACTGGTCGACGGCCGCGAAGCCGTGCAGTTTTTAGTCACCATCAAAGAATGCCTGGAAGCGCCCGCTCACCTGTTGCTTAACATATAAGACTATGGCAAAAAAACAAACAACTTCGTTTGACGTAATCGTGATCGGCGCCGGGCCTGCGGGTTATTCCAGCGCGATCCGATGCGCCCAGCTCGGCCTGAAAACCGCCTGCATCGATAACTGGTGCGACAAAAAAGGCCAGAGCAGCCTGGGCGGCACTTACCTCAACGCCGGTTGCGTTGCGTCTATCGCCTTGCTGGAATCGGCGAAAATTTATCAATCGCTGAAACACAACCTGAAAGAACACGGCATTCAAGCCGAGGCTGTTTCCGTGGATATTGCGCAGATGATGCAGCGCAAAAACGACATTATTGATACGCTCAGCCGACAAATTGCCGACTCGTTCGCCGAACACAAAATTGTCTGCATACAAGCCGAGGCCAAGCTGCTCAACGAGCGATTGGTGGAAATCACGCCGCCGACAATCGGCATCATCCATACTCGAAGCCAAGCATATTATCCTGGCCACCGGCTCCTCCCCGATCGATTTATCCTGCGCGCCGATTGACAATGAATTTATTATTGATACCGCCATGGCCTTAAACCTCAACGCGGTACCCAAGAGACTGGCCATTATCGGAGCAGGCATTATCGGCCTTGAACTAGCAGGCATCTGGAACAGGCTCGGCTCGGAAACCATTCTGCTGGAAGCGCAGGAATCATTTTTAAGCCTGACCGACCAACAAATTGCGCGGGAAGCGTATCGCATCTACAGCGAACAAGGGCTGGAACTGCGCTTGGGCGCCCGGGTTATTTCTGCCAAAAAAGGCAGTAAAAAAGTCACCGTCGAATATCAGGACAGCGACGGCACGCATGCCCTGCGCGTCGATAAACTGATTGTTGCATCCGGACGAAAACCCAATACCGAAAATCTGGCCGCCGCCGAAGCCGATTTACTGCTTGATGAAAACGGCTATGTCCATGTCGATGAAAACTGCCGCACCACCCTGCCCGGCGTATACGCCATCGGCGACCTGACCTTGCTCGGACCGATGATTGCCCACAAAGGCATAGAAGAAGGCCTGTTTGTCGCCGAACAAATCGCCGGACTGCACAACCCCGTCAACTACGGCCTGCTGCCCAGCGTTGTTTTTACCGCCCCTGAAATTGCCTGGGTAGGCCAAACCGAACAAGCCTTACGAGCCATGGGCGAACCCATTAAAATCGGCACCTATCCGTTAAATGCCACCGCTCGTGCTCAAGCCGTGGGGCAAACAGAGGGCATGGTTAAAATCATCGCTCACGCAGAGACCGACGTCATACTCGGCATTCATATCATCGGCGCGCAAGCCTCCGAAATGATTGCCGAAGCCGTGCTGGCCATGGAGTTTTCCGCCAGCAGCGAAGACTTGGCCCGAACCATCCACGCCCACCCTACCCTAGCCAAGGCCTTGCATGGCGCAGCGCTTGCGCTTAAAAACAAAAACAAACTTTAGTTTACGCTCGTTCCCAAGCTCCAGCTTGGGAACGCAGTCTTGGAAGCTCCAGCTTCCCGACTCGCGAAGCTCATCCTACGAACGTGAGAACTTAATGAAAGCGTAAGCTATGGCAAACTGCCAAATACGAATTTCCCTCCATTTCAGCTTCCGTGGAGAATTCTGAATACGCCCGTCAATAGCCCTGCAAACCCACCGCGATGCGATCCGCGAAATTGCCCTGCGCCATCGGGTTAAAAAAAAAGTGCGGTATTCGGCTCGGTGCTGGCTTGGTTGTTCTCGGGGTTACGCAGCATAACCGCTGCACTGTAAGTCAGACTGTTTTTTGAGCAATCGACAGAAACGGCGTTGGCAGGGTGACTAACCGAGTTCCCAGCCTTGCCCTAGTAGGAAGAATTTTCGCTAGCAAGCGCGTTTGGTGTAACTACAGCTGTGACGACTGCGCAAAATACAACTAGGTTATATCAGCCAATAAACCGTAGCTCTTGGAAATGGGATTTGATTTGGCGGCTTTAAGCGGTGATCAGAAATTAGTTTTATAGGTTGAGGTACATGTACAATGAGACTCTATTTTTCACTATTCAACATTGATTCTTTCGAGTAAAAATTGGTCTACGTGACAATCGCTCCATGAGCGTGGCATTTTACTGAAAAACCTAAACGTCCCTCTTATGTAAAATAGGGAGAATTTCGTTGCCGTTTTTCCTTACCTCAGCATAAGATGCTGATTACCCGGTACAAAAAGATAGATATCATCGGAAAAACATCGTTCAGTGTGCTGATTTTTGCTCTGCTAAGCGTGCTCTTTAGCGCCATTGCCTTAGGAAGCATGGGAGATGCAAAAGATCTATTAACACCCGAAGAGCGTCTTTGGCTTACGAACAATCAGTCGCGTATTGTCCTTGCGATTGAAACGGGGTACGCGCCATTTGTGTTTTTGGATGCTCAAGGGCAGCCTACCGGTCTTGCTCACGACTACATCCGTCTTATCGAAGCAAAGATTGGCGCCTCTTTCAAACAGAAACAATTCACATCGCTCAACGATATTTTTGAGAAAGTACGTACGGGTGAGGTCTATATTGTCAATGCTGTAACTCAATCCCCCGCCCGGTTGCAGTTTCTTACGTTCACCAATCCTTTCATTTCGGTGCCCAATGTCATTGTTGTGAGAAAGGACCGCGTCGGCCCGATGAATGAGCGTAACCTGTCGGGACTAAAGATCGCCTTGGTCAAAAGTTATGCCGTCACCGAAAACCTCTTAAGCAAAAATCAGGACTTTACCCCTGACTTGGTTCCTGACGATCTGACGGCGCTGCTCAACGTTTCTTTCGGGCATTCCGATGCCGCTATCATCGATCTTGCAACGGCCTCCTATCTGATCTCCCAGAAGGGCATCACCAATCTTCGGGTAGCGGGCGAAACAGAACTCAGTGTTCGTCTGGCTATCGGCACCCCCATTAATGAACCCCTATTGAACAATATTCTGCAAAAGGGGCTTGCCGCGATCACGGATGCCGAACGCGAAGGAATTCACAATAGATGGATCAACACTTCCGGTCAAAGCATCTTTGCCGACTGGCGGCTTTGGCTTGCGCTGGGAATTGTGCTTTTTGCCGTTCTGACAGTGATAGCCGTAATTTCCATTTGGAATCGCATGCTCCGGCAACAGGTAATGGCGCGTACTACAGAACTGGAGGAAGAGCGCGCACATCTCGAACACCGGGTGTTGGAACGCACAACCGATCTTGCCCGCAGTGAGGCTCAACTGCGCGCGACCCTCGACCACACACCCAATGTTGCTGTGCAGCGGTACGACGATGCGGGCCGAGTAACCTACTGGAATTCAGCCTCCGAGACACTTTTTGGTTGGAAAGCAGGGGAAGCGCTCGGCAAGACGCTTGATGCCCTGATTTTTACACCGGAAGCAGCCGCCGAATTTCAGCGTATTCTGGTTCAGATTAAGGAAAGCGGCCGCTCCTATGGCCCCTTTGAGGTAGAAACACACACCCGCAACGGCTGTAGGGTCTGGACGCTGTCCACCGTCTTTGCTATTCCCATGGAGGCTGATCATGTCGGCTTCGTCTGCATGGACGTAGATATTACCGAGCGCAAGCTCGCCGAAGAATCTCTTCGGGCCAGCGAAGAAAAATTACGCGGTCTATACGAACTCGCTCCCTTGGGTTTTGCGTTAACGGATATGAACGGCCGTTATATCGAATTCAACGAAGCCTTTCGCGCAATCTGTGGCTATCCCGCTGATGAATTGAAGGCCATCGACTACTGGACGCTAACGCCCAAGGAGTTCGAGCAGGATGAGATTTTTCAGTTGGAATCGCTGGAACGCTTGGGGCGCTACGGACCCTATGAAAAAAAGTATTGCCGTAAGGACGGTAGTTTGGTTTCTATTAATCTCAACGGAAGACTTGTCAACGGGCCGGATGGTCAGCGTTATATTTGGTCTATTGTCGAAGACATTTCCACGCGCAAGCAAGCAGAAGCCAAGTTGCAACTGGCCGCCAGCGTCTTTAGCCATGCTCGTGAAGGCATCATGATTACCGATGCCTTTAGTACCATAGTCGAAGTCAACGACACATTTTGCCATGTGACCGGCTATAGTCGCGAAGAAGCGTTGGGCAAAAAACCGAGTTTTCTCCATTCGGGTCGTCAAGCGCAATCGTTTTACGCCATGATGTGGGATGAACTTAATGCCAAGGGATATTGGTCGGGTGAAGTCTGGAACCGGCGTAAGAATGGCCAGACATATGCTGAAATGTTGACCATTAGTGCCGTCCACGATAACACGGGTAAAATCCAAAATTATGTCGCCCTGTTTACCGACATCACCTCTATAAAAGAACACCAGCAGCAACTCGAACTCATTGCCCATTTCGATATGCTGACCGGTTTACCTAACCGCGTCTTGCTGACTGACCGCCTTCAACAAGCTATGGTTCAGTGTGAACGTCGCAGTCAATCGCTTGCCGTGCTTTATATCGATCTGGATGGCTTTAAAGCCGTCAATGACTGCTATGGCCACGACATGGGCGATCAACTGCTGATCGCTGTTTCGAAACGCTTGAAGGATGCGCTGAGGGAGGGTGACACGCTGTCACGTATCGGTGGCGATGAATTCATAGCGGTGCTCGTTGATTTGGATCAGATCAATGAGTTTGAACCGGTGCTCGAACGTTTGCTGAAGGCAGCCGCCAAGCCGGTCACCATAAACCAGTTTTCATTACAAGTTTCAGCCAGTATCGGTATCACGCTTTACCCGCATGACAAAGCCGATACCGATCAGTTATTGCGCCATGCGGATCAGGCTATGTATATATCTAAACAGGCCGGCAAGAACCGTTACCATGTGTTTGATGTCGGGCGGGATGTTGCTGTTAAAACCCAGTTTGAAAATATTGAACGAATTAGCTATGCCCTTGATCAGAGCGAGTTCGTGCTGCATTATCAGCCCAAAGTCAATTTGAAGACCGGTGAGGTGATAGGTGCCGAAGCCTTGATCCGCTGGCAGCACCCGGAGCGTGGCTTATTATCGCCTGCCGACTTTCTGCCCCATATCGAGAACCATCCGATCAGTGTGTCGCTAGGCGAATGGGTAATCGATTCTGCATTGACCCAAATAAGCGAATGGTCGGCAAAAGGACTAAGCCTTTCGGTTAGCGTCAATATCAACGCCTACCACCTACAGCAGCAGGACTTTCCTGAACGCCTGTCGGTGCTGCTGTCCAATCACTCCGATGTTCAACCTGGTTGTCTGGAACTGGAAATACTGGAAACCAGTGCCTTGCAGGACATGGCGGCAGTGATAGACATCATGCATAGATGCCGCGAAATTGGAGTGCATTTGGCACTGGATGATTTTGGCACCGGCTTCTCTTCGTTAACCTATCTGAGACGCTTTCCGGCAGACATACTGAAGATTGATCAAAGCTTCGTTCGGGATATGCTGGATGACTCTGACGATCTGACCATTGTCAAAGGCGTGATTGGCTTGGCTACTGCTTTTAAGCGTCAAGTGATCGCTGAAGGCGTAGAAACGCTGGCGCATGCCGAAATGCTACTCTCGATGGGGTGCGAGTTGGCACAGGGTTATGGAATTGCTCGCCCGATGCCTGCTATGAAAATTTCTGATTGGATGGCAACTTGGTCTCTGGATGCCGCATGGGTAGATTGGGGCAAGTCATCTAAAACTCGACGTTAGAATCTTAGCCGCTGGTACCTACCTAATGGCGATGTACCAACATTTACTGGAGGGAAGTTTGCCCGATAAAATCAGCCGGTGCGAATAATTGATGCGGCCAGGAAACGACTCAAGTCCACGAGAAGTAACAAAAATGAATGACGAGGCTTCGTCAGCCGCCTCATTCAATCCTGCCGCTCAAGATCGACGTTTTTCAGGCATTTGAATGTCTCTTCCTGACTCAGACTGTGCCAAAACGCAGAAAAAATCCGCCAGCAGCGAAGACTTGACCAGAACCATCCACGCCCACCCTACCCTCGCCCAAGCCCTGCATGGCGCGGCGCTGGCGCTTAAAAGCAAGGGATAATATTACGCTCGTTCCCAAGCTCCAGCTTGGAAACGCAGTCTTGGAAGCTCCAGCTTCCCGACTCGCGAGACTCATCCTATGAACTTGAGAACTTAATGAAAGCGGAAGCTATGGTAAACTGCCAAATACGAATTTCCTGCCGTTTTAACTTCCGTGGAGCCCCCTGAATGCGCCCGTCAATAGCCCTGCAAACCCACCGCGATGCGATCCGCGAAATTGCCCTGAGCCATCGGGTTAAAAACGTGCGGGTATTCGGTTCAGTGCTGCACGGCGATGACACCGAAGACAGCGACCTGGACTTGCTGGTCGATCCTACACCGGAAACCACGCTGATGGATATTGCCAAAATTCAGGTTGAAGTTGCCCGGCTACTCAATATCACTGTCGATGTTTTAACGCCCAGAGCCCTCCCCGACAAGTTTCGTGACCAAGTGATTAAAGAGGCTCAGCCCGTATGAGCAAAAAAGATATTCTGCGAATTCCCGATTACCTCGGGCATATTGTCGAAGCGATTGAGCGGATTCACCGCTATGTTGAAGACATGTCGGAAGTTGACTTTCTTGACGATGAAAAAACTCAGGATGCCGTGATCAGAAACTTTGAAATTATTGGCGAGGCATCGCGCAACATTGAGCGTTACCATTCGGCTTATGCTCAATCTCATCCCGAAATACCTTGGATATTCATGTACACCATGCGTAACCGTATCGCCCACGGATATTTCAAAGTGGATTTTGAATTGGTTTGGAAAACCATCCACGCCGATTTGCCGGAGCTGCATGAACAAGTCCGGCAACTGGTTATTCCCGCTGGAATGATTTGAACATAACAGCATGCGCATATTGGGTATTAAAAAATATGCACAACGTAATCTACGTGACTTGTAGTCGTAGGCCGGAATAAGACCATCCAAGCGCATAGCGCGAGGTGGCGTTTCCGGCAAATTTGGGAAGTGTTTGCCGGAAACGTCAGTTCTCGCAGCTGCTCGAACCGTCTTATTCCGGCCTACTTGACTTTTTACCTCGTTTAAGACGTCTTTAGGTATTTTATAGATATGTTATCCTAAATAAATCGGATAGGATTTCGCCGCTTCCCCAAGCCTTTGTTTAGGCTATGTTAACCATTGATATTAAATACATAATAAAGATTTTGTAGAGACTATGACTACAGTGCCGATTCCCAAGGGCGATAAAGCGAGAGAAGCAATTGATGCCTTACAGGGATATGTTTATCAGATATATCAATCGGCCCTCGCATGGATTGAACTTGGTACTGAAGAGTTCTTATTTCTGGAGGTGGCCGAAGATTATGCAGTTGTTGCTGCTGATGCATTGAACGCTGTGCAGGTTAAAGAAACTGAACACAGCGTGACAATTAATTCTGACGACATTGTCGCCTCAATTGATAGTTTCGTTGATCTACAGTTGAAGAACCCCGAGCTCCAAGTTAGGTTACGTCACCTGACTACCTCAAGGATAGGAAAAGAGAAAGCTAAAGAACATCGCGTTGGCAATACTCCAACTTTAGAGACATGGAGAAAGTTAGCAAAAGCGGGTGACTTACAACCTCTTCGAGGCATACTGGAAGCATCAAAACTTTCGCAACAAACCAAGAATCACATTCGTGAATTGGATGATACGAATTTTAGGGAGCAGTTTCTAAAACGGATTCACTTTGATTGTGGGGCGCTTGATTCAAAATTTCTGATACTTCAGTTAAAAACCAAGCTTTCAATTTTGCTGAAAGAGCGCGGAGGCGTCTATTCACAAGTAGATGGTTGCCTTAGCAATATAGTCATAACGCTTTTAGACAAGGCTACACAAAAAGAGCTGCGTTTTGTTGATAGAAGTGCCCTAGAAGAGTTGCTCGATAAAGCAGCTCAAATTTCTGTAAATCGGGCTCAATTTGACGCGCAAAACCAGCTATTTACCACTCTATTGGCGTCGTCCGCTCCACAAGCTACCAGCCTCCTATCCAAAAAACTTGCAGAGCCAAGTCCAATTAATGAAGTGCCATTGCCTAGGGCAATAGCGAATCGCACAAACCAAATAAATGCAATTGTGTCCTCAGTAACACAATACGGAGTTAGCTGGGTCTTTGGTGCAGCTGGCGTTGGCAAGACAATTGGGGCCAAAATGGCCGCTCGGCAAATAGGTGGCAATTGGGCCAGTATTAACTTAAGAGGACTCAATGAAGAGCAAGTAGCTGCGATGCTACTAGATGCCATTGATTGGCTAACTAAACAATCGATTGCCGGTTTACTTATCGATGACTTTGAATGTCAGTTCGAACCGCAAATCAATGAAAAACTATTGCTCTTGAAATCAGTATGTGATCGCATAGACTTACTTCTTTTGTTTACATCTCCTAGATTACCAAGTTCTGACTTTCTCTTTTGCGCCAATCTTCCACCAGCTATTGGGCAAAAATTTGCTGAATTCACTGAAAATGACATACAAGAGATTCTGACTGGTTTGGGTGTGCAGAGTGCAAATTGGGTTAAATACATTCACCTTCTATCGGGTGGCGGACACCCTCAACTCGCTATCGCTGCAATCCAAAGCATGCAGAATAATGGTTGGGATAAAAGTGAATTTATAACCTTTAACTCCTTACTTGGTGGCAATCCTGCTGTTGAGCAGATTCGCGTACGCTCAAGAGAAAGACTTCTGAATGAATTGCCAGAAGGTAGTCGGCGATTACTCGAACGGTTATCACTTAAGTCTGGTAGTTTTAAACGGAGTTTTGTTCTCGATATGGCGCAAATTTCACCAGTAGTGTCAGATGGCGGGATAATCTTCGATCACTTGATTGGCTCCTGGGTGGATCAACACGAGCGAGACCGGTTCGCTTTATCTCCGCTACTGTCAAATTTAGCAGTTAACACTTTAACTGATGACCAAAAGCAAAAAGTAAACTTCGAGATAGCAAACTCTATTTTTAAAGAGAAATCACTAAGTCCTATCGAAGCAAACTCAGCACTTCTTGCTGCCTTATCAGGCAAAAACGTTCGAGTTATTACCTATTTGTGCTTGTCTGTACTTAATGAAGATCAGAGTGTTATAGAGATGCTTGCTCCTCACTTCATTTTATTTACATTTATGAGAACTGATCGGTTCGCTTATGAAGATGATCCAAAAGTGAGCCAAATGTTTCGGGGTGTACAGCTACTTTTGCTTTGCCACATGGAGGAAAAAAAAGAGAAGTTCTCGGATGTACTTAAGAGCTTTGAAGCAGAAACAAACCGCGTCGAAAATATTGCCGGAAGAAATATTCTTACACTTGCTGTGTATGGAAAACTACTGACCATGACATCAAAATTTGGAGCAATTCCAAATTTCTGGGATTTAATTTATAAATTAGATGTACTGTTTGAAAGCCAAGAAGAATATCTCCCAGATCATTTATCGAACGAAACTATCCAGGATGAAATAAATGGTGTCCCGATCTTGGGCTTCATGTTTTTAAATCAAGCACAGCAAATTAAACAGATTGCTGAATTACTTCCGGTTTTTGAGTTTCTTAATTCATGTGGCCTAAAACTTCGTCAAAAATTGTTGAAACCTTTTAACAAACAAGAATTTGAAGTGGATATGTTGGTCGTGGGTGCCTGGCTCAGCGAGTATAAAGCAAATACGATTGACCCTTCCATTCATTCCGCCGTTTATGCTCGCCTGGAAGAATTTGCCAAATCTTGGGGGCAGAATAACCTAGCGGTCTGCTGCAGAAAATACCGGGTAATCATTCTTGATGAATATGGCAACGACAAAGACCAAGCACTCGCGATTCTTGATGAAGGATTGGCGCTTTACGGTGAAACTAATTCGGAACTTGTGCGAGCAAAAGCCAAGGTTCACTATCGAGCAGCAGATCATCAGGGCTGTCTTGAGTTGTCCAAGGTATTAATTGAAGGTGATGCGCCGCTTAGCAAAACGGAGAAAGCTTTTCTTGGTCGCGAAGCTGCTATAAGTGCAGAAAATCAAGGCGACTTTGAAACAGCGAGAAGCTATTACCTTTATGGTAATAACGCTGCCAAAAAATGTAGTATCCCCGAAATGGTGCCGATGCGGGTTGGATTGATGGCTGATGCAGCGTTGGCTAGTTGGCACTCCGGTGACCGTGAAACTTGTCTACGTGATTTCGTAACAGTTCTCCAAGAGCTCGAAAATATCGATCCAAAAAATTCTTTACGTGCCGCTCACTGTCACGCTATATGCCGCCATGTCTTATTGTGGCTTGATCAAGATGTAACTGGCGAAAAACACCTTCTTGAGAATGGCGAGGAGACAAAGATATACCCTGGAATCATAAGCAACCCGGAACCCCATTCGGAAATTGGAAATCAATTTCTCATTCCGATCGAAATGGCTTGGTATATGTTGGCTGTTGTGGAGAACCATTGTTTTTTAGATGTTGGAATAACCCTGAATTTGACAGCCTGTGTGCCAAAGGGATTTGTATTCGAAGGTGAGGTTTTGCTAACGAATTCCAAAATGAGAAAAGCTTTCACAATGCTTGATACTGCACTATTTATTAGTGCATTGAAGGGAACTTTAGCCCAGCTTTCTTATGTACGTGAACGGGGTGACGTCAAAAAAAGCTTTGATTTCCATAATGTAACCTATGGGGCGATTTCGGTTCCAACGTTGGATCAGCAAGAAGAGCTCTCCGACACTGCGGAAAAGTTTGTAATATGTTTTGGTTCAAATTGCATTTTTACAGAAAATATTTTGGCCTTGGTGCAGCTAGTTGATGCCCTAGAAAAAAGTCAAGGCTTCAAAATTCGAACGGAACTTTTAAATTCTTTGCAAGGGCGCGGTTCGACCACTGATTTCAATACTTCCGTCGCGGAGCTTTTGACTATTCATCGATACGCAATTGAAAAAAAGGCCACGCCATCGCCAAAACAGGTTTTTGAATTGGTATTTAAGATATTGCAAGTCGCAGGACTGACCAATAGTGTTTGTGTAATAGCTAAACCGGCTTTCGATTGGTTAAGTGCGAAGTGGATTTTCATTTTGGATCACCAGCGTTTTTTACTCAGATGTCCTTCCTTCTATGAAAAGCCTATTACACAAGCATGCATAGCAGAAGACGGCTCATATCTAGATAAGTTACTCGACTTATTGCAAGTGACACTCCCTGCGCTGGGAGTTAAAAATGAAAGTCAATTTAACCAAATATTAAATGATTTACGAAAGGCGCAACGTTGAAAGACAGTTTTCTGTGCTGTAGCCGCCATACGCTGAAATTCTAGAATGTCGCAAAATGGCTGCACTGCGCCACTCGTGAAAAACCGAGTTCGCCCCCTAGGGAACTTTCGCGTAACTCTGAGAGGTACTATTTAGTAGTGAACTTTACGATAGTTTTCGTTAACACTCTAATTCCCCGCTTTCAGGGTTAGGCACAACGACGGGTTTTCAACCGATGGATGGTTTCACGGGCATCTTGCACGCGACCCGCTGAAATATCATCCAGCCCCTTGCCTGCTTCGTCGATCAGCAGCAAATGGATGCGCTCACGTTCCAGCTGGTGATAGTAGTCGAGGCGATTGGCGTCGATCAGGGCGACATAGCTTTCGCCATTTTTGGTGATAATCCTCTCGGCACCGGCTTTCACTTGCTCAGCCAGTTCAGAAAGATTCGCGCGTGCCTGAGAAAACGGCACTACATCGTTTGCAGAAGTTCCCATAACAGCCTCCTTAATCTGTTTTGTTTAAATCAACATTCGACTCCCAACCGCCACCCAACGCTTTGTAAAGCGCCGCCAACGCCGTCGCCGTTGCGGTTTGGCTTTGCGCCAAACGGTCCTGGTCTTGCAACAAGCGCAATTCGGCATCCAATACCGTCAGAAAATCGCTAACCCCTTCAGCAAAACGCAGATGCGCCAGTTCATGGGCTCTTTCGCTGGCCTTGGCTGCCGTGGTTAACAACTCTCGACGGCTTCGCTCCCGGTTGTAATTCACCAGCGCGTTTTCGGTTTCTTCCAAAGCGTTCAGCACCGTTTGCTCATACTGGGCCAGACTGGCCTCGGTACGGGCATCGGCGGCTTTGATGCGGGCATACACGCGACCCAGATCCAGGGCAGCCCAACTGATCTTCGGCCCCAAGGAATAGGAGTCCGAATTGGCCGCACCCACTCCCGAAAAAGTTGTACCCTCGAGCGAGATAGTACCGACAAATGTTACCTTCGGAAACAGATCGGCGGTGGCTGCACCGATACGGGCGGTAGCCGCTGCCAGAGCTCGCTCGGCAATGCGAATGTCGGGGCGGCGGCGCAGTAACTCGGCAGGCCGGCCGATATTGATGGTCTTCGGAATCTTGGGCAGCGGCGCGGACTGCGACAGCTTATCGATCAAAGCGCCGGGAAGTTGCCCGGTGAGGACGCCGAGGCGATGAATAGCTTGATGAATGCCGTTATCCAAAGGAGGAATCGATGATAAGGTGGTATCGCGCTGAGCTATTGCTCTCGACGTATCGAGTTCGGTTCCTCGACCGCCTTCTAGCCTGACCTGGGTTATTTCCAGCGTTTTGGTCTGGTTTTCGGCGTTCTTTTTCGCTACGGCCAACTGCTGTTGCAGGCCGCGCAATTCGAAATAATTTCTAGCCGTTTCCGCAATCAGGCTAACCCCAAGATCCCGAAGACTGGCTTCTTGCGCATCGACTTCATCGCTGCTCGCCTCCACGTTGCGGCGTACGCGACCCCAAAGGTCGAGTTCCCAAAAGGCATCGAAACCCGTGCTATAAATTTTCAGCTCGCGCGGCGCGTAAGACAGGTTGTTTAAGGCCGCGGCGCTACGTTTCTGCTCTGTATAATTGGCATGCGAGGTCACGGTGGGCAGCAAATTCAATCCTGCGTCCAGGTACAGAGCACGTGCCTCACGAAGATTGGCGCGGGCGGCCTGGAGGTTGCGGTTATGCTGCACCGTCTGTTCGACGAGCTCGGTCAGATCCTTGTCCCCAAACAGCTTCCACCAGGCTACGTCCACACCCTGCGCAGAAAATTCCGGGTTATTGGCATTAGCGAAAGCCTGTCCTGCATCGGTGGCTGGAGTCTCGTAATCGGGGCCTACCGCGCAAGCGCTCAGTAAAGCGGCGCAAAGAAGAGCTAGGCCCAATATTGTTGGCTTTAGAATATGGGCTCCTTCTCCCCCAGGGAGAAGGCTGGGATGAGGGGATTCAAATAAGCTTTTTCCCTTATTTTGATCTCCCCTCGGCAACTGCTCCCTGCGTTGCTCTACCTCCAGCATCCTTGCAGTCGTCACCCAACCCTCTCCCTCTGGAGAGGGCTTTGCAGCGCTTACATCAATGCTATTGAGAAACAAACTACAAATTTTGCTGCGACCAAGCACAACGAATAAAGCATTCGCAAGTTGTATGACAGAGCGAGATTCTACGAAATGCATATTTATTCCTAGGTTCATAAGCTGGGCTCATCAGGCAACAATCCCTTGGCCTTGTGCCGGGAAGATTGCCAGCGTTGCGCCAAAGCCTGGGCGATCACGTAGAACACCGGCGTTAACAAGAGACCGAACAATGTCACACCCAACATACCGCTAAACACGGCGGTACCCAGCAAACGCCGGGATTCTGCGCCCGCCCCTTGGGCGACCACCAGCGGAAACACGCCCATGATGAAAGCGAATGAAGTCATCAAAATGGGCCGCAGCCGAATTCGCGCCGCTTCCACCGCTGCATCGAAACGGTTAAGCCCGCCCTCTTGACGCCGCTTGGCGAATTCTACGATAAGAATGGCGTTCTTGCTGGCCAACCCCACCAATACGATGAAGCCGATCTGGGTGAAGATGTTGTTGTCCATATCCCGCAACCACACGCCGGCCAGGGAGGACAGAATACACATCGGCACAATCAGGATCACCGCAAACGGCAACGACCAGCTTTCATACTGGGCAGCCAAGGCCAAAAACACGAAAATCACGCTCAGCGGAAAAACCAGCAGTGCGACATTTCCAGCCAGCACTTGTTGCAGGCTGAGCTCGGTCCATTCAAAACCGAAGCCCGGCGGCAATTCTGCGTCCAACAGCTTGCTGATTGCGGCAATCGCCTCGCCGGAACTAACTCCAGGCAAGGTGCTGCCGTTAATTTCCGCGGCCGGATACATGTTATAGCGGGTGATCTTATCGGCCCCTGTAATTTCCTTCACCGTCATCAAGGAGCCAAGCGGCACCATGCCGCCTTGGAGATTACGCGTTTTCAACTCGGTGATGTCAGACGGCTTCATCCGAAACTCGGAATCGGCTTGCGCCATCACTTGGTAAGTTCGGCCAAAACTGTTGAAGTCATTGACATAAAGCGAACCCAGATAAATCTGTAAAGTATCGAACACGTCTTTTAAAGGGACATCCATCGATTTGGCCCGAGTGCGGTCGACATCCAGAAACAGCTGCGGCACTCCGGCCCGGAACGTAGTAAACAGCCCGGCCAAGCCCGGTTGCTGGTTGCCTTTTGCGATCATATCGTTGGTAACGTTCTGTAACTCGTCGATACCGGCATTGGAACGATCCTGAATTTGCAGCTTGAAACCGCCCACTACGCTCATGCCCCGAATCGGAGGCGGCGGAAATGCGGTGATATAAGCACCCTCGACTTGGGCAAGATTTTGCTTGAGACTTTTAACCACTTCATCGGCATGAAGTTCAGGATGACCGGCGCGCTGCTCGAAAGGGCTCGAGTCTGGCGAACATCGTCGCGACATTGGATTGATTGGCACCAGCCAAAAACGAATAACCGGAGTAGGCGATGACATGCTTGACCCCTTTGGTTTTCAAGATAATGCCGGTGGCTTGCTGAACGATTTCCTGGGTACGGGCCAGGGATGCGGCATCAGGAAGTTGCGCATACAGAATCAGGTAGCCTTGGTCTTGCTGGGGGATGAAGCCGGTCGGCACTTTTTCGAACGCCAGAAAGTTGAGTCCATTGAGCCCTGCATAGAGCACCAGCACAAGCGCCGTCATGCGAATCAGTCTGCCGACCAACCGGGCATAGCCTGTGCTGAACGAATCGAAATAATGGTTAAAACCGGCAAAGAATCGGCCGAACAGGCGGTCGAACAACCGCGTAAACCAGTCCTTGTCGCCGTGCGCCCGATCCAGCAGCAGCGCACACAAGGCCGGACTTAAGGTCAGCGAGTTGAACGCCGAGATCACTGTGGAAACCGCGATGGTCAACGCAAACTGCTTGTAAAACGCGCCCGACACGCCAACGATAAAGGCGGTGGGGATGAACACGGCGACCAGAACCAGCGCCGTAGCGATGATCGGGCCTACGACTTCGCCCATCGCTTGACGGGTCGCCTCCCGTGCCGACAAACCCAGGGCGATGTGGCGTTCCACATTTTCCACCACCACAATCGCGTCGTCGACGACGATACCGATAGCCAGCACCAAGCCGAACAACGATAAGGTGTTAAGCGACAAGCCCAATGCCGACATGACCGCAAAGGTGCCGATCAAGGAGACCGGTACGGCAAGCAACGGAATGATAGTGGCGCGCCAGTTCTGCAAAAAAATAACAACCACCAGCACGACCAGCAGGATGGCTTCGATCAAAGTCTTAATCACCGCGTCGATGGAGTGCTGCACAAACACGACAGTGTCGTAGATAAGCGTGTAGTCAAGCCCTTGGGGGAAGCGCGGCTTAAGTTTCTCCATCGTGTCGAGCACCGCTTTTCTGGTTTCCAACGCGTTGGAGCCGGGCAGCTGGAAAACGGCAAGGCCCACGCTGGGCTCGCCGTCCAGCAGCAACCCAGAATTATAATCTTTGGCGCCCAATTCGATTCGCGCCACGTCTTTCAGACGGGTTACCTGCCCGTCTTTGCCCTTTTTAATGATGATTTCGGCGAACTGATCGGCCTCCATCAGCCGTCCCATGGTAGTGACGGTGTACTGGAAATCGGCGCTTTGCTTTGCAGGTTGCTGACCGACCACACCGGCGGCGACTTGAATGTTTTGCTCGCGAATAGCGTTAACCACATCGCCGGCGGTCAAATTGCGGGCGGCAATTTTCTCGGGATTCAGCCAGAGCCGCATGCTGTAGTCGCGGGCGCCGAAAATCGCAATATCGCCCACTCCGGGCAGCCGCGCCAGGGTATCTTTGATTTGCAGCAACGCATAATTGCTCAAATAAACGCTGTCATAGCGTTTGTCCGGGGAAACCAGGTTGACGACCAGGCTCAAATCCGGGCTGCGTTTCTTGACGCTGAGGCCTTGCCGACTTACTTCCTGGGGCAACTTGGGTTCGGCCAGCGCCACCCGGTTTTGCACCTGTACCTGCGCTTTGTCCAGATTGGTTCCCGGCTTGAACGTAATGGTCAGCGCCATGTTGCCGCTATTGGTGGACTGCGAGGTCATGTACAACATGTCCTCGATACCGTTCACTTCCTGCTCGATAGGGGTGGCGACGGTTTCGGCCACCACCTTGGCGTTGGCGCCAGGGTAGACCGCACTCACCTGTACGGTGGGCGGCGCAATTTCTGGATATTGGGCAATAGGCAGGCCGATCAGCGCAAGGCTTCCGACCAAGACAATCACGATAGACAATACCGAAGCGAAAATCGGCCGGTCGATGAAAAAGTGCGTGAATCGATTCATGGTCTATTTCTCACCATCGCGACCGGTCAACGAAATACGTTCTGGATTCACCTTGATGCCCGGTTTGAGCTTCTGTATGCCTTCGATAACCGCCCATTCTTCAGGCTTCAAACCTTGGGCAATCACGCGGGACTGGCCGATATGCGCGCCGAGCTCCACTTTGCGGTATTCCACCTGGTTTTCCTGATTCACCACCCAGACGAACCGTTGCGCCTGATCCGTACCGATGGCGCGGTCGGGAAGCAAAACGGCTTGATATGGCGCACTTTGGCGAACCCGCATACGGGCAAAAAAACCGGGACTTAACAATTCGTCCGGGTTAGCGAATACCCCCCGCAACGTTAAAGTGCCGGTGGCCGCATCTTCACGCGGCGATATATAGTCGAGATGGCCTTGATGCGGAAAATCGGCCTCATCAGCCACGGCCAACTCTACCGGAGTCTGTTCTTCGCCCAGGCTACCTCGCCCTCCTTTTTGAGCCTGACGGCGGTATTTCAGTACAGACTGTTCGTCCGCATCCACGTAAACATAGACAGGGTCGGTGGAAACGATGAAAGTCAGTAAAGTTGCATCGCCTGCTCCACCATTGACCACATTGCCGACGGTAATTAATTCGCGCCCTATCCGTCCGTCTATCGGGGCGCGTACCTGAGTAAACTCCAGATTCAACCGTGCCGTATAAACATTGGCCGCAGCAGACTGAACGGCTGCAACGGTTTCCCGCAGCCCCTTACTGCGGGCATCGTGTTCCTCTTCGGAGATGGCTTTGGCGCGAAACAAGCGCTCGGCTCGCGCCAAGTCGTTTTTTGCCAATTCGTTTCGGGAGTTAGCACGTTCCAGCTCAGCTTCGGCATAGTTAAGCTGCGCCGTGAAGGGTTTCGGATCGATCTGGAACAACAGATCGCCTTTGCGCACCTTGTCACCTGCATTGAAGTTCACTTTCTCCAAATAGCCGCTCACGCGGGCACGGACGTCTACCGAGTTGACCGCTTCGATGCGTCCGGTGTACTCGTCCCATTCAGTGACTTCTTGCGACAGCGGCTGTGCAATTTTGACATTGGGCACCGGGCCCTGCTTGGGACCCGAACCATCATGGCTTCCGCAGCCTATCACCGCCATCAGGCTGGCGGCAGCCAACAGGCCGTTTCGTGTACGCTGCATTAATCTTCCAGGCGGGCTTAAGTGATGGATGACTACCGATGTATATGTTTCTTTTTTCATCCTTTTTACACCCTAGAATATTTAACAGCAAAAATGGTAAGACATATTATCATTTAATTTAAGATATGATACAGTTTGAGTCAATCAATTTCGTGAGCACACACCATGGTTAAATGCGGACGGCCTCGCAAAGGAGAGGAACTTCTAAGCCGTGATCGTTTATTGGACACTGCCTTCAGCCTGTTCCTTGATCACGGCTATGGAAAACTCAGCCTGGAAACCATCGCCAGGGAAGCGCAGGTATCAATGCGAACCATTTATAGCCAGTTCGGCGGTAAAGCCGGACTATTCGGCGCGGTGATAAGACGTTGCAGCGACCAGTTCGTCACCAGACTGTCAGAAGAACACGTCCTGGAGCGCGCTCCAGAAGAAGCACTGACTTCTTTCGCCAAGCAATTCCTACACAGCATCACGCGGCCCGACGTGGTCCGCGTACGCGCCATACTCATCGGCGAATCGCTGCGCTTCCCAGATCTCGCCACTCAATTCTATGAACAAGGGCCACAGCGCACCCTCGATCACCTCACGCAGTTTTTCGCCCGGCAGCAGCAGGCAGGCCATTTTGCCGCAAGGGATCCGCATTTTCTTGCCGACCAATTCTTGAGTGCATTGCGCAGTGAACGGTTTCAAAAACTGCAACTGGGTTTGGAACCCACGCCCGATGAAGCGGAAATCGATATTTGGGTACGGCAAACTATTGACTTGTTCCTGCACGGTAGCCTCTGAAAGACAGCCCCACTCACGGCCGGAATCATTTGCCGCCTGCTTAGGCGCAAGGGCGGTTAAATCCTTATCTTCTAAAACTGCAACTCAGATTTTTACTACCCTGTTTTTAAAGTGCTTTTAAAGCGCGCCCCCTTCCTAGCCCCCATTATATACAGCACCCCGCCTTGTTTCGTGTCAAAATATACGCTTACTTTTATATATTAAATCGAGAACTTTACGTCTTTATGAAAATTGCTATTTTGTCCCGTAACCCTAAACTGTATTCGACCTCTCGATTGGTCAAAGCCGCAGAAGCCAGGGGGCATAAGGTACGGGTTTTGGATGTGTTGCGTTGCTATATGAACATTACCTCGCACAATCCATCCATTCATTATCGGGGCGAAGACTTGACGGGATTCGATGCCGTTATTCCCCGAATCGGCGCTTCAGTCACTTTCTACGGGACTGCGGTATTACGACAGTTTGAAATGATGAATGTGTTTCCTTTGAACGAGTCGGTAGCCATCTCGCGGTCGCGCGATAAATTACGGTCGACCCAGTTACTGGCCAGAAAAGGTATCGGCCTGCCGGTCACCGGTTTTGCCAATAATCCTGACGACATTGAAGATTTAATCGCCCAGGTTGGCGGCGCTCCGCTGGTGATTAAATTGCTGGAAGGCACGCAAGGCATCGGCGTGGTTTTGGCGGAAACCCATAATGCCGCGGAAAGCGTTATTCAGGCTTTCATGGGGCTTAAAGCCAACATCATGGTGCAGGAGTTTATCAAGGAAGCCGGCGGCAGCGACATTCGCTGCTTTGTGGTGGACGGCAAAGTCGTTGCCGCGATGAAACGCCAAGCGACGCCTGGCGAGTTCCGCTCGAATCTGCACCGCGGCGGCTCTGCCACTTTAGTGCGGTTAACGCCGGAAGAACGCTCTACCGCCGTGCGAGCCGCAAAAATCATGGGCTTGAATGTCTGCGGCGTCGATATGTTGCGTTCCAATCACGGCCCGGTCATTATGGAGGTTAATTCATCTCCGGGACTGCAAGGTATTGAAGCCGCCAGCGGCAAGGATATTGCCGATTTAATCATCCAGTTTATTGAAAAACGTTTTGAGTCGCTGGAAATTTCCAAAGATAAATCGCCTGCCGGCACCAATGCCAGAACCCGGACTCGCGGCAAAGGTTAACCGTGCGCCCGAACACCAAAACGCGTAAGCTACCCTTTCAATCATTTTAGTAAAGAAGGCGCAATATGTCGGATTTTAAAAAATACCACTGTTTGGAATGTGAGCATATTTATGATGAAGCCAAAGGCGACCCGGACAGCGGCATTGCACCGGGAACCCGCTGGGAAGACATTCCCGACAGCTGGAACTGCCCGATATGCGGCGCGCCGAAAAGCTTTTTCAAGTTATCGGAATAATCGAGCGCTTGGCTCGGGGGCACAAAATGAAACATAACCGACTGATAGCATTTAACCAGGCCGTCCCACCATTCATTTTAGCGCTGCTTATTTTATGCCCCTTATCCGTGTCCGCCGACAATGCCTGGAGCTATCGCCAGGAAAACGACCGTTTGACCAATCGAAGCTATAGCTTTGCGCTGTCGCCGCTGCTGCCTCGCGGTCTTTACGACAACATCAGGTTGGAAGTCGTCTGCAAGGACAATACCCTGCAAGTAGCGGTTGACGCCGACAGCTTGATCGCCTCGCAAGGCAGCGCTTTTGATTTCGAATATCAAATCGACAAAAATCCCCCGGTCAAACTGCAAATGAAAACCTTTAAGGACAACAAGCGCAGGGGCTATACCGAAGAACAGGCCAAACGCATCGTCGGCGACCTTTTGACCGGACAATCCGTTTTTATTCGCGTCAACACCATGATACGCACGGTTCTGTCCGCCGCAATGCCGTTAGACAATGCCGCCGAACCGATCAAACATGTCGCTAGCGATTGCGGCCTTAACTTATCCGGTAATGCAGCCGGAGAGTCTAATTATAACCTGAGCGAATTCGAACAGGAATTTGGCAAGCTGCCGCCAGAGCAGCAACAGCAAGTGCTGGGCAAAATAAAACAAATCATTATGGAAACGCAGAAGGCCGTTTTAACAGACAAATTGAGATAGTTAAAAATAGAACACGGATGACACGGATTGGACAGATTTGCGCGGATTTTTGAAAAGCAAAGCCAAGTTTGTGAATGCGATTTTTAATCCGTGTTTATCCGCCTAAATCCGTGTCATCTGTGTTCCATTTCTCTTTATGCTGAATAATTACGAAATGAGTATAATTACCGGCATTCCCGAACGCCAAACCGCTTGGAAAACATCGCATGAAACCAAAACCAATTTTTGATTATCCACTTTTCGCCCTAGGCTTTAGACCCTTTTTTGCATTGGCAGGACTCGCGGCACTGGTCCTGATCCTGTTTTGGAATGCCCTGTTCAACGGCAGCTTAACGACCGAACATTACTTCCCCGATAGCTACTGGCATGCGCACGAAATGCTGTTGGGTTATGCCGTAGCCGTCATTGCCGGATTTTTATTGACGGCGGTTAAGAACTGGACCGGCAAACCGACAGTGACCAGCGACCCATTGGCAAGCTTGTGCCTGCTATGGCTCTATGGCCGCATCCTGCCGTTTTATGCAGGCGAACTGCCTGACGCCTTGATTGCGCTGGTGGATTTTTCCTTTCTGCCCGCCCTGGCCTACCAAGTCAGCAAGCCGATCATTGAAGCCAGACAGTACCGGAACCTATTTTTTATCGGGCTGTTGCTGCTGTTGGCTGTAGGTAACGGCCTGATCCATGCCCAAATGCTGGGCTTGCAGGCAAACACCGCCGCGGACGGGAATTCAGCTGGTCGTCGCCACGATCATCGTTCTGATTTTGATCATCGCCGGGCGCGTGTTTCCCTTCTTTACCGAACGCGGCATACCGGGAACGCTGATCATCAAAAACCCGATACTGGATAACGTATCGGTAGCCTCTGCCGTTGTCGTATTTGCGCTGCAACTGTTCGGCATCTCAGGCACCTTGCTGGCCCTGGCGGCGCTTATTGCCGCTGCCGTCAACATCGCCAGACTATTCGGCTGGTATGTCAAGCGCGTCATATACGTACCGTTGTTATGGGTGCTTTATACCGGCTACAGCTGGGTCATTCTGGGCTTTATATTGACCGCATTGTCCGCCTATTCGGTGGTGCTGCCGTCGTTGGCGTTGCATGCCTTTACGCTGGGCGGCATCGGCGTACTAACTCTTGGCATGATGGCAAGGGTATCGCTGGGGCACACCGGCCGGGCGATGAAAGCTTCCAATGCGATAGCCATCGCGTTCGTGTTGATTAATATCGCCGCCTTGTTCCGGGTTTTATTGCCGATAGCGATGCCGGGCTGGTACGAAAACTTAATCTATGTTTCGACGCTCTTCTGGCTGGCGGCATTCTCGTTATTCGTATTCGTTTACGGGCCGATATTAGCCAGCGCCAGAATCGACGGCCAGGAGGGATGATGCTGTCCAAACTCGACGGCGTTGTTGAACTGATCACCGGCTCACTGGTTTTGTTTTCCAGCATCGGCATTTTCGTGCTGACCTTGAATGCCCGTTATACCCATGCCATCGGCCGAGTCAGGGACATTTACAGTGAACTAAAAACCAGCGCCGAAGCCGAAAAACTGGAAAAGGAACTCAACACCATGGTGTACCGCTGTCACGTGCTCAAATGGAGTTTCGGCCTGCTGTTATGCAGCGCGATCAGCAGCGGCGTGTTTATGCTGGGCTCAATAGCATTGCGGTTTAGCGACCAGATCAACGCAGAAGTTTTGATCTTGTTTGTCGTGTGCAGCGTGTTGTTTATTTTCAGCTCAATGGTTTGTTTGTTTATCGATGTATTGGCTTCTTTACGGGCGACTATGATTCATATTGAAAGAGTGAAATAAAACGATAAGTGCTTAACAACAAATCAGCATATAGCCATACTTCCACATATCTATGGATATTGAATGTGGAGAAAATTCAACGTCGTTTAACACCATTCGGCATTTTGCATAACTCCATAAGCTTGGCTTGTTGAGTCTAAATACACTCACTGCGGCGGCTGCGCGATCCTTGGAAATCCAGTAGTGAAACGCCGAGATGCCGGGCCATGCCTTTTCCGCCTTCCTGCATGACTTGATCATGGTTCCAAGTAAAAGCGGGTGCCAAAATTGGCGCTAGGAGATTCATCCAGGCTTTTTCCGTAGACACAAGCCAAACATAAGTCACCCGAGTAGAATCCCCCAAATCATCCAGCTTCCAACTACCAGTACCGTTTAAGTCGCCTGACGCAATGCCTTCAATCCAATGAGGCTTTTCCAGCACCTTAACTCGGACTTCAAAACATAGCCGATAGGGAAGTCTGCTCGTCCAGGTAAACCGTCGAACCGAACCCAGACCTTGTGCGTCACCTTTTTTGATTTCAACGACTTCTGTAACGAAGTGCCACCACTTCGGCCATTCTTCTGGCGCGACGAGGGCATCCCAGACCCGTTCTATGGGAGCATCCAGGTGCCACCGAGTCACTAACGAATATTGCATGATAGTCCGTTATTCCGTTGGATTGTTTATGGGGAAATGAAAAATAGACAATATTTTTATCGCTATAAATAACGTTAGTTACGCATTGTGCCAAGTTGATTTAACTTATGCTCATCCGATTTTTCCATACCAGCCATTCGGCAATAGGGGATCTTACTCTTTTTGGATGTGGCAATTTCGACCCTTTCCCGTCACTCAGATATATATTTTTGCATGGCGATATTACCGAACTTTTCGGCAAACGAAGTGGCAGCGTAACTTGTCCAGTAACAGCGACTTGCTAGGTACTTATTTCGTTTTCAAAGTCCATCCAGTTTTGAATGCGATCTGGCATCAGCTGATAATTATCTTTGGCAAAGGACAAAATTGTGTCAGGGTCAATACAGTACACATGTGGCACTTCTGTACCCGTGTAAGAGCCTTTGGTAGTAAGCAGAAAGGTTTTACATTCCAGATCACGATACTTGTTGCGGTTCAAATCCACCTCCCCATGCTTCACCTGAGCGACAGCTTTTTCACCAGTAACCGGGTGTTTCATAACATACTCGTAAGCAGCTGTATCAGATTTGCATGAGCTAGGAATAGACATAAATCCATGCTCTTTTTGCATATAGAGCGCTACTAGATCTTCACAATCGCCACTCGAAAGCAGGCTAAGAAAACTTTCTTTTGTGTTACACAGCTGATAAAGAGGCTCACCTGTAATTTTGTTGATCAAATACTGTGAATAGCGCTGAATGTTTTTTCCTGTCACTCGCTGAACGGTACTGCCAGAGATATAACTGTTAACTACCTTTCCTGGCACTACATCAACAATACCGACCTTATGCCATATGCAGCTTCGAATGTTAACTACATCAGCGTCAGAATTCTCAACGCTATTGTCGTATCTCCATTCACTTGTGATTACTCCCAAGTAGTAAGTTCCATCATGATCCCGTGTCCAGCATAAATCGCCTATCTTCATACGATGTTTTAGGGCATTGATAGCCGCAGTGAAACTGCGGCCACGGCCCTTATACTTTTCGTGAGCTTCAGCAATGTACTCATCCCACTTGACGATACCGGATTGATTTACTTTCCAGCCAAGACCAAGAATATTCCGTTCAAGGCAAAAGCGTCGAGGGTCAACACCTCTCTTTGCTGCGGTTTTAATGTTCAAGCGCCAAACGTTCGTCATTTTCGGTAGTATTTAAGTAATTATTATTTAGATTTAAAAATTTTACATTCTTTCTCAATCTGAATCGTTAAAACAATATTTCAAATCAGGTTCCCTAAGCTGGATAACATTCCAAATAGGCGTAAAAAATAGTTTCGAAATAACATCAAAAGATAGCTTAGTATCAATTGTGAATGGCGGATTTTGGCCGAAAGCTGATATTCAGTTTCAACTAAAAACCAATACACTCTTGGATAGAGTTTAGAAATAACCGCTACTTTCTTGTTTTAGATTTTTCTTGCAATAAGGCCAATAATCGCTCAGCAAAACCCGTTTCAGGGACAGCTTTTACCGGGACATACCAATGTTTATCGTCTGCAAACGTCATGCATTTAACCGCGTCCTTCTCGGTCATCAATACCGGCTCGGAGCCTGGGAACGAAATGTCGCTGGGCTGAAATTTATAATGATCCGGGAAACTGTGGGTTTTGCAAGTCAATCCAGCAGATTCCAGCAGTTTAAAAAACCGGTCGGGGTTGCCTATGCCCGCCAACGCATGACAGCCAGTTGCGCTAAATTCCTGCAAGGGCTTTTGCTGTCCGGTGACCAGATTGACGGCGGTATTGCCGGTGATTTGCATCGAAAACTCGTTGTCTTCCGCTTTCTCCCCGTTCACGACGATGAAATCGACGCTCTGCAAGCGTTCTATCGGTTCGCGGAGCGGCCCTGCCGGCAGGCAATAGCCGTTGCCGAAACGTCTTTCCCCGTCGATCACGGCAATCTCAATGTCCCGGTTCAGCGCGTAATGTTGCAGGCCGTCGTCGGATAAAATGACATTGCAGTCCGATTTTTCAAGCAGCAGCTTGGCTGCGTCTGCCCGTACCGGGCTTACGGCCATGGGGCAGCCGGTTTGCTTGGCTATCAACAAGGCTTCGTCGCCGACCTGTTCCGCCGTGCTGTTTGCAGCTACCCATTGCGGCCAGGCTTCGGCTTGCCCGCCGTAGCCCCGGCTGATGATACCGGGCTTGAAACCCTCGACCTTTAAGCAACTGGGCCAGCCAGATAATCAACGGCGTTTTGCCGGTGCCGCCCACGGTGATATTGCCTATCACGATAACCGGAACCGGCAGTGACTGTTTTTTTAACACGCCGAACCGGTACAAAAACTTCCTGAACTTAACGAAGTCACTGAATAAAAAACCCAGCGGCATCAGGAACACGCCGATAAACGGGTCTTTGTACCAGATGTCCACCAACCATCGGGATAAGGTTTTTTTCATGGCTATTCGGCCGGATGCAGCGTGGCAAAGGTGATGTGGCTGAATCCCACTTGCCCTGCAATATCCAACGCGGTCATGACCGCCTTGTTAGGCGTTTTGTCATCGGCATTGATGATAAAAGGGAGATCCTTGGCCTGTGCGGCAAGCCTGCCTAATTCCTGCTTTAAACCCGCCCTGTTTTGATCGACTAATTGATGAGGCAGGCCGTCCTCGCCGATCAAGGAGTAGATGCCGTCCGCATCAATTACCAGGGAGACGGTTTTGGGATGGTCTGTAGCCTCTGTTCCTTCCGCCTCAGGAAGCTTGATATTGACTTCCGTATTTTTATTAAAGGTTGTGGAAACCATGAAAAAAAGCAGCAACACAAAAAGCACGTCGATCATCGAGATCAACGTAATATCGACATTTTCCCTTTTTTTACGTTGAAATTTCATCAGGACGCTTTCCGGTCTTCGTGCAAAATATCGATCAGTTTTAACGCTTCCTCTTCCATGGTGACCACGTATTCGTCGACCAGCCTTTCAAAATAGCGATGAAAAATCAGGCTGGGAATAGCCACGGTCAAACCCGCCGCGGTCGTAATCAGCGCCACCGAAATACCGCCGGCCAAAACAGAAGGATTGCCGGAGCCATGCTGCAAAAGCGAGGCGAATATATCGATCATGCCGAATACGGTGCCTAATAAACCCAGCAATGGGCTGACTGCGGCAATCGTACCCAAGGTATTGAGAAAGCGCTCCAGGTCATGAACGACCCTGCGACCGGTTTCTTCGATACATTCCTTCATGAATTTTCTGCCGTGATGGCTATTGGCAAGGCCTGCAGCCAAAATGCAGCCGAGCGGCGAGTTGTTTCTCAAGTGCCGCAAGGTAACATCATCCAGCTTTTTTTCGCGGGACAACCGCCATACTTGAGGAACCAAGTCGGGCGGCAAAATCTTCTTTCTGCGCAAGGACCAAAAACGTTCCGCGATAATGCCCATGGCACCAATGGAACACAGTATGATCGGCAGCATCATCCAGCCGCCGCTTTTTATAATTTCAAACACATTATTTCCCAAAAAATTGCAGGTCGGGTTAACGCAACCCGAGACTATTTTAACCTAAGACAGCTCTATCTTGAGAACTTTCCCGTCCGACCCAGATGTAGGCAATGACAAAAGCAATACTACAAAAAACTGCCGCCATTGAATAGACGAACTCCGCGCCCACTGAGTCCCAATAATAACCGCTGTAGTAACTGCCCAACATTCCGCCCAGACCAAAACCTAAACTGGCGTAAAGCGCTTGACCTTTACCCTGATGCCGGTCGCCAAAATACTGATGAACCAAGTGAATGGCGGCGACATGGACGCCGGCAAACGTTGCCGCATGCAGTAGCTGGGCAAAAAGCAGCAGCCAAAAATAATCGATGCACCAGCCAATCATCAACCAGCGCACAACCGACAGCAGGCTGCTGGTCAGTAAAACCGCCCGCAGGGAAAACCGCTTCAACACCCGGCGCATGTAAATAAACAAAACAATCTCGGCAAAAACACCCAGCGCCCAAAGGAATCCGGTCAGGCTTGCCGAGTACTGATAGTGCTTCAGATAGATCGAATAAAAAACGTAATACGGTGCATGGGCGAACTGCAGCAACATGCTAGTCAGCAGGAACGCCAGCACTTCCGGTCTTTTTATGATTTGCAGGATGCCTATGACGGCA
Source organism: uncultured Gammaproteobacteria bacterium (assembly GCA_963814825.1). Taxonomy (GTDB): domain Bacteria; phylum Pseudomonadota; class Gammaproteobacteria; order Methylococcales; family Methylomonadaceae; genus Methylobacter_A. The sequence continues at coordinate 102,856 of CAWFEF010000006.1, read as the reverse complement.
GTCTCGTGACTGATCGTCTGTGTCGCCGGCGTGATCAAGCTGACCAGCCAAATCAGCGTCATCCATGCGGTAACCACAGCCGGGATTATCGCGGACGACAGGACATCCAATAACCGGCCTACGCCCAGCACCGCGACAATAAAACCGATAGATCCCCACAGCCGTATCCGGCTGTAGCGATGCGCTTGGTCTTTTAAATGATATAAGGTGACCGCTTCAAATTGCGGCAACGTGGAATTCCAAAAAATGCCAAAGGCAATCGTTATCCAGGCAAACCAGGAATAACCGTGAATAATGATAAAACCGGCAAAGAGCAAAGCCGTTAAAAAAGAGGTTATGCGGATAATGCGTAAATTTTTCCCGGTATGATCGGCAATCCAGCCGCATAGCATGGGAGCGATAATTCTTGTGCCGCCCAGCAGCGCAAAAAGCTCGCCGATTTGAACCGGATTAAAACCGCTTTCTTTTAAATAGAGGCTCCAATAAGGGATAAAAGTCCCTACCGTGGCGAAATAAAAGAAGTAAAAGCCTGACAGGCGCCAGTATGGGATAGACATCATTCAAAATTTATCGTTCCCACGCTCCGGCGCGGGAATGCAGTAAGTGACGCTCCAGCGTCGCGTTCGACAACGCTGGAGCATTTCGCTCGTTCCCACGCGCTACGTGGGAATGCCTTGGTGGACGCGCTGCGTCCCATGTTTGTTTGCACTATCTACGTTTCAAATATTACGCGTTACTCGTGGCGCAGCGCGCCTTAATCTGCGTTCCCACGCGGCGCGCTCGTCTTTATACACATCTCGACGTAGGCCGGAATAAGCCTGTCCACGCGTTAAGCGCAGGACTGGCGTTTCCGGCGCTCCGATTGCCGGAAACGCCCACCCTGGCTGACGCCGGGCGGCCTTATTCCGGCCTACATCCATGTCAACGTCCGTGCCCAAATGACGGTCTTGAACAGACTTGTGTATAACGACGAGCGTAGCGCGTGGGAACAAGGGATAACTAACTTTTATCTTAAAACAGGCAATCCCGATTGCACGTTGATGTTCTGCGCCCGATGCCGCAACAAATGATCCATAATCACTATCGCCATCATCGCTTCAGCAATCGGCGTTGCGCGTATGCCGACGCAGGGATCGTGACGGCCTTCGGTGACCACATCAATCGCCTCGCCTTGCAGATTGATGCTTCTGCCCGGCAGCCGCAGGCTGGAGGTCGGTTTCAAAGCGATACTGGCAGTCACATGCTGGCCGCTGGAAATACCGCCCAAAATGCCGCCGGCATGATTGCTTAAAAAACCGTCCGGGGTGATTTCATCGCGAAACTGGGTGCCTTTGCTGTCGATGCAAGCGAAACCGTCGCCGATTTCCACGCCTTTGACCGCATTGATGCTCATCAAGGCATGGGCCAAGATCGGCATCGAGCCGGTCGAAGATAGGCTCGCCCAAACCCGGCGGCACGTTGGTTGCGACCACTTCGATTCTCGCGCCGATAGATTCGCCCTCTTTGCGCAGCGCATCCATATAAGCTTCCATTTCTTCGACTTTATCGGCATCGGGGCAGAAAAAAGGATTGCTGTCGATAATAGTCCAATCGACTTTTTCGATTTTTATCGGCCCCAACTGCGACAGATAACCGCGTATTTCTATGCCGGCCTGTTCCTTGAGATATTTTTTGGCGATACCGCCCGCCGCAACACGCATCGCTGTTTCACGGGCCGATGAGCGCCCTCCTCCGCGATAATCCCTGATGCCGTATTTGTGCTGATAGGTATAGTCCGCATGGCCGGGCCTGAAGGTATCGGCGATCTTGGAATAATCCTTGGAGCGTTGATCGGTGTTTTCGATCAACAGCCCAATCGGCGTGCCGGTGGTTTTGCCTTCGAATACGCCGGACAGGATTTTGACTTCATCGGCTTCGCGCCGTTGGGTGGTGTGCCGTGAGGTGCCGGGCTTCCTGCGGTCCAGGTCTTCCTGCAAATCGGCTTCGGTCAACGCCATGCCCGGAGGACAGCCATCGACGATGCAGCCTATCGCAGGGCCGTGGCTTTCGCCAAACGAGGTAACGGTAAATAATTTTCCTATTGTGTTTCCAGACATAGTTATAAAGCCGCTAAAAATAATTCGTTATATTGACTGACCTGTTCGGCCGTCAGCAAAAACACGCCATCGCCGCCGCGTTCAAAATCCAACCAGTAAAAAGGCACATCGGGGAAGGCGCTCTGCAATGTTTCCGCGCTGCTGCCGACTTCCACAATCAAAATCCCCTGCTCCGCCAGATACCGGTCGGCATCGACCAGAATGCGCAACACAATATCCAACCCTGTGTGTCCGCCCTTAAAACCCATATCCGGTTCGGCGCGAAATTCTGCGGGCAATTGTTCCCATTCTTCAAGGCATACATAAGGCGGATTACTGACGATCACATCGTAGCGAAACTCGGGCAGTTCGTTAAACAAGTCAGACTGGTAAAGGGTTACCGCATCTTCCATCTGATGCTTGGCGACATTCAACTCGGCGACGGCCAGCGCATCGTCCGACAAATCCACTGCATCGACATTAGCGTCGGGAAATGCATAAGCGCAGGCTATCGCGATGCAGGCGCTGCCGGTGCACAAATCCAGGATGCGGACGACCTGCTCTTCATCCACCCAAGGCGAAAAACGCTGCTCGATTAATTCGGCAATCGGCGATCTCGGCACCAGCACCCGCTCGTCAACATAAAACGACAAACCGGCAAAAATGGCTTCATGAGTCAGGTATGCGGCCGGTATGCGTTCGTTGATACGCCTGTCGATCATATCGATCACAGCTTGGCGCTCAGTCAGCGTTAATACGCTTTGCAGATATGCATCGGCCAAATTATAAGGCTGATGAACGGTATGCAAAACCAGCGCCGCCGCTTCATCCAGCGCAGTTTCGGTACCATGACCGAAACTCAGTTCGGCATCGGTAAAACGGCTGGCGGCCCAGCGGATATAATCGCGAATAGTTGATAAAGTTGTTAAAACTTCAGATGGAGTTGTTTTCATTGCAGGGCAAAGTAAGATAGATGCAATACGGTTCGACGTAGGGAGAGATTTTAAACTAAACTTTGCGTGCTTGTTTGAATATTAAATAAACAAAATATGAGTCCAACCGACAACAACCTTAGCAATACCGCCTCCAGTTTGGCTAAAAACAAACTTTTAATGGACTGTTATCGGCATATGCAATCCGAAAATTTGGTGTTGCCGACTATTCCTGATGCGTCGCTTTCAAAATTCGCCGCGCAATTAATGATGACAAATGCAACGTCTCATCAATAGCGCGCATCGTCCAAATTGACCCGTCAATTACCGCCAGAGCTGATACAGACTCTCCAACAGCCCTTTATATATGGGCCGAAAAAAAATTGAAAGCTGCCCCGAAGCGCTGACCCGGCTGGGCTTAAAAACAGCTCAAGACATTATCACCGCGTTTGCAATGAAATCGGTATTTAACGCCAAGTCTCCCAGTTATTCGTCAAAAAATGGCTGAGCTATGGGCGCACAGCAGTTATATTGCCTCCATCAGCGCCGTCTTCGCCCATAAAATTCCAGGTTTTGACCCTGACCGGGCCATGCTGGCCGGGCTGATTCACGATATTGGTATCGTGCCCATTTTGACGTATGCCGATAATCATCCCGATATTATTGCTAATCCTAAAGACCTTGTAGAAACCGTAAAGGAATTGCGCGCAGACATCGGCGTGCAAATTATTCGTCGCTGGGACTTTCCCGACGATTTTGAAGATGTGGTTATTAATTCCGAAAATTGGTTTCGTAATGACAATAACCCATCCAGTTACGCAGACATCGTGATGATCTCGCAGCTGCACAGCTTTATTGGCAAAGTTGATATAAAAAGAATACCTAAAATTGATGACCTACCCGCCTATAAAAAACTGGCCGGCCATTTGGATGCCAACGACAGCATCAATATACTGGATACTGCCAAAGATGAAATCGAGCATCTCCGGCAAATGCTGGCTTAAGGTATTGTTATGGATATTAACTCGCTAATCAGCAACCAAACCCTTGCTACGAACAGGCTGGCGGAAAACGCTTTAAATCTGAAAGTCGGGCAACAGCTTGACGTAAAAGTGATCGGCTCGGACATACAGGCGGCAAAAAATGCGATTACCTTATCGCTCGGCAACAAGGACATCAGCGTCCAAAGCAACCAGCCGGTGACACTAAGCCCTGGGCAGGACTTAAAAATCCAGGTTACCCAAATCGCCCCATTCGTAGAATTTAAAATTCTCGATTCGCTGCCCGAACTAAAAACCCAAGCAGCACAACTCCAAGATCCTAAAAACCAATCGGCTGAATTGCGTTTAAAGTTAATGCCGACAGTCGGCGAAAAACAGGACGGTACCGTTTCCCCGCCGCTGCTGAAACAGCCGTTAGACGCAAAAATCATCAGCATCGTCGGCAGCAAAATCCAGTTGCAGATTTTCAACCCATCGGCAGCAGAGCCGGGCAGCAAACAACCCGCCCTGATCACGATTGACCGGACTCAACTGACCAATGCGCCGTCGGCTTTAAAAGTCGGGCAAAACCTGAACCTGGAAATCGTCAAAGCCGGAACCGCCACGGAATTCAAGGTCATTCCTAACGCAGTTAATATCCAGGAAACCAAGGTAGCCGAGTTTGTAAAACAGTTTCTACCGCGGCATGAGGCAGCCCCTATCTTTTTAAACCAGCTAATAAAAGATTTGCCGAAACTGATGGCAAATGAAAGCATTCCCCAGCCCCTAAAAGATATTGCCGCACAAATAATCCAGAATCTGCCGCCCAAAGAGCAGTTGATCACTAGCCAGGGCCTTAAGCAAGCAATCGCCAATTCGGGACTGTTTCTTGAAGCCAAGATGCTGCTGCCTGCAATGGCTCAAGCTGATCTGATTAAAGAGCTGCCTCAGCTGATAAAAAATGAAAGCGTCCCCCAATCGCTGCAACGCATTGCCGCTGAAATATTGCAGAACCTGACGCAAAAAGAACCGTCGATTGACGGCCCAAGCCCTCAACAACCGGTTGCTAATTCAAAGCCAATGCCTGAAACCGAATTAGCGGCTCTAAAATTGAATTCGGCAGGCACACCCAAAGCAGAGGCTTTAGGCATCGAAGATTTTAAAGCCAATTTGCTTAAATTTATTCAAGCCTTAAAGCAGGAAATCACTCACCCGGGCGAACAGCAATTAAACCCAACCGAGCTTGATCTGCTCAAAAACCTGCAAAATAAAACCGAAAACACGGTTGCCAAACTGGTGCTGGATCAATTGTCGTCCCTGCCTAAGGACGACAATCCCAAGCAGCAATGGATCATCGATATTCCTTTTATTGACCGGCAACAAGCCGAGTCGGTCAAAATCGAAATGCAACGGGATAAGGAAAGCAAGCAACAATCCGGCAGCAACGACTGGTCGGTCAATATCACCATCACCCCGCCGGAACTAGGCACGATTCACTGCATGGTGTCCTACCGGCATGATGTGATCAATACCTTTTTCAAGAGCCAGAACACGCAAACGACTGAACTGATCAAACACAATCTGGATTACCTAAAAAACCAGCTCGAAGAATCAGGATTAACGCCGGGCCACATGGACGCTCATGACGGCTCCCAAAAAGCCCAAACGCCTTATCAACTGGCCGGAAAAAAACTGTTTGATGATAAGGCCTAGGCGTTTTACCAATGAAAAGCGCCACGCTTACACGGAGCGTTTGCGATAAACCAGAACACCCCAGAACAAAATCACTCCCAGCACCGCACCGCAAACATTGGCGGCCGCATCAAAAAATGAAAACTGCCGGCTTACCGTAAACCAATACTGGCAATACTCCAGCAAAATACCGATCAGGCTTGCGGCCGGAATCACGATGCTTGCCATCATTAAGGGTCGTCCGTGCTGCCGAAACGCGAGCATCATCAAGACCGACAACAAGCTGTATGCGGCAGCATGATCAAGCAAATCCCAGGTAATAAATCCTATTGCCTCCGAAGAGGCAGGCCGCAGCCAGGGATTCAGGCTTAAAAAACCTAAAATGAACAAAAAAAACAACCATAACCATTTCAAAAACACGCTCGACCTTCCATTAATGAACTTGATTAGCAAAAGATGTTCAGTCAGTGCACGGTACTGCCTGGGGTTTCTCGGCTTTTTGGGGGGCTACAATTCCCGCGTCGCGCTGAATTTAATATCCGGCCAGCGCTCTTCGGTCAGTTGCAGGTTGACCCGGCTGTTGGCGACATAAACCAGGTAACCGCCGCCGTCTTCGGCCAAATTATCAAAGGCCTTGTTCCTGAATTCTTCCAACTTGGCCGGTTTATCGGAGCTGACCCAGCGCACGGCTGAAATGGGTATCGTGTCGTAAACGCATTCGACGTTGTATTCGCTTTTAAGCCTGAACGCGGTGACGTCAAACTGCAACACGCCGACCGCGCCCAAAATCAGGTCGTTATTTTTTAGCGGCTTGAACAGCTGTGTCGCGCCTTCTTCGGTCAATTGCACCAGTCCTTTTTGCAGGGCTTTGGCTCTTAACGGGTCTTTTAATACCACGCGGCGGAATAATTCCGGCGCGAAATAAGGGATGCCGCCGAATTTAAGCGTCTCGCCCTGGGTAAAGGTATCGCCGACCTGAATGGTACCGTGATTATGCAGACCGATGATGTCGCCGGGGTAGGCTTCTTCGACGCTTTTGCGGCTGTCGGCCTGAAAGGTGATCGCGTTGGCAACCTGGATATTTTTACCGATGCGGACATGGTGGATCTTCATGCCCTTGTCGAATTTACCGGAACACACTCTTAAAAAGGCAATCCGGTCCCGATGCGACGGGTCCATGTTGGCCTGCACTTTAAATACAAAGCCGGTAAAGTTGGGCTCTTCAGGCAACACCTCGCGCTGCTCCGCCGGTCTCGGCCTTGGCGATGGCGCATATTCGGCGAACGCATCGAGCAATTCGATAATCCCGAAGTTGTTGATGGCCGAACCGAAAAATACCGGCGTCAGCTTGCCCGCCAGATAGTCTTCAAGATCGAACTCATGGCTGGCGCCTTTGACCAAATCGATTTCGTCCCTAAGTTCCTGGGCCTGATCGTCGAGCAACTCGTCCAGTTTCGGGTTATCCAGGCCTTTGATGATTTCGGCCTGGGCAATCTTGCCGCCATGCTGGGCGCTGAACAGGTGAATTTCATCTTTGTACAGATGATAAACCCCCTTGAAGCGTTTACCCATGCCGATAGGCCAGGTCATCGGCGCGCATTTGATGTTCAGGACGGTTTCAACTTCGTCCATCAATTCGATAGGTTCGCGCCCTTCCCTGTCCAGTTTGTTGATGAAGGTCAGAATCGGCGTGGTGCGCAGACGGCACACTTCCATCAGGTTGATGGTTCGGTCTTCAACGCCTTTGGCAACGTCGATCACCATCAATGCGGAATCGACCGCCGTCAAGGTGCGGTAGGTATCTTCTGAAAAGTCTTCATGGCCTGGAGTATCGAGCAGGTTGATGATGCAGTCTTTATGCTCGAACTGCATCACCGAGGTGGTCACCGAAATGCCCCGCTCCTTTTCCATTTCCATCCAGTCGGAAGTCGCATGACGCGCCGCTTTACGGCCTTTTACCGAACCGGCCAGCTGAATCGCGCCTCCGAACAGCAACAGTTTTTCGGTGATGGTGGTTTTACCGGCATCAGGATGCGAGATGATGGCAAAGGTTCTACGGCGCTGGGTTTCGGAGCTTAGTTCAGTAATCGACATGTTTTATGCAAAAAATAGGTACGCGCGGTACACAACAAAAAGGGTACCCATTTGTTAATTTAGGGGACGAAAGATGATTGAAGGCACTCCCTGGCCAATGATGTAAAAAACCTATTGGCGGCAGCATTACCTTATGCCTAACTTTCCCGCCAAACAGTGGGCCAAAGGCTTTAAAAAAACCTGATGTACCAATTGGTTAATTTTACCTAATTCGCATGAAATAAGTAAGCCTCTGTTAATGTGCGAATGCTCCGGATTCAACCGAAAAATCAATCCGACATAAAAATGGCCAAAAAATCAGCTGAAATCAAGAAATTCAGCCATGTAAAACATTAAATCTCGAGCGGTTTCTGCGAATAAGTAATTGCTCTTATTTGATAAAAAAAATAAATGCGTTATCCTGTTGGCAATTGTACAATAACAACCGATTTTCCATAGGGCATAGGTCAGTCCGGCTGCTGTTTTTTCTGTTCTCCGCAACGAAATACAGTTCTGACCGAAGCCTGAAATGTACAATCAAATCGTCGATAATATTAAGTCTATTATCAACTGATAATTTCGGATGGATTGGCACTTGGCGTAGTTCGAAGCGGCTTTAATCAACCGTTTCATCAAGCCAACATAACCATCAAATGGAGCAAGCTATGACTAATGGCGAAGAAAAAAGAGTAGCTGGAAGGTACCCTACCCGTTGTACCGTTGAACTTGATTCAGGTACGGGCGTCACACATGACCTGAGCACTACCGGCGTTTGCTTTACGACGGATCAACCCATTGAGCCGGATTTGATGGTGCGTTGCTTCATTCCGATGCCGAGGCCTAAAATCGGAAGAGATCTTGTCCGTCTTCGCTGTGAAGGCCGGGTGGTGCGCACACATAAATCAGAAGATGGCTGGGATGTTGCCGTTAGCTTCACAACGTTGGAATGGTGATAACAGGCATTGTTCAGCCGCCCGCCAAGTCGGGTATCAATGAAACAATATTGTTTTTGATGGCGACCGCCGCAGCCCGCAGGGTTTGCTGTTCGCCATCGTTCAACTCAGGGTGCAAATGACGGATAATGCCGCCACGCCCTACTACCACCGGAATACTGAAACAATTATCGCGAATGCCCATCCAGTCGTCGAACCAAGTGGCGAGAGGCATGGTGCGGTATTCGTCGAAAACCACGGCTTCTATGACCATGCATGCCGCTGTGGCAATGGCGTGATTGGTATAACCTTTGAGCCGATAAACTTCAAAACCGGCTTCTGTAACCTGTGCAAATAACTGCCGGTGAATGGGAGTATCGCCGAGGGGTTCCCCTCCCGCTTCAGCACTGCTCAGTATGGGCAGTTGGTTGGAGCCGTGTTCTCCCAGAATATAGGCGCGAAGATCGTCAGGATGAATATGCTCTTCCTGTGACAACAGGGCACGAAACCGGGCGGAATCCACCAGCGTTCCGACTCCCATCACCCGGTTGGCAGAAAAACCGGATAATTTATACGCCGCATAAGTCATCACATCGACCGGATTGGTCACGATAACGAACACCGCATTGGGATTATTTGCCGCCAACACCGGAATCAATTCCCTGAACAATAATGCATTTTTCTCGCCCAATTGGAGGCGGGAAATCAAAATCTGTCTATCCGCGGCAACCGATGCGGTGACGACGACAATATCGGCGTCCTTTACCTGCTCGTTAATACAGCCTTCGATACGCATCGGCCGTGAACAAAAAGCCAGCGTATGCTGTAAATCCAGCGCGTCCCCCCTGGCCTTTTCATAGGTACGGCCGGCAATCACCAGATGGTCGCAAGTCTGTTTTAACACCAGGGCATAAGCAAGCGTCGAACCGACACGCCCGGTTCCGATGATGGCAATTTTCATAAGCGGCAACCCTGAATTTTAAAAATTTAAAAACGCTCACCACGAAGGCACGAAGTATTATTTCCTCGCGTCTTCGTGGTGGATAAATCATTCAATTACCTTGATTGCAGCGGATTTTGCCAACTTATTTTCCGGCCTTGCCGCTTCTTAATGAGCGTACTGTCGAACCCCCAATGACTGTTCAAACTCATTCAATGGCAACGGCCTGCCGAACAGATAGCCCTGAACGGCAGGGCAACCGTGAAGTTCTAAAAATGCGCGTTGTTCTTCTGTTTCAACGCCTTCGGCAATCACTTTCATGCCCAGATTGTCGGCCATGCCGATAATGGTTTGCACGATCACGGCATTGGTAGGTTTCACACCGATATTGTGCACAAAGGATTGATCGATCTTCAATTGATCAATCGGCAGTTGGGTCAAGTAAGACAGTGATGAATAGCCGGTACCGAAATCATCCATGGAAAAATCCACTCCGATTTTTTTGAGCTCCTGCATCTTGATGATGGTGTCATCAATATTGCCGAGCACCAGACTTTCAGTCAGCTCAAGCTTGAGCCGCTCGGGCTGAACGCCATGTTTCTCCAGCACGGCGCAAACTTGTTCGACGAAACAGGCTTGATGAAACTGATGCGCACTGACATTGACGGCAAGCTGCAAATGCCGGGTTTGGGGAATATCCTCCCATAATTTTAGCTGGGCGCAAGCCGCATCCAGCACCCACAGGCCTATGGGCAGAATCAACCTGGATTCCTCAGCCAGAGGAATGAATTCCGAAGGCGAAATAAGTCCGTGCTCAGGATGATCCCATCTCAACAGCACTTCAGCGCCGATGACCTGATGGTCGTGTTGCGCCTGCAACTGAAAATAAAGCTTGAACTGATTTTCCGCCAATGCACGGTGCAAATCGGCCTCCAAAGTGGCGCGAGCCGTAACCGCGGATTGCATGGACGGATCAAAAAAACGCAAGGTATTCCGGCCCGTTGCTTTGGCCGCATACATGGCAATATCAGCCCGTTTCAGCAAGTCATCCACAGTCTCCGACTGATCATTGAATAAGGTAATGCCAATACTGGGGGTACTGTGACATTCATAACTGCTGAGCTGGTAGGGTCGATTTAGGGCTGTGAGGATTTTCTCGCCGACATCCTCCGCCTGAATCGCGGCTTCCTCAGGATTCTGGTTCAACTCCTCCAGCATGACCACAAACTCGTCGCCGCCCTGGCGAGCCACGGTGTCGCCTTCGCGCGTGCAACCCAGAAGACGCGTGGAAACTTGCGTTAACAGCATATCCCCCATATCGTGGCCCAAGGTATCATTCAGCGATTTGAAGTTATCCAGGTCGATGAACAGCAACGCGCCGTACTTTCGGCTTCTGCCGCTGACGGCGAGCGCCTTAGCCAGCTGCTCCTGAAACAGTCGGCGGTTAGGCAGCTTGGTGAGCGGATCGTAATACGCCAAGCGATGAATTTCGGCGGCCGCCTCCTTGTTGTTGGTAAGATCGGAAAAGGAGGCGACGTAATGGGTAACGGTGCCGTCGGCTGCGACGACAGAGGAAATATTCAGCCATTCGGCGTAAACCATGCCGTTTTTGCGCCGGTTCCAGATCTCGCCCTGCCAGAAACCATGCTCTTTCAAAGACACCCACATACGCTGATAGAAGGTTTTGTCGTGCCGCCCGGAACTGAGCAGATGCGGGGTTTTTCCCACGGCTTCTTCAGCGCTGTAACCGGTCAACCGGGTAAAGGCCTGATTGACTCGAATGATGACACCATTCGGGTCAGTTACGATCATTCCCTCCTGGGACTCAAAAGCAATGACCGCGATACGCAGCTCTTCATCATTATGTTTACGCTCGGTGATGTCCATCTCGATACCTGCGATACGCAGGGGATTGCCTTGGGCATCGCGCTTAACCACGGTGCCGCGATTCAATAGCCAAATCAATGGCCCAGCCAGGGTACGGACGCGGTATTCGGCTTGAAAAAACGGCGTGCGATTTTCTAAGTGCGCCGTCAAGGCGGCATTAAAGGCGGGGAAATCATTGGGGTAGATGCCGTTTTCCCAGGTATCGATATGAGGTTCTAAATCTTGCAACCGGTAACCGCGCATCTTGGCCCAACGTTCATTGAAAATGACACGCCCGGAGCTGATGTCCCAGTCCCATGAGCCCATCTCGGCGCAGGCCAAGGCCATAGACAGTGTGTGCGTTTCAACCTCATGCAGGATCGCCTCTGTATGCCTGCTTTCGGTAATGTCGGTCAGCGTAATATACAGCACCGACTCTTTATCACCCTTCATAACATTCAGGCAGTTCACGTGAACAGAAACCACGGAACCATCGCTACGTTTAAGCATCAGCCCGATACTTTTCCGCTCGTTATACTTCATTACCTCTGAAAAAAACCGATGCCACCGGTCACCGTCATCGACTGTGACAAAGGCAGCAAAATGCCGGTGCAGCAATTTCCTTCGATCCGTACCGAATAGCCCAGCGGCAGTGGCATTAATTTCGGTAATCAGGCCCTTGTCCGTAAGAGTAAGGTAGCTGACCGGAGCAAAATCATACAGTTCTGCATAACGGTCTCGGGACTCTTCCAACGCGATCTGCGTACGCCGCAACTCCTCATTCTGCACCTGGAGCTCAAGCTGGTACATCTGTAGTTCATTATGCAATTCGTCAGCGGGACGAACTGCGGGCTCCTTTACCAAGACGGGATAGCGCTGAACCTCAGCTATGACCCGTAGCGGGTTCCGTTCAATCGTGTCCTTTCTCATACATCACCTTTACAAGTTTATGGCGTATGCGCCGGTAAAACATATCGCGGCAATCTACCTTTCCAAGCATCGCATTATCAGCTAATCACAGGCCAGTCATTTCGCGGTTCGCCGAAAAAAGCACATATATTTAATAACTTAGTTATTACATTTAAGAAAAAAAAGAGTGCTTTTTAAGTTTAAATTGATGTCGTTAACCTTAACAAAGCAATCGCATAAATGAAATACGTGCCAATACCTAAAACTTGCCCGTGCAGCAGCAGGATTTTTAAGCGGGTAATGAGGATCGACACTGTTAGCTAAAACCGATTAATTCGTCATAGCTCATAATGCGTAATTCTTGGAGTACGCAGTACTACTAATTCGTATTATGTCATGGTTGTGATAATGTTTAACGTAACCTGCTAATTTATTATGACTTTTAATCTTTGCAATATTCAGCCACAGATTATCACATATGCACACTGGCAAACTGCCACATAAAGAACTGACCCATCTCATTATCAATGATTTTGTATTGGTTTTACGGTGAGTTATATGTAAACGAACCAAGGCTTAAACTATTCGTAATAAAAAAGTAACCTGTTTAACCAGCGTTGATCTGCTGGTGTAATTATTAATTTTTAGGGCTTTTATTGCCCCTTAAGGTTCCGTGTCTGTTCGCTTTAATGGATTTTCCGAGGACTCCTATGAATACCGATTTTCGAATTGTAATGCTGAGTGATGACCCCTATCACTCGGGCTTATTAAAAGGATATTGTCATGTACACCGTTATAAGATTTTTGAAACAACCGCCCACAGAGATTTGCTTCATGCAATGACGCGGATGCAGCCAAACTTAGTTATTCTTGCTATGGGAATAACGCAAGGTCGCCTCCCCAAAGTTGATTTTGAGGTGATTCGTGAGTTGGCCACTAACCTGCAAATCCCAGTGTGCTACTTGCATAGCATTAACGCTTCCAGTTTGGAAAAGGACGTGGCTTACTGGATTGACGCAATTTTGGACACACCGCTTGATCTTAATCATCTGGATAACTATCTTCTCACCCGATTCCAGCATCATCATCTCTTTATTCAAGAAAAAAGGAATCGTGCAAGGCGGGCTGCCAATGATCGCAGGCTGTTAATGCTTGAACAACAAAATGAGGCCGCCAGTAACAATCACTTGGTTTATAGCGCTCCCAAAACGGATGATGCCGATTACTTCATAGTTGGGCCTTTCCAGATTGATCAACGTTCAAAATGCGTCCTGTTAAACGGGAAATCGCTGAATTTAACCCGCAAAGAATTTGATCTTTTCGAGTTGCTGGCAAAAGATGTTGATCGCGTGTTTATGAGTGATGAAATCATCAACCATGTCTGGCCTGAAAATAACCGGGTAACAAAATCAGATCTTTATCAATACATGCACTTATTAAGAAAAAAGGTTGAAATCGATCCGAATAATCCGCAATGGATTTTGACGGTAAAAGGCTTTGGCTACAAGCTGCATGTGGAGGCATCTGCTAACGCGAATCCGCCGGCATTCAAGACAATGAAGCTAATAAATAATATTGCCCCATAACCTGGGCATTTTCACCGCCAAGGATACGGCGGTTACGACTATTCAAGCGTAAATCCAGACAGATTGCTTTTTGCTGTTTATTATTTGTTTGTGTACCATCAGCGATAATTATTTATCTCAATTCCTACCCGTAGATTCTAAATCGAGACGTTGTGAAGACACTTTATTACAGTCACCCCGATTTCCTTTTTCATGAAACAGGCAGGGGTCATCCCGAATGTGCCGATCGACTCAGAAGCATAGAAAAAGCATTGGCAACGCCCGAGTTCTCCCGTTTAATCCGGCAAGCTCCGCCGCTCGGCACGGAGCAGCAAATCAGGCTGATTCACCCCCAGTCTCATATCGACGCCATTCTTGAAGCCATACCCAAACAAGGGGAGACACTATTTGGATCAGGATACGGTCGCTCTCGCCCGGCTCACGACAAGCTGCTTTTCGTGCGGTGGGCGCTGTTTGCGATGCGGTTGACAACAGTCATGACCGGCAAAGCCGACAATGCCTTTTGCGCAATACGCCCGCCGGGACATCATGCAGAACCCGAGTTGGCAATGGGCTTTTGCCTGTTTAATAATATAGCGATTGCCGCTAATTATGCCCGTCATCATTATCAACTCGACCGCATCGCCATTGTCGACTTTGATGTCCACCACGGCAACGGCACGCAGGCGGCATTTTACAATCAACCCAATGTGCTTTATGCATCCAGCCATGAGATGCCGCATTACCCCGGCACCGGACATCCTTCAGAAACCGGAGCCGGCAATATTATCAATGTGCCGTTGGCTGCGGGTGACTCGGGGGTTGAGTTCAGGCAAAAATACAACAGCATTATTTTACCGGCGCTGAAAAACTTCAACCCTGATTTATTGCTGATTTCAGCCGGTTTTGATGCGCATAAGGATGATCCGTTAGCTTCCATCATGCTGGTTGAAGATGATTTCAAATGGGTCACTGAAGAGCTGATGTCCATAGCGGACAGTTGCTGCAAAGGCCGGATTATTTCAGCGTTGGAAGGCGGCTATAATCTCAAGGCATTAGCTGCCAGTGTTGCCGTTCATATTAAGACCCTGATGGCGGGCTAAGGATCAGCTAACTTACGGGTAAGTCGGATAAACTGGCAATCTCAATTTTTTGCGTCGTCAACTTCACTTCGACTATAGTTCAAAATATTTTCAAATAATCTCAGTACTGAGTACATGACTACGCAAAATATCAGCAGCCCATTTGAAAAAAATAACCAATAATGGTATCTGAGCTGTTCCTCCGACATACAAAAAATCATCGGGCAAGTTGAAAAGTTAACAGAGATAGGCATTGCGCTTTCCTCCGAAAAAGATACCGCACAGTTATTGGAAAAAATTCTGCTGGGAGCGAAATCCATTACCAATTCAGACGGTGGAACGATATACCGGGTTGACGGTGACACTATTAAAATAGAAATCATCCGTTCCGATAGCCTTGGCATTTCTCTGGGAGGCGGAGGAAATTCCATTAACATTCCGAATATCCCGCTGTACGGAGAAAATGGGGAACCTAACCTTAAGAATGTCGTCTGTTATTCATACCACAACAACAAAACCATCAATATTGCCGATGCCTACGATGCAAGTGTGTTTGATTTTACCGGCACTAAGGCATTCGACAAGAAAAACAATTACCGCTCAAAATCTTTCCTTTCCATTCCCTTGACTAATCACCAGGCGAAATCATCGGCATCCTGCAACTGATTAACGCCATTGATCCTGAAACCAAAGAAATCATCCAGTTCGATTCAGTCTCACAACGTTTTGCTGAAGCATTGGCTTCACAAGCGGCAACCGTGTTAACCAAGCAACAGCTGATTACCGACCTGGAAAACATGTTTGAGTCGCTGGTCAAATTAATAGCGACCGCAGTTGACGAAAAATCGCCGTATACCGGCGGACATTGTCGCCGCGTCCCGGAATTGGCCTCAATGCTGACGGAAGCGGCACATGATACCGACCATGGTTATTTGCAGGATTTTAAACTTAGCGAGGCAGATCGTTACGAACTCACTATCGCGAGTTGGTTACACGACTGCGGCAAAATCATCACGCCCGAGCACGTCATTGACAAGGCGACAAAACTGGAAGCTATTTTTGACCGCATTCATTTGCTGGAAACACGCTTTGAAGTACTAAAACGCGACCAGGAAATTGCACTATCTCAAACAGCAGCTTGCTGAACTGCAAGACAATAAGACCCCATCACCAGAACTGGAACAATCTTTCCAAGCCAATATTGCCCAATTAGATGATGACTTGGCGTTTATCCGCTGCTGCAATACCGGCGGAGAAGCAATGTCGGATGAAGACATTGCCCGCCTTGAATCGTTGCAAAAGCTTACATGGTCATCTGAACAATGTCGATGTTCCCTTATTAAGCGATGAAGAGGTTTACAATTTGAGCATATTCCGAGGCACGTTGACCTCGGAAGAACGAACAATCATCAACAATCATATCAACGTTACCATTTCCATGCTGGAAGCCATTAAATTCCCCAAACACTTACAAAACGTTGTTGAATATGCGGGCGGACATCATGAACGCATGGACGGCAAAGGCTATCCAAAAGGACTTAGCCGCGAACAAATGTCCATCCCGGCACGGGCAATGGCCATAGCGGATGTATTCGAGGCATTGACAGCAAAAGACCGGCCTTATAAACCAGGAAAAAAACTTTCCGAAGCCTTGTTTATCTTAAAGAAAATGAAAGAAGAAGGCCACATTGATCCCGATCTGTATGATGCATTTATCGAACAGAAGATCTATAAAAAATATGCTGAAAAATTTCTGGATGATTTCCAAATCGACATTGACTAAGGATCGAACACAAAAGTCTTGTCAGGATGCGCATCGCGCACCATTTCCCTACAATACCCCAGTCAATAAAGATCCGCTAAGCGCCCATCCATGCTATCCACTAGGCTTCTTTGATGAAATTCAGTAATAAATGGCTTAAATCCTATCGTTTCCTGGCCTGTGCCCTGATCACGCTGTTATTCATGGCGCACACCGCTCATTGGCTGCATATTCCAACCCTGCAACGCATGGAAAATATTTTATATGACTTGCGCTTGCGGACAACGGTTGTTAACACCATCGATCCGAACGCATTGTCATTGTCGATATAGACGAGGAAAGCCTTGCCAAAGAAGGTCGCTGGCCCTGGCGCCGGGATAAACTGGCTTATTTGGTCGACATGCTGTTCGACTACTACAACGTAAAGTTATTGGGATTCGATGTAGTTTTCTCGGAAGCCGATACCAGCGACGGCGTTGAGTTGCTGGAAAAACTGGCATCCGGCCCGCTGCAAAAGGATGCCAATTTTTTATCGACATTCGAAACGATGCGCCCGCAATTGTCTTACGACGACATGTTTGCCAAAAGCCTGGAAAATCGGCCTGTCGTCTTGGGTTATTTTACCAGCCATAAAACCGAAAAGACGCCTGAAGTGGGTATGTTGCCCACGCCTTTGGCAGCGGCGGATCAATACCCGTTCAGCCCTTTACTGTTCAAGGAACAAAGCTATGCCGCCAACCTTCCGAAACTGCAATCAGCGGCAATGTCAGGCGGTTTTTTTAACAACCCCAATGTCGACGAGGATGGCGTTTATCGAAGACTGCCGCTATTAATCAATTACAACAATCAACTTTATGAAGCTTTGTCGCTGGCTTTATACAGAACCTTGCTGGGCATGCCGGACGTTAACTTTATTACCGGCGAAGGTTATGGCGAAGGCAATACCGATAGTCAGCTTGAAGGCCTGGACATCGAAGATTTTCAAATTCCAGTCGATCAAACCGGCACCCTATTAGTGCCCTATCGAGGACGACAAGGCAGTTTCCCTTATGTTTCGGCAACCGATGTATTAAATACCGTTGTACCTCTAGAGAAACTAAAAGACAAAATTGTGATTGTCGGCACCTCGGCGGCCGGCTTGCTCGACTTACGGGTGACACCGGTACAAAACCTGTACGCCGGTGTGGAAGTCCATGCCAATATTCTCAGCGGCTTAATCGATCACAGCCTCAAATCCAGACCCAGTTATATCCAAGGAATCGAATTGGTCGAATTGCTATTGATCTGTCTGTTAGCTGTCTTTATATTCCCTCGCTTACCGGTATTTTTATCCGCCATTGTTTTCAGCGTATTTTGCTTGTCACGGGAATAGCCTTCAATTTTTACTGCTGGGCAATTTGGAACATCGATACCATACTGGCAACACCGATCACTCTTATTGACTGCACTGTACGGCATCCAGATATTTTTCGGTTTTTTCTTCGAAAGCCGAAAGAAAAAACAAATGGGCAACATGTTCGGCCAATATATTCCGCCCGAACTGGTCGAACAAATGAGTCAATCGGATGAAGAATTTTCATTAAAAGGCGAAAGCCGCGAAATGACGGTATTATTTTCCGATGTCCGGGGCTTTACCACCATTTCCGAAGGCATGGAGCCGCAGGAACTGTGCGAACTGATTAACGATATTCTAACCCCGGTAACCCGCGTCATACATGACCACAAAGGCACTATCGACAAATATATCGGCGATGCGATCATGGCATTTTGGGGCGCGCCGATGCACAATCCGCAACATGCCAGCTACTGCTGTAAGAGCCGGCTTGGCGATCTTGCAGGCTTTAACGACCATTCAAAAGGATTTCAAAGCCAAAGGCTGGCCGGAAGTCGACATAGGCATAGGCCTTAACACCGGCAAAATGAGTGTAGGCAATATGGGCTCTGCAATTTCGCATTGCCTACACAATAATGGGCGATGCGGTCAATTTAGGCTCGCGTTTGGAAGGACTCACCAAACAATATGGCGTAAAAATGATCGTCAGCGAGAGCACCCTGCTGGCGGCTCCTGAGTTTACCTATCGGGAACTCGACAAAGTACGCGTCAAGGGCAAGCACAAACCCATTACCATTTATGAACCGTTGGGCGTAACAGAGGACATCAGTTCCGAGCAATTGCAGCTTCTCGGCTTATTAAATCAGGGCCTGCACGACTATCGACAACAGCACTGGACCGCTGCACAATCCATTTTTGAGCAATTAGCAGAGCAATATCCACACGATAAACTCTACTCGATTTATCTTGAACGGATAGCTTACTACCTTGAATCGCCGCCAGAAATTGACTGGGATGGCGCATTCACCCATACCAGTAAATAACTTGTCATTACTAAGCTTAAGGAATTGAATTAACAACCGATATATGTATTAATACGTATCATAAAATATCACCTAAGCTTTAAGACGATGACAATTAACCAGAAAAAAACAAGCGCACCGTCAGTCACCGTTTAGCTCAAGTCTGCCGTTGCGGAGTGTGCTTCACTTAGCTGTTTTAGCGTCGCTCTACCCTTCTTTTTCTTATGCCAACCCGGACGGAGCGCAAGTCGTCAGCGGTCAAGTCAGCATCGATACCGCTACGCCGGGAGTAACCACGGTCACCAATAGCCCCAATGCGATTATCAACTGGCAAAATTTCAGTATCGCCCAAAACGAACTCACCCAGTTTATCCAGCAAAACGGCCAAAGCGCGGTACTCAACCGCATTATCGGCCAAAACCCCAGCGAGATTTTGGGGCAATTGACCTCCAACGGCAAAGTCTTCCTGATCAACCCTAACGGCATCGTGTTCGGCGCGGGTTCAGTGATTGACACTCAAGGCCTGATTGCCTCCAGCCTTAACTTGAGCGATCAGGATTTTCTCAGCGGCAACTACCATTTCATGGCAGGTTCCACCGCTGGGAACATCCTCAATGAAGGCATTATCCGCGCCGGAAATGACGGCAGTATTATCCTGATTGCCCCCCATATTGAAAACAACGGCATTATCAAGAGCGACGGCGGCTCGATTACCTTGGCGGCCGGACAAGAACTGACCATCACCAACCTGGATAACCCAGACATCCGTTTTCAAATCCAGGCACCCGCCGATAGCGTACTGAACCTCGGCAAACTGTTATCCGAAGGCGGCGCAATTAATGTGTTTGCCGGCACCATTACGCATAGCGGCGAGATCAATGCCGACAGCGTCCAGGTAGACAAACAAGGCCATATTCAACTGGTCGCACAGCAGGATATAACCTTGGCATCCGGCAGTAAAATATCGGCCAATAACAGTCAAGGCGATGCGGGGACTATCCATATTGACAGTAAAACCGGCACCACCTTGGCACATGGCACAATCGAGGCTCAGGCCAGCCAAACCGGCAAAGGAGGCAACATAGAATTGCTTGGCGAACGGGTTGGCATACTGGATCAAGCGAAAATCGACGCCAGCGGCGAAAATGGCGGCGGCGAAATTTTAATCGGCGGTGATTATCAAGGAAAGAATCCCGCTGTCCATAATGCCAAAGCGACTTATATCGACCACGGCGCGACCATCAAAGCCGATGCCAAGACCACCGGTGACGGCGGCAAAGTCATCGCTTGGTCGGATGACTCGACTCGCGCCTACGGCAATATCAGCGCCAAGGGCGGTAGCCTGAGCGGCAACGGCGGTTTTATTGAAACCTCGGGGCATTGGCTGGATACATCAGGCATTAGGATCAATGCCTCTTCAATCTATGGTCATAGCGGCGAATGGCTGCTCGACCCTTACAACATTACTATTCAAAATACTGCCTATGCAAATGGTTCTTGGAATAGCAGTTCGCCAAACCTGTTTACCCCTAGTAATTACGGATCCATCGCCGATGTATCAACGATACAAAATAGTCTGAACGCCGGAACCAGTGTTACTATCTCCACGACCGGCGGCGGCACCGATGCCGGCAACATCACCGTAGCAGCGAATATCAGCAAAACCTCAGGAGGCGATGCCACTTTGCAGCTTTGGGCCGATAATAACATCATCATCAACAACAGCATCAGCTCTAGCTTTAATAAGCTCAACCTCATTTTCAAAGCCAATGCCAATGGCTCCGGCAGTCAGGGCAATATTGATATAAACTCCGCTGCCGCCATCAACACCAACGGCGGAGACCTTACTTTAACCTCGACCGGCTTGATCACCAATTATGGATCATTAAGCGCCGCCAATATTAGCTTTAAATCCAATCATATGGCGCTGGATAGCATCGGCTCGATCAATGGCAGCAGCTCTGTCAGCCTATTGACTACCAACGCCATTAACCTTGCCACGGGGGCTACCGACAGTCTATCGGGCACGCTTGAACTGAGTAACGCCGAGTTAAATACCATCACGACCCCCATTCTGCGCATAGGCGATGCCAACAGCGGAGCTATTGACATCAAGTCTGCCCTGTCATTGACGAAAATTTCCAGTGCGCTGAACCTGACCTCCGGCGGCGCTATTACCCAGCAAGCCGGCGCAACAATCGCCTATTTACCTGGACTGAGTTTATCAGGGACTTCAGTGACGTTAACCGAAGCGAATGGTGCAGGCGTAATTTCAGGTAAGGCCACAGCGGGTAATTTCCAGTACTATTCAGCTAACCAGCTGACAGTTGCCACGGTGGATGGCGTCAGCGGCATTACCGTGCCTTCTGCCTATGATATTCGTTTGAAATCCAACGTCGGCATCAATCAGCAATCGGGAGCAAACCTGGTTGGCGGCGGACTGGGATTAAAAACATTGGGATCGGTTTCGTTGTTAAATTCCGGCAACAATATAAGCAACCTTGCTGCTGATTTAAGTATGGGCGGCCAGGGTACGGGTAGTTTTGGCTTTTTCTCCAACAGCAATCTTACCGTGTCCGGCATCCTGTCGACTGACGGCGTCACCAAAATTGACGGCATCACCACCAATAATAAAAATATAGACATTACCTCCAAGGCCCTAACCATTAATAGCCTTATCAATGCCGGCACCGCCAGCGTTGATCTGACCACGGACACCCTAGCCTGGGATAGTGCCGGCAATGGTAGGGTTATAGCCGGTGAGGCAAGCATCAACCAATATACCGCCTGGCGCCCCATCACAATCGGCGCGGGTTGTATCGGTGGTTCGGGAACTTGCCTGAGTATAACCGAGCTGTGGAGAATACAGGCCCCTGTTATCGGCATCGGTTACGACAGTTCGGATAGCCTTACTTCGGGGGACATTTATGTTGCCGGCATCACCTATGGCAGCTCAACCCTCTCTGACAGGAATGCCGTAACCACCCGCATCGGCTTATTAAGCGGCGGCGGCATCACACAAAGCGCCACTGCCATTAATGTGCAGGATCTGGGCATTAAAGCAAACGGCGCAGTGACTCTGAACGCGGTCAATAACATCACCAATCTTGCCGCCCGGACGTTGGGATCGAACTTCACCTTCATCAATGGCTCGAATCTTACTATCACACAATTGACCGGTGGTACCTCATCTACCAACGACTACTATGATATAAACGGCATTAATACCTGCTTAACATCGGGCAGCTGCGGCAACGTCAATATTACGGCCGGCAATAACGGCTTTCTCACCATTAATTCACCTATTTCAGCGGGCGGCATTACTTTGACCGGTGGCGTTCTTAATGGAAGCTATGCCGGTTTTTATTCGCAATATTTTAATGGCGGGGCGTCTGGTGGAAATATCATAACAACGTCCACACAGACAACTACCGCAGGAGTGTTAGGAACAATGCCGCAATTAGGGAATCCACTGGCCGATGAAAATACGGGTGGATTTACAAACCCCACAGCGGAAGACAAAAAAACTAACAAGCAGTGTACTAAATGATAATCCATTCATCCTCTTTTTGCAGGACTACCATGCCTATTCAATTAGCCCAAGTTATTAAACATTATGGCTTATGGCTGTGCTTGGTTATTATCACCCTGCCCGCTTATGCCGCGCCTTTAGTCGTTGGCCATATCAGCTTTGTAAAAGGCAGTAACGCCGCCCAACAACCAGGAGCCGCACCGCGCATTCTCGGCAAAGACACCGAGATTTTTCAGGGTGACAATATCCAGACCACCGAGCGCAGTTTTGTGATTATCGAGTTTACCGACGGCGCCAAGGTTACCGTGCGTCCAGACAGTAATTTCAGTATCGATCATTACGACAGCCAGTCGGCCAACAAGACTGCGCAGTTGGTGTTACATCAAGGCGGCGTTAACGCCAGCACCGGCGACATTGCCAAGGACCATCCTGAAAGCTTCCAAATAAACACACCGACAGCCACTGTTAAACCCAGCACCGAAAAATCAGAATTTACTGTCGCTATTTGTGACAAGGAATGCGAAGAACGGGCAAAAAAAGAAGCCGAAGCCAATGCAGTTAGAACCGAACAAAGCCCTGTGGCTCGTGTCGTTGAAATTAAAGGGGAAGTGAACGCCATAAGCCGTGCCGACAAAAATGCCAAAGAGCGTCCCTTGTCGCTGGGCAAAGCGGTGTATAACTCCGACTTCATTTCCAGTGAAAAAGATAGTTATGCGCTGCTGGTATTCCCTGACGGTCAAAAAGTCACATTGCAAGCCGACAGTGAGCTGGACATTAAACAATACGATTACCAAATTAAAGGCAAAAAAGACCAGGTTTTAATGCGTTTAGCAACCGGGGGACTGCGTGCACTAACCGGCAGCATCGGCAAAAACGATCACAGCGCCTATAAGCTGGACACCCCTGTCGCCACTATCGGCATAAGAGGCTCTGGTGGTGACACAAATACAGACGGGACAAGTCTTAGCCAATCGACCTGGCAGGATACAACCTTTGTGAGAACTAACGACGGCGTCGAGCATGATGTGAACGAGGGAAATACGCTCACCATGCCCGATCCCAATGCACAGCCGGTGATATCGCCCACTCCGCCGACTACCACTAAGCCCGGGGATGCACCTAGACCGGATACCAATAAAACCGATCCCAAGGACGTGTTTAAAGATAAGCCTTCCGCCAAAGGAGGAGATACATCGGTTACTGTGACTAAGGGGGGAGCGACCATTGACCCTAACGCCGGCAAAAACTCCACGACGGTTAAAGAAGGCGAAACCGGCTCTACCAACAAGAATGGCGAAACGACGACATCGCCCAGTCAATTGAATGAGTCTGCACAAAACAATAATCAGTCTAATACGGCGAGTCAATTTAACAGCAACGATCCCGGCAACTTACTTGATGGTTGTTAATGCAGCGCCTCTACGCAGTTAATACAGAAATTGATTCGTCTACACAACAAAAAAGTCATGAAAGAACAACGAAAAATGGATAACAAAATTCATTGGTTTACAGTCCGGCTAGTCAGATCAGCCTTAATCACTGCTGGTTTAAGTCTAATGCCCCAAGCATTTTGCCTGGCTGCAGTACCGCCGGAATTCAAGTTTGATGTTAAGCATTTTTCGGTTGAAGGTTTATCCCCGCTTTCGCAAACGTTTATTGACGAGCATTTTAAACCGCTGCAAAACAAACCTTACACGTTGAAAGAGCTACAGGAAGTCAGCAAGGCGCTTGAGCTGATTATTCACGAACAAGGCTATCCGTTTTATCGGGTGATAGTTCCGCCGCAAACGCTCTCGACCGGCGATGTAAAACTGCAAGTCATCAATTTTACCTTGGGTGAAATCGAAGTGACCGGTAATAAGTACTTTACCCGGAACAATATCATTGCCAGCTTACCCGTCCTTAATAAGCCGGAGTCGCCGAATACTCAGGATTTGGCCGAAGCAATTAAAGTAGCCAATAAGCATCCTTCGAAACAGGTGCAAGTTATCTTTAAACCCAGTAAAACCCCCGATAAATTGGATGCCAATGTTGCAGTGACCGAACACCGCCCCTACCAGGCGTCTTTAATCGTCAATAATTACGGCACTAAGACTTCGGGAGATTACCGGATGACCGGCGCTCTGCAATACAGCAATTTGTGGGGTTTGGATCATGTCGTCAACGCCAGTTACTCAACCTCCCCCGACCACGCCGATACCGTTAAGCAATACGGAGGCAGTTACAGTCTGCCTATTTATAAACTCAAAGGCTGGCTAAGTGCCTATTATGCCAATTCCTCGGTTAATACCGGCACGGTGGCAACCGATTTAACGGTGACCGGATCGGGTGAGATGTATGGCATCCACTATCAGCAGTTTTTACCCAAATGGGGTAAATACGAGCACAGCCTGGACTTTGGTATTGATAACCGCTATTTCGTCAATGATATTCAATTTCGAAACAGCCAGCTGGGCACCAATGTCCGCAGTGCGCCGTTTAGCGTACTTTATAAAGGCGAATATCCCTGGCAAAACACCCATACCGGCTATTATGTGCAGTGGGTGGGCAATACCGACTTCGGCGGACACAATACCGATGCGCATTATCAAGCGGCCCGCCTTAATGCCAAGCAAAACTGGGACTTATTGCGCTTCGGCAGCAATTTTTCGGTCAACGTTAAAGACTGGCTATTACAAACCATGCTGAGCGGCCAGCAGAGCCACGGCCCGCTGATAGCCGGTGAGCAACTCGGTATAGGCGGCAGCTTCGATGTGCGAGGCTATGATCAACGCGAAACCGGGGCCGATAGCGGTCAGATTGTAAAGTTTGAAGTCACCACGCCCGCTTTGCCTACCCTAGCGGCAATGGAGGGGCAAAAAATCAATCTGTTTGCCTTTTATGATTATGGACACGGCCGCCTACAAAGTACAACGCCGGGGCAAATCAAGGACTGGAATCTGAGCGGCACGGGAATTGGAGCGCGCTATCAATGGCGTGAGTATTTCATGGGCAACATCGCCTTTGCCACGGCGCTGGACACTGCTGAAGCAGGGACGACCAAGGCGGGCAACAATCGTATTCATGCCAATATTGTGTTTAAGTATTGACAATACTGACTCACATTTTCCAGATTAATGTTTTATTTAACAATCGTTAAATGTTAAAGCGTTAAAGTAAATTTATTGAGATGAAAAACACCCAAAAAAAACAGCTCGCAGGGAAAATTCACGCTGGCAATCTGCCAATTTGCGCACCAAGTTTAGCGGTTTGCTTAAGCAAAACCGCCTTACACTTGGCTATTTTGGCGATACTCTACCCTTCTTTCTCCTACGCCAACCCGGACGGTGCGCAAATCGTCAACGGGCAAGTCAGCATCGATACCGCCACCCCCGGCGTGACCACCGTCACCAACAGCCCCAATGCGATTATCAACTGGCAGAATTTCAGCATCGCCCAAAACGAACTCACTCGTTTTATCCAGGAAAACGGCCAGAGTGCGGTACTCAACCGCATTATCGGGCAAAACCCCAGCGAGATTTTGGGGCAATTGACCTCCAACGGCAAAGTCTTCCTGATCAACCCGAACGGCATCGTGTTCGGCGCCGGTGCGGTAGTCGATACCCAAGGCATGATTGCCTCCAGCCTGGGCTTAAGCGACCAGGATTTTCTCAGCGGCAACTACCATTTCATGGCAGGTTCCGGCGCCGGAAACATCCTCAATGAAGGCATCATCCGTGCAGGAAAAGACGGCAATATTATTCTTATTGCCCCTCAAATCGAAAACAACGGCATTATCAAGAGCGACGGCGGCTCGATTACCTTGGCGGCCGGACAGGAACTGACCATCACCAACCTCGATAGCCCGGACATTCATTTCCAGATCCAGGCACCCGCCGATAGCGTACTGAACCTCGGCAAACTGTTATCCGAGGGCGGCGCAATTAATGTGTTTGCAAGCACCATCAAACACAGCGGCGAGATCAATGCCGACAGTGTCCAGGTCGATCAGCAAGGCCATATCCAACTGGTCGCCCAACAAGACATCACGTTGACGGCGGGCAGTACCATATCGGCCAATAACAGCCAGGGCGATGCCGGGACCATTCACATAGACAGCAAAAACGGCACTACCCTGGCCCAAGGCTCAATCGAAGCTCAAGCCACTCAAACCGGTAAAGGCGGCACGATAGAACTGCTCGGCGAACGCGTTGGCGTACTGGATCAGGCGCGGATCGACGCCAGCGGCGAAAACGGCGGCGGCCAGGTGTTGGTCGGCGGCGATTACCAGGGCAAAAATCCCAACATACACAACGCCAAAGCCACCTCTATAGGCCAGAACGCGACCATTAAAGCCGACGCTAAAACTAACGGCGACGGCGGCAAAGTCATTGTCTGGAGCGATGACGATACCCGCATTCATGGCCGCCTCAGTGCTCAAGGCGGCAGCCAGAGCGGAAACGGCGGTTTTATCGAAACTTCGGGCAAGAATGTTGAAATTGCCGACAGCGCCCGTGTTAGCGCCGTTGCCCCTAACGGCACAACCGGCACTTGGTTGATTGACCCGTTGGACTTTACTATTTCTGCAGGAAGCGACGCACAGACCAGCTCCGGCATCGGCGCCACCACGCTTTCCAATCTCCTTGGCAGTGCAAACATCACCATTGTTACCGACGCCTCTACCGCAGGCAACGGCGATATTTTCGTCAACAGCGCCGTCTCTTGGAGTGCGAATTTACTGACGCTTTCGGCTCATCGCAACATCAACATCAATGCCGACCTGAATGGCTCAGGCACCGCCCAACTGGCGTTGAAATACGGCCAAAGCACAGCAATCAACAGCCTCGGCAGCAGTTACAAGTTAAATAACGGCGCGCAAATAAACCTCTCCGCCGGTTCCAATTTCAGCACCCAATCAGGTTATGACGGCGCAATAAAAAATTATACCGTTATCACCAGTTTGGGCGCACAAGCCAGCACCAGCGGCACTGACTTGCAGGGCATGAACGGCGATCTCAGCGCCAACTACGTCCTTGGCAGTGACATAGACGCTTACGAAACCTCCAGTTGGAACGGCACTGAAGGTTTTATGCCGATAGGTGGGGCCACAGGCGCTTTTTCCGGCACTTTCGACGGCTTGGGACACACCATTAGCAACCTGACCATCAATCGTCCATCAACCGATTATGTTGCCCTGTTCGGCTATGTCGATACCGACGCGACCATCAGGAACGTAGGATTGGTGAACGCCGACGTGACCGGCAGGAATACCGTCGGCGGCTTGGTCGGCTGGAACAGCGGTACCGTCAGCAACAGCTACGTCGGCGGCAGTGTAGACGGAAACCAGAATGTCGGCGGATTGGTGGGCTCTAACCCGGGCGGCACGATCGACAACAGCTATGCTACTGCTAATGTGACCGGCACTGCCAATAATATCGGCGGCTTGGTGGGATGGAACAGCGGCACCATTAGCAACAGTTACGCCGCCGGTATTGTCAGCGGTCTTTATTATATTGGCGGCTTGGTGGGCTACGGCTGGACCGGCAGCTCCATAGACAACAGCTATGCCACAGGCAATGTGAACGGCGACGATTATACCGGGGGCTTGGTAGGCTATAACAAGAGTAGCGGCAACATTGACCACAGTTATGCCACAGGCACTGTAACCGGCAAGGATTACACTGGCGGCTTGGTCGGTTCGAATTACGGTTCTATTGACCATAGCTATGCCACTGGCGATACAAACGGCTCCAATTATACCGGGGGATTGGTAGGGGATAACGCCGACTACATAGAGGATAACGCCGACGGCGGCACCGTCACTAACAGCTACGCCACCGGCAATGTAAGCGGTAGCAATGATGTAGGCGGTTTGGCGGGAGCAAACAGCGGTTCCGGTTCCATCAGCTACAGCTACGCCACCGGCAACGTGACCGGCTACTATGAAACAGGCGGCTTGGTGGGAATGAACGATGGCACCATTAGCTACAGCTACGCAACCGGCAGCGTGACCAGCTATGAGAGAGCCGGTGGTCTAGCCGGTAAAAACTACGGCACAATTAGTTATAGTTATGCGACGGGGCATGTCGCATGCCCTGACAACTTGTCATGCGAAGGAGAAGGAGGAGGAGACGGCGGAGGCGGCTTGGTGGGCGGAGGCAGCGAAGGCGGGACCGTTATTGATAGTTATTGGAACGCTGAAACTACAGGCTGGAGCACCAGCTTTGACTCAACCGACTCATACGGCAAGACCAGCGCCGAAATGAAAACAATGGCAACTTTCGCCGGTTGGGATATTGCCAATACCGGCGGCAGCTCCGCAGTCTGGCGCATTTACGAAGACAACACCGCGCCGCTGTTGCGCAACTTCCTGACCTCGCTGACGATTACCGCCAACTCGGCCAGCCAGACCTATAACGGGTCGGCTTATTCCGGCGGCAACGGCGTTACTTATTCGATAGCCGAGCCGGCACTGTCCGGCTCACTTGTATACGGCGGCACGTCCCAAGGCGCAGTAAACGCGGGCACTTATATCATTGATCCATCGGGCTATTTCTCTAACCAGCAAGGCTACGACATCAGCTATACCAGTGCGAGTCTCACCATAACCCCTGCCTTGCTCAGCATTACCGCAGATAATGCCGCACGGGTTTACGGCGACGCCAACCCTGCTTTTACCGGCACTATCAGCACAGGCGGACTCGCCAGTCGCGATACATTTAGTTCCATCGGGCTGACCTATACCACCTTAGCGACGCAATTCTCCAACGTGGGTATCTACGCGATCACGCCGAAAATCACCAGTAGCAACTACACTTTTACCGGCATAGACGGTCAACTCACCGTTACTCCTCTAGCCAGCTTAGCCTGGGTTGGCGGCAACGGCAACTGGTCGACAGCCGGCAACTGGGCAAATAATATCCTGCCGACAACCGGCAACGTATTGGCCGTTACTATTCCGACCGGCGTTACCGTCACCTACGACTCTGTAGCGGGAAATACCGGCCTGAACAGCCTGAGCAGCTTGGGACATTTCCAAATGACCGGCGGTAACCTGGGCATCAACGGCAACTTTAGCACCGCTCAATATACTCAATCCGGCGGCAGTCTTTCAGCCGACAGCTTTAATGTCACCGATTCTTTCATCCAGACCGGAGGCCTGCTCACGGCCAATACCATATTCATTAAGGCCATCAATACCATAGCCCAGGATGTATCGGCCACCATCAAAGCCGGCAATCTCACAGCTTACAGCGGCGGCGATGTCAGTCTTGCCGGATCGAATCTTATTACCGGGGTGCTGGACATCAGTGCAGGCGGCAACATTTACTCGCGCACCCAGGGCGTTTCCCGGATCAGTGGTCTGAGCGCTCCCAACGGCTGGATTGATGTTGAAAACGTTGGCGGCTTTATTCTTGGCTCAAGTACCGTTAACCAAGGCGCAACGGTCGCCAATGCCGCCGGCAATATTATGATCAAGGCCAAGTCCCCTCTTACCGTGAATGGAGCTGTAACTTCAGCCGGCGGCAGTGTCAGCCTGACGGCCAGCAATGGCGATATCCTCTCCATTAACGCACCCATTTCAGCGGCTAATGGCGTTATCTTGACCGGAGGCACGCTTACCGGCAGCAATGCAGGCTCTTATCTGCAATATTTTAATACCGGCACCTCCAGCGGAAGCACGCTAACCAATTCCATAGCGGACATTACTGCTGTGGTAGTGGGGACAGCACCACAATCAGAGCAACCGTTAGCCGATAAATCGAATATTAATACGGCCAGTTCGGCAGACCCCACGGAGGAACAATACAAGAGACTTAAGCAGTGTAATAAACCCTAAAAATAACATCCCCACTTTTCGTTGAATGATCATGCCTTATCAAGGATTTTTAGCTTCATCTTAAAGCGCAAAACTAAACCTACTAAATAAACCGTCCTCGCATAATAGCCGCACTAAATATACATTGCTAAATGATGCTGAGTTTTTTATCATCAAAGCCGGCTTGGACTTACCCAGAGTAAGTGTTTTATATTTATCAGGTGAATGGGCGATAAACTTATTAAATTTTGCCAACAGGGGCTCCGACCATGCATAAATACACTAAACGCAATGAAGCCTGTCCTGAGCATTGTCGATGGGGTTGTCCTGAACATTGGACGCATCAATATCAAGTCCCCATCGCAAACGAAGCGCGTCCTTCCCCAGCACATTCTTCAAGCTGAAAAACATGCATCGGCTCACACCCCACATCATTATTGTTGAGCTGATTCCTTCAGACAATACCGCGCCGCGCATTAAACAGCTTACTCCTTCCGCCGCACCGTTTTTAGGCTATAGCAAACAAGAACTGATCGGCCAGCCGGTTGACCTTATCTACGCTGCCGGCAGCGACAAGGCGTTATGGCAAGCAGCTTTTGCCGAGGTAACCGGCAAAGACGCCGGATTAGTCCCTGCAAGCTTTGTCGGCGAAATAGTCACCAAGGCCAATAACAAAATCCGGGCACTCATATCGCTAGCTGTCTTATCCGCCCGGACGGCCAATAAAACCGACATTGTTTTACTGATTCAGGATAGCCCCATCGACGCTGCTCAGGACAGGCCTGTCCTGAGCAGCATCGAAGGGGCTGTCCTGCGCGGAATCGAGGAGACTTCTGAATGCCTCAGCACCGAATCGGCATTGGCCGAAAGCGAAAATCGTTTCCGGCAAATGGCGGAAATGGCCGGCGAATGGTTATGGGAGCAGGATCCCAATGGCTACTATAGCTACAGCAGTGCGGCTGTCAGCCAAATACTCGGTTATAGTCCGAATGAAGTGCTCGGCAAACACTATACCGAATTTTTAACGCCGCAGGATAAAGCGAACCAGCAGCGCTACGCGACCAGCCACCGGCCTTTTTATGCGCTGCTGTCCCACTATCGGCATAAAGACGGCCGCCAGATACTGACCGAATCGACCGGACTGCCGATAATCAACGCCGAGGGAAAGCTGCTTAAATGGCGGGGGGTTGATCGGGACATTACCGCCAGGATGCATTTTCAGGATGCGCTGATCGAAAGTGAAAAGCGCATTCGCCTGATTATTGAAAGCTCCCTGAGTGCCATCGTGATTATGGATTCTTACGGCATCATTACCGACTGGAATCATCCGGCAGAAAAAATATTCGGTTGGACTAAGGATGAAGCCATCGGCCGGCGTCTTGATGAGTTAATTATCCCGCCACAGCTTCGCGATGCGCATCGCCAGGGATTGGAACGATTTCCTGCGCACAGGGGTCGGCCCGTTGTTAAATCGATTGCTTGAGCAAACCGCCATTCGCCGCGACGGCACCGAATTTCCTGTTGAACTCAGTATCTCCCCGTTAAAACTGGGTAATGCCTATATATTCAGCGGCTTTATCCACGACATTACCGAGCGTAAACGCCTGGAGCATCGGTTTCGGCAAGCGGTGGAATCGGCACCCAATGCGATTGTCATGGTAAACAAATCAGGAACGATTGAGATGGTCAATTCGCAAACGGAGACATTTTTCGGTTACTCGCGCGCTGAATTAATTGGGCAACCGGTTGAAATATTAGTGCCGGAACGCTTTCGCAGTGCGCATATTGGCTTTCGCCAAGCCTACCTTGCCGCCCCTGTGTCCAGACCTATGGGAGTGGGTCAAGACCTCTACGGGGTACGCAAAGACGGGACTGAATTCCCTGTTGAAATAGGCCTCAGCCTGATCGATAGCAAAGAAGAAACACTGGTGCTGAGTACCATCGTGGACATTACAACGCGAAAAGCGACGGAAGCGGCCATTCGCCAAGCGCAAATCAATCTGGCCATTGCCCAAAGTGAAATCAAGATTGCCCAACGCATTCAGGCATCGCTGTCGCCCTCGGCACCGATCAAATCCAGCTCATTTTGAAGTCACCGGTTATCTGCCTACCGGCCGATCAGGTTGGCGGCGACTATTTCGATTATTTTTACCGTAATGAAGAACCGTCTGGACATGATCA
This sequence comes from uncultured Gammaproteobacteria bacterium, assembly GCA_963814825.1. Taxonomy (GTDB): domain Bacteria; phylum Pseudomonadota; class Gammaproteobacteria; order Methylococcales; family Methylomonadaceae; genus Methylobacter_A. The sequence goes on along the minus strand of CAWFEF010000006.1, from coordinate 70,182 downwards.
TTGCCGACGTTTCCGGCCATTCGATCGGCCCTGCGCTGTTTATGGTGGAAACCCGCAGCGCCATTCGCACTCAGGCCAGCGGCTTGGGTACACCTTCAGAAACCTTAAGCGTTCTGAATAATTTTCTTTTTGAGGATTTGGACAGGTCCGATTACTTTATCACCCTGTTTTATCTGCAATACGACATCACCACCCAGCAACTGAGTTTTTCCAATGCCGGCCACCCTCCCCCTTTGCTGCTCAGCCCCTCCCAAACCGAATGCAGGCAACTGGATGCCGACGGCTTAATACTGGGCATAAACAAAAATGTCGTTTTTGAAGAAAGAACCACTACGCTATCCCAGGGCGACTTAATCCTGCTGTATACCGATGGCTTAACCGAGGCAGAAAACCCTGAAGGCGAGTTTTTCGGTCTACAGCGCGTCAGTGAGATTCTCATCCAGCATGCGCAGCAATCCCCGCAGGTCATCATTGACGCGCTGTTGGAACAGCTAAAACAATTTCGCCGCAGTGCATCCTTTAACGATGATATTACGTTGATGGTTTTTAAGCGGCATTAATAACCGTTTGTCGGGGATTGCTTACGATCCTCTGTGTTAACCTGAATTTACACTAAAGATATTTGTGTAGATTTAGGACTAAAGCGATGCTTAGGAAATTGACCGAAGAAGCCTGGGTCCTGTATCTAAAAACCCTGGACGTTGATCGCATATCGGAAGGCTCGATAGGACGCGAAGATAGGATATACCGATTAATAGATCGAGTTTATTGCCGATACGCACGACGGCGGAATACTTTGGAACTTCCGCACATTAGAGCGTTAGAAGAGAGTATCGGGAATCCGGCCGCCCACCGATTTTTTTTGGCAACCAAAAACCAAAGCTAAAAATAGCTTGAAGCCCAAAGCAACAAACCGCCTGCAAACACACCCGCCAACACATCATCCAGCATGATTCCCAGACCGCCGTGTACTTGCCGGTCAACCCACTTAATCGGCCACGGTTTGAGTATGTCGAAGAACCTGAACAGGATAAAGCCCAGCACGACGGCTTGCCAAGTGAAAGGAACCAACCACATCGTTATCAGGTAACCGGCAATCTCATCCCAGACGATGCCGCCAAAATCATGTTCATCCAGCTTTTTTGCGGCAATGTCGCAAATCCAGATACCGGCAACGGTGACGATCAGCGTCAACAGGCTGTAGACGTATAAATTGGTTTGCGCAAACAGCCAGTAAACAGGAACCGCCGCCAATGTACCCAAGGTGCCGGGGGCTTTTTTTGCTAAACCGGAGCCAAAACCAAAGGCCAGGAACAGGATGGGGTCGGACAGTATCTGCTTGGGTGTCAGTTTGTTTTTACCCAGCTGGGTATTAAGAAAAATGCTCAAAGCCTTTGACCTCTAATGGTTGGATATTGCCCGACTTGTTCAAACGCAAACCCGGTTGGGATTCGATAATGCCGATTCTGGTGGCCGCAACAGTCAACTTATCTGCCTGTTCGGGGCTTACGGTAAAACACAGTTCGTAGTCGTCGCCGGCAGTCAGCGGCATACGCCAATCCCCGGTATCGTTGATGTAAGCTCGCACCGCTTGAGACAACGGTAACGCGTCCCAATCAAGACATGCGCCTACGTGGCTTTGCTCCAGGATATGGCCCAAATCACCGGCCAAGCCGTCCGATAAATCGATACAGGCATGGGCAATGCCCATTAAGCTCTGCCCTGCATCAATCTGCGGTTCCGGCCGGTTAAATCGCATTAAAGCAGCTTCGGGATCAGCACAGTCGTAACCTTGGTTTATCTTTAAGCCCAGCCCCGCATCACCCAAAAAACCGGTCATATAAATAAAATCGCCGGGGCTAGCCGCAGATCGCATCAGCGCTTGACCTCTCGGGACTAAACCCATGGCTTGAACGGTCAAGGTTAACGGACCGGAGGTGGTATCGCCGCCGATCAAGTCCACTGAATAACGGTCGGCCAGATTTAAAAAGCCTTGGGCAAAAGCCGTCAGCCAGTTTTCGTCAACCTTAGGCAGGGTTAATGCCAGCGTCACCGAAACGGGCTTTGCGCCCATCGCGGCAAGATCGCTTAAATTGACGGCCAGCAACTTATGACCCAGCAATTCCGGGTCGGCGTCGGCAAAAAAATGCACGTTTTCCACCATCGTGTCGGTGGTCACGGCCAATTCATATCCGTCGGGAATGGACAGCAACGCGCAGTCATCGCCGATACCCAAGCGCGTTGAGGAATTTTTGATCGGCTGCTTGGTGAAGAAACGTTGGATTAAGGCAAATTCGGAAAGCGGCATGAGGTTTTGTTGTGGCCTCATCTAAAAAGCTTGGTTAACTCAGTTTTTAATTCGTCAAAATAAGGATGATCGAAATTATAGGGCGGATCGGGATAGGCAATCGTGTAGAGATGATTAATGATAGTTTTATGAATATGCTTAGGGTTTATTTGGGAACATTCGACAAAACGTTCAATACAGTTGCGTTTTTCTGGGGGTAATGAGGCTAAAATTAGCGACTCCAAATAACCTGTTTTGGTATCAGGATCGCAGACTATGTAAAAACTAGCAATGTCTTGAAAACCTAATTCATCGATAATTTTTTTCAGCTCATTTTCTGTATTTTCGTGGCCTTTGTATTTTGCATCATCCTTTTCATGATCGGCATCGACAATAAATAATATCTTATCTATTATTCCAGCTTCTACATACTCAGTAAGCTCCATATAGTTCGGGTTTGTTATTTTAAAGAACTCACTTTTTGAGCCGAAGGCATAATAAACAATTGAACTTTCAGGAAGTCCCAATTTCTCAATTAAACTTCTTATTAATTTCTTATCCGCAGTCTTATCATTACGACTGCCTTCGTGCAAAATGGCTACTTTTACCATCCCCTGACCTCATGCTCTTGATCCAAGCTATTCAAAAGCACTTCATAATTCATAGAAATGGTTTTTATTTCCTGCTGCTTATTTTTTACAAAAAGAGTATAGCTAATATCCTGTTCGTCTAGTTTTTTTGCAACCCGCGCAAATGATTCGAGCATTTCTTTGGAATGCGTGATCGCAAATACCTGGCAATTGGTTTTCTTGGACAGCGTTAAGATAAGCTCCCATAATCTATCTAACTGAGTGTAATGAATGCCGTTATCTATCTCATCGATAAATAAATAACCGTTTTCACAGGCATGAAGGGCGCAGATAATGGAAATATAATGTCTTAAGCCATCGCCGAATTCCACTATATCGCGATATTCGCCATTGGTTTTGCATTGTGGTTTATCGCCAATGACTTTAAAACTTTCAATGCTGTCATCAAATTCCCTGATAAAAGCATTTAATTCATTTTCTTGGTCTTGCTTTTGAATGGCCTCATAAGCTCCAATTAACTGATGGTCTGGCCAACCAAAATTATCTATAAATTCAATGTTATGAAAATATTCAAAAATAATTTTTAATTTATTTGAATTTATTTTTTTTAATTCATTATCAACATATACATGGTATGTTTTTGTGGCATCTTTTTCGACAACATAAAACTGTGTGTTACTTAAATTTGATTTACTCGAAAAACTCTTTGTAGCATCTATAATTACTTGATCATCAGTATTTTTATTAATATAATTTAAATTTTCACGCGCAAACTTAATAGTATAAATAGCAGTTATTACTGTATTTACATTACTTGAACTGACATTAATATAACAAGCCTCAATAAACGCCGTCTTACCAATATTGTTTTTTCCACCGATTAAATTAACCCGCTTAAATCCTGACGTTTTAAAATTGGTAAAACACTTAAACTGTTTTATTTCAATCTCGGTTAGAAAATGCTCATTCATCTTAGTTGTCCTATGTGCTTTGGGTGTCCCGCAGACACTGGCGTATAACAATGAACGCCGAAACCAGAAAATACCCGTTATTGCAAACGCGACGCTGGAGCGTCCCTAACTACATTCCCACGCCGGAGCGTGGGAACGATATGCATAATAAAAAACTTCGCGTCCTTCGTGTCTTCGTTTCGTGGTAGATAAAACTTTTTTCACTTTGCGCTTTTCGCCTTAATTTCCATCGCCCTTTTTTGCTGCGCGACCTTATCCAGTATGCCGTTAACATACTTATGACTGCCGTCCGCGCCAAAGTGCTTGGCTAGATTGATACCTTCGTTTAAAACAACCTTGTACGGCATATCCAACCGGTGCAACAACTCGTACACACCGATTCTTAAAATCGCCCTTTCGACCGGATCTATGGTATCGACAGGACGGTCGACAAACTCCGACAGCACCTGGTCGATCGCATCCAGATTTTTAGGCACACCGTAAAACAACTCCACAAAATAACTTTTTTGAGCGTCTTTCAAACGCTCTTCTTCCAGAAACTGCCGTTCGATTTCCTTAAGATCCTGACCGGCCATCTGCCATTGATACAATGCCTGTACAGCAGCCTTTCGGGCATTGGTTCGAGCTTGACTCATTATATTTCCAGATTATTAAATAAACTTACCATTTCAATGGCCGACATGGCCGCTTCCGCGCCTTTATTACCGGCTTTGGTGCCCGCACGTTCTATCGCCTGCTCAATACTGTCAACGGTTAATACGCCGAAACTGACCGGAACGCCGTATTGCAGGGAAACCTGCGCCAAACCCTTAACGCATTCGCCGGCGACATATTCGAAATGCGGCGTACCGCCGCGAATCACTGCACCTAAGGCGATAATCGCATCGTATTTTTTCGCCGCCGCGACGCGTTGCACCACCATCGGCAACTCAAACGCACCAGGTGCTTTGACTAGATGGATATCCGCTTTATTGGCACCGTGGCGCACCAGGGCATCAATCGCACCGGCTTCCAGTTGTTCAACGATGAAGCTGTTAAACCGGGAAGCTATGATGCAGAATTTTCCGCCTTGAACGAGCAAATTTCCTTCAAAGGTTTTTAATGTTGACATGATGTTTCTCTTCTATAGTGAATCTATAAGTGTTTAATTTTGTAACCATTTATCTCATAGAAAAATGGAACGCAGATGCCAAAAGTAGGCGCCTCTAGGCGACACGGATTGGACAGATTTAAACGGTTTTTTAATACTGAGAGCAAGTTATTCTATGCTTTTAACAGTGGCTATCCGTTTAATCGGTGTCATCCGTGTTCTATTATTTAACTTGCTATGGCGAGTTTATTCAACCCACATGCTCGGCGACTTCCAAATCGAAGCCGGACAACGCGACATACTTTTTCTGGGGACCTAAAACCTTCAGTTTGTGCACCCCCAGATCGGCCAGGATTCTGGCACCGGTGCCGGTAGTGCGCCAATCGGCGGCTCCGACAACCTGAACAGGATTAACGATGCCGTTATCTTCCAACTGATAATGATGGATCAGTTCCGCCAGCGATTTATTGTCCTCGCTTTGCCGGATAACCACCAATACGCCGCGTCCTTCCTCGGCGATTTTTTGCATGGCCTCACGCAATGAAATGCTGCAATCGCTACGCTTGGATGCAAACACATCATCGAGCAAATTCCGCGCATGGACCCTGACCAGAATCGGTTCATCACCGGCAACCTGTCCCATCACCAGCGCCAAGTGCAGATTATTGTCGTTTCTGTCCTGATAGGCATAAAGCCTGAAATCGCCGAATTCTGTCGGGTAAGCGCATTCGCTGATACGTTCCAGGGTATTTTCATGCTGGATACGGTAATGGATCAAATCGGCGATGGTGCCGATTTTAAGGTCGTGCTGCTCGGCAAACATTTCCAGATCAGGCCGTCTTGCCATCGAGCCGTCTTCATTGAGAATCTCGACGATAACCGCCGCGGGTTCCACACCTGCCAACTTAGCCAAATCGCAGCCCGCTTCGGTATGTCCGGCGCGATTCAATACACCTCCGGATTGCGCCATCAACGGAAAAATATGCCCCGGCTGCACCAGATCATCGGCCTTGGCATCCGCCGTTACGGCGCATTGAATGGTGCGCGCCCGGTCGGCTGCCGAAATGCCGGTGGTTACGCCGGTTGCCGCTTCAATCGATACGGTAAAATTAGTCGAATGAGCGGTTTTGTTTTCGTTGACCATCAACGGCAAACGCAATTGCTGGCAGCGCTCGGCTGTCAAGGTCAAACAAATCAGGCCTCGACCGTAACGCGCCATAAAATTAACATCTTCAGGTCGTGTGAAAGCAGCCGCCATGACCAGATCGCCTTCATTCTCACGATCTTCATCATCCATGATGATGACCATTTTGCCTAAGCGTAAATCTTCTATAATTTCTTCGATGGTATTCATTTTGCCTTTAGATGGTAGGGGCAATCCCTTGTGGTTGCCCTTAATTGTTACCCTTTTTACAATGATTCGGAAAAAGGGCGGGGACAAGCCCGGCCCCTACGGTTGTTAACCTAAAAAACCGCTTTTTTGCAATAATTCTTCGGTGACGCCGCTGCAACTTTTAGCCGCAGCCTCACCCTTGATTAACCGTTCTATATACCGTGCCAGCAAGTCCACTTCCAGATTGACTTTGGTTCCGACCACCGCATCGCCCAAGGTGGTTTCTTTCAGCGTATGCGGCACGATATTAACGCTGAATACCGCGCCATCGACTTCATTGACAGTCAGGCTGATGCCGTTGATGCAGATGGAACCTTTTTCGGCAATATATTTAGCCAAGTTATCAGGCGCTTTGAATTTGAAACGGAAAGAACGCCCGTCCGCCTGCTTTTCCGTTACCGCGCCGATGCCGTCGACATGACCGCTGACGATATGCCCGCCCAGCCGGGTTGACGGCGTTAAGGCCAGCTCCAGGTTGACCGGCGTACCCACGGTCGCGGCATTTAAGATGGTTCTGGACAAGGTTTCATTAGACACATCGGCGCAAAAATAATTCGTGCCCAACTCCACGGCGGTCAGGCACACGCCGTTGACGGCAATGCTATCGCCCAGCGCAACATCGTGCAGCGGTAATTTTCCGGTCGCTACGGTCAATCGACAATCGCCGGCTTTCCGCTCGATTGCAGATATTTTGCCCACTGCCAAGATTATGCCTGTAAACATTGATGCCCTGCTCCTACAGTGGTGTATACGTTAATTTTAAATCCTGACCGACCTGCCTGACATCTTGCAGTTTTAACTGTTTTTTGTCGGCCATCTGCTGCAATCCCGGCAGGTTAAACAATCCGCGCCCCTGATCGCCCAAAATACAGGGCGCCATATAGATAACGTACTCATCAACCAGACCTTCGGATAGTAACGCGCCATTCAGCACGGAACCGGCCTCAACCAGCAGCTCGTTGATTTGCTGTTGGCTTAAAAACTCCATTACTGCATGCAAATCAAGCCGCCCGTCTTTGCCGGGCAGTTGATAAACCTCAAAACCTGCTTGCTGCAACGCGTGTTGTTTTTGCCCGTCCTGTGCACAGGTTAAAATCAGGCTGCGTCCCGGCAGCGTTGCCATCTGTGCGGCAACCGGCATGTTCAGATGCGTATCCAACACCACCCTGACCGGTTGCAAGACCGGCTCATCTACACGGGCATTCAGCGCCGGATCGTCCGCCAGCACAGTGTTGATGCCTGTCAAAATCGCCGAGCTCTCAGCTCTTAAGCGCTGCACATCGGCCCTGGCCTCGGCTCCGGTAATCCATTTGCTTTCACCCGATGCCATCGAGGTGCGTCCATCCAGGCTCATCGCCAGCTTGCTGCGTACAAACGGACGGCGCTCGGTCATACGTTTGATAAATCCGCGATTTAGCGCCAGCGCATCTTCCTGCAAGATGCCGCAAATGACTTCAATTCCCGCCGCTTTGAGCTTTTCCAGTCCGCTGCCCGACACATGGGGATTGGGGTCCTGCATCGCCGCAACAACCCGCGCGATTCCGGCTTTTATCAGCGCATCGCAACACGGCGGCGTCCTGCCTTGGTGGCTGCAAGGCTCCAGCGTAACATAAGCCGTTGCACCCTTGGCATCCGGTACATTTTTTAATGCTTCAACTTCCGCGTGCCCCTGGCCCGCTTGAACATGCCAGCCCTCCCCGATCACCATATCGTCCCGAACCAGAACACAGCCTACACGGGGATTCGGGTCGGTCGTATAACGGCCTTTTTTAGCGAGCTGAATGGCTCGCGCCATATAAAAAGCGTCTCGCTGTTCTGACATTATTTCTTTTGCAAGTCTTCAATCATCTCGGTAAATTCGCTGACATCCTGGAAACTACGGTAAACCGAGGCAAAGCGGACAAAAGCGACATGATCCAAGGTGCTTAACTCTTTCATGACCTTTTCGCCCAGCTCCTTCGCTGGTATTTCCCGCTCGCCCAACGCCCGTAACTCCTTTTTGATCCGATTGATCGCGGCTTCGATATCGTCACTACTTACCGGCCGTTTTTCCAGCGCCCTCAGCATGCCCGCACGCAGCTTATTTTCCTCGAAAGGCTCGCTTATTCCGTCGCGCTTAACAATGCGGGGCAACGTTAACTCAGCCACCTCATGCGTGGTGAATCGTTCTTTGCACGCATTACATTCACGCCGACGGCGAACCTGATCGCCTTCATTTGCCAATCTGGAATCAAGAACCCGCGTATCTTGCGCCCCACAAAACGGACATCGCATAGTTAAGCCACTTTAGTTTTATATACCGATAACCTGCATGGCAGGAGGAAATGCCGACAACTGCCGGAAACAGTCGCGCCAAAACCGGCCTTCAAATTTGAAAACCGTTAATTTTATAACACTCTGCCTGTTATCTGTATTTTATTTTCTGAACTATACTGTAGCCCCGCACATACTTACTCACCTACACGACCTAATGAAAGAACAAGAAGGCGTCATAAAATATCAGCTGGAGCATACCCAACAGCCGGTTAACCAGACATTCCCATTCGCCGAAACCAACGCTTGGCGCACAATCGCCGTCCGGCTTGATCTGATTGGACAAAACCCTAATCGATACGACAACATCGGCTTCGGCAATATCAGCCAAAGAATCAACGCCCACAGCGAACAATTCATCATCAGCGGCACCCAAACCGGACATATCGAACAACTCAGCCCCGAACACTATTGCCTTGTCGTCGAAGCGGAACCGCACCAAAACCGGCTTCAATCCAGAGGCCTGTGCAAACCTTCGTCCGAATCCCTGACTCACGCCAGCGTGTACGCTCAGGATAATGCCATTCAAGCCGTTATTCACGCACATAGCCCGGAAATTTGGAAGCATACTCTGGCGCTTGGCCTATCCCACACCAGTGCCGATATACCCTACGGCACCGTTGAAATGGCGGCGGCTGTCGAGCAATTATTTCAATCCGGCAAGCTAAAGCAAACCTCATTATTTACCATGCTGGGACATGAAGACGGTGTCGTCGCGTTCGGCGCAAACATGCAGGAAGCCGCATGGGAGCTGATCAACTGTTTATCGCTCGCTATCGGCATTGAACAACATCCTGTTAACCGATAAAATGGCCGACTTTTTGCAATCCTTAAATTATATATGCCGGAAATACTGATCTACACGACTAATATTTGCCCTTACTGCATGATGGCTAAACGCCTGCTTGATAAAAAAGGCTTAACCTACACAGAAATTAATGTGGATGCCGAACCCGGTTTAAGAGAAGAAATGATGCGCAAAACAAACCGCCGCACGGTTCCCCAAATCTACATCGGCGATTACCATGTCGGCGGCTTTGACGAGCTGCATGCACTGGATCAACAAAAGAAACTGGATGAGTTACTGACAGCTGCTTAGGCGAATCAACTGCACTTTTCACGACCTAGACTTGCTAATCAAGCAGAAAACCCATCCCTCCGATCTCTCCCAATGAAGCCCGATTACGCCGGCAGCGCATCTGTCGGCCCAACATCATGATATCGATTGCCACCATAAGCTTTTATCGCGGTATGCCAACCAATCTGGGCGATTTCGTGATCACGCCTATCGCCCACCCAAACAATATCAGGATCTGACCTCGACGCCGAACGCAATACCCGTTCAAAATCGAGATCGATCTTTTTATCTCATTGATACCGTGCAGCCCATCAATCGCAAATGATATGTTTCACTGCGCTCGACACATCCTAAAACAAAAAAGCCCCGGCTGTTCCGAGAACAACCGGGGCTTTCTATCGCTTAAAGCGACTAGGCTTTAAGACAGCAAGATTACATCATGCCGCCCATGCCACCCATACCGCCCATGCCGCCCATATCATGGCCTGCCATGACCGCCTTTATCTTCGCTAGGCGCATCGGCAATCATCACTTCGGTAGTCAGCATCAAGCCGGCAACAGAAGCTGCGTTTTGCAGTGCAGTACGGGTTACTTTCGCAGGATCTAAAATACCCATTTCGATCATATCGCCGTATTGGCCGGTTGCCGCGTTGTAACCGAAGTTACCTTTGCCTTTTTGCACTTCATTGAAAACAACTGAAGGCTCGTCGCCGGCGTTAGAAACGATTTGACGCAGAGGCTCTTCCATTGCACGACGCAGAATGTTGATACCGACTGTTTGGTCGTGGTTAATGCCTTCCAGTTTATCAAGAGCTGAAATAGCGCGAACCAGCGCTGAACCGCCGCCTGCAACAACGCCTTCTTCAACCGCTGCACGTGTTGAATGCAATGCATCTTCAACGCGGGCTTTCTTTTCTTTCATTTCGATTTCAGTTGCAGCGCCGACTTTAATAACAGCAACACCGCCGGCTAATTTAGCCAGACGCTCTTGCAGTTTTTCTTTGTCATAGTCGGAAGTTGCTTCGTCAGCTTGTGCGCGAATTTGTGCAACACGGCTTTTGATTTGCTCTTCAGAACCCGCGCCATCAATGATGGTGGTGTTTTCTTTAGTGATTTGTACTTTTTTAGCTGTACCCAGTTGCGATAATTCAGCTTTTTCCAGGCTCAAACCAACTTCTTCAGAAATAACCACGCCGCCAGTCAGCACAGCGATGTCTTCCAACATGGCTTTACGACGATCGCCGAAACCAGGTGCTTTAACCGCTGCAACTTTAACGATGCCGCGAATGGTGTTAACAACCAGAGTTGCCAATGCTTCGCCTTCTACATCTTCAGCAATGATCAATAAAGGACGGCCGGCTTTAGCAACGCCTTCCAATACAGGAAGCATGTCGCGGATATTGGAGATTTTCTTGTCGTAGATCAGAATCAATGGATCGTCTAATTCGACGCTCATGTTTTCTTGTTTGTTGATGAAGTAAGGCGACAAGTAACCACGGTCAAACTGCATACCTTCAACAACGTCCAACTGAGTTGTCCAGGCCTGAACCTTCTTCAACAGTGATAACGCCTTCTTTGCCGACTTTTTCCATCGCTTCTGCAATGATTTTGCCGACAGACTCATCAGAGTTTGCAGAGATGGTGCCTACTTGAGCAATCGCTTTGTTATCGATGCAAGGCGTAGCGGAAGCTACAATCGCTTCAACGGCTTTAGTCACGGCCAAATCGATGCCGCGTTTTAAATCCATAGGATTCATGCCCGCTGCAACGGCTTTTAAGCCTTCGTTGACGATAGATTGCGCCAATACGGTTGCAGTCGTGGTACCGTCACCGGCCACGTCAGAAGTGTGCGAAGCCACTTCTTTAACCATTTGCGCGCCCATGTTTTCGAATTTGTCTTTTAATTCGATTTCTTTAGCAACCGATACACCGTCTTTAGTGATGGTTGGAGCGCCGAAGCTTTTGTCCAGAATCGCATTACGGCCTTTAGGACCTAAAGTTACTTTTACTGCGTTTGCTAAAATATTTACGCCTCGCGCCATACGGACACGAGCGTCATCACCGAATAATACGTCTTTTGCTGCCATTTTTATTCCTTAATATATTTGTATGTGAATGTGATTGACGTGTTCAGGCTTAACCTAAAACGCCCATGATGTCTTCTTCACGCATAACGATGAGTTCTTCGCCGTCAACTTTAACTTCGTTGCCGGAATATTTGCCAAACAGCACTTTATCGCCGACTTTAACTTCCAGAGCGCGTACTGTGCCATTGTCCAGTTGCTTGCCAGTACCTACCGCCAAAATCACGCCTTGGCTTGGTTTTTCAGCTGCTGAACCAGGCAATACGATACCGCCGGGAGTTGTAGTTTCTTCTTCAACGCGTTTGACTATCACTCTGTCGTGTAACGGACGTATTTTCATCAATATCTCCTAAACATTAAAATTAAAGGTTAAATTCAGTTTTAATTATTAGCACTCGCTAGTACATGAGTGCCAATAATAATCAGCTTTTGCAGTCTGTCCAGTTCTTTGGCATCATCTCGTCATCACAATACAGCAACAACATGACTTATGAATGACAACCAACTACTACGCTATAGCCGCCAAATCATGCTTCCTCAAATTGATATTGAGGGACAACAAAAACTTCTTGCTGCCAGCGTACTGATTGTCGGCGCAGGGGGACTCGGCTCCCCCGCAGCTATTTATCTTGCTGCGGCCGGTGTCGGCAATATCACTATTTATGATAATGACGTCGTGGACTTATCCAATTTGCAAAGACAAATTGCTCATCACACACCCGATATTGGGACTGATAAAGTAATTTCAACCCGCCAAACGCTTAACCAGCTAAATCCCGATGTCAAGATAAGAGCCGTCAAACAAAGACTGGAGGGTGAACAACTTGAATTAGAAGTGATGCAAGCGGACGTGGTTTTGGACTGTAGCGATAATTTTTCAACGCGTTTTGCGATCAATAGCGCCTGCGTCAAACAACAAACGCCGCTGGTTTCCGGCGCGGCGATTCGCTTTGAAGGCCAAGTGACTGTGTTTACGCCGGGCAAAAATAACAGCCCGTGCTACAACTGCCTGTACAACAGCGACGGCGAAGAATTGCAAAATTGCGCGACAAACGGAGTTATAGCGCCTATTACCGGCATAGTCGGCAGCATTCAGGCACTGGAAGCAATGAAACTGATAATGAATATCGGAGAAACCTTAACCGGACGGTTATTGCTGCTGGATGGCTTAACGATGGAATGGAATACGATGAAACTGCGGAAAAACCCTAACTGCCCGACGTGCAGCGGTTTATAAGCGGGTTGCCGATGGAGCGGAAGCTTTGAAACGAAAAGCGTCCCGGCGAACAACATCACCTGGAAAGCCCTCCAACAAACATACTTGTAACGATCAGCACATAAATAAATGGAACACGGATGACGCGGATTAAGCTGATAAACACTGATTAAAAAACGCATAACAATTTGGCTTAGGCTTTTTAAAAATCCGCGTAAACCCGTCCAATCCGCGTCATCTGCGTTCCATTTTGATTACACATCGCTTACTTTTTAGCAAGCTTATCTTGAACGAATTTAATCGCTTTTTCGGCAAAATCATTCACCGCCGACGGACTATCGCCATGCGGTTCAATTTCACCGAATGGCTTGTCGCTTGCTTTGGTAAAGCGGTAAATAAAATAGCCTAACGGTGCAAACGCAAACGCCGCGATAAGTATCATAACTATAAACAACTCAGTAACTCCACCCATGACCCCTCCTCATATTATTGTATATGTGTATTATTATTTTTTAAGGTGAAACCAGATAATACTCTCTTCCGGTCAAAAAAAACATCTTTCAAAAGCCATCTAAATATCTTGTAATTTTAACCAGTTACCATTGATTTATTATTCAGGCTTTGCCATCAAACGGTTCATCAGCTGTATAAAAGACAAGCGTTGTCGGTTTTGGACGATGCCAAAAGTTGCGTAAAAAAATAGTTCATCGTATACTTCAATCCAGCTTACTTGATCAAGCTAGCATAATAATTTAAATACTTCTGGAGGTTCACAATGAAATGGGAAACACCAAGCTACACAGACCTGCGTTTCGGTTTTGAAGTAACAATGTACATCTACAACCGTTAATTCGGTTTAGACCAAAAAAGGGGCTCTTGATGAGCCCCTTTTTTTTGCCTGATGTCTTTTATTCCCGTATCATTTAGCCCTTACTCCCCATTTAAGTTACCTCCCAAACTATGAAAATCAGAGTTCTCGGTTCAGGTGCAGGCGGCGGTTTTCCTCAATGGAACTGCAACTGCCATAATTGTCACCGCTTGCGGCACAAGGAAATGAACGGCAAAGCCCGTACCCAGTCATCCATTGCCGTCAGTACCGACAACAAAAACTGGCTGCTGTTTAACACATCTCCCGACATTCGCGCGCAACTGGAAGCTTTTCCCGCTATCCAACCTAAAGAAGGCGTTCGCGATACCGGCATTAAAGCGATCATGCTGATCGACAGCCAGATCGACCATACCACCGGACTGCTGATGCTTCGGGAAGGCAAACCGCTGGATGTGTACTGCACGGAAATGGTCAAGCAAGACCTGACCACCGGCTTCCCGTTATTCAACATGCTGGCCGATTACTGCACCGTCAACCATCACCCGATTCCATACGATGGCAGCAGCTTTACCATTCCCGGCATTGATGATTTGCGCTTTTATACCCAAGCCCTAAAAAGCAAGGCGCCGCCCTATTCTCCGCACCGCAACGATCCGCATGACGGCGACAATATCGGCGTAATCATCGAGCAAATTTCGACCGGCAAAAAAGTGTTTTATTCTCCCGGCCTGGGCGAGATTGAACCGCATGTGATGGCTGCGATGCAAGCCGTCGATTGTATACTGGTAGACGGCACCTTCTGGACCGATGACGAAATGTGCATCGCAAAACATCAGCCACAAAAAATCACGCGAAATCGGCCACTTGCCTCAATCCGGCGAAGGCGGCATGATAGAAGTTTTAAACGGCGTTGCAAAAGCCCGCAAAATATTGATCCATATCAACAACACCAACCCGATCTTAGACGACGATTCCGAACAGCGTAAAATACTCGATGCCGCCGGCATTGAAGTCTCATACGACGGTTTAGAAATCGACTTATAAAGGATGCAAACATGAGCAGTGATAATAAAGCTTGGACCAAAGAACAGTTTGAAGCCGAACTACGCGGCATGGAAAGTCATTACCATATTCATCATCCTTACCATACGCTGATGAACGAAGGTAAACTCACCAAAGCGCAATTGCAGGGCTGGGTCGCCAACCGCTTTTATTATCAGGTCTGCATTCCGATTAAAGACGCCAACATCCTGGCCAACTGCCCGGATCGCGAAACCCGCGCCAAATGGATACAGCGAATTATGGATCATGACGGACACCCCGGCGATCCGGGCGGCATTGAGGCATGGATACAGCTGGGTATCGCAGTCGGCTTGACGCGCGAAGACATCACCTCGTTAAAATTCGTATTGCCGGGCGTGCGTTTTGCCGTCGATGCTTATGTTAATTTTGCCCGCCGGGCGGAATGGCACGAAGCGGCAAGCTCATCGCTAACCGAACTATTCGCTCCCAAGATTCACCAGCAACGCCTGGATAACTGGCCGGAGCATTATCCTTGGGTGGAACAGGAAGGCTATATCTATTTCCGTAAACGCCTGACCGAAGCGCGCCGCGACGTCGAACATGGCTTGGCGATTACATTGGACTGGTATAAAACCCGCGAGCAGCAAGAGCGCATGATTCAAATCCTGCAATTCAAGCTGGATGTGTTATGGACCATGGCGGATGCAATGTACATGGCATATATTCACGATATGCCGCCTTATTTTAATATTGAAAAATAAGATGTCGGAGTAAGCTAATACATCACACACCCTACCCAAATGCCGACATTGTTGATAATTGATGGATTCAAATTTTTCTTTTATGCAAACGAGCATGAACCGAAGCACATTCATATCATGAAAGGCGGCGATTTTTGCTAAAATCGAGTTAGCCTCGCTACAGATAGTGCATAATTACATGAAACCAAAGGATCTAAACAAAGCGCTCGCACTTGTGACAATTCATAAGGACGAGTTTGAGAGGAGATGGGATGAGTATTTTAGCCAAAGGTAAGTCCGTTCATTTTGACGATCGTTATTTGCAGGTTGAACTTGAGGATGACCGCGTCATTTTAACGCCTATGTCATGGTATAAGGAACTGCAAGAAGCCTCGTTAAAACAGCTATCCAACTATCAATTTATCTGTCAGGGCAGCGGCATTGAATGGCCCGAATTAGATTACCATCTGAGCATCGAAAGCATGTTGCTAGCTGACATTAAAAAACACGCCGCATAAAAAAGAAAGCACACTAAAATGAGCATTAACCCAGATCAAACCATCAAGTTTTCCCCCATGCACCGCCTGCAATGGGAAGAAGCCCAGCAAAAAGATGTTATCCTCTATCCTGAAGGCATGGTCGAACTTAACCAAAGTTCTGCAGAAATCCTGAAATGTTGCGACGGCACCCGCAATCTTGCCCAAATCGTCAACGATCTGGAACAGAAATTCGCAACGACAGGTCTTACAAACGACATTACCGCTTTCTTAGAGGTTGCTTTAAAAAATGGCTGGATCCAACAAAATTAACCCTACGACTGCGCTCACTACGACTGCGCTCAGGACAGGCATCACCCCGCCGCGCTGGCTGCTGGCGGAACTGACTTATGCTTGTCCGTTACAGTGCCCTTATTGCGCCAACCCGATTGATTATGCGAAATATCAATCCGAACTGGACACCGAGGATTGGAAGCGCGTGCTCAGCCAAGCCCGCAAAATGGGCGCAGTCCAGCTGGGCTTTTCCGGCGGCGAACCATTAACCCGGAAAGATCTGCCCGAACTGGTTAAACACGCCAGAGAGCTGGGCTATTATTCCAACCTGATTACCTCAGGCTACGGATTGACCGAAGAAAAAATCATCCAACTCAAAGAAGCAGGACTGGATCATATTCAGGTCAGCATCCAGGCCAGCAGCCAGGAACTGAACGACCATTTAGCCGGTACCGAATCATTCCAGCACAAAAAAGAAGTCGCCCATCTGGTCAAAAAACACGGCTATCCGATGGTGCTGTGCGTGGTCATACACCGCGAAAACATCCACCAGATGCCGCAAATTCTGGAAATGGCGGAAGAGCTTGGCGCAGATTACCTGGAACTGGCGAACACCCAATATTACGGCTGGGCGCATGCCAACCGCGACCTATTGCTGCCCACCAAAGAACAGTTTGAACAGGCGGAGACAAATCGCCCAGGCTTTTAAAGAAAAAGTCGCCGGGAAGATGAAGATCTATTACGTAGTACCGGATTTTTATGAAGACCGCCCCAAAGCCTGCATGAACGGCTGGGGAACAACCTTCTTGACCATCGCACCGGACGGCGTAGCCCTGCCGTGTCATTCCGCCCGCGAACTGCCGGGACTGGATTGCCCCAATGTCAAAGACTACAGCATTGAACAAATCTGGAACGAATCGAAAGCCTTCAACTTTTTCCGTGGCTTTGGATGGATGAAAGAGCCGTGCAGCAGCTGCGATGAGAAGGAAAAAGATTTCGGCGGCTGCCGCTGCCAAGCCTACTTATTAAGCGGCGACATGTACGCTGCCGATCCGGTGTGCAGCAAATCGCCTAATCACCATGTTATTCAGGAAGCGATAGATTCAGCCAAGGCAAGCACCTTAGCTGACAATGAAAAACCGCTGATTTTCCGTAACAGCAAAAACTCGCGGCTGCTGTCTTAAGAAGGCGTTTCTACAACCCTTCCCAAGGCGTGTACAAACCGTCGACATTAACCCCGAACATGTCCAAAACCCGGCCAACGGTTTCATCGACCATGGCCGCTAATGAATCCGATTTGCTGTAAAAAGCCGGCATCGGCGGAAAAATGATACCTCCCATTTCAGTCACACTCGCCATGTTGCGGATATGAATCAGATTTAACGGGGTTTCGCGGGGCATAACCACCAAGCGCCGCCGCTCTTTTAACACCACATCAGCCGAGCGCGAAATCAGGTTATCGCCAAAACCATGCGCAACTGCCGAGAGGGTTTTCATCGAGCACGGAGCGATAATCATACCTTCGGTTTTAAAGCCGCCACTGGAAATACTGGCGGCAATGTCATCAATGCCGTGAGTCACATCCGCCAGCTCGGCCAGCTCAGCCCGCTTCATGTCCAGTTCATGCTTTAAATTCACCACACCGGCAGATGAGATAACCAAATGCGTTTCCCATTGCTCCTGTGCCTGCAAAACTTGCAGCATCCTGACCCCATAAACCGCACCGGTCGCACCGGTCATGGCGATGATTAAACGTTTTTTTTGCTTCATTTATAATGTGGCTCAAGATGCTGATTTTAGAATTTTCTGCTTTACGTTGATGCTTATGTGCCGCACACGGGCGACCAACCGGTCGCCCCTACCCTGCCCTGACATCGAACTCAATCTTCCAGCGGCCTTGGTCTTTTTGCGATACGGCTTGCAGTTCCAGCGTACCCACTTCGGTTACGGCGGCACACAGATGCACCGGCACGACTTCTCCGGGTCTGCGGCCTTCTTCCGGCAAGGTGATTTCAATCTCGTCGAGTTCCTCTAGCTCCTCGCTCGTCCAGTAATCCAGACGGGTTCCGACTTTATCCTCGCGCCGGGTGTTGGAGGCGAAAAATCGAAACCGTACCGGCTCGCCGATCACCAATCCGAACTCATCATCGGATAATTCCTGCTGGGTGCCTTCTTCCATGCCGAACGGGGCAATGCACAAGGCCTGGATTTCCGGAGCTAATCCGGGCACTGCGGGCATCGCGCTTTCTATGCCGACATAATAAGAGGCCGCTGTGCCGCCTTTAATGCGCACGCCCTTGCCTTTGCGGACGTAGCCATAATAAGCCGCGCCGCGAGCGACCGCCAGATCCAAGATCGGCACCGGTTAGCAATCTGGCTTCGGGCGCTTGTTCCGCGAGCAACCATGAATTCAACACATCCATTAAACGTTCAGCCAAGGCGCCGGCTTTTAACACGCCGCCGTTAAACAACACGGCAGTGGGATGCAGGAAACTCGCATGTTCCGGCAGATTAATGTCTTTAAGCTCGTCGGTAGCGCCTTGTTGCTTGGCTAAAAATGCCGCCAGATGACGGGTAATGCCGGCATCCTGGGCATAAGGCAAACCGGCGCTTCTTAAGCCGGTACGAGGACGGCTCACCGGCCTGTCGCTGACTGCCACCTTGGGCAGAAAGCCTTCAACCAACACGCGATTGACTTCCTCTCGGGTTAATTCGCTGCGCAGTGTGCCGCCGATTAAAGATGAACCTCTGCTTGCAACCACCAGCGGAATATTATCAAGCTCGGAATGATTGAAGAGCTTTTCCTTCGCATCGCGGCAACTGTGGGTCAAAGCCTGAAGCTGCCATGGCTTCTAAGCGTTTTCCGTCTTTTTCCAGCTTGGCTTTTACGGTATAGGCCAAAGCCAAATCCATATTGTCGCCGCCCAGCAGGATATGATCGCCAACCGCGACGCGGGTCAGTTCAAGATTGCCGTCTTTTTCAGTGACCGCTATCAACGATAAGTCGGTGGTGCCACCGCCGATGTCCACCACCAGGATAATATCGCCGACCTCGGCATGTTTGCGCCAGTCGCCGTGGCTTTTCTCTATCCAGCTGTATAACGCCGCCTGCGGCTCTTCCAGAAGAATGGCCTGACCGAGCCCCACGGCGCGCGCCGCTTCAACCGTCAATTCACGCGCCGCAGGATCGAACGAGGCCGGCACGGTAATAACGACATCCTGCTGCTCCAGCGGCGCATTCGGATGCAGGCTTTGCCAGGCATCGCGCAGATGCTGCAGATAAGCCGTAGTGGCCTGGAACGGCGAGACGCGTTCGACTTCATCAGGCGCTTCAGCCGGTAAAATTGGCGCTTTGCAATCCACGCCGGTATGGCATAACCAGCTTTTAGCGCTGGATACCAAGCGTATCGGGGTTTTGCTGCCCAGATTGCGGGCGATTTCGCCGACCAGATAATCTGGTTTTGCGGCCCAAGGTAACGAGGTGGAATCTTCTGCAAGTTCGGCTTCGATGAGCCTGATATAAAAACGACGGCAACTGTTGCTTTTCTTCAACCGAACCGGGCGAGGTCAGCTGCGGTATAGCCATGACTTGAGGTGAGAATTCCTCATCGTCGATATGGTCCAAGATCGGCATAAGACAACACGCAATGCGTCGTACCCAAATCGATGCCGACAGAAAACCGTGTTCCAGCTTGCGGCGGCTCAACTGCGACTTCGCCAGCCGTTTCCTGTTGCGCCTGTTCGGGCAAATCGCTCATAACTCAACCTCTGCCGGTGCGACAATAGCCGCATTATGCCCTGAAGTCAGCTTGGGCAGCCTGATACCGGTAACTTGCCAGCCTTTATGAACCAAGGTGCCGGTAAAAGGCGCAGTACCGACGATATTGCCGGTCAAGCGCACCGTGGCGGCGTCAAAACCTTCCGGCAAGGTGATTTTACTGCCTTCCTGCTCACTGCGAACAGCGGCCAAGGTAAAGTGTTCATTAATCGCCTTATTGCAGCCTTCATGCACGACGCGGGCGGCAACACCGATATCCGCATCGCTGAAAGCGGCAATATCCTCTTTAATAAAATCGATAAAGCGCGCTTCTTGTTGCAACAATCCCAATAACTGCAAGGCTGCATCCGGGGTTGCCTCTTTTAACACCACTGGTTCCGGTGCAGACGCTTGAACCAGTTTTTCAACTTCGACTATTTTCTCGACGATTTTTACCACCGGTTCAGCGGGCTGCATGGCCGATTTTTTCTTGCAACGGGCCCGGCTGATCACCATCACCAGCAATAACACGATTAGAATCAGCGACAACAGAACAACAGTACCCGCCAAACAAACATGCCATAAATCGAAGGTAGTGGGTTTCAAGGATAAATCGATTGCATAAGTATTCATTAAACAAGGCTCTTTTAGTTGTTATTGTTGACCGGATTTGCGGGCCGCTTCACTAAACATCATGCCTTGCAAAACATTACGCGTGGTTTGCATGCGCATCTGTCTTAAATGGCGGTCGGCAATGGTTCCGGGCACTTTTTCAGCCAGATAAACCTCGCGCATCTGGGATAAAACAGGCTCGCATTGCTTCATGATCGCTTCCGTTGCATTGCGGCTTTCCTGCGCCTGATAGAGCAGGCTTTTGCATTTCAGCTGATACGCATTTTTTATATTGATACCCTGCATCCTGAATTTTCTTAATCGTGGCATCGGAAAGCGTAGTGCTTTGCCATTCATTTTTGGCATCCTCGGCAAAAGCCGCTGTTGCCGACAATAAAACTGTTAAGAAAAGAATCTTTTTCATGGTATTTCCCGAAAATGTTAATGGATCTTTGAACGCTTGATTTTACGCGAACTGGTCGAAAATAAATAACATTTGTCCACGGCGCAACAGGCGTTTACTAAATATTGTTATTACTGACTATGCGCCCTAATTTTTGACTTTCAAGGGCATGGATGGATAGAGCGCTTTTGGGGCGGGTTTTGCGGCTAAACAGTCGGACAATTCAGCCGGGCGCGCGCTGGTGGCGAAACTCAAACTTCGCAAAACAGGAAAGATTGAGCCTGGAAACTAGCGCTCTGATTCAATGCGCTGATGACACATGAACTACCTCAAAGTAGAGGTATCCCACAGTTCTTGCTCTAACGGAATTTATCGTTTGACACGCAGCCCCTTACAGCGTAGTTTTTCAAGTGAATTGACATTTCCACTCATCTACAAGACCCTTGCGGAGGACATATGCATTTTACAAAATTAATTTTATTAGCAGTAACTTATAGCGCGGGTTTGCTGCTGGCTCCGGCAATGGCGGTTGCCGCCACCGATCCGGAGACATTTCAGGCTGAAAAAGAACGCCATATTGCGAATATCCTGGCAAGAATCCAAATCGACCAAAAAAACCTAAGCTGTGTGCAAACCGCTCAGGATCATGCAGCCTTAAAGGTTTGCGATGAAACGGCTAAACAAGATCATGATGCTTCAGAGCCGAAAGCAGAAGCGCCGGCAGTCACTGACAAAAAAGTACAAAAAGATGCAAAAAACAAGGAAAAAAAGTAACCCGCGTCCCGGTTACTTCCGCTGCATCTAAAATTAAAAAACACCAGCCGTTCGCGCGGCTGGTGTTTTTTAGTTTTATCGTTTAGACCGTGTACATCGGCTTACCGTCATTCAGCCGCAACCAGCCCTTGACTATACGGTAAATGATCCAGATGCCATCAGCAATAAGCACAAACCAGCCGATGATAAACACAAACGTGATTGCCCCCAGCACACCCCAAAACACTCCGAACCAGAAAGTTCGTATTTGCCAACGAAAATGACTCTCCAGAAATGTGCCGGCTACGTCATCCCTTTTCACATAGTTCATCACGATTGCAACGATAGCCGTGACACCGACAAAATAAGACGCTGCATATAGAGCATAAATGACTGTAGTAAGCGTTATTGCTGATTGTTCGACTTCCCTGAATACTACGTTTTTCATTGATGTTTCCACTTTTGTAAATTGTTATTTCTCATCATTTACGACTTAACCCTGTCTTTCCAAAACCCGCGCCAAGCTATCCTATGGTTCGGCTGGACATTATTCGAGACTGCCATGCACCTGGATTACAATATCTTCTTTCGATTTATTTCAGACAACAACTCAAGCTGGATCTCCTGAATCTGCACCAGCCGCTCCCATTGATGGGAGAGCAGATGGTCAATTTTTTCATGGAGATGGCGTATTTCCAGCTCCGCCTTCAAGTTGACCTGATAGTCATGTTGGGATCGAATCCGGTCTTTCGCTTCCTGCCGATTTTGACTCATCATGATAATCGGCGCTTGAATCGCGGCAAGGCACGAAAGCACCAGATTCAGCAAGATGAACGGGTACGGATCAGCCGTTGTGCCCCAAAGCGCCAAGACGTTCACCACAATCCAAGCCACCAAAAAAGCAAAGAAAATAATCAAGAATCTCCAACTTCCCCCAAAGCTGGCAATCCGGTCAGCCAGACGTTCTCCGAACGTCCAGACCTGCTCATATTCCATTTCTATATTTTTAGAAAGAAGGTCATGCTCGCTAAGGCTATCAAGCACTTCCTTCTCAAGCGAAGTCAGCTCGCCTTTTTCTGTTTCCAGCAATGAATGAACGTATTGGCTTCGGTATCTTCCTATATCCGCCAAGCAAATAAAGCTATCGGAAGACCACTCAGGAACATCCATGCGTATCTGACCGGCAATCGATTCGCGGACGACGTCCCCGGAAAGCAAGTCCTTGCGCGCTAAAGTTTTTCCACAAACTGCACAAACACCTTTTCGAGGTTTTTGATTTGCCATCACAACCTCCCGATCACCTAGGTAATTTCTACCATTGTGACTCGCCGGTTTCAGGGTCGTACATTTCATGGACGATTTGGTGCCGGTTGGCGATCAGCTCTTCAATGCTGGGCGAATTACTCATCGCGCGGGAAATAGCCAGTTTCATCGCTTCATAGTTGGTGCGATACAAATCCTTACGATCCAGGTCAGGGTTGGTGGCGCATTCGGGAGCGATCCACAGCATCGCAATAATGCACAGCTCATTGGCCTGATCGGCAGGAATAACGCCGTCGATAACGCTATCCAGAACCGCATCCGCGACCGCCGACTGCACGGGACCGCCAAACAAATTGACATAATCGGTGGATTTGATGGTGACCTTGGGAACCATGATCGTCGCGGGCTTCACTTGCTGGTTGCAGGCCCGAATCGCGAACATCCGGGTATGGCCTGCGGTTTGTCCCATCAGATTGGCAAATGCGTTGCCTGCAGGCCCTTTTACGCTGCCTATCAATATTTCCGGCATCGCGTCCGTACCTTGTCCGTCGCTGGAAAACACCGTCGCTTCGCCGGTTCTGAACCAAATTGTATCTGACATTGCATAACCCCAAAAAACAAGAAAGCCGGCATTCTATGTCGGATGAAGCGCGAGGCGCAAGGCTAGCAGCTGCCTTGCAACGAGATCGGATAGCTTCTATGATAAAATAAGTCTTACTTACCAAAAACAGATCCACGTCCCTGACTTAATGTTACTGAAATTACTGCCGCTGCTTTCCACGACGCTGCTTTATGCATTGTATTACCTGATCAGCACCTTTAAATTCGATGTGCAAATATTGACTGCATCGGTACCTTACGATTACCTGCTGCAACTGGTTGTCGCTTACGTGCTTTATGCCTTATCGAAGCGGGTATGGATTTTTCTGGTGATTCATGCGCTGCTGATGGGGGTGTTGTATGTCGGTAACGCGGTAAAAATATCGTTTTTTGGCGGGCCGATTATGCCGGATGATATTTTTGCGCTGCAATCGCTGCTTTTAATACTCGACGGCTGGCGGTTTTTTGCCGCCGCGATACCGTTGGCCGCCATTGCCAGTCTAGTGTTGTTCAATTTCACCATGCGCCATTGGAGCGCATATCTGGCCAGCCTGGCTGTCATTTTGCTCGGCATCACCGTGGTTTATAAACCCTCCACCCTACTCGATCCGCTGGATGGTTACTTCGGCAACTCGGTATGGGATCAGCGTTCCAATTATGTATGGCGCGGCGCAACGCTGTACTCGTTACTGGAAAGCGCGCGTTATTTTGCGGCAGCCGAGATAATTCCTGACGCCGATAGGGCCGAGGAAGCTGCCGATAAATTACTGGCCGCCAATCGCATCGGTTCCCTACCGGTTCCATTCACTGCCGGTCGCATCTAAAAAGAGGCCGTTGCCAAACCGTTTACGCCGCGCAACATCCATATCGTGTTGCTGGAGTCGTTCTGGGATCCCAATGTGCTGAAGAAAGCAAAGTACAAGCAGAACCCGCTTTCGCCCGAGTTTCGCGAGCTGTGGAAAAGCGCGGAATACTCGCATGCGCTGGCTCCGGTGTTCGGCGGCTTTACCGCCAATTCCGAGTTTGAGGTGTTATGCGGGTTTCCCGGTGGTCAAAGCATTCGGTCAAATTTGAACGCCAGTTGCTGAATGATGTGCCTTGTTTGCCGCATATTCTTGCCGACAAAGGCTATCGCACCATCGCCTCGCATCCGAATGTGCCGGTGTTCTGGAACCGTGTTAATGCTTATAAACGCATGGGCTTCCAAACCTACTGGTCGCTGCAGGATTTTGTCCAGGACGACATGAACCGGGAATTTATGTCCGACAGCACTTTATACCGCCAAGTGTTGGAGAAAATATCCGGCTCGATGGATGCCAAGCAACCGGTGCTGGATTATATCGTGACTTATTTCGGGCACTGGAATTACCCGCTCAAGTGAAAGCCGACCCAATAAAGTCAGCTCGCCGTCCAAAATTGAGGAAGTATCGACCTACGCCAACACGATTTATTATAAGTCGCGGGAATTGATGGTCTTTATCAATGAAATGCGCAAACGTGACCCGGAAGGCATTATCGTGGTATTCGGCGACCACCTGCCTTTTCTGGGCGAGAATTTTGCCGGCTATGTCGAATCGGGACGTGCTGGCCGCCAATCGTAGCGACTTTTCGCCGACCATGTTCAAAACCTATGTGAGTACGCCGATGCTGATTATCGACGGCAAGCGCGGGCCGCTTAAGATCGGCAGCCTGCCGCTTTATCAAGTACCCAAGCTGTTGCTCGACCTGCTCAATTTCAATGAACCGAGCATCATGGATTACACCGCGCCTTTGCCCGGTATGCGTGTGCGGACATTGCCGGGCCTGCATTTTAATAGACTGGCCGACGGGACGATCGATATGTGCAAAGAGCCGCCCTATTCGGAAGCGTGCCAGCTGTCTTCCCGCTGGCTGGAAAATATATCGGTAGTCAGCAATGATTTATTCATGGGACGACAGTTTACCCGCCCCAAATACACACCTGAAAAACAGCCGGAGCCTATATCAGACAGCCGTTGTTATCCCACCAGCCATTATTTTGGAAAATTAGCCTCATGTTAATTATTGGCGTAATGTAGGGCAACCCTTGTGGTTGCCCTGTTGGAAATTGACGTAATGTGGGCAGGCACAAGACCGGCCCCTACTGGAGAAAACTCATGCATAAAAGTTTTATAGCGACCGTTTTTGGCCTGTTGCTGGTGTTTGCAGGAAACAGCACCGCCGAGCAACTCAGCGTTCCGTTGCAGATTGATTACAGTCTTATCAAAAAAGTACTGATCTCCCAGCTGTATACCGGCAAAGGCACTACCGCCGAGCTGTGGAATGACCGCCAGGGATGCAGTTATTTACGACTATCCAATCCCGACGTCAACGGCAAAAACGGCCAAATCCAGCTGTTGAACGAAGTTCAGGCGCGGATTCGGAACCGGCCTGGGCGGGCAATGCTTAACGGTTCTGGAATGGGCCGGAATATTGGAAACTATGCAGCAGCCGACGCTCGATTCCGCGCATTCCGTGCTGAGCTTTCCGGTCACCAGCGCAACCGCCTATGATCGTGAAGGCCATCACCTGACCATCGATAAACTCCAGGATTTGATCAAACGCTTTGCCGAACCCAAGCTTGCCGCCGTAAAAATAGATTTAAACGAAGCGCGCGGCGATATTGAACAAACGCTGGCGCATTTTTTACCCAAGGATAATGCGGCGGAAGTTAAGCAAGTACTCAAGTCTCTCAGAGTTCAACAGCATCAATGCCCGAGATAAAGGCATCGGCATTAAGCTTGAGTTTAACGCACCGGCCAAAAGGACTGTTGTCCAGCCTGCTCCTGCCTTTAGCGAGGCCGAACAACAGCAATGGCAAGCCGCTTGGCAGCAATGGGAGACGTTTTTGAGTTCGTCCATTGAACAGGCCGCCCATGATACAAAATCGCCGGAACTGCGCGAAACCCTGATGGAAATTCTGGTCGATTCCCGCAAGGCCTTTCAGGCAGGCTTAAAAGAACATGATGCGGATAACGACCCGGTTCGGGTGTTTTTTACCGATACCTGGGGGCGTCTGGCTCCGGCATTAAAAACCATCGCCGAAGAATTGCCGAGCATACAGGGCTTACGCTATATAACCTTTATAGCGGCGACCGATGCGATTTACGAACTTGAACGGCTGGGCGCGCCGTTCGGGCTGGATATTTCATCCGATGGACTGCGCAGACTGGCGCGGATTCTGATAGCGGGCAAACAGCAGCAAGGCCGTAGTGCAAGTTGAACTTAGTTAGAAGGTAACTGCTAAATCGCAAAGCCTACTTTGAGGCGACCAAAGCCAGCTTTGGACTCCAGAAAACTTGAATACTGGAGTTCAAAGCTGGCTTTGAACTTTATGGCGTTTCGCAATATGTAGCAGATTAGCCAAGGCAAGTAGTTACCATTTGATTTGCGAAAGCCGTTTTAGGATCAATCAAAAATAGCCGCTTCAAGATTTTTGCTGGAAATCAGCCCCTTCAAAACCGATTTATCCTTAATGCCGCCAAACCGCGCACCTGCCAGATTTGCGCCGGTAAAATCAGCGTCCTCTAATTTGCTTTCGGATAAATCCGCTCCCGACAAATCGGCATCAGTCAAATTAGCCCCGGAAAGATCGACGCCGAATAACACCGTGTTTTTCAGCACAGCCCCGCTTAGATTGGCGTGGCGCATCAACGCACGATTGAGGTTGGCATCGGACAAATCCGCGCCGGATAAATCGACATTATTCAGGCTGACCCGCATCAAGCCCATGGGCTGATTTTTCATATCCACGCCCCAATTGGCATGCGACAGATTGGCGTGGCTAAGATTGGAACGATCCAGATTGGCAATAAACCGGCTGCCGGTCAGATTGGCGTTGCTCAAATTAGCGCCGCCCATATGCACGCCGAAAATACTGGTGTTGGACAAGTTAGCGCCGGAAAGATTGACCTTGGACATCACCGTTAAATCCAGGTTCAGTCCGGATAAATCGCTGTTGCTCAAGTTGGCGTTACGTAAATCGGCGCCCCACAAGTCGGCATTCCTGAAATCCAGGCCGGATAAATCCAGCCCCTTAAGATCTTTTCGGCGCAACTGTGCAAGATGCTTGTTATCCGCTTTGGCCAGCAGCTTTTGTACTGCCGGCCGATTAAGATCAGCAGCCGATGCCGACAAACAAAACAATACGGCTAACAAGCCCAGACCGTAAAAGCGGATTTTCATGTGTATATCTCCTGGTGGTTTCATGGAATTGGATATTGTAACCGGAGAACGGTTGTCTCGTGCACTATAGACTAATCGTTGTTCGACATAATACGCGATATGTACATCAACAATATTGTCCTGCGCACCAGGCTGACGACCATGCCCACTGGAAATTGTAGCCGCCCAGCCAGCCGGTCACATCCAGCACTTCACCGATAAAATAAAGCCCCGGCACCTGCTTGCTTTCCATGGTTTTGGAAGAAACCGCATCGCAGTCAACGCCGCCGGAAGTCACTTCGGCGGTACGATAACCTTCGGTGCCGTTGGGTTTGATCGTCCAGTTGTTAAGCTGATCTGCAACCTGCTGAATCTGTTTGTCAGACAAATCCTGCAACGATAAATCCAGCAAATCCTCAGGCAGAAAAGCGCTGATCAGCCGCTTGGGCAAATAGCCTTCCAGAATCGTTTTTAACTTGTTTTTGACCTTTTGCTGACGCTTGGATTTCAGCTCTGCTTCCAGATTGACCTGCGGCAGCAAGTTAATCACAACCTCCTCTCCGGCGCGCCAATAGGATGAAATCTGCAAAATCGCCGGACCGCTCAAGCCGCGATGCGTAAACAACACATTCTCGCTAAAACTCTGCCTGTTATTGCTGACTACGCAAGGCACGGCAATGCCCGATAACGCCGAGAATTTTTCTTTATCTTCCGGCTGCAAGGTAAACGGAACCAGGCCTGCACTGGTAGGCAACACCTTAATGCCGAATTGCTCGGCAATCTTATAGCCCAGAGGCGTCGCGCCCATTTTGGGTATCGACAAGCCGCCTGTCGCAACCACCAATGACTGGCCGGTAAAATTGCCGCTGCCGGTTTTAAGATGGAACCGGTCAGCCAGCCGTTCAACCGAATCGATGCGGGTATTCAACTGCACAACCACGCCGGCCTTGTCGCATTCCGCCAGCAACATATCCAGAATATCCTTGGCGCTTTCATCGCAGAACAACTGGCCGTGATCCCGCTCATGAAAAGGAATTTGGTAGCGCCCGATTAACGCCAGAAAATCCCACTGGGTATAGCGGCTCAGCGCCGACTTGCAAAAATGCGGGTTGTGCGAAATATAGTTATTCGGTTCGATGGAATAATTGGTGAAATTGCAGCGACCGCCGCCGGACATCAGGATTTTCTTCCCGGCCTTGTTGGCATGATCCAGAACCAGCACTTTACGGCCGCGCTTGCCCGCCTCGATTGCGCACATCAGGCCGGATGCGCCTGCGCCGATAATAATGACATCGGTGTCAGTCATGATTTTTCGTCAAAATGCTGGCGCGAATTGCTTGCACAGATAGATTGATTCGTCTCGTGCTATTTGAACAAAAACGGCCTGACATTTTCAATTAAACGATTTAATTCAATCTCATTGTGTTTGAGAAGATCATGCATCCAGAAGTCTTGCTTATTTTCAGCGCAATCTTTCGCAAGAGCTGCTCCAATAGCCTCAAATTTTTTGCCAGTAGCATTTCTAAGTTTTTCCGGTTCAGAGCGTACGCCAAGTACGAATACTCTGTCTTTAATATCGTCTGGAATCTCTCTTTCTACAAAATTCTTGCGATCTTCCGGCTTGTCATCAAAGTCTATCAATAAAACAATTCTTCTTTCCGACAATTTCCGCATTTCGGGAAGATAATCGCTTTTGAATATAGCCACCACTTTTTCCCATCCTCCAGCTTCATTTAATACTTGAATAGCACGTAAATTACAATTCAAATCAAGCGCGAATCCATTCGCTATCTGCCGATCTGCATCATCTTCAGGCAACACAAGAAGGTGTGGCTTATGCTTGTTGACACTCATAATGTTATGTCGCCACAAATTAAGGTATTAATCAGGTCGCCGCTTACCGGTATATCTTCAAGCAATTTGATCAGCGTGGGTTCTAAGTGACTTTTTCTATCAAGTACCCAGGTATTTTCCTCGGCAAATTTACGAATGGTTTCATCGTTATGCGAGGTCACGATAATTTGACCGCCATTTTGAAATGAACGCCGTAACGACAAAATAAAATGGCCGACTTCTGATAAAGACAGGTAGTTGTCCGGCTCATCCCAAAAACAAAACAATGGGCCGTAAGCTTTATTAGCAGCCAAAACCACGGCGCACAGGAAAAAGCATTTTTCGCCATCCGACAAGTCGTCAAAATTTACAATGAAACTTGCGGCGTTTGTCGCAAAATGTACATTCATGCTTTTAGCGTCTTTGCCGATAGGATCATTCCTAAACTCGGCAATATCAGGCATCACCTCGCGAAGGTAATCAGCAATAGTGGTATAGGCAGCCGGGTAACGCCCCAGCAAGCCAGATAACCATTCGCCCAGATTTGAACCATTCCGTTCGGGTTCCAATGTTTCGCCGCTGGAATCTCCATCCATTAGACTGGGAATTGGTGCAAGAATGACAGTGCGTGCAAGCCAAGTTTTAAAAATATGCAACGGGTCTGCTTCGGATTGTTCCTGTATGACAGGCAAGGCAACTAAATGCCAGTCAACAAAAAACTGAGCTTCACCGCCTTGCGCACTTCTAGGAACCGTCACTCGAGCTTCTCTTCGAGAAAAAACGGGATTCCCTGAAACCAGAAGTTGTTCCTCTAAGACGCGTAGTTCTTTAAAGTTTTCTGGCAATTCTAAGGCCAAGATATAGTGGTACACACTTCCAGCCAACAACACTTCAATTTCAAAGCGCATTGGGACATCAGCCCTGCCGTGTGCAAAATCTTTAAACTCGACAAGCTGACCCACACGGTTAATGCCGCGACCAATGCTCTGAAATATTTTCAGAGCCGCGGCAACCGTCGATTTACCGGAACCATTTCTACCAATTAACAACGCGGATGGCATCGCCTTAGTTTTTAGCTCAAAGTTTTCAAGGCATCTGAAGTTATGTACATACAGTCTTTGCAACATAGTGAAATAATTCCTAGAATCAGAAAGAGATGACTTTATCATTAGATAAGTCTTATCGTTATAAAAAATCATATCGTTAATATTCCAGCATACCCTCCGAAATACCACTTCGCGTACGCCCTTCGACAAGCTCAGGACAGGCATGGAGATGGCCTTATTCCGACCTACGCCCATCCAGCCACTGCTTCATCAGCACATACCCTGTCAAAGAACCCCATAACAACATGTAAATGCTGTGCAGCATGACTTCAAAGCTAAAACTATTAATATTTCTGGTGTAATCCCAGATGTCATCGGCCAAAGCCAGAACTAATACCAGAGCAAGCGCATATTTGAGCCTGATTTTACCCGTATAAAAAACCCCGATTCCGAGAACCAGAAAGCCGGTCAAAAACCTCAGGCCGCTGTGTATTAACATTTCCACATTAAACGGATTAAGCTTAAATGCCGACATCTATAAAATACAGCAGGATAAGCCCTGCGATAATGACGATACTGACTAATTTCATGATGTCCTTCTTTAAGCGCTACGCTTCATTGATGAGTTTTAATCCCGGCGGCAATGCCTCGCCAAAAATCTGTTTTTCTTCTTTTTCGTCCAGCTCTTTCAGTTGCTCGACCATGTCGATCCAGGATGCAGGCGCTTTGCTCAGCTTTAGTTTTTCGATGATTTGCAGACGCATAGCTTCATCAATATCCCTTGCCCTGTCGCCGCTCATCCGGGCAATCAGTGTAGCAGCAAAACCGGCCTGCGGGATTTTCTTCCAGTCTACCGCCAACATCTGTTTTAGCCACAGACAGACGGTGTCGGCAGGAATGACATTATGGCTGCTGCCGTGAAACGGCATCCTCGCCCCGATACGCCCCACGGCCCACCAAGTCTGATCTAGGCTCGCCGGCTTTTTCCAGACGCTTTAGCAGCCATTCGCCCAATTGTATTTTCTTGGCGACCGGCAGGCGTTCCAGAACTGCGGCCAGCCGCACCATATCGTCGTAACCGCGATTTTTGATTTGCTTGGCAACGCCGGGTTGTCTTGCCGCCGCAGGATTCAGGAATTTTGCAATGTCGGCAAAAATCTTCTCCTGCGCCGCCGCATCCAGACCGCCCGCAATCCGCCGCCACAGCGTCCACCATTCGGTCCAGTTTTGGGTTTCGTTAACAAACTGGATGCCTTGCGGATAGCTTTTCCACAACTGCTCGACGCGCCAGTCATCCAGCGGATAACCGAAACCGGGCCGCAAACAAAAACCGGTCAGGCTCAGCCAGACGCGTTCGTGATTTTCGGAGCGGCGCTGGTATTTCGCCCCCTCCAGCAAGGTGCCGAACATGGCTCTTAGCAACGGCGTCGTCCATTCGGTGCGGAGCGACGCCGGTAAGTTTTTCCAGATCGGCACGCAGGTTTTTGACCGCTTTGGGGTCAACCTGTCTGGATTTAGCGCCGAAAATAGCCTGTATCTGTTCGGCAATCTGGTTGAAATTGGCGGGCAACGCGGCATCCGTTTGCAAAGCCGGCCGCCTTTTTCCTGATTTGAAACTCAACATCCCAACGCTGGCTGCTGTCTTCTACAGCAATGCATTGAATTTTAAGCGTGCCGACTTCGGTTTGGGTGACCGCCAGTTCGACGATAACCTCGGCGTTCGGCTTGCCGGCATCGCCTTCAAACGCCACGGCCAGCGGCGGCAGGGAATGAAACAAGTCGGTAATTTCGGTCACATCGCCCGGCTTGAATTCGCCGTCGCCGGACAATGAAACCAGGTGAAAACGCACCGGCACGCCCAAGCGCAACGCAAAACGCCGGTCTTTCAGGATGACTTCATCGCCTTCTTCGCTGCCTTTGGGCAAGATGCAGATGCCTGTCCTGAGCAGAGTCGAAGGGCCTTGCTGTTTGGTGGAATCGTCGGTATCGACCAGCAGGAAATAACTGCGCGCCGAACCGCCGCCGATCTTAAGCTTTTTGTCCCGCCTCGCAATCGCATAACTGACCGCCCCGAAAGCGACGGACAATTCGGGATGTTGGTTTTCCAGCAATACCGGCGGAGCTGGATCGCCATGAGCCGATTAAATCGACAATGCGTTGGGTAATCGGCTGACTGCGAAACACGCCGCCGTTAAGCAGCAAGGCATCGGGTACGCTGCCCTCGCCCTGCAAGGCTTCGCGGGATGCGGCACTGTGCAGCTTTAAAAACGCCGCGATATGCTTGCTGACCGCCGGTTCCGCCGCATACGGCAAGCCGAACTCGACCACGCCGCTACGTTTTCTGTCGGGCAAATCGTCAAGACCTGATAACGGGAAAAAACCGTCCAGCGCAATGCTCCTGACTTCATCCTTGGACAGCGCAACAGAACGGGAGCCGCCGATCAGTTTGGAGCCGCCGCCCAGCAAGGTGACGTTGACTTGCTCCGGCGCATCGTCTGCCAACAGGCGTTCTTTGGCAATCCGGCATTGTTCGATCAGCTGCGATAAATCCGCCGCCGACAGGCGTTTTTCGCCATTACCCAAGCGGCTTTCGGCAAGATGCGCCAAGGCCAGATCGATATTATCGCCGCCCAGCATTAAATGGTCGCCGACCCCGATGCGGGTTAATTTAGGTTCCTGCTCGCCCTGCTCTACTTTGATCAACGTCAAATCGGTGGTGCCGCCGCCGACATCGCAAACCAGCAACAGATGCACATTGGCCAGCGCCTGTTTAACCGTGCCGGTATGGCGTCTTAACCAGTCGTAACAAACCGCCTGAGGTTCTTCCAGCAGCCGGACATTAGGCAATCCTGCAAGCCGCGCCGCCTCCAGCGTCAGCGATCTGGCCGCCTCATCGAACGAGGCGGGAACGGTAATCACAATATCCTGTTTTTCCAGCGGCGCATCGGGAAATTGATGCCCCCAGACCGTACGAATGTGCGACAGATAACTGGCGCTGGCCGCAATAGGCGAAACCTTGCTGACGTCATCGCCGCTGCCCCACGGCAGAATGTCGGCGGCATGATCGACCGACGGATGCGACAGCCAGCTTTTGGCGCTGGTGACAAATCGGCCCTTGCTTTTGGTGCCCAACAGACGTGCGGCCTCGCCAATGACGGCGACGTCATCCTAGGATGGAGCTCCGCTGGGAAATGAGAGATCGGCCTCGGACAATTCGCCGCTTGCAGGATGATAACGCACCGACGGCAACAACGGCCTTGCGGCAACCTGGCCGGGAGCAACCAGTTGCTCGATTTGGAAGATTTGTATTTCCTGATGGGCATTATCGGCTTTGGCATAAGCGACAACGGTATGCGTAGTGCCTAGGTCGATGCCGACTAGATAGTTTGCTGTGGGATTTTGCACGGTGGTATATTTTATAGGTCTTGTGTGAAAGCAGTTAACTCCATGTCTGAAGCCGCCATCTTCTTTATTCATCCTTCATCCCTTGAACGAAATCCGAAGGAGCAAGGTCAATTATCTAAAAAAGGATACACGAAATGTTTTAGATTTACATCCTTGCTGTAAGAGGAGGTGAGATTATAAACAAGGCGCACTACTACCCAAACACACCACAATCTTGAAAGGCATATCGGTCAAATATCCACATGACACGTCTAAATTCAACCTTATATAACTGTTGCCTTTCAAACAAGCGGCACAATAGATTGACTTAACAGGGACTAGTCATAGAAAATAGCCTGTTTAATTTCTAAATTAATAACTCTAATTCCGCATGGATAACAGCGTCTCCCCGCAAAACAGCCTGGTTTCTGTTCAAAACTTGTCGTTTTCTCGCGGCAACAAGAAAATATTTGACGATATTTCTCTGGAATTTGAGCGCGGTAAAATTACTGCGATCATGGGGCCTAGCGGCACCGGCAAAACGACGCTGTTAAAACTGATCGGCGGACAATTGTTTCCTGCACAAGGCTCCGTTACCGTCGACGGCAACAATGTCCACCGCTTACGCCGGTCAGAACTGTATAATCTGCGTAAACGCATGGGCATGTTGTTCCAAAGCGGCGCGTTATTAACGGATATGAACGTCTTTGATAATGTCGCTTTTCCGTTACGCGAACATACCCATCTTCCCGAATCGATGATTCGCACTCTGGTGCTGATGAAATTGCAGGCGGTAGGCTTGAGAGGCGCGCGCAACCTGATGCCTAACGAACTGTCCGGCGGCATGGCCAGGCGCATTGCGTTGGCCAGGGCCATTGCGCTGGATCCGATGATGATCATGTACGATGAGCCTTTTACCGGCCAGGATCCCATTTCCAAAGGGGCGTTGGTTCATCTTATCAAATCGTTGAATAACATTCTGGGTCTAACCAGCATCATTGTTTCTCATGATGTTCAGGAAACGGCGGCGATAGCTGATTATATTTATGTCATTTCAGAAGGCAAAGTTGTCGGACAGGGTACGCCCAAGGAAATTGAACAATCCGAATCCGACTGGGTGCAACAATTTATGACCGGCGCGGCTGACGGCCCGGTGCATTTCCATTATCCGGCAAAAGATTATGTTGACGACTTGCTGTCGACAGGAAAACGTTATTAAGGCGACAAGCTCTGCGCCTTGTAAAACAACACTGACTGTGTAAAACAAATATTAAAATGATTGAATTTCTACAGAATTTGGGCAAAAACACCCGCACCAGTTTTACCAAACTTGGGCGAGGCACGTTTTTCCTGTTACAGACTATTTCCGGCATACTCAGTGTATTACCCCGCCCCAGACTGCTGCTTAACCAGATGTATTCGATCGGCGTGCTATCTTTTCTGATTATCACCATTTCGGGACTGTTTGTCGGCATGGTTCTGGGTCTGCAAGGCTATTACATACTCTCTGATTTTGGCGCGGAAGAAACACTGGGAGTCATGGTTGCGGCCTCATTGGTCAGGGAACTCGGCCCCGTGGTTTCGGCGCTGTTATTTGCAGGCCGCGCCGGTTCTGCGTTAACAGCGGAAATTGGCCTGATGAAAGCGACAGAGCAGCTGTCGGGCATGGAAATGATGGCCGTTGACCCGATCAAACGCATCATTTCACCCCGTTTTTTGGCCGGATTTTTGTCCATGCCATTGCTTGCCGCCCTGTTCAGTGCGGTAGGCGTTATCGGCGGACAAATGGTCGGCTCAGGATTGTTAGGCGTTGATGAAGGCGCTTACTGGTCGCAAATGCAGGCCAACATCGATTTTCAGGATGACATTCTCAATGGCGTTATCAAAAGCATCGTGTTCGGTTTTGTCGCTTCCTGGATAGCGTTGTTTGAAGGCTATGACGCAATCCCGACTTCGGAAGGGGTCAGCCGGGCCACCACGCGCACCGTAGTCAACTCAGCTTTTAGTATTTTAGGTCTGGATTTTATCCTGACCGCACTCATGTTTGGAGATAATTAACATGCAGCACACCAGTACCCAGGACACACTTGTCGGACTCTTTGTCGCATCAGGCATTGTCGGGTTGTTTTTTCTTGCCTTGCAAGTGAGTAATTTAAGTTCTTTTACCGAGCATGACAGTTATACGGTTACCGCCCGTTTTGAAAACTCCGGCGGCTTGAAGGTTAAATCACCGGTTTCAGCGGCCGGCGTTAAAATCGGCCAAGTCAGCGCTATCAGCTTCGACCCTAAAACCTATGAATCCGTTGTAAAACTGAGTATTGATAAGCAATACAACACGCTGCCCGACGACACCACCGCCAGCGTTTTTACTGCCGGTTTGTTAGGCGAACAATACGTCAACCTGGACGCGGGCGGTTCGGATGAGTATTTAAAAGATGGCGGTAAAATTGAAGTCACCAATTCAGCCATTATTCTGGAAAAAGCGCTCGGCCAATTCCTGTTTAAATCTGCGGCGGAAGAAAAAAAGTGAGCCAACTGAATATTATTAAAGAGAGTGCCGGACACTTTGTTATTGATGGCGATTTAACCTTTGCGACCATCGACAAACAGACCCTCAAATCATTTTCTTTTTTAAATAGCTGCAAAAGAAATCACCATCGATCTGAGCCGCGTATCCAGCACTGACAGTGCGGGACTTGCGCTAATGATTGAATGGATAAAATATTCCCGGCAAAATAGAACGCAAATAGCTTCAAAAATATTCCCGAGC
The DNA here is from genome assembly GCA_963814825.1 of uncultured Gammaproteobacteria bacterium. Classification (GTDB taxonomy): domain Bacteria; phylum Pseudomonadota; class Gammaproteobacteria; order Methylococcales; family Methylomonadaceae; genus Methylobacter_A. The sequence goes on along the minus strand of CAWFEF010000006.1, from coordinate 33,195 downwards.
AATTGCTCAACCTTGCCAAACTCAGCGGCTTTGATCAATCGAGCCATTTTGCAGTTCAAACCGATTAATGAAGGCTAAGACGAAAGCAAAAGGCGCAAATGCTTGACTTTCCCTTAGCCGACTTAGCCTTTAACCTTTGCCTTAAATTTACTATGGATAAACTAATTATTACCGGCGGCGCACGACTCTCTGGCGAACTGCGTATCTCCGGCGCCAAAAATGCCGCCTTACCGATTCTGGCTGCCACATTGCTCTCGGAAGCGCCGGTTAGCGTCGGCAACATACCGCATCTCCATGACATCACCACAACCATGGAATTGCTGGGCCGCATGGGCGTTCATCTGACCGTCGACGAGAAAATGAATATCGAAGTCGACTCCAGCACGATCAACAGCTTTGTAGCGCCCTACGAGCTGGTCAGAACCATGCGCGCCTCGATACTGGTATTGGGCCCTTTAGTGGCCCGATTCGGCGAAGCCCATGTGTCATTGCCCGGCGGCTGCGCTATCGGTTCGCGCCCTGTCGACATACACATTAACGGCCTGATAAAAATGGGCGCCGATATTACCGTCGAAAACGGTTTTATCCACGCCAAAGCGACCCGGCTTAAAGGCTGCCGCCTGGTTCTGGAACAGATCACCGTGACCGGCACCGAAAACCTGCTGATGGCCGCCGCCTTGGCCGAAGGCACCACGATTATTGAAAATGCCGCCAAGGAACCTGAAGTCACCGATCTGGCGCACTTTCTTAACAAAATGGGCGCCAAAATCACCGGCATAGGCACCGATGTGCTGGTCATTGAAGGCGTTGAAAAGCTGGGCGTTGAAAGCATCCACTACGACATCCTTCCCGACCGGATCGAAACCGGCACCTACCTGATTGCCGCGGCCATTACCGGCGGCAGCATCAAGCTTAAAAACACCCGCCCTGATATTCTGGACGCGGTACTGGAAAAACTGGTCGAAGCCGGCGCTGAAATCACCACCGGCGAAGACTGGATCAAACTGGATATGCACGGCAAAAAGCCCAAGGCTGTTTCGGTTCGTACCGCGCCCTACCCGGCCTTCCCGACCGATATGCAGGCGCAGTTCACCGCCATGAATTCGATCGCCGACGGCGTGGGCATTATCACTGAAACGGTTTTTGAAAATCGCTTCATGCATGTTCAGGAATTGCAGCGCATGGGTGCCGACATTAAGCTGGAATCGAATACCGCGATTTGTACCGGCGTTGCCAAACTGACCGGCGCACCGGTTATGGCAACCGACTTAAGGGCTTCGGCAAGTCTTGTGATTGCCGCGCTGGTGGCCGAAGGCGATACCTTGGTTGATCGCATTTACCATATCGACCGTGGTTATGATCACATCGAAGAAAAACTCTCTCAATTGGGTGCGACGATACGCCGCGTCCCAAGATAAGGTCTGACCATGATAACTATCGCCGTATCTAAAGGCCGGATTTATGAGGACGCCCTGCCCTTATTGGCAGAGGCAGGCATCACGCCGATTGACGACCCCAAGACCTGCCGCAAACTGATTTTACGAACCACCCGTGACGACGTTCAGCTGGTCATCATCCGCGCCACCGATGTGCCTACGTTTGTCGAATACGGCGCTGCCGACATGGGCATCGCCGGAAAAGACATCCTGCTGGAGCACGGTGCTGAAAGCCTGTATGAGCCGTTGGATTTGAACATCGCCTGTTGCCGGCTTAATGACCGCAGCACATAAAGACGCGCCTGCGATTTCCGGGCGGGTTCGTGTTGCGACCAAATACGTAAAAATAACCCAACGTTACTTTGCCAGCTTAGGGCATACAGGCGGAAATCATTAAATTATACGGTTCAATGGAACTGGCGCCTTTGGTGGGCCTTTCCGATTGCATAGTTGACCTTGTCGATACCGGCAATACGTTAAAAGCCAATGATCTTGAACCTCGCGATCTGATTATGAATATCAGCTCCAGGCTGGTGGTCAACAAAGCGGCGATGAAAATGAAGCATCAGGCGATACAATCGCTGCTTGATCAGTTTGAGAAGACGCTTGCGAAAAGAGGTTAGCGACTCATTTAATGTCCACGAAAGACACGAAAAATGATTTGCATCGTTCCCACGCTCCGGCGTGGGAACGCAGGCACTGACGCTCCAGCGTCTTCCACAAACCTGACGGGATATGCTGCCCCGCTTGATGCTGCCAGCATTTTTAATTATCAACTGATTACAAGTGCCTTGCTATGACTAACAAAAAAGACGTAGCTCAAACTTGGCAACGCTGGAGCATTGCCAACTGCGTTCCCACGCCGGAGCGTGGGAACGATAAAAACTTTTTCGTGCTTTTCGTGTCTTTCGTGGACAATACATAACATCAATACATCCTAAAATTCTGGTTATCTCATGTCCGATATAAACATCACCCGACTCGATGCCTCATCAGCCGATTTCGACCGGCAATTAAAAGATCTGCTGGCCTTTGATGAAACCGACGATCTGGAAATTCATCAGCGCGTTTTGGCTATTATTGCCGATGTCCGTAAGAACGGCGACAAAGCGGTTATCGAATACACCAACCGCTTCGATCACCGCACCGTCACGCAAATTTCCGAGCTGGAACTGTCGCCGGAAATCCTCAAATCGGCCTGGAACGGCTTGCCGACTGAACAAGCCCAAGCGTTGCAAACAGCCGCAGACCGTAGTTCGCGCTTATGCCGAACACCAAAAAATAGAATCCTGGCAATACACCGAGGCTGACGGCACCGTGCTCGGCCAAAAAATCACCCCGCTGGACCGCGTAGGGCTTTATGTGCCTGGCGGAAAAGCCGCCTACCCTTCTTCGGTATTGATGAATGCGATACCGGCCAAAGTCGCGGGTGTCGGCGAATTGATCATGGTCGTGCCCGCGCCTCACGGCGAAACCAATCAACTGGTGCTGGCGGCCGCCTATCTGGCCGGTGTAGACCGCGTATTTACGATGGGCGGGGCGCAGGCCGTCGCCGCGCTGGCTTACGGCACGGAAACCATTCCTGCGGTGGCAAAAATCGTCGGCCCCGGCAATATCTATGTGGCTACCGCCAAAAAACTGGTATTCGGGCAAGTGGGCATCGACATGATTGCCGGACCTTCGGAAATCCTGATTATCTGCGACGGCAAAACCAATCCGGACTGGATTGCGATGGACCTGTTTTCACAAGCCGAACATGATGAAAATGCCCAGGCCATCTTGATCAGCACTGATGCAGCTTATCTGGACGCTGTCGAACAAAGCATCAACAAGTTATTGCCGACCATGGAACGCGCCGAGATCATCAGGACATCGCTGACTACGCGCGGCGCATTGATCAAGGTCAGCGACTTAAACGCCGCCGCCGATGTGGCCAACATCATTGCGCCTGAACATCTGGAACTCTCCGTTGAAGACCCGGAAGCCTTGTGCAAAAACATTCGCCACGCGGGCGCTATTTTCATGGGCCGCTATACCGCCGAAGCCTTGGGCGATTACTGCGCAGGGCCCAACCATGTCTTGCCGACCTCCAGCACGGCACGGTTTTCGTCGCCGTTGGGTGTTTATGATTTCCAAAAACGCTCCAGCTTGATCAACTGTTCTGAAGCAGGCGCGGATACGCTGGGCAAAACCGCATCGATATTGGCGCGCGGCGAAAGCCTGACTGCCCATGCGCGGTCTGCGGAATATAGAATAAAATACAGACTAAAAGAAGGCTAAGGACGAAGGGCCAAAGGCGAAAAAACCATCCGCTTGCGTCAAGCCTTTCGTCTTTCGCCTTTCGCCTTGCACCTTTTACCCTGAACCTCATATATGTCCGAAAATAATCCACTTTCCTCCATTTTCCGCAAAGAAGTCCTGGCAATGTCCGCCTATAAAGTTGCCGACGCGACCGGTTTGATCAAACTGGATGCGATGGAAAACCCCTACAGCTGGCCTGAAGACATCAAAAGAAACTGGCTGGAAGCATTGAAAGACTGCCCGCTGAACCGCTATCCCGACCCTGAAGCCAGGCATCTGACGGCAACTATCAAACGCCTGAATCAAATACCCGATCAGTTCGATGTGCTGCTGGGCAACGGTTCCGATGAAATCATCCAATTGCTGTTAATGGCGCTGCCTTCCAATGCCTGCGTGTTGGCGCCGGATCCCGGTTTTGTGATGTACAAACAGCTCAGCCTGTGCCTGGGGCTAGACCTACCACGCCATCCCGTTGCTGGCCGACAGCTTTGACCTGGATTTACCGGCCATGCTGGCTGCGATAGAACAGCACCAGCCTTCGGTCATTTTTCTGGCTTATCCGAACAACCCTACCGGAAATTTATTTTCCGAAGCGTCGATCCGGGACATCATAAAAACCGCCAAGGGCTTGGTGGTGATTGACGAAGCCTACGCGCCTTTTGCCGATGCCAGTTTTATCGACAGCCTGGGGCAATATGACAACCTGTTGGTGATGCGCACCGTATCGAAACTGGGACTGGCCGGTTTACGCCTCGGCTACATCGCAGGCACGCCGGACATCATTGAACAACTCCATAAAATCCGCCTGCCCTACAACATTAACAGCCTCACCCAGATCAGCGCGGACTTCGCCCTGTCCAACAAGGCATTGTTCGACCAGCAAACGCAACAGATTTGCGCTGAACGATCGATCGTCTTTAACCGGCTTAATGCGCTGGACGGCATTACCGCCTATCCCAGCGCGGCCAATTTCATCCTGTTTAAAACACCCGAAAATCGGGCAAACGAAATCTTCGCGTCGATAAAACAACAAGGCGTTTTAATCAAAAACCTTAGCGCTCAAGGCGGCTTGCTGGCCGATTGCCTGCGGGTAACTATCGGCAAACCGGAAGAAAATGCAGCATTTCTTGCCGCATTAACAAAAAGCCTGACCACTCGTAGTGGAATAACCACCCTATCAGTCCATCAAATACACATCCTTTATATAAAAAATTTAACAGCGCTACCGTGACTCCATAACATAACAATCTATCGCAATATCATAGGCTTGTGTATTACATAGTGCTTTCAAGCCATTTTTAATAACATAACAAATTCCAAAACCGGCGGCATAAGCACTTCAAATCTTATAAGCTCTAATGGTATATTGGCGCTAGAAAATAATGCGCCCTTAAGAAGCGCAGACTTAATCAGGAGAGTTCTATAATGAATAATAAAGGCGTCGATCAGTCCAAACGCCAGTTTCTAACCTCGGCCTTGACCGTGGTTGGCGCAGTCGGCACAGGCTATTTAGCTGTTCCTTTTCTTGCTCAAATGCAACCCAGCGCCAAGGCCATGGCGGCCGGCGCTCCTGTTGAAGTTGACCTCAGCAAAATGGAACCCGGTCAATTAATCAGGGTCGCATGGCGAGGCAAACCGGTCTGGATTCTCAACAGAACTCCTCAGGTTCTTGAAACGCTAAAAACCCTGGATAGTGAACTGAGAGATCCTCTTTCTCAGGAATCCATACAACCGGAATCCAGTAAAAACCCGGTCCGCTCCATCAAACCGGAAATTTTTGTTGCCGTGGGTTTATGTACCCATTTGGGCTGCTCACCTACGTTTCGTCCTGAAATAGCACCTACCGATCTTGGCGACAAGTGGAAAGGCGGATTTTTCTGTCCGTGTCATGGCTCCTGGTTTGATCTGGCCGGTCGCGTTTATCGCGGCGTACCTGCACCGACTAATCTGGAAATCCCCCCTTACCGCTATATTACCGATACTCAGCTGATTATTGGTGAATCCGCAGAGGAAGCAAGCGCATGAAACCTAGCCGCATAACTGAATGTAACGAATGGATTTTGGCTCGTTTTCCGCTGACCAAACTCTGGAACGAACACATGGCGCATTATTACGCGCCGAAAAACTTCAATTTCTGGTATTTCTTCGGTTCACTGGCTTTGCTGGTGCTGGTTAACCAGATCCTGACCGGTATCTTTTTGACGATGAACTACAAACCGGACGCCAAACTGGCATTCGATTCCGTAGAATACATCATGCGCGATGTGAACTGGGGCTGGCTGATCCGCTACATGCACTCGACCGGTTCGTCGGCGTTTTTTATCGTTGTTTATCTGCACATGTTCAGAGGCTTGCTGTACGGCTCATTCAAGCATCCCCGTGAGCTGATCTGGATTTTCGGCATGCTGTTGTTTGTCGCCTTGATGGCCGAAGCGTTTATGGGCTATTTGTTGCCTTGGGGACAAATGTCCTATTGGGGCGCCCAGGTTATTATCTCACTGTTCAGCGCTATTCCTGTAATCGGCGATGATTTGTCGCTCTGGCTCAGAGGCGACTATGTGGTTTCCGATGCAACTCTGAACCGGTTCTTTGCTTTTCATGTTATTGCGGTGCCGCTGGCGTTGGTTATGCTGGTATTCCTGCATATCGTGGCTTTGCATGAAGTGGGCTCCAACAACCCTGACGGCATCGAAATCAAGGACTCCAAAGATCCCTGGGGACATCCTGTAGACGGCATTCCTTTCCATCCTTACTACACCGTCAAAGACTTGGTCGGCGTGGGCGTGTTTATGTTGTTTTTCGCCACGGTTATTTTTTATATGCCGGAAATGGGCGGTTATTTTCTCGAGCATGCAAACTTTATCCCGGCCGATCCGATGAAAACCCCGGAACATATTGCGCCAGTCTGGTATTTCACGCCTTTCTATGCCATTTTAAGAGCGATTCCTGATAAATTTGCCGGGGTTATCGGCATGGGCGGCGCGATAGTCGTACTGTTCCTGCTGCCTTGGCTGGATCGCTGTCCGGTCAAATCAATTCGTTATCGCGGCGGCATTTATCAAAAAAGCCTTGTTACTGTTTGTAATCAGCTTTCTGGCGTTGGGTTATTTGGGTACACAACCGGCAACGCCGACAGCAACAATATTTGCGCGAATTTTTACCGCGATTTACTTCGGTTTCTTCCTGTTAATGCCGCTTTATACACGCTGGGAAAAAACCAAGCCGGTGCCAAGACGCTTAACCACCAGGTGACATAGTCTTGAGGAGCAATTGCCCGCGTTAATTGAGGAAATTACCGTATTAAAACCGGTAGCTACTGAAATTGGTCATACTGCTTTTAAAAGCTCTTCTTTTACCAGAAGACCTAATCCCGAAGGCATAATAAACGTTATCAGTCGGTTAGCAAAAAAAGCAAAAGGGAGCCTGGATTAATATGAAAAATTTAATAGCATTACTTTTATTGTTATTACTGTCTTTTGGGGTTGCCGCCTCGGAAGGCATTGAGCTGCAAGAAGCGAATATTGATCTTTCCAATAATGCTTCATTGCAACGGGGGGCGACAACACTTTGTCACTTATTGTCTTGGGCTGCCATTCAGCCAAGCATATTCGTTACTTGCGTATTGCTCTTGATGTTGGTGTCGATCAAAAGAAGATGTTAAAAGACATTGCACCGGAAGGAGCCAAGCATCTACGACCAGCTCCACAGTGCCATGAACAAGCATGACGCGGAAAAATGGTTTGGTACGCAACCGCCCGACTTGTCGTTAATTGCCAGATCGCGTGGTGCGGATTGGCTGTACAGCTATTTAAAAAGTTACTATATTGATCCCAAAAGCCCTAGAGGGGTAAACAACCTGGTTTTCAAGGATACCGCTATGCCTAACCCGCTTTGGCAATTGCAAGGCGAACAGTATGCAGAACATAGAAAAAACATATGGGGTGATGAATATACCAAGTTAGTTATTAAAGAACCGGGTACATTGTCCGAAGGAGAATTTGATATTTTCGTCAATGACTTGGTTAATTTCCTGGTGTATGTCGGTGAGCCGGTGCAGCTGGAAAGACAACGTATCGGAAAATACGTGATATTTTTCATTTTGATGTTTTTAGTTGTGGCTTACCTGCTGAAAAAAGAATACTGGAAAGACATCCATTAATTCTTGTAAACCAAAATATAACTATCAAAGCTATGGGATGGGCTGATCAAGAAGCCCATCCTATATATCTAACAACTGTAAATAAAAACCTCGCCAACCTGTTATAATATCCTTTTTTACCTCCCCACACGTCTTAAAGAGGTTGTTATTCGTGACAAACATTACCCGTAAATCTGTGATGACGCTTTTCTCATCTCCAACATGCGCGATGAGCCACTGCGCACGTTTTGTTTTACACGAGAAAGGGGTTGTCGCAGACATAGAATATTATGACCCGACTGAACCGCCTGAGGATTTACTTGAGCTTAATCCCAACGGCACATCACCGACACTGATTGAACGCGACTTGGTTCTGTACGACTCGCGCATCATCATGGAATATCTGGACGAACGCTTTCCGCACCCCCCTTTACACCAAATGGATCCGGTTTCACGGGCAAATGCCAGAATGCTGATCAAACGCATCGATCAGGACTGGTATCAGCTGCTGGACGAAATCTTATTTTCCGGGGAAAAAAAATCCGCCCGCGCCAAGAAAATGCTCAGGGAAAGCATCTTGTCCGCCGAACCTATTTTTGCCGCTCGACCCTATTTTATGAGTGATGAATTCTCGCTGATCGATTGCGTGATCGCCCCCTTATTATGGCGCCTGCCCAGCATCGGCATTGATATAGCGACACCGAAGTGAAGCAATCACCAATTATGCCCAACGCATCTTCAACAGAGCAGCGTTCAAGCGCAGCCTGAGCGACGCCGAAAAAGAAATGATCGATATCTAAAAAACAAAACCTAGCCAAATGACTTCTCTAAAGCCCTATCTGATCCGTTCAATTTACGAATGGATCATTGATAACAACCTGACGCCGCATCTTCTCGTAGACGCAGAAGATACCCGCGCGATTTTACCGACAGAATTTATTGAAGACGGCAAAATCGTTTTAAATATCAGGCCGGAAGCAATACAGGGACTGTCCCTCGGCAACGATGAAATTGAATTCAATGCCCGATTTAGCGGAAAACCCATGCATATTGTCACGCCGATAACCGCAGTGCTGGCAATCTACGCCAAAGAAAACGGCAAAGGCATGATCTTCGACCAGGAAGACAGTGATGGCGATGAGCCGCCGCCGGCAAAAAAACCGACAGCAAAACCCAATTTACGCATCGTAAAATAATGCAGCTTTTTGCTATGTTCAGAAGACTTGAACATAGCAAACCTTTATCTTTACCCTACTATCCCAATCTAAGCCTCCCTTCCGCCTAATCAGCGACGAATAAGCTTTCCCCGCCAACAACAAAATCCCCAACACCCGCCCTTTAACTTTTTAGTTATCAGTTAATATTTTTAGTTGTATAGTGGAGATCCTATCTAAAGGCAGTCTCTTGATAGACGCCAGACAGATAGCTCCAGATAGTCTAACCCTATCCTAAGAGGTGAACCATGAACTCACACCACAAGCCATTATCATATCGTTCTTCCTGGCTGCTTTGATAACACTGCCGGTTTCGGCTGCCGACATGGCGGCCGGCGAACAAAAAGCGGAACCCTGTGCCAACTGTCACGGCCAAAAAGGCAACAGCAGCAATGCGCAATGGCCCAACTTGGCGGCGCAACAATCGACCTATCTGACCAACCAACTCAAAGCATTCAAGGCTGGGGACCGCATCAATGTGATGATGCAATTCGATGACAGCCAGCCTGAGTAATGAAGACATCAACAACCTTGCCGCTTATTTTTCCAGCCAGAAGCTCGCTAAAGCCAGCGGCGGCGATCCGGCATTGGCAAAAACGGGCGAAGCCAAAGCGGGTATGTGCCTAGGCTGTCATGGTTCCACGGCTCAAGGCAACGGCCAATTCCCAAGACTTGCCGGACAACAACCTGAATACCTTGTGCAACAATTAAAAGCCTTCAAGGAAGGTTCACGCAAAAGCGGGCCGATGCAAGCCATTATCGCCAACCTGCCCGAAGCGGATTTTAAAGCGTTAGCGGCTTATTTTGGGTCGCTTTAGGAAGGTATATCAAAAATCGTTGTTTTCTGATTTTTAAAAGGCGGTATGACCGCCTTTTTTAATTCCGCGTTATTTTCAACTGCCCCATACAGCGACAAATGCTTTATCATTAGCGCATTAAAAATTAAAAGCCCCAAGGGCTACCTATAAAAATAATGAGCCACCATCCAGAAGCCCCAACCGACCGCAATTTATCCCTGATCTTCCTGTTTGCCGCGACCTTGTTTACCAGTGCGTCGCTGATGTTTGTGCTGCAACCCCTGTTCGGGAAGATATTATTACCTTTGCTGGGCGGCTCGCCCGCAGTCTGGAACACCTGCATGGTGTTTTACCAGAGCATTTTGTTTCTGGGTTATCTGTACGCGCACTATCTGTCTACGCGCTACAGCCAGCATCGCCAAATCCAGATCCATACGGCGCTGATACTGATCAGCTTTTTGGCGCTGCCGTTAGCCTTGCCGGAAAACACTGTCCCGCCGACAGACAGCAACCCGACCTTCTGGCTGCTTTGGACGTTATTTCTCGCTATCGGCCTGCCTTTTTTCGTGGTTTCCACGACCGCGCCGCTGATTCAAAAATGGTTCGCCAATGTCGGCCACCATACCAGCCATGATCCTTATTATCTGTATGCGGCCAGCAACACCGGCAGCCTGATTGCGTTGCTGAGTTATCCGTTCCTGCTCGAACCCAATATCGGACTGGCTAACCAGAAAAGTTACTGGAGTGTCGGCTATCTGCTGCTTTGCCTGCTGATTGCAGGCTGCGCTTTTGCGCTATGGAAAAACCGGCAAGCAACCGAGCATCAAGAAGACGTAGATGCCGTTGCCGACGAAAACAATCTCAGTCTAGCCACCAAATTGCACTGGCTGGCGCTGGCTTTTGTGCCGTCCAGCCTGCTGCTGGGCCTGACCAACTTCATCAGCACCGACATTGCCTCGGTGCCGCTGCTGTGGATTATCCCGTTAACGCTGTATTTACTGTCTTTTGTTATCGTTTTTTCCAAATGGAACGACAAAATTCATCCGCTGATGGTGAAGCTGCAACCGATCTTCCTGTTGCCGTTTATCGCCTACGCATTCATTAATCCGGCGGATTTGCCCTATTGGGCCTACCTGATTTTGCACCTGATCGCTTTTTTCTTTGCGGTCATGGTGTGCCACGGCGAACTGGCAAAACTAAGGCCGCATACCCGGCATTTAACCACCTTCTACCTGATCATGTCGTTTGCAGGCATGCTGGGCGGCATGTTCAACACCTTTGTTGCGCCGTTCGTGTTCAATGCCGTGTATGAATACCCGATCATGATTGTTGCGGCCTTACTGCTGCGCCCAGGCCGAAACTGTCATGAATTCCGCCTTCTGCTGCAAATAATAGTCCCTGCCCTGCTGGTTATTACCGGGATTATTGCTTCATGCCACCGTCGACGATTTACTCCAGTATTTCGACGCCATCGTCATCAGCCTGATAGGCCTAACCTTACTGACCTACCTGCTCAGAGCGCGCCCGGTCGGCTTCGCGTTAATGACCGGCGCCATTATTTTCCTTGCGCTCGGCTTGCATGGCCTGTCATCGCATACGCTGTATCAGGAACGGACCTTTTTTGGCGTGCTGGCCGTGCGTGAAGCCGTGTTGACCGATGAACAAGGCAAGCCTGAACAGCTATCATGAACTGTTTCACGGCACGACCAAACACGGAGCGCAGCGTCTGGCCGCAAACTTAAGCCAAATACCGTTGACCTATTACAGCCGCCCTGGGCCGATGGGGCAATTGTTTAAGGAATATGACAATAACGATCAAGCCTGGAATATCGGCGTAGTCGGGCTGGGCGCGGGAGCCTTAGCCTGTTATGCCAAAGATCAGCAACACTGGACGCTGTACGAAATCGATCCGCTGGTGGTAGATATTGCCAGCAACCCCACCTATTTCAGCTTACCTGAGCCAATGCGCCCACAATGCCGCGATGCGCGTCGGCGATGCCCGCTTGTCGCTGGAAAAAGAACCTGATCAGCACTTTGATTTATTAGTCATGGATGCGTTCAGTTCCGATTCGGTACCGACCCACCTGCTGACCAAGGAAGCACTGGAGCTTTATTTCAAAAAGCTCAAACCGGGCGGCATACTGGCGTTTCACATGACCAACCGCCATTTATCGCTGAAAAAAGTATTGTCGATTAATGCGGAAGCCCTGCATTTGGCCTCGCTGATTCAGGAATTCAAACCGCAACAGGACATCCCGCTGGTCGTTGCGACCGATTGGGTAGTCATGGCAAAACAGGCCGAAACACTGGAACCGCTGCGCCTAAGCCGTCTCGGCAATTGGCAAAAAATGCCCTTATACTTCGACATGAAGCCATGGACGGATGACTTTACCAATATTGTCAGTATCTGGAAATGAATCTTGGAGAAGGAAGCGGATAGCTCATACCATCCGCATTCTATTTTCTAACTGTGTAGAAGTCACGAGCCAAACTAACGCCCATCCCTCTCAAATAAATGATAGCCGACTTCACCCGCGCTTTTGCTCTTCTGCTGCCGCCAATTTTCGGGCATTCCTGAAAAATCGAAATGCCGTTCCGTTTCAACATAAATCTTGGCGTGTTTAGCCAGCCAACCGTAAGCTTCCAGCAATTGACACGTTCGAACAACCAGATTCTGCCCGAATGGCGGATCGAGAAACACCACATCGAATGCTTGTGCCTCCCCGCCCAGATAGCGCAACACATCGCTTTGCACTATTGTTATCTGCCCGGCAGACAGCGCCGCCGCATTGTCCTTTAAACTGCGGCAGGCCTGGGCATTGCTTTCCACCTGAACGACCGACTTGGCGCCCCTGGAAGCGGCTTCAAATCCTAAAGCTCCGCTCCCCGCATACAAATCCAGACACTGTTTGCCGACAATCTCGTACTGCAACCAGTTGAACACCGTTTCCCGGACTCTTGCAGGCGTGGGCCTCAATCCCGGCGCATCGACAAAACTTAACTGCCGGCTACGCCAGTCCCCGCCGATAATTCTGAGCTTATTTTTCACTCTTCTTGCCGCTCCCGCCTAAGGTGATCATCTGCATTAACTGCGGGTCGATGCGGCGCTTGAAAGCGTCTTTTATCGATGCGGACGTCACTTTCTCAACGTTTTGCTGGAACGTATCCAGATAATCCAGCGGCATTTCATAAAAACCGATCATCGACACATAACTAGCCAGTTTTTTATTGGTATCGAAACGCATCGCAAATCCGCCGGTGATATTTTTCTTGGCGGCAATCAGCTCGGCTTCCGTCGGTCCTTGCGCAATAAAATCAGCCAGGGTTTTATTCAGCACTTCCAGCGCCTGCTCGGTTTGATCGTTGCGGGTTTGCAAGCTGGCGGTAAACGGCCCTTTCCTGAACATCGGTGCAAACGAACTGCTCACGCTATAGGCCAAGCCGCGTTTTTCCCTGACTTCCTCAAACAGCTTGGACACTAACACGCCGCCACCCAGAATATGGTTGCCGACATATAAAGAAAAATAATCAGGATCTTTACGGTAGGTGCCTGGCATCCCGACCAGAACATGGGTTTGTGTTGAAGGGAAGTCGATATGCTGCTTGCCCGCTTTCACCGGCATGACGACTTCCGGCAAGGGCTCCGGCTTTTGGCCTACCGGCAAGCCTGAAACCAAGGTTTCCGCAGTTTGTTCGGCCTGTTGTTTGGACAAATCGCCGACAATCACCACCATCGCATTAGCGGCGACATAATATTTCTGATAGAAGCTGCGCAGGTCCGCCGCCTCAAAACCGGACACCGTGGCGATCTCGCCGGAAGCCGGGTGCCCGTAAGGATGATCTCCGTATAAGGCCTTATAGTAAGCAATGCTGGCCAGCTCAGCAGGCGACTCTTCCTGCTGTTTTAAACCAGCCAACGTCCGGTTTTTTTCCCGCTGAAAATCGGCCTCATTAAAACTCGGGTTGGTCAAAATGACTTGCATGGTCTCCAGCGCCTTATCGAACAAAGGTTTGTCCGTTAAGGTGCGTAGCGAGACTGAAGCCATATCGATCGAAATGCTGGAGCCGAACTGCGCGCCGACGCTTTCAAAGCGCTGGGCAATTTCATCGGCATTCCACGGCCCTGCCCCGGTATCCAGCATCCCGGACGTCAAAGCAGACAGACCGAACTGGCGGCCGTCACGCGCGCTGCCTGCGTCGAAAGCCACCTGTATATCCACCATCGGCAGGCCTTCGGCATGCACATAATAAACCCGGCTGCCCTGCGCCGTTTGCCAGTGTTCAATTTTTGCCGCAGCTTGCGCCGGATTGTAAAAAAAGCTAGCCAGCAACATAAAGCTGAGTTGAGCAGCTTGTCTGCTCAAACGAAACTTATGCCCTTTGGGTATAAAACTTAACAGATGAATACGCATTATCTAACTCCTTTTTCAATCTTAGTCTCGGTAATGTTGCCGGTAATCGGCAAGGGCTCCAGATATGCGACACTCAGCTTATCTTCAAGCAGGTATTTGCGCGCCACATCGCGCACCTGTTCGGCGGTAACCTGATTGACCTTCTCGACATATTCGTCGACGACTTTCCAGCTCAGGCCGACAGTTTCCAGCATCCCCAACTGCATGGCCTGATAAAAACCGGAATCGCGCTCGTAAACGGCCTTGGCCAGCACCTGCGCCTTGATGCGCTGTAGCTCATCGTTATCGACCAGATTGATTTGCAGCTTGGTGATCTCGTCCTTTAACGCATCTTCCAGGTTCCAGACGGTTTTCCCTTCAGCGGGGGTCGCTTCCAGCGTAAATAATGTCGGCAGCCTTGAAGTCAAACTATAACTGGCGCCGACAGAAACGGCGATTTGCTTGCCGCGCACCAAGCCCGACTCCAATCTGGCGCTGCTGCCGCCGTCCAGCACACCGGCCAAGACTTCCAGCGCATACGCCTCCCATTCATTCTGCGCCGTCTTCAATACCGGCACCTTATAACCCATGACCAGGTAAGGCAGTTTCGCCGGTAACTTGACCGTCATCTTCCGAACACCCAACTGTTCGACTTCGGCCTGCGGCTTTAGCGGTTTAAGCTCGCTGGGCTTAAGACCGGCAAAATATTTTTCCGCAAGCGCAAACACCGCTTTGGGCTGCACGTCGCCGACTACAACCAGCGTCGCATTATTGGGCGCATACCAGCGCTGATACCAAGCCTGAAGATCCTCAACCTTGTAGTTTTCAATGTCCGCAGGCCAGCCGATCACGGGATTTCTATAAGGGCTGTTGGTATAAGCCATTGCATTAAAATGTTCCTGCATTTTCGCCTGCGGATTATCGTCCGTGCGCATCCTTCGTTCTTCGGTCACTACCTGCAATTCTTTTTTCAGCTCATCCGCCAACAGGTGAAGATTGCGCATCCGGTCGGCTTCCAGTTCAAAACTGACCGCCAGTCTTGAAGCTTCCATGGTTTGAAAATAGGCCGTGTAATCCTCGCCGGTAAAAGCATTTTCCTCGCCGCCGTTTTCGGCGACGATACGGGAGAATTCGCCGGGGGCATGCTTGTCGGTGCCTTTGAACATCATGTGTTCAAGCATGTGCGAAATACCGGTAATACCGCCCGGTTCATAACTTGAGCCGACCTTGTACCAGACCTGGGATACCGAGATCGGAGACCGGTGATCCTCCTTAACCAGCACTTTCAACCCATTCCCCAGCACATGTTCCGACACTTTGGTCGGGGCAGCGCTGCTTGCAAAAACCGGTAGCCACAATAATGCGGCGCATAGTAATCGATTGTTCATAAACTCCCTCTTAGGTTAATGTTGTGGTGCTTTATACGCTAAGCCTGATAGTAACAGGGATAAAATAGATCTGGATAGCGATAGTTGAAAAATAAGCCGCTATCAATGCCCGTCGGCTTTAGGCAACTGCTGATTTTACCTAAGCGCCGGGAAGAAAACAGAATCTGTTGAAATCACAGATCTGCCAATCCCCCCCCCGAAACCGTTGCCAAAATATCGCGGGCGTGACCCGCTCCTGCATCGCTATTGTCTCCAGTTAAAGCTAACTCTGAGCACTTCAAATTCAGCTTTACGGTTAGAAAAGGTCCTTGGTTAGTTTTTTTAAGTTTTGATAATTAATAATTATTAATAATTTAACCCTTAAAACATATATTTACTTGCCACTAATCTTAAGCTTACGCGCGCGTAGGTTTAGGCTTATTTTCTTTAAGGTTTTTTTACCTTACAGTCTGCCTTCGTCAGCTGCAAAATTAAACAAATGAATAACAGCAACTCTACCCCAGCATTAGACAAGGATAAATAGTATGAACATAGCAGTTATCAATACCGGCGGCACAATTAGCTGTGCAGGTACCCCGCTCACCCCTATGTCGGCAACAGATTTCGCAACTGCTTGTACGAACATAATTAACCCGATCATCCAGCAAAATTATCCGGGCTTAAGCATTACTTACATAACTGACTTACCATTTCCTGAATCTACTTCCGGGACGCTGGACAGCACCAACCTGCAACCCGCCGACTGGTGCCTCATTGCAACCTACATTTTGAACAACTATGCAACTTATGACGGCTGGGTCGTGCTTCACGGCACCGACAGCATGGACTTCACCGGAACAGCTTTGCCGTTCCTGCTTTCATCGTTCAATTCAAACGGCATTCAGACTGCCGTACTGAGTAAGCCCATCATTATCACCGGGTCGCAGATGCCGATGTTTTATCAACCGGTACATAATCAACCGCCAACCTCGATGATTTATAATACCGATGCCTTCCAGAATTTTTGCGGGGCGGTGGCGGCAGCGCAAAGCGGCATCCCTGAAGTATGCGTCTATTTTCAGAATAATTTGTATCGCGGCAATCGGGTACTGAAAACCAATGCCAGCGAATTCAACGCATTTTCTTCCCCTAACTACCCGGCTTTGGCTGAATATGGCGTAGAACTCAATATTGCCAATGATAATATTCTGCCGCCTCCGGTCAGTTACGAGGTAAGCCTCGATAACCCATCCGTGCTTAAAAACGCCATCGCGCAATTGGCTTATATCGCCTCGAATATCAACAATTTTCCGGTGATGCAGTTTAATGCTTTTCCTGCTTGGTACAGTTTTCCCAGTAATCCCGCATCTCCCGGTATTCCCGCATCTATCGGCTATCCCACAGCCACCAGCCCACGCGCAGGGTTAATTGCAAACCTGCTTAATGCCTGCGTCGGCCAGGGTATCAAAGGGCTTATTTTGGAATCCTATGGCGAAGGCAATTTTCCTTCCGGGAATCCGGACAGCCCATCCAATGGGGCTACCTACCAGGCCTTGAATAATGCCAATGCTAATGGGGTCGTAATCGTAGACTGCACCCAAGTAATAAGCGGGACGGTGAACAACAACGCCTATGCCGCCGGTGCTTGGCTACCCGCCGTAGGAGCGCTAAGTCCTGCCGATATGACCCCGATGGCGGCTTTGGCAAAACTGATGGTTTTATTGACTTCCGCCGGATATAACAACTGGAGTGCGGCTGAGGTGAAGAACCTTTTGCAGTTGAATTTGCTCGGCGAAATGATCGATGTAAGCAGGCTGGACAGCCGCGGCAATGCCGAATTGCTCGTGAACCAGTCTCTGACCGCCTTAGACGGCAGCGCGGCTTTAATCAACGACCCAGTGCGTGGACCGGCATTGAAAAACAGCGCCGGCACTGTTATCTGGACAGCAATAGCCAATCCCCCTGCCGATGATATGCCGGGCCGGTTGATTATGCAGAACGACGGCAACTTGGTGTATTACAGCCGAAACAATTCAGCGATGTGGGCAACCAATACCGGCGTCAGCAATGGCGCATCGTCGAAGCTGATTCTGGGCGGATCGGCAAGTAACAATACGCTGTCTTTAACCGTTTACAACTATTCGGCTAACACGACGACAGCAACCTTATACTCATAACAACCAGGAGAAGCCAAGATGACCCAACCAACCCGTCAATTCAAATTCAGCGGCATGATTGCGCCGCATGACCTGTTCCATCAACTCACAACAACTCAGCCGGCGGCCATAGCCCCTGATGAGCACTATATAGCTCCAACTACGATTCCTGTGAACATCACCTACCCATCGACTCAAACAATCGGCGTCCCCCAGTACGGGCCAACCGTCGTCGGTAGCGCAGCAGCCGGTTACGATCCTGCCGGGGATTGCGGCGGCAATTTCATGTCATACAAAAACCAGCCTAACAACAATTGTTATGCCTATGGCAGCAACATCACCACCAATACATTCCCGCAGCCTGGCCGCCAAAGCGGCTATCTTTTAACGGCCAATGATTTTAAAACCACTTTACCGAAACTAGGCGCTCTTGTTTGCTCCTATGCCGAGAAAGATGGCCTACTGTATGCCGGCACAACAATAAACGACTTACTGAGTTTTAAATCATCCCGTCAAGGCACCACGCCGCCGAATCTCCTGGGCAGCGGTTCTTTGGGCGGCCATTTCGTGGCGCTGATGGTCTCCCCGGCCGGAGATGCGAACTGGCCCGGCGATTATCATTGGGCGCGTTGCGACAATTCCACCGGAGCTTGCAACTCGTGGTCGCAAAAGGACGGGGGCGACCAAGTCACCAACTTCGACTTCGCCGGCAACCCTATCATCGAACCCTCGCTAGCAAACTGGACGGTCAATCAGGGCCCGGCCGGGAACGGCAACAACGATGACCTGTCCGTGGAGTATGGCTTTTACTGTTACATGTTTGTACCCGGTACAGGTATCAACATCATTTGATGCTCATGCCTAAGCAGTGAGGCACTAACTGGCCTAATGAGACGGGAGAATTTCCCGTCTCATTAGTAAATCGTCCATTTACCGTTATCACACCATTGTTATGCACAAAACCCTCATGCCGACATGAGGCAACGCAGGAGAATAAAACTAATGCCAACAAATAATTATTCCACCATCCGCTTTATTGGTTATACCATTCCCACTACGCCGGCGGACATGGTAGCTATCGGCAACCCCAACGGCCCCGGAGCGGTTGCCGGGACGTATTTGGGTAATGAAGACTTTAGCACAGACATCACTGCACGGATTTCAGTACTGAAAAACGCAGTCGACACGGCCAAAAGCCAATTGCCGCTTAATGAAGATCCCAGCAGTGTGATCAACCTTTTTATGGCGCCTGAGTTTTTCTTTCACGGCACTCAGGGCCCCTATATCTATGACACCCATAGCAACGATCCGGTTGAAGCGATACTGAAAGAACTTACCAGTACTTTTCCCGCGTCCGAATATCCCAACTGGACATTTGTTTTTGGCAGCGCTATCACTGCCAGGGTAGACAATATCCAACATATCTATGCATCCAACTATGTCACTACCCGCAACGCCGTGGTGGAAGCCTTGTCAAAACAATGGCTGAAGGCCTTTGGTCCGCTCAACGGCGTAATTTTCGATATGCTGGTCAATTTCATCAAAAATTGCCATTCCTATCCCAGCCTTGAAGTGCGCAACCGGGCCCTGATTATCAGCAACATTCCGCTGGATACCCCGTATACCGCATTGAATACCGACAATATGACTACCGAGAAATACTTTGTCTCCAATGAAGATTTCCTTTTATACGAAGTCAGCGGCAATCCCGCCGTCGTTACCGAGCAAATGACGGCCTACCCGTTCATCGACCTGTCAGATGGCGATCTAAAGAAAACGGCTCACGACAAGCATGCCGTTTTCAGGCAGAACTACGGCAGTGGAAATTTCCCCAACTACATGGACTTCGGCATAGAAATCTGCCTGGATCACAGCGATGTCCGCCTCAGAAGAAACATAGACAACGAACCGTTTCCATTGCCGACTGATGCAGTGCATATACACCTGATTCCATCCTGCGGCATGCAAATCAGCCAACCGAGCGTTGCCGCCGATGCCAATGGCTTTGTCTTCAACTGCGACGGTCAATACGCGCTGGATACGAGTGTCAGCCAGCCGCAACAAGGCAAACTCAATAACGTGCAATGTATTTATGCCAATTATTTCCTTAATAATGACCCCACCAATGTTTATGCGGCGCACAGCCAATTGGCACGGGTGCAGACGCCAGCGCAAGGCGACGATCCCAATAGACACTCCTCAAAAAATGCAGGCTTTCAAACACTGGATGCTTCCGATATTACTGTTGTTCCGGTGACAGCCGTTTCGCTTCTCAACCAATATTTTGCCGGCGGTTCGGGCCAAGTGCATATTTACGGACTTAATGCGCCGTATACGCTTTATCCTTGATAACCATACAGTCATCCAGCAGGAGAGAGTAAAGGTGCAGAATTTTGATCTGCAATGAGCATACAGTTATCCGTACTGAATAGTTACCGAAATGGTGACTATTCGGTCTAGTAAAATACCGGATTTTAATCACCTTAAAACACGCCGTTTAGAGCCATATAAGACTCAAAACCAGCTTCGAACTCCGGCATCCTCGCTTTCTGGAGTCCAAAGCTGGCTTTGGACACTTCAGGTTTTTAAAAATCCGCACAAAACCGTCCAATCTGCACCATCCTTAACCTGTTGTGCTTGAATTTTTTCACAAAAATTCTCTAGAAAAGATTCCCGGATCAACGGGATTAATCATCCTGTCTAAATATTTCTACCTATTGGCTGACTCTAGCAGCTAACATGCGGAAAACGAAATGACCTAAAAACGACATCCCCTCCCCGATAAAGAAAGTGGTAGATTGTGAAATACAGAGCTTTGTGCTTACAAAATAACCATTATCAGTATACGTCTACACTTACACACAAATGCCGCTTTTTTACAGTTTTCAACTTTAAATACTGTCCGCCCCTAGCCACACGATATTAAACATTGTATATATCTCACCTAAAAACCGGAATGGAATCGTTCCATGCCGAATAAAATCTTATACACTTTCAACCGAACCCAAGGACTAATGCATGTCAGACATTAAAATTTATGACATAAAACCGGAAATAGCGGCCAAGGCGCACATCAGCGCTGAAGCCTATAAAACCCTGTACCAGCGCTCGATAGCCGAACCGGAAGCTTTCTGGGCGGAACAGGCCGAGCAGTTTCTGGACTGGAGCAAGCCTTGGGACAAGGTCATGGACTGCGATTTTAAGACCGGCCATATCCGCTGGTTTGAAGGCGGAAAACTCAACGTCAGCGTCAATTGCGTCGACCGCCATCTTGCCACGCGCGCAGATCAAATCGCCATTATCTGGGAAGGCGACAACCCGGCGCAGGACAAAAAAATCACTTACCGGCAATTGCACGAACAAGTCTGCAAGTTTGCCAATGTATTAAAAGCGCAAGGCGCCAAAAAAGGCGACCGCGTTTGCATCTACCTGCCGATGATCAGCGAAGCGGCAGCGGTAATGCTGGCCTGCACCCGCATCGGCGCGGTGCATTCGATCGTGTTCGGCGGTTTTTCCGCCGAGGCGCTAAAAGACCGGATTCTGGATGCCGATTGCCGGTTTCTGGTCTGCGCCGATGAAGGCCACCGTGGCGGCAAAACCGTACCGATTAAAGTCAACGCCGACGAAGCCGCGGCCGCCTGCCCTTGTCTTGAAAAAGTCATCGTCATCAAAAACACCGGCAATGCTGTCGACTGGCACGAACAGCGAGATGTCTGGTACCACGAGGCAATGGCAACCGCGTCTGCCGATTGCCCGGCCGAAGCAATGGATGCCGAAGATCCGTTGTTTATCCTGTACACCTCAGGCTCCACCGGCAAACCAAAAGGAGTTTTGCACAGCACCGGCGGCTATTTGCTGTACACCGCCATGACCCACAAATACGTGTTCGATTACCAAGACGGCGATATTTACTGGTGTACCGCCGACATCGGCTGGGTCACCGGCCATTCGTATATGATCTACGGCCCGTTATGCAACGGCGCCACCACCCTGATGTTCGAAGGCGTACCGACGTATCCCGATGCCAGCCGCTTCTGGCAGGTGATCGACAAGCATCAGGTCAACATCTTCTACACCGCGCCGACCGCGATCCGCGCACTGATGGCACAGGGCGACGAATTTGTTAAGCGCAGTTCGCGCCGCAGCTTAAGAATACTCGGCAGCGTCGGCGAACCGATTAACCCGGAAGCCTGGGAATGGTATTACCATATCGGTCGGCGACGCCGCTGCCCGGTCGTCGATACCTGGTGGCAAACCGAAACCGGCGGCATCTTGATCACCCCGTTGCCCGGCGCGATAAGCTTAAAACCGGGTTCCGCCACCCTGCCCTTCTTCGGCATCAAGCCCGAAATCATGGACAACTCCGGCCAGATTATGGAAGGCACGGCCGAAGGTATTTTAGTCATCAGCCGATCCTGGCCGGGACAAGCCCGTTCCGTCTTCGGCGACCATCAGCGTTTTGTCGACACCTATTTTAAAAACTACCCCGGCTATTATTTTACCGGCGACGGCGCGCGCCGCGATCAGGACGGCTATTTCTGGATTACCGGACGGGTCGACGACGTGATCAATGTCTCCGGTCACCGCATGGGCACAGCGGAAATCGAAAGCGCGCTGGTGCTGCACGAACATGTCGCCGAAGCCGCGGTGGTCGGCTATCCGCATGACATCAAGGGGCAAGGCATCTACGCTTACGTGACCTTGAATGTCGGCATCGAGCCGACTGAAGAACTGCGCCAGGAACTGATCGAACTGGTCAGGAAAGAAATCGGCCCGATTGCCAACCCGGATGTGATCCAGTGGGCGCCGGGGCTGCCCAAAACCCGTTCCGGTAAAATCATGCGCCGTATTTTGCGCAAAGTGGCGTCCAACGAGATCGGCAGCCTGGGAGATACCTCAACGCTGGCCGATCCCGCCGTGGTTGACGATATTATTGAGCACAGGGCTAATAAATAATCACGTAAAATCGAGCAATGGGGATCAAATCGAAATCCGTCACCCTATTGAAGCTTGGGAATGTCGGACATAAACAATATGCCCGATCTACGAAACTAATCTAAGCGCATGGTTATGGATGCCGGATTTTGCCTGCAATCGAGCACTGCCACGATTGTGGCAACGTCATCCGCCATGTCGTAATAAATAGCGAATGGAAAACGTTTGGCTAAAGTGCGGTAAAAGCGTCCGGTCGGTTTTGGGTGAACACCCGCATACAAAATAAGCGAATCAATGTCTGCGTACAAACTGTCTAAAAAATAAGCCCCCAACCCTGACTGCTGCCGTTCATAAAACATAAAGCCGGTTAACAAGTCAGACTCGGCGGATTGGGTCAAACAGATTTGCATTGAGGCTAACCGCTTGGCTTTTCAGTTTGTTCTCGAATACGCTGCTTAGCATCAGACCACGGGCTTATAGACTCCAACCCAGCATCTAAGCGCTGGGCGCGCTGGGCCAAAACTTCTTCGTGCCAGGCGGGAATTGCCGTTGCAATATTTACATCATTGGTCAGCGAATCCCACAAGGATTCCATCATTTGCAGACGTTGCGCTAAAGGCAAGGTAGCAATGTTATCGGTGTGCATAAAATTTTACCGTTACGCTTGAAAATGAAAGAAGTTTGGTCTTTCTTTTTGATTTTTTCAACTTAATTATATTCCTGCTGAACATGCAAAATGAAGCGTAAGGGACCGGGTTACCTAAAGTTCAATAATAGCTCATCTTTATACCTCCCAATTAAATAGAAGCCTACATCATAACTGTGAGTTTCATCACGCTGTTTTTATTTTCTCGCTTAACCACTATATATTGTGTTATTCTTAAAACCAATCACTATATATCGATCACCAGCCCTAAACCGCTGGTTTTCAAATTTACCCACACATCCACTATTAATAAGGACATCACTATGCCGGCAAAGCTACATGTCATCCCAAACACCGTGACTGAAATACCTTTTCAGGACGCGTCAATGGACATTTGGGATACAAAATACCGTTTAAAAACCAAAGATGGCGTGGCGATTGACGGCACCATCGACGAAACCTATCAACGGGTTGCTAGGGCGATTGCCGAGGTCGAAAAAGGCAAAACCAAGCAGGAACAGTGTTACAAAGACTTTCTGTGGGCATTGCGCCAAGGCGCTATTCCGGCCGGACGCATCGTTTCCAATGCCGGTGCGCTGGAACACAAACCGTCCACCTCGACGATCAACTGCACGGTATCCGGCACCATCGCCGATTCCATGGACGATATTCTGGGCAAGGTGCATGAAGCAGGACTTACCCTAAAAGCCGGTTGCGGCATCGGTTACGAGTTCTCAACCCTACGACCCAAAAATGCTTATGTCTCCGGCGCAGGCGCTTATACATCAGGCCCGCTGTCGTTCATGGACATCTACGACAAGATGTGTTTTACCGTATCGTCCGCAGGCGGCAGACGCGGCGCGCAAATGGCGACGTTCGATGTCGGCCATCCCGATGTCGTCGAATTTATCCGCGCCAAACGCGAAGACGGACGACTGCGCCAGTTTAACCTGTCGCTGCTGATAACTGCCGAGTTCGTCGAAGCGGTCAAAAACGACCAGCCTTGGTCGCTGTCGTTTCCGGTCACCGAAAAAGAAGTCAAACTCGACAACCTGGATTTGACCGACAGCAAACAAATCATCTGGCGCGACCTGCCCTACATAGACGGCTACATCCTTAACGAAGACGGCATGGTTGCCTGCAAAGTAAGCAAAACCATGCCCGCACGCCGCCTGTGGGACATCATCATGAGCTCGACTTACGACTATGCCGAACCAGGATTCATCCTGATCGACAAAGTCAACGAGATGAACAACAACTGGTTTTGCGAGAAGATCCGCGCAACCAACCCCTGCGGCGAACAACCGTTGCCGCCTTACGGTTCATGTCTTTTAGGCTCGATCAACCTGACCCGCTTCGTCAAAAAACCGTTCACCAACGACGCGTCATTTCGACTGGGAAAACTACCGAAAAACCATCAAAATTTTCACCCGCATGCTCGACAACGTGGTCGAAATCAACGGCCTGCCCCTGCCCCAGCAGCGCGAAGAAATTCTCGGCAAACGTCGCCACGGCATGGGCTATCTGGGATTAGGTTCGACCGTCACCATGATGGGCATGAAATACGGCGATGCGCAGTCGCTGGAATTTACCGAAGAAGTGACCAAAGTGCTGGCCGTGGAAGGCTGGAAAGCGGGACTTGCGCTCGCCAAAGAAAAAGGCCCTGCCCCGATGATGGAGCAAATGTTTACCGTCACCGGCGAAATGCTGCACAAACGCCCGGAAATGATCGCCGACGGCCTTAAAATCGGCGACCGGGTGCCCGGAAAACTGCTGCACACCAAATACAGCCGCTACATGCAGCAGCTGGCTAAGGAAGAACCCGAACTGATCGCCGAGCTGATTGAAACCGGCGCCCGTTTCACCCATCACAGCTCAATCGCGCCGACCGGCACCATTTCCCTGTCGCTGGCCAACAACGCCAGCAACGGCATCGAGCCGAGCTTTGCGCATCATTATTCGCGCAACGTGATCCGCGCCGGTAAAAAATCCAAGGAAAAAATCGACGTATTTTCCTTTGAGCTGCTGGCTTACCGCGAAATGATCAACGCCGACGCGATGCCTTACAGCGAAGATCCCGACCAGCAACTGCCGGATTATTTCATCGCGGCCGATGACGTGACCCCGAAACAGCATGTCGACATTCAGGCGGCCGCGCAAAAATGGATCGACTCGTCGATCTCTAAAACCGCCAACGTGCCGACCGATTACCCGTACGAAGATTTCAAGTCCATTTACGAGTACGCCTACGACAAAGGCCTGAAAGGCTGCACTACGTTCCGTTTTAATCCTGAAGTATTCCAGGGCGTATTGGTTAAAGAATCGGACCTGGAAAACACCACCTACCAATTCACGCTCGAAGACGGCCACGTCGTGGAATTTAAAGGCAACGAAGAAGTGGAATACGACGGCGAAATCCACAGCGCCGCTAACCTGTTCGATGCCTTGAAAGAAGGCTATTACGGAAAATTCTGATGGCAAATGAAAACATCAGTAAAAAAGCGCTGCCTTTAACACAAGGCTCAGCAACAATGATTGAGGCTACAGACATGACACATAAAATTACTAAAAAAATCGTCAGCTACAAAGTCGTAACTAAAGACGATGTCGAAGCGGTTAAGCAAGAGCCGGAACAGCCCTCCGTGGAAAGCATGCACGAAAACGTCGCGCGCCCGGAAGTGCTACTCGGCTCCACCTACAAAATCAAAACCCCGCAGTCGGAACATGCGCTGTACATCACCATCAACGACATGATCCTGAACGCCGGCACCCCTCACGAAGAGCGTCGTCCTTACGAGATTTTCATCAACTCCAAAAACATGGAGCATTTCCAGTGGGTGCTGGCGCTGACTCGGCTGATCTCGGCGGTATTCCGCAAAGGCGGCGACGCCTGCTTCCTGATTGAAGAAATGAAATCGGTATTCGACCCTCGCGGCGGCTACTTCAAAAAAGGCGGCGTGTTCATGCCCTCGCTGGTCGCCGAAATCGGCCACGCGATCGAATCGCATTTGAAACATATCGGCATGATCAAGCCGGAAGCGATGAGCGATCACCAAAAGAATTTTCTTGATGAAAAACGCAAGGAGTTTGAGGCGCAGCATGGGGAGTCGGAGGGGCAGGCGTTTCCTGAGAAGGCCGTACTTTGTAATAAGTGCAGCACCAAGGCAATGGTGTTGATGGATGGGTGCATGACTTGTTTGAATTGTGGGGAATCTAAATGCGGGTAGTTGTGTGATCAGCCGGATGAGGAAGCTCACACCCAAATTTACATCCGCCGGAACCATTAGCACATTCCGCCAGATAGCTGGGCTATTGAATTTTAGGACAGGATAATTTTTTCCAGATAAATAAAATTCAATGTGTTTTTATAAGTATTTTGGGTAACCGTTTGGCACAATGTTTTCGGTATTATGTAGCAGACGCACAAAACCCATCTTCTAAGAATCAATACCAGCTATTCCGCTGGTATTTTTTTGCTTATACTTTTTGTATCCATTTGTTTATTTTCATTGCGCTTTTGTTTATAACCTTATAGAATTGAAACAAATATACTCACAGGTGTAATTATGGCTACGGTTATTGAAGAAGATGAGATCGAACGGCTGCGCATAGAAATCGACATGCTTCGCAAGGAACTATCCGATAAAGAGGCGGTTCTTCAATATCTTGAACTTAGAAAAGGAAAGCAAGCGGTTATCCCGCGCGAATTCATTCAAAATATTAATAGTAATTTAGACAATCTACAATTGGATGTAGATGAATTGCTCGCACCATCTACAGGTAGCCCAACATTAGTAGACCAAGTTAAAAACGCAATTTCTCGCTTTGATACCAAGGAATTTACGGTTGCTCACGTTGAGGCAGCGCTGATAAGGCTTGGAGCTATTCATCCAGATGTCAGTAAGACAGTTCGCCCCCGTATTTCTTCAATATTAGCCAAGCTTTATGATAATAAAGAGCTAGATCGCACCTTTAAAGGTAAAGGAAATGTTCCGCATAGATACAAAAACATTGAAAGAGCCAAAAATGCCCAGGTGGAATTGGATTTATAGAAGATATTGAAATCTTGATAATTTGAACCAATGACGCGCCAACGTCATTGGTTCGATATGACATGGGTTAGTTGAGCACGATCCCCTTGTCACCTATAACTTGTCCTCACAGACAATGTTAATAGTAAACTATTAACATGTTGTAGGCAAATATTGCTCTCCAAATTGCTTAGGAGAATGGCATGAGAAATGTCTACAACAAAGCAAAAAGCGTATTTGTACGCGAATATACTCGGTTACGCTTCGGGCGTATCGAGACTGTTTGCCAGCATTACCGATCTTATCCTAGCTTCTAGGTTAAATTAAAGCTTTTCCTGCGTCATCATTTATATGGTGGCGTGGGTTTTACTTTAATCTTATATCACTAACACCCATAGCCTCCATACACTACAAGAAAAACTGAAAAAGCGTATGTACCTCGGTTTATCTTAGTGTTTATGCCGTTTATAGTCTGTAGGTAGGGCTGAATGCAATGAAGCCCAGCATTTCCAACGGGAACAATCTCCCAATAACATTAACAATGTGTCGCTACCGCGACGATCGATTTAATCGGGCTCTCGCACCCGAAGGCGAGACACTTTCTTTTGCTCCGCCAAAAGAAAGTATCCAAAGAAAAGGCGGCCCGGTTGCCGCTTATTTCCTGCGTTCCTCGCTTTCGACGGGGGTTGACGAAAGGGGCTCCTGCCCCTTCGTCAACGTGCGGCATCCCCGCCGAAAGCTCCGGTACTCGGCGCGGCATACGGGATTAAACTCGTACCATCGGCTGATTTTCTTCGCTTCCACGCGACGATTCTTACGCTGGTTCCCAAGCTCCAGCTTGGTAACCCAGTTGACGAAGCTCCAGCTTCGCGAGACGGGAAGCTGGAGCTTCCCGCACCGAATTCCCAAGCTGGAGCTTGGGAACTAGCACTGTAGACAAGAATAAGCCGCTTTCCTCGTTCCCACGCGCTGCGTGGGAACGCAGTATTGGACGCGCTGCGTCCTGCTTACATGGTCTGTATTTCCGCGATTCGCGGCGCAGCGCGCCTTGACTGCATTCCCACGTAGCGCGTGGGAACGAGAACAAAAGAAAAAGCGACCCGGTTGCCGCTTGAATCACTCGGCACATCCCTGTGCCTCGCCCTTCGGGTGCGATGCATGCAAATCGGCTATCCTGCCGATTTGTCCTGCGTTCCTCGCTTCCATGCGCTGCGCTCATCGTTATACATAAGTATCTGGGTAACACGACGATCCGTCATCCCGGCAGGGATTGCCGGGATCCAGATGCCAGGGATGGCAATGCCAAAGCTGGCAACAAATTCCGCAACGCAGAACTGATTTGTTAAATCGAGCATTCACATCCCTGTGCTCTCGGCAACTGCTCCTGCGTTGCTCTACCTCCTGCATCCCTGCAGTCGTGGATTCCGGCAATCCCTGCCGGAATGACGTGCTTTGAGATGCTTGTGTATAACAATGAGCGCCGTGCTAAAACGAAGGAAACGAAACGGTGGTACGTTCAATCCCGTATGCCGCGCCGAGTACCGGAGCTTTCGGCGGAAATAGCCCGTAAGGGGGGCGGCAGGGATGCCGCACGTTGACGAAGGGGCAGGAGCCCCTTTCGTCAACCCCCGGCAAAAGCGAGGAACGCAGGACAAATCGGCAGGATAGCCGATTTGCATGCATCGCACCCGAAGGGCGAGGCACAGGGATGTGCCGAGTGACTCAAGCGGCAACCGGGTCGCCTTTTCTTTGGACACTTTCTTTTGGCGAAGCAAAAGAAAGTATCTCGCCCTCGGGTGCGACTACCCGATTAAATCAATCGTCGCGGTAGCGACACCTTGTTTCCTCCTCGTTCCCACTTGCTGCGAAGAAATATATTTTTTAAGCTGAATTTAACCTCATGCCCCTGTATGGCATATTTCACTGCTACGGTAATACACAGGTGCCATCGCCACCGTCGCGAACATAATAGTCAATGGATAAGCTGCCGTTGGCGGCTGAGATAACATTCTGGCCGGCGCTCAAAAAAACGGGTGTATGTGGGCGACTTGCGCTTAGCTGTGTTAGCGGCACGCCATTGACGGAAACATTGAGCATGTAACTGCCATTATCAAACAGGTTTACATACGGTTGCGCCTGACCGGTAGCTCCATTCAATGCACAACCGGGTGTTACTGTAGCGTATGATTTATTACTAGCGGCGTATTCCAATGTGCCGTCGGCGCTGAACGTATTGCCGGAGGTGTCTGGGAGGGCGCACATGCCTGGTTGTACGGTAAACACATAGCTATCAGCCGTCCTTTTGTTGAGCGCTACAACTACCGTGTTCTTGCCATCGGCGAGCCAGACATTGGCGGCCGGATTAACGTTTGTGACGTTTGCCACAGCGGTACCGTTGAGCGACACAGTGGCGCTCACCTTTGTTGTCGGGTTAAATAGACCCGCTTCTACTACCGGCGACTGCACGCCTGTGGCAGGGTCGGCGGCACATTTCACCGCGCTAGATGCATAAGTTTTGCCGCTTGCTCCGACTTGCACAGTAGTAGCCGCCCATGCCGAAGTGCCTAGTGCCATAACAGCCACAAATGCGGCTACGCCCGAGGATAAGGTTTTTTTGCTTTTCATACGTATTTACTCTCTTTATGGAAAAGTATTAAATGGGTCCGTGAAACCGTGGCTGTGAAGCTCTGCTTTAATTTCCCTATAAAAAATACTTTATCATCTGAAGTTAAATTCAACCTTAAAAAACATAATCCAATTTTCGTCGGCGAACGGGTGTAAGACTGCGGTTCTGGTTCCGGCTCCAGGCCTTACAGAATGCTCATGGCGCGTTAATGATAAATATTTTTCCTCGTTCCCGCGCAACACATCACTGCCATTAAGTTAAGGATGGACAGTCCCTTCTCCCTCCGGGAGAAGGTTAGGATGAGGGGATCAAATAAAGCTTTTTGCCTTATTTTTATTCTCCTCACCCCAACCCTCTCCAGCAGGAGAGGGAGCTTTTTTTCTTAACTTAATGGCAGTGACGCAATGCATTCCTCGTTCCCACGCGCTGCGTCCAGTATTTGCCAGGCGGCAATTTCAACGCATTAACCACTGCTTGCGGCGCAGCGCGCCTTGACTGCATTCCCACGCTGGAGCGTGGGAATGATGAAAAACCGTATGCTCACTCAAAACGCGTGGGAACAAAGCAAATTAATTAATGATTAGCACCAAGCAAAGGAAGCCCTAGTCGGTGAAGACTCCTTTGGGTACGCGCTGAACGCGGCATGATGTGACCCAGTCGAAGCATTTCTCGAACATCCTTTAATTTCGCCACACCCACTGAACCAAAAAGAACATCCGTGAAAGGAAAAACAACATTAAAGTTTTTTCCGGCGTTCCGGTGATGGAGAAAGTGATGTCTGGCTAGAAAACGGTATGCGGCCCAGTTCCGAAAGATCACGTCTTCGGGGATATGCATCTGTCTATGTATCGTATTCCACAAGAACCGATGAACAAAGAAAACACCAATAAAAATAATCCCGCCCCATAGGTTAAACCACATCAATGTTCCCCACGCGGGCATGGTAAGCAAAAGCATCGCAAAAATATCGACCATAAGAATTTCCAAATTCTCCTCCCGACCTACTGAATCGGGTTCATAGTCAAATTTACGGTACCACTTGGCATGATGACGGACGGCATGGGATTCAAAAACTTCAATCAGGTAAGGCATAAGGCTATATATGCCCTTGGCAAATCGTTTTTGATGCATGAAATGTTTATGTATTAGATATTCAAATACTGAGATAAGCAGGTAGCTGAAGACAAGCCAGAAGAAAATTTCTCCTAGCGAAAAAAGAACAGGCTGGAAAGATGAAAAACTCATTTTACTCTACGGTTGGGACTAATCTGAACGAAACGTTTGCTAGAAGCCACGCAGAGAAATCATTGATTAATATGGCGAGCCAAACAGCATGACTCGAATCCGGCCTTATTATAAATCATTTCCCATATTCCCACTGGGCCATTAAGTTAAATGCAATGACACCGTATCTTTTTTCCGCTTTACGTACGTCAGCGTACAGACAACATTCTGTGTGTAAAGGACAATTCTTTTCAATCTCTAAAGGTGCCGCCCAAGTCCGGACAGCAAATCTGGAAAGAGTCAGTAAAAGACAGGAGACACAAATTATGAAGCACTACCAGTATTTGATCATCGGCGGCGGAATGACCGCAGCGGCCGCGGTGGATGGCATACGCGAAGTCGATTCAACCGGCAGCATCGGGCTGATCAGCGCGGAACTTGACGTTCCGTACGACCGCCCTCCTCTGTCAAAGGCGCTTTGGAAGGGCAAGCCCTTGGACGTCATCTGGCGCAAGACGGAGAACAAAGGCGTTGAGATTCATCTTGGCCGCGTCATCAAAGAAATTTTCCCCCAGCAGAAACGTGTTGCGGACGACAAGGGAAACGTTTTCACTTATCAAAAACTCTTGTTGGCCACCGGCGGCAAGCCGCGACGTCTTCCGTTCGGCGAAAACCATATCATTTACTTCCGAACCCTGCCGGACTACCGGCATCTTCGTGCGCTCACCGAAACGGGACAGCGGTTTGCCGTCATCGGCGGCGGCTTTATCGGTTCGGAGGTCGCGGCGGCGCTGGCTATGAACGGGAAAGAAGTGGTGATGATTTTCCCCGACAAAGCTATTGTAGACCGCATATTCCCTGCCCCTCTCGCTCAGTTTGTGTCCGACTTCTACCGGCAAAAAGGCGTTGAGATATTGGCAGGCGAAGAGATTGTCGGTTTGGAAACTCGCGGCAACCAACATGTTTTGAAAACGCGTACAAATCAGGAAATCGTGGTGGACGGCGTGGTGGCGGGAGTCGGCATCGAACCGAACGTTGAGCTTGCCCAAATAGTGGGGCTTGAGGTGGAAAACGGCATCGTCGTGGACGAGCTCCTACACACCAGCCATCCCGACATCTATGCAGCAGGTGACGTTGCCGCATTCTACAACCCCGCGTTGGGAAAGCGCATCCGGGTCGAACACGAGGACAACGCCAATTGCATGGGACGGTTGGCCGGTCGGAACATGGCAGGCAAATCCGAGCCTTATCATCACCTGCCGTTCTTTTATTCCGACATGTTCGAGTTGGGGTATGAAGCCGTGGGCGAACTGGACTCGCGCCTGGAGACTTTTGCCGACTGGAAGCGACCCAACGAGGAAGGCGTCATCTACTACTTGCAGCACGATCGCGTGCGGGGCGTGCTGCTGTGGAATGTGTGGGAACAAGTGGAGGCCGCTCGCCAATTGATCGTCGAGCCGGGTCCGTTCACTGCCCAGGACCTGAAAGGACGGTTGCCGGCTAAGACCCCAATCCCGAAACAGGATGCATGAGCAACGAGTCTTTGATCAACGGGCAGAGTCTCGACCGGCTCCAGCGTGCCGCGTTCGGCTATTTCCTGCAAGCGGTAAATCCGGCCACCGGACTGATCGCCGACACCTCGCGCGAGAATTCTCCGGCCAGCATTGCCGTCGTCGGGTTCGCCCTGTCGGCCTATCCGGTGGCGGTGGAACGCGGCTGGATGGCGAGGGCCGATGCAGTCAAACACAGTCTATCCGTGTTGCGTTTTTTTCGTGACAGCGATCAAAGCGGCAGCCCGGAGGCGACCGGCTTCAAGGGTTTCTACTACCACTTTCTCGACATGCACACCGGCGCCCGCGTCTGGCGCTCGGAGCTGTCGACCATCGACTCCGCGCTGCTGCTTGCCGGGGCGCTGACCGCGAGCATGTACTTC